>JAJPIP010000084.1 GCA_021324655.1 Pseudomonadota bacterium
CGCCGGCGAGAGGATGACGAAGCCGGTGGTGAAGCCGTAGTGGGGGAGCGTCTTCTCCGCGACCTGAATGGGATCGAGATAGAACCGGTAGGCGGTATTGCCGGCGTTCGCCTGGTGCTGGATGGTCGCGACGTAGCTGGAGCGATAGGTGATCATGCCCAGCTGCAGGCCCGGAACGCGGGGAGGCGGCGTGCCTCCCGGCACCGGGGTTGAGATGCCGGTTCCACCGGGGGTCGCGGTCGGCGGGACGGCTCCGCCGGGAACCGGGGTTTCCGGACCGCTGATCGCGGTGCTTCCCGGTGCCGGTGTGGCGGTGATAACGACCGTGGTCCCGGCGTGCGCCGATCCGTGCGCATTGCGGTGCAGGACGACGTAGGCGAGGACGCCGAGGATGATGAGAGCAAGCAACAGAGGAATGAGCCAGCGGCCTGCGCTGCCCGTTCGCTGCACCCTGGTGTTGCTCATGCTCCCCGCGCCTTCCCCGGGGCTTGCGGGCAAGAAGCGGGCCGTGACACGTCCGTCGTCAAGGTTGCCCGCTCCAACCATTCCGGAGAGAAGGTCACGAGGGGGAGCGACCGGGTTCGGTTGCTCCCCCTCGCGGCCGCGCTAGCTCGAAGCGGCCGCCGGTAGGGGCGCCAGACCGAGTTGCGTGAGGAGGGTGAGAGTGTCCGCGTAGTTGTGGAGACTGGCGACCTTACCGTCCCGGAAGCGCCAGACCTCGATGAAGGGGCTCGAGAAACTCTTGCCGGTGGGTGGGAGAGGTCCCATGGGGCTCTCGAGCGGACCGGTGTTGGTCCCGAGGAACAGGCACTCGTTGACCGCGGCGTCAGGTCCAATCACTTGACTGACGATCTGCACGCGCCCGTCCGGCGCTGCTGTCTTCCAGCGCTGCTGCCATTGCCGGAAGGCATCCTTGCCGCGGACCGTCTCGCCGAAGGCAACCGTGACGATCTCAACGTCGTCGGTGGCGAGAGCCAGATTAGTGTCGTAGTCGGCTCGATTGAAGGCATCGTAGGCGCGGTTCACGAGGTCGCGAATCTCTTGGTCGGTCATCGTTCTCTCCTGGTTACTTCTGTGCCTGCTGCATTTGCTGCCTGCCGTCGTTGATGTACCCGGGAAGTTGCTGGGCGATCGTCGCAAACGGCACCAGAGCGCGAACCTCCCACCGGACAAGACCGAAAAACGGGAGGTGGTTCATCAAACTGTCGAGAGCCTCCGGCGAGTCGGCCTCGATCACAAAGGCGCCGGCCCTCTCGCCGGCAATGATCCCGCCCTTCACCTGACCATTCTGGGCCAGCATCTGGAAGCTCGGCACGACTGCCTGCTCGATCACCTCCAGTGCCTTATCCGGCGGTATCAGCGCGCCAGGGTCGATGTATTCGCCTCGTACGTAGAACAGCATGTGCGTGACTCCTTCCTGTTCGAACTCTTTACCGCCGGGGGCAGGTGGATGTGAGAATCGCTAAGCGCTTGCATGTTCGGGCGCCGGGATTACCCCAAGTTGCTGCATGATCCTAAGCATGTCGACATTCGCCCAGTGCTCGACGAATTTCCCTCCGGCGATCCGGCCCATGTGCATCTCTTGCCAGCTGATGTGCTTGCCGGTGGGCGGGATCTCGAAGAACGCCCCATCATGGGTTCCGGTCGCCGTCAGCCGGTCGGCGATGAGATCACCGTCTCCAAGTTCGCCGTCAATGGTGTACTGGAAGTCGGAGAACCCATCGAGAATCATCCGGATGGTCTGCTTCAGGTCGTCGCGCCCCCCGATTCCGCCTCCCGGCATCGCGTGCTCGACGTAGTCATCGGCAATGACCTCGTCCAGCAGGTCCAGGCGCCGTCCGTTGATCGCGTCGACGATGACGCGGCGCGCCAGGGCTTTGTTCTCCTCCGTTGACATGGCTTTCTCTCCTTTCGTCATGTCGAGTACTCACGCGTCATGCGTTTGTGATCGGTTGCCAGCAATTCGAAGTTCAACCAGAGCGTGGGCAGGGCGGTGCGGCGGCGGGTGCCGAAGACGTATCCCTTGAGGCGGTCCCAGGCCGGGCCGGCCTCGAGCCAGTCGAAGAGGGTCGCTTCGGGGACCAGGCCGTGACGGCAGAGGCTGCCGACGGCATCGAAAAAGGTGCAAACGTGGGCCGCCGTGCCGTCCCCCTCGCTGCCCGGGGGATGCCGCGCCTGGAAAGACTCGTAGTCAGGCGTGAAGTCGTCGCTCCGCAGCCAGGCGAGGGCGGCGGGAATCCCTGCCGCCGTGTGCCAGCGCCCCAACTGGATCATCAGGACGGCCTGTCCGCTGTCCACGTAGCTTTCCATGCCGGGAGCTCTTCCTCCTTCTGAGGCTTATCCTGCCAGGCGTCTTGACCGTTTCCCATAAACTGGCGATACTGAAACCCATACAACGGCTGATACTGATGGGACGGCAGCGAAGGGACGTGGGAAACGACGTCGGAGACCTCCTCCGCGGCTTCCGGCGAGATGCCTCACTGACCCAGGAAGCACTGGCGGAGCGTGCGGGGTACAGCACCGTCTACGTCAGCATGCTCGAGCGGGGACAACGCACGCCGCAGCCGGCGACGCTCGAGCATCTCGCCAGTGCTCTGGGCCTGTCGTCCCACCAGCGAAACGCGCTGCTGCGAGCGGCAGGTCACGCGCCGACGACACGCGACGAGCCGATCGGACGGCAACGCGAGATGGTCGTCCTCGAACGCCACCTGGCAGGGGATGCGCCGGCAGTGCTGGCTCTGGCTGGGGAGCCCGGCATCGGGAAGTCGCATCTGTTGCGCGTGGCAAAGCAGCGCGCAGACGCCCAGGGCTACCGTGTGTTGGCGGCCGGATGCACGCGGCGTGGCGGGCAGGAGCCCTATGCCCCTCTCGCCGACGCCGCCGCGGCTGCCCTCGCTGCAAGGAAAGGCAGGGATGATACCGCGACTCCTGCCGACTACCTGCCGTTGCACGCGCTGCTGCCGGAGTTGTCGTCCGACATAAGCTCTGCGCCGGTCATTCCGACGGTGCAGCAGCGGCGTGTCTTGACGACCGCCTTTCAGGGCCTGTTGGCGGAGACCGCGGGGCCGAGCGGGACTCTGCTCATCCTCGACGATCTTCAGTGGGCGGGAGCTGATGCGCTCGATCTGCTCGCCGGCTTGCTTACTGCCCGGGGAGAGATCGCCCTGCGTGTGCTGCTTGCCTACCGAAGCACGGAGGTCCGACCGCGGGCGGTGCTGTCGGTACTCCTCGCCGACCTGGCCCGCGAGGGCCGGTTAACCCACCACGCGCTCGGACCCCTCGACAGTGCGTCGGCCTCCGCCCTACTCGATCGCCTGGTGGATTCCTGCCCCCCGGACGAGCGTGAGCGCATTCTGCGGTGGTCGGGGGGGATTCCGTTCTTTTTGATCAGTCTCGGCCAGGCGGCTCGCTCGGGCGACCTGCCCCGCAGGGGCATTCCCTGGGATCTTGCCCAGACTATCCGCGAGCGAATTGCGGAGCTCTCGCCGCTCGCCGGCGAGACATTGGCCGTCGCGGCGGTCGCCGGCCGCCGGGCGCCGGCCGATGTCGTCACTTCTGCCCTGATCGGGCACACCACAGAGGTACCGGCATTGCTGGAGGAGCTCTGCCGGGCGCGCTTGCTGGTGGAAGCAGATGGAGACTACTGCTTCAGCCATGACGTGGTGCGGGAAGTCGTGGAAGGCGATCTCTCGGCGGTTCGCCGAACGACGCTCCATCGGCGGGTTGCAGACGCCCTGGAGGGACGGCCCGGTGGAGCGCCGCCGGCGATCCTCGCGTACCACTATGCGCGCAGCGATGACGGCGAGAAGGCGCTTCACTACCTCCTCCGCGCCGGCGAGACAGCGGCGCAGCAACACGCCTACAGCGCGGCGGAAGGGTATTTCCGCGAAGTGATTGACCGGTTGGAAAGTCTCGGACGCTACGCCGAGGCGGCCGGGGCCCGCGAGCGACTGGGCCAGGTGCTGAGCACGGTGGGACGGTATGACGAGGCCCTGACGACACTCGAGTCGGCGGTCATGCGATACGGTACTCTCGGCAATCGAGAGGGCGTGGGACGGGCCGTGGCAGCGATTGGGAGGGTGCACTACCTGCGGGGAACCGCCGAGGAGGGAATCGATCGGTTGCTTCCACTGCGCGACACGCTGTCGGGAAGCGACGCGCCGCGCGCTCTCGCGGCTTTGAACGCGGCGCTTGCTCCCCTCTTCCTTGCCCAGCGCCGCTATTCGGAGCAGTTGGCCGCGGCCTCCTGGGCTGCCGACCTGGCCCGGGAGTATGGCGACACGCGCGTGCTGGTGGAGGCTGAGGTCTGGCGTGGCTGCGCGCTGGGCCAACTGGGGCGCCGGGACGAGGGACGGAGTGTGCAGGAAGGAGCCATCGCACTGTCCGAAGCATCCGGTGATGTGGCCAGTCTGATTCACGCTCTCAACGACGTCGGGTTCGCCTATGAGCAAGATGGACTGTTCGCGCGCAGCCGCGCCTTCAAAGCGCGAGCCCTGGCACTTGCCGAGAGTGGGGGCGACCCGGCCACCATCGCCAATATGCTGTTTCGTTGGGGACAGAACGCATTCCTGCGGGGAGATACCGCGACTGCCCGTGCGTCCTTTCTCCGGGCGCGCGACATTCTCGCGACAGTTGGTTCATCGTCTCTGTCCCCCTACCCCGATTTCGGTCTCGCGCTGCTCGCACTCGCTGCCGGCGATCTGAACGCGGTTCGGGTTCATGGGGAGGCGTCGCTCGCCTCGGCGCGGGATCGAAACGATGTGCAGGCGGGCCGGGCAGCGGCCGCTCTGCTGGCGGAGGCCGACATGCAGGAGGGACGGGCAGGAGATGTGGTGGGACGGTTGCGGCCCCTGGCAGGTGATGCCGTGGGGCTGGGACTTCATCCCCTCGAGAGCGTCCTGGCCGAGGCGTACTGGCGGCTCGGGGAGCAGCAGGAATCGCTGCATTGGGCTGAATGGAGTGTGCGCCAGGCGGAAGACCAGCACAATCGCATCGCCCTGGTCGAGGGATTACGTGTTCTGGCGCTGGCGACATGCGAACCGTCCCGGCGAGAGCGCCTGGCGGAGGAGGCGGTCACTCTGGCACGCAGCATGGAGTATGCATTCGGCGAGGCGCGGGCTCGAGAGACGCTGCGAATCGTGGCGAGATTGGCCCCGGCGCCTCGCTGACGTCTGCCCGGCACGCTATCGTCCTACGTGGCAGCGCGGCTGCTCCCCACGAGATTCAGCGCGAGATCCGCGTAGATCTGAGCCGCCTGCGTCAACTGCTCGATCGGCACGTGCTCATTCGGCTGATGCGCCATCCCCGGCGCGCCGGGCCCGCAAATGACCATCGGTATGTCGAATGCGGGGCACAGCACGGCAGCATCAGTCGCATAGGCGACACCGCCGACCTCCGGCGTTCCTCGCACGCGGCTCACGGTCTCGATGGCGGCCTGGACCAGGGCATCTTGCCGCGGCGTTTCCACGGGTGGCTCGTCGTGCACCACGTCGACCCTGACCCCAATGTCGGGGTCAAACTCCTCGGCCACCTCGCGAGCGAGAGTCTGCAAATCCCGCACGATCTCGCCGTGTCGCTGCCCCGGGACCGTGCGCATGTCGATGGAGATGCGGCAGGCGTCGGGGACGACGTTCGTCTTGTTGCCGCCCTGAATGGTGTTGACGCTGAGGGTGGGTGCTCCCAGTAGCGGACCGGCATCATACGGGAAGGGGTAGGACACGTCTAGGCGCTCGATGAGGCGAGCCATGAAGGAGATCGCGTTGGCGCCGAGATGCGGCATTGAGCCGTGCGCGGTGCGCCCGGAAGCGGTCACGTCGATCCAGAGAATCCCCTTCTCGGCGATGAAGACATTGAGATCGGTCGGCTCGGCCACGACCAACCAGCGCGCCCCCTCCAGGGAGCGATCCTGCGCCATAACTCCTGCGCCGTAGAGTCCGGCTTCTTCCCCCGCGGTTGCTGCCAGAACGATATCAGCGACCGGTTGCAGCCCGGCGTCCTTGAGCGCGATCATTGCCGTGACGATGGCGGCGACCCCGCCTTTCATGTCGGCGCTCCCACGTCCGTAGATCCGGCCGTCGACAAGGTCCCCGCTGAAGGGACCGTGATCCCACGGTTGCTCCCCCGGCGGCACGACGTCCAGATGGCCGGTGAAGACCAGGCTCCCCGTGCCGTCACCGGGCAGGCGAGCGAGCAGATTGGCTCGTCCGGGATCTAGAGGCTGCAGTGTCGCCTCGATGCCGTGATCGCTGAGGACGCGCGCCAGATACTCAGCCACCGGCTGCTCATCGCCGGGCGGATTGACCGACTGGAATCGAATCAGATCCTGCGTGAGCCGAACGACAAGACGTCCATCAATAGTCACCATGACGCTATTTCCCCCGCGGTTGACGATGCGCTACTATTCGGCGCTATGAAGCGCTTCCTGCCGCTTGTCATTCTAGGCGCAGCATCCCTGGTGTATGGCCTGAGCGCGCAGGCAGCTGGTCCCGCCTCGGACTGGCCGGCACTCAACGGTGGTGGTGCACAAACCAATGCCAACCTGACCGAGACCAGTCTCACGCCCGGTTCCATTCATTCCCTCCATGTCATCTGGGCGGTGCCGGTGCCGTATGCTTCCTATCCCGTCGTCGCCGCGGGCCTGGTCTACGTGCCGGTGACCGCGGGGAAGTCGACCGAGGCGGCGGCCCTGAACGCGTCCACCGGCAAAGTGGTGGCGCGCTACAAAGCCGGGGCTGCCGGCGGCATTCTGATCGCGGGAGGCAAACTCTATCTCGCGGGGCGCTCGCTCCAGGTCTTCGATCCGGTCGCAGGGACGCCCCTGGCGTCAATCAGCGCGTCGCCCCGCGTGTCTCGGTCCACTTTCGCCTATCCTCTGGCGGATCGGCATATCGTCATCGCCGGCTACGCCCCGGAGACAAGTGGCTTGCCGAATAGCGTGTACGCCGTGGATCCTGCCGCCGACCAACTCTTGTGGCATATTCCGTCGCTGTCGGCTCAGGCTGCCCTCGTTCATGGCCGCGTTCTGGATCTCCTCTCCTCCGGCAGCGCCTTTTTCAATGAGCGGGGCCGGCAGCTGGCGTCCCAGCCCGCGCTGTTCGGGGATTGGTTCGGCGGCCCTCTGAGCTACATCGTTGCGTCGGTCTCCAGCCGCGACACTCGCGTCTATGCATATACGGCGGCCGGCAGCCTGCAATGGTCGCGCCGCGTCGGGCCGGCGATGAGCACGCAGGGATGGGCCCATGCCGTCTCTCCCTCCGGCCTGTACGTTATGACCGAGCAGCCGGAAGGCGTTGTCGCCCTCTCGCCGTCCACCGGCACGGTACTCTGGCATCACGCACTTCCCGGGATCGAGCGGCTTGCCTATGCCAACACCATGGTGTTCGCGCTGACGGCCGGGGTAGGGCAACCGGTCAAGCTCGTCGTCTATCGGGCCGTTAGCGGGAAGCTCATTGGTGCCGTCCAGCTCTCGGCCGGATACGACGCGTTTCCCTCGCTCAACGAGCTCATGGTGGCGGACGGCATGGTCTTCATACGCGCCAATGCTCCCACCAATCAATCGATGCTGGTCGCTCTGGCTCCGTAGCGCCTCATCCTGAAGGACGCTCGGGACGTGGCTGCCGTCCGCTCCGTCGTAGGGCGATGGCCGAGAGCGCTTCGAGCACCACGCGGTGAGCGGCCAGCGCGGTGATGCGGGACGGATCGTAGGGCGGTGACACCTCAACCACGTCCATGGCGCAGAGGTCGAGGGCGGCGCCGATGCGGCGCACCGCGCGGAGCAGCTCACGAGTGGACAGACCTCCCGGCTCTGGAGTGCCGGTTCCCGGGGCAAAGGCCGGATCGAGGACATCGATGTCGACCGTCAGGTAAGTGCGAGGCCGGGTCCCGGCTGCGGCAATGACCTCATCGACAATCGCCGTGAGACCCCGTTCTTCCACCTGGTCCATCGAGTGCCAGCGGATCCCGTTGTCGCGCATCCAGTCGAACTCCGCGGGAAAGGGCCACGCGCCGCGCAGGCCGATCTGGATGAGGTTCGTGCCTCGCACGTACCCTTCATTCACCGCACGCGAGAAGGGCGCGGCATGTTCGGTGGTGACCCCACTCTCGTAGATGGCGGTGTCGGCGTGGGTGTCGAAGTGGATGACACTGTAGCCGTCAGGTCCGAGATGGTCCGACAGCGCGCGCATCACCGGTAGCGACAGAGAATGATCCCCGCCCAGCACGATCGGCACGGCGCCGGCACGCAGGATCTCGCCAACCGCCCGGTACAGGCCGGCATGGCAGGCGCTGATCGTCGGACCGACAGGGGCGTCTCCGATGTCCACAACTCGCAGGTGCGCGAACGGATCGAGACCGAGCTCCAGATGGGGCCGTGCGCTGGGACCGCCTACATCCTCAGCACTTCGTATGGCACGCGGCCCGAAGCGCGTCCCGGGACGAAACGATGTGCCGAGATCAAAGGGAGCGCCCACCACGGCGACATCCGAGCCGGCGAGATCTTCCGGCCCGCGCGCGAACGGCACGCGGCAGAACGTTAGCCCGACGCCGGCATAGCTTTCCTCGTGCGCATCGAGCGGCTCAGAGTTCGCCGTCATTGTCACCTCCTCGGCCGCACAATCGTCGATCATAGTCTGTCATAAGGGCCATTCAAACCGGCCGCTAGGGCTCGTGAATTGGCCCGTCGTGGTCGCCCCGCGTGGCGACCAGCCCGGTGCGGTCTACGCCTGCGTCAGGCTGGCCGGCACTCGGGCCGGCCACGACGACCCGCCGATGCCGTTAATGCACGAGCCCTAACCGGCCGTGGAGCGGTATTGACTTAGGGTGTGCCGAGCGTATACTAAGGATGCCGGCGTTGAGTCCGACGGTCTCACACGCGGGCATTTCTACCCCCTCCAGGGCCCCCGTGTTTTCCCCACGTGCACGGGGGCCCTGACTGTGCGCGCGACAGAGCTAATGCCGCGAGACCGTGAACCGGGCGTCGGCCTGGGCGACACCCAGCCCGAGGGTGATACGAACGTGAGCGCGGATCGTACCGGCCGCGCGCAGGTGGATTGTCGCCAGCAGAGCGGCGTGGCCCCGATAGGACCCGACACGGAGCGGCTGCGAGTCGAGGGCGAGCCGTCCTTTCCACAGCGTGACACGTCCCACCGGCTGGAGTGTTGTCGTCACGGTGTCGTACAGAACGGCGAAGGTATCGGTGTCGCCGGAGCGGGGACGTGTGGCCAGAAGGAGCGCGCCGTGCGAACGGTGCAAGACGAGGATGCGCTGGATGGCGATGGTCGATGCCGGCGGCGTCGCAATGGGCTGTGAGGTTGGCGACGGTGTCGGCGCCGGCGCCGGCTGTGCTTCCAGCGCCGAGATCATGGCGTTGCCGTCCATAGAGCCCCAGCCGGTGGCATAGTCCCAACCGGGCGTGGCCGGGTAATGGAGGTTATTGCCGCTCGTGATGTCATGGTAGGGGGACGACCGGCCGGCGCCCAGTTTGTACAGGGTCGGATTCAAGAAGCCGATATTGTGGCCGAGCGCATTGTCGATCAGAGCACAGAATGCTGCCCACACCGGCGCAGCGGCACTCGTACCGCCCACCTGGGCCCATTGCGGCACGTCTTTGTCGCCCGGCGCATAAATCGCATACCCGGTGGCCGGGTCGGCGTCGGACGCGACATCCGGCACCTGCCGCATCCCGTTGCTGTAGATGTTGGCGACTCCGGGGCCCGTCTGGTATGCGGGACGCGCGAAGACGAGGCTTAGTCCCCCTCCGCTTCCGACTCCCTGGCGTGCATCGGACCAGGTCGTCTCACCCGCGTAGGTCGTGCCGGTGTCCAGGAGCGTGGTGCCACCAACATCCGTGACATACGGGTCGGATCCCGGATAATCGACGGTCAAGGCCGTCGCGCTACCGCCGCCTCCGGCGGCATCGTACGCACCGTTGTCCCCAGACGCAGCGAAGAAGGCCTGTCCCTGCGCCGCGCCCTCCTCCAACGATTGGTGAACCGCGTCCAGGTCATCGGAGGGGAAGGACTGCTCGTCTTCACCCCAACTGGTCGTCACAACCGGAGCCCGATCGTCGCTCACGATACGGTTGAAAACCGCGACCACTCCCGCGTTGTCGTTCGGTGCTTCGTAGACCAGGATCGATGCGCTCGGTGCTACCGCTTCCGATAGTTCGATGTCCATCTCGGTTTCCGACTGTCCGTTGTCGCTGCCGAGCGGAGAGCCGTTGGTCTGTCCGTCGCTCACGCCGACGCGGCTGACGGGGTTGTCCAACCCGAAGGTGCGATCGTACGTCTGTATGTCGCTTGCGGCGTAGTCGGCATAGGTGGCGATGGCGATGGCCTGACCTTCACCTGTGATGCCGCGGGCATGGAGCGGCGCGAAGTTGTAGATCGAGGCAAGGGCGTCCGGAGTGATGCCGAGGCCGACATTGGATGTCTGGCGCGGCAGCGGGATAGGGCGCTGCCTCAAAGCAGTAGAGAGGCCGGACACGTCAAGAATGACGGAAGACAGTGCAGCCGGAACGTGGAGAGCCTGCCCGTTGGCAATGAAATGACGACGGCCTCGCTGATAGGTGTAGAGCGCGGTGTGAAAGGTGCGCGCGATCGCTGCCTCGCTACCGCGCGCCCCGATCTGCAACCCATTGCGTGAGATCCCGGTCAGTCTAAGTCCCTGGGAGCGGAGCCATCTCTCGACAGGACCGGCCGCCGGCGCGAACCGCCGCCGGAAGGTCAGCGGCGTGAGAAAGCGGTGATAGTCGGGCGAGGACGGGTCGTACAGGTTGGTCACATAGGACTGCAGCCGTGCGGCGTCACGTACCCGCAGAGTGAGATTGATGCTGAGCGCGGTATCCGCGGCGATCGGATGCAGACGGTGGGCGACACGCAGCAGCGGCGAAACGGAGCCCATGAGTGTAGCCAACCGCACGGGAGGTCCGCCCGCGGCGTGGGCGGGGACCGCCAGTGATGCGGTGAGAACGAGAAGTGGGAGGAGGCGGCGAAGAACGGACACGGATGGAAACAAATGAATGGCAAATGATTCACACATAGTAGAACCGGAGGACGAGCGGATGTCCATGCTCCGTTCGTACCGTTGCTAGAGTAAGTGGTGGCAGCCATGGAATATCGCCGGTTGGGCCGGTCGGGCTTGAAGGTATCGGTCGTCGGGTTGGGCACCAACAACTTCGGGCGCCGCATGGATCGCGCTCGCTCGATTGCCGTGGTGCGGGCCGCGCTCGATCACGGGATCACACTATTCGACACGGCTGACGTGTACGGCAACGGCGACAGTGAGACCTTCCTGGGCGAGGCGCTACAGGGGCGCCGGCAGGATGCGATCATCGCGACCAAGTTCGCGTCGCCGATGGGCGAAGGCCCCTACCAGGGAGGCGGCTCGCGGCGCTACGTGCGCCAGGCGGTCGAAGCAAGCTTGCGCCGGCTCGGAACCGACTACATCGACCTCTATCAAATGCACTGGTACGATCCGGAGACGCCCCTGGAAGAGACGCTCTCCGCCCTCGACGATCTCGTCCACGAGGGGAAGGTCCGCTACATCGGATCCTCCAACTTCGCCGGCTGGCAGATCGCCGATGCCGACTGGATTGCACGCACCGGCGGATTGGAGCCGTTCGTCTCGGCGCAGAACCGCTATAGCTTGATTCAGCGCGAGATTGAAAGAGAGGTCATTCCGGCCTGCTTGCACTTTGGTCAGGGAGTCATCCCATACTCGCCTCTAGCGAGCGGTCTGCTCACCGGCAAGTACCGTCGACGCGAACAACCTCCGCAGGGGACACGCCTTTCCGGCTCTCCCACTGCAGACCGGATCCTGACCGACGCGAACTTCGACGTGGTGGAAGGTCTGGAGAAATTCGCCAGGGACCAGGGCGTCGATGTGCTGGCAGTGGCGATCGGCGGTCTGGCCGCGCAGCCGGCGGTGGCCTCAGTCATCGCCGGGGCTACCTCTCCCGAACAGGTCGCTGCGAACGTCGATGCCGGGACCTGGAAGCCCGATGACGAGCAGCGCGCCGAGATCGATCGTCTGACGCCGTCGCTGGCTCGCGGCTGACACCGTCTTCTCTCCGGGCACCGTGGGCTCCGTCGCCGTGGTGCGTCGATGACTTCGTGCTGCTCTGCACACGATACATATCGGGCCTATGGAATATCTCTTGCGTTGGGTTCCCTCGCGACGGAAACAAAGTGGCGACACGAGCGAACGGTTCGCAAAAAGCCCCGACCGCGGCGAGTGAGCAACCGGGAGCGACCGAGGAGATTCGCGACCTCGGCCATTCTCCTGTTCTCCTGCTCCTGCCCTCCGTCCTTGTTGCGCTGCTCCTGGTTGCCTGGGTCACGCGAGCGACATCCACCGACCTCATTCTCCCGCTCGGGATTGTCCTCACCCTGGTCTTCGGGTATTTGACCGGCGCCAATACGGTCGCCGAGAGCGTGGCGACACTGGTGGCGGGGGATGTGGCCGGCTATCAACGTGCTCTTGCCTGGGGAGGAGTGTGGACGGTGGCCGGCTGTCTGGCCTCGGCTGCGCTCGCCACCGCACTGGTGACGACCCTGACCAGGGGTCTACTCGCCCCCTCCGCGCATATCACAGAGGTATTCGCGGTCGCCGTTCTGACAGGCACGATTCTGTGGATGGCCCTGGCGACCCGCCTCGGCATGCCGATCTCGGCCACCCATGCGCTGGTGGGAGGATTGGTGGTGACGGGCATCGTCGCGGTCGGGCTCGCCAGGATAAAGTGGACGGCTGTCCTCACGAAGGTGGCGATTCCACTGGCGATCAGTCCCCTGTTTGCCGCCCTTCTCGCGCTGCTGCTCGTCATTCTCGCCGCTGCCGCCTTGCACAGAGACTCGAGCCGCGCCGTCAATGTAGGGCATTGGCTCTCGAGCGCGGCGGCCAGCTTTGCCCGGGGTTTGAGCGAAGGGCCCAAGGTGGTGGCCATGGGCGCCTTGCTTCTGATGGTGACTCATCACGCGGCCGGTAGCGGCGCGCCCTTCTGGTTCTTCGCCGCGGTCGCGCTCGCCATCGGTGCCGGGAGCTACCTCAGTGGACAGAAGGTGACCAGGACGCTGGCCGAGAAGACTGCCGATATCGGTGAGATCGACGCCTTCGCCGCCAACGTCGTCACGGCGGTGCTGGTGAGCGTCGCGGCAAACCTCGGCATCCCCCTGTCCAACACGGAGGTCGGCTCGGGAGCGGTAACCGGCGCCGGATTGCGCTGCGGTCTCCGCAACGTGAACTGGGAGATCATCCGTGATATCAGTCTGGCCTGGGTGGTCTCGGCGCCCGCGGCCGGCCTGCTGGCTCTCCTCTGCTACGAGGTGATGCGCGTCGCCCAGTGGGCATAGCCGCTCTATCGGCACACGGCCGGAAGTGTAGCCCCTGTACGCTCGGTTGGACGGCGGGTGACAGCCTGCCGTCCAACCGGACCTATCAGTCGTTCAGCGTCACGACCATGGTGGGTTGCTGAATCTCGTGGTCGGCGCGGACGGGAACGATCGCGGTGCCTACGGCGAAGAACTCGATGACATGCGAGCCCCAGCCATGGCTGCGTTCCTGCAGCTGCACGCCCACGATGCCCTCCGCCTGGAGCTGGTCGGCTTCCGCCTCCATGCGCTCCATGGCCAGCTCACGCGCGTCGTAGAGCGCTTGCGTGTAGTTCGGCATCTCCTGGTTCTGCCCGATCTGCTTAAAGAAGTTCCGCAGGCCCTGGTGAGCGACGTGGTAGACACAGTTCCCCATGACCATGCCGACCGGGCGGTAGCCCGAGGAGAGAAGTGTCCAGAAGTCCTGTCCGGAGAGGTCACTGGTGAAGGGGCGGCCGTTGGGGGCGCGATGCAGCTGCCCCTCGTGGTGCTTGACGGCGGTGCCGATGGCGATGAACTCCGCGAGATTCTCGCCCCACTCATACCGACCGACGTCCAGACGCACGCCGACCACGCCGTCGGCACCCAATTGGTCGGCCTCTTCCTCCATGCGGGTCATCGCCAGCTCGCGGGCATGGTACATCGCCTGCGTCAGCACTCCCATTTCCTGGTTCTGGTTCCAGTTCGACTGTTGATAGCCGATGTGGTAAATCGAGCTGCCGACGACGAGGCCCAGCGGATCGAAACCGGCCTGCTTGACCAGAAGGAACTCGTTGACGGTCAGGTCGCTGGTAAAGAACCCGCGCTGCTCCGCCTGGCGAGCACGGCGGATGCGCTCCTGCCCGTGTTCGGGGACGCCGACCAGTGAGTTGGGATCGTAGCTCATGTTCCTTGTCCTTCCTATTTCCGTAGTACGACCACCGGTGTCGTCGCCGGAACGGGCCGGTCAGCGACCTGGGCGATCGCGGTGCCCAGAGTGTGAGCCGAGAAGATCATGTCCGTCACCTTCTGGCCTTCGTTGATCTCCGTTTCGTACTCTGCCTGTTCCTGCTCGATCCGCATTCCGACGATGCCCGTTGCGCCCAGCCGGCGGCTTTCGTCGTAGGCTCGCGTGGATGCACGGTGTTGAGCGACACGGAGGCCGAGCGTGAAGTCCTGCAACTCCTGATTGAAGACACTGCCGAACCAGCTCTGACTCCACTGCGTCTGCGGCGTTGCCGCCATGTAGAAAACGCTGCTGCCGCCCACGATACCCGCCGGCATGTAACCCGCCTGATACAGCTCCCAGAACTCCTGCCCGGAGAGACTGCTCAGGACCGGCTCCTCGAAGTGCGGGCCGGATATAGACCGGATGGCGGTCCCGACCAGGTTGAACTCGATCAGGTCGTGGCCCCAGTCGTAGCGCTGAAACGTCACGCGAACGCCCACGACCGCGTCGGCTCCCGCCAGCGCTGCCTCCTGCCGCAAGCGGCCCAGCGCTCGCCCTCGCACCTCGTTCCAGGCGCGGGTCACGACCTCCAGCTCTTCCGACTGCCGGTACCAGACACTTTGACCGGGCAAGCGTTGCCATCCGACGTGGTAGATAGAACTACCCGTTACCTGTGTGATGGGGTGGAAGCCGGCAGCCTTGACGAGCAGGAACTCGTCGACAGAGAGGTCGCTGGTGAAGAGGCGCTGCCGAGAGGAGACCTCTTGCAGACGCCGCGTGGCAGCAACAGGCAGGCCTCCGGCCTCCAGCGACGCCACGCTCTGCTGCTGATCGCGTTGTGCCTGGTCCTGGAACCGGCGCTGCTCCTCGTCGCGCTGCCGTTCTTCGTCCGTCCTGCGATGAAACAGCGGCATATGTCCTCCTACGCGCCGAGCAGGCGCTGTAGCGCCAAACGGGCGCCCTCACTTCGCTGCGCTTCCTCGGTCAGCTCGCGACTCAGCTCGTCTATCCAATCTGCCAGCGGGATCTCCTCTGTCTTGAGGGTGACGCCGCGCACGGCCGTGGCCCGCCGCGGGGTGAGCCGCCCGCGCTCGGCCTCCAGCTCGTAGCGCGTCTTGCCGAGATCAACCGCGACACTGCGCACGCCCTTGTCACGCGAAAACAGGCCGCCGCCGCGGCGCACCATGACACGATCGGGCAGTGCACCCTGGAGCTTATCGGCCAGCACGTTGATGAAGGTCGTCAGATCCCGCGTATCGGCCCGCAGTGATGCCGCCACCATCTCGAAGTCGAGATCATCCATGGCCACGTCCCCAAAGCATGTGGACCATGGTAACGCCTGCGAGCGGCCGGAATCACCCCAGGGAGAAGCTTGCCTCGCCATAGATGCGATCACGCCGCTGTGGCGGATAGGGCCCGAGCGCCATATGGCGCAGGCGCCGCACCTCGACAAAGCCGGCCCGGCGGGCAATGGCTTCGGCGGAGGGATTTTGACCGGGGATCCGCAGTTGAGCCGGCCCGTCGAAGGCGAGGGTGAGGACCGCTGCCAGCAAGCTGCCTGCCGCCTGGTCGTTCAGTGCCAGCCAGGGACCAATGATCCGCTTGTCGCGCGCCATGATGTACCCGGCAATGTCGCCGCCCGCCCTGCTGACATAGGCGAGCGTGGACGGCTGCGACAGGAGAGCCGCGAGCGCTGCTGTTCGGTCGGCGGCGAAGAGGGATGCATCGAAGGCCGCGAGCGCCTCGAGATCCTCGATGCCGGCGACCTCGACCCCGCACGCCGGCAAAGCGTCACCCTGGGACGCGCGTTCGAAGAGCGTGGTGATGCCGTGATCGGAGAATCCGCGGCTGAGATAGAGCCGCTCTCCCGCCGCGCTGGCATCCAGCACCATGGACTCGGCGCCGCGCTCTCGCGCTGCCTCGATCACCCGATCCAGGATTCTTCCGCCCAGACCGAGGCCCCCGCACGCGGGCAGCACCCCCATGAGACCGATCCAGGCGAACGTCTCGTACCACCGGGCGCCACCGATGCCCACCAGCCGGCCCCGCATCTCGGCGCCAAACCAGAGATCCGGATCGAGCGCAAGGTGCAGTGTCAGATCCTGACGCCACGTCCCTGGACGTCCGTAGGCTGCCTCCAGCAGTGCGGCCCCGTCCTCGATGTCATCTTCGGTGAGAAGACGTAACCTCGCGTCCATCGCGATCGAGGATACACGGGTCTGCCTATATTCGAGGGTGAGCGATCTCGCGCCGGACCTAAATCCCGCCGATGTCCGCTGGGCCCGCGGTGGCTCGACTCTCCTCAGCCGAGGGCAGGTGATTCGACACGTCGCTCGGGGCCGCGAGGCGGACCTGTTGGCGGTCGGTGATCCGCCGGTGGCAATGCTGAAGCGGTGGTTCGCGGCCGGAGATCATGCGTCGATTTCCGACACGGTTCTGCGTCACCTGTACCCCGTCATTCCCGTGCCGCGACCACTGGGGTGGGGCTGGGACCGGCAGGGACGCTCATTGCTGGCAATGGCGCCGGCCGGACGCGTGCTGAGCAGCGTGGACGTGTGCGGGGCCGCCGAGCTGGGCCGCCTGCTCGCGCGCATTCACCGACATGCCGATCCTCCTGCAGACATTCCGCGCGACCGGACGCTGCGTACGCTCGCCGAGCGGCTCATTCCGAACGGAGCGCCCCCCGAGCTCCACCGGCTGCGCGACGCACTCGTCGCCCTGCTGCCCCCGGCGGAGGGATCCGCGCTCTGTCATGGGGACTTTCACCCCGGCAACGTCCTCCATGGCGCGGCCGGCATGATCGTCGCCGACTGGGCGGGCGCGCGCCTCTCCTATCCGCAATACGACCTGGCGTGGGCCCTTGTGCTGCTGTTCGTCTATTACCCGGCACCTCTGTATCCGGCATTTCTCGAAGCCTATGGGGCGGACGCGGCGGTCGACGACGTGGCGATGTTCGAAGCGCTCGCGGCCCTGCGCTGGCAGTATCTGGCCCGCACGGCTCCCGTGCCGATCAACGAGGTATGGCAGCAGCGGGCCGCTGTGCTGCTCGGCTCGCGTCTCCCGGAGTCCCTGCGCGACCTGCTGCCAGCCGATCCAGGACCGCCGCGCTGACCGGCGGCACGTCAATCTGCCGCAGACATTCGTACTCGATCGGACACGTTTCACAGGGCCGGCAGGGCATGGGGTGGAACAGGGCCACGTGCGGTCCGGCATGGAGTGGGAACCAGCGGGTTGGGTCGGTGCCACCGAAGATCGTGACCGACGGGATATGAAGGGCGTACGCGATGTGCGCCGGCCCGCTGTCATTGGTGAGGAGCACATCGAGAGAGCCGATTACCGCGCCGAGTGCTGCCAGCGAGAGCCGGCCCGACAGATCGACGCAGGCACCGTCGAGGGCGTCCACCACGGCCGCCGTGCGTTCCCGCTCCTCATCATCTCCCAGGATGACAATCGTGCCGCCGGCTGCCTCCTGCGCGTGCCGGGCGGCGTGGGCGAAACGGAGCGACGGCCAGCGCTTGTTGGCTTCTCGTGCCCCGGGATGCACGCCGATCAGCGGGCGGGACAGATCGCCCAACAGCGTCCGCGCGGCCCCGAGATCCAACGCACGCAGGGGAAGATCAGGATGGTCACCGTGCGCCGGAGCCCCGAGGAAGGTGGTCAGGGCGAGCGAGCGCCGGATCTCGTGACCGTCTGGGAGCGGGAGTGCCCCATCAAGCGGCCCGGCGCCGTCGCCGGGCCGCACGAACCCGGCAGTGCACCGCGCGCCCAGCATCAGCGTGAACGGGTTGGCATTGACACCCGAGCCGTGCATCTGGATGGCCAGATCGAATCGGTGCTCCTGCACCGCGGCGAAGAACGCGGCCGTTTTGCGCGGCTCGAAGAACTGCTCCGCGATGCCGGGCCAGCCCGGGAAGGCAATGTAGCGATCGATCGAGGGGCAGCGTTCAGCAAGATCACGGAGGTATTCGAGGGCGATCAAGGTGATCTCGCTGTGGGGAAGGCGGCGGCGGAGAGCGCGGAGGGCCGGCGTCGCGCAGACAAAATCGCCCAATCTTGACGCCCGTAGCACGACCACGCGCTCCGGTTCCGGGATGCGGTCGAGTAACCCGGGAGTAAAGGGATCGGTCATACGCTCTCCACTGCCTGATCCCGCACCATCTCCGGCAGCAGGTCCAGCGCGTGGCCGTCCACGGTCCCCTGGACATTGAGAACGGTGGTTTCCACCTCGGAAAAATACGTGCCGGAGGGGAGAATGCCGCACCCTCCCCATTGCCGTAGGAGGAGGTTCTGCACCAGCACCTCTTCCCCGGAATGCCAGCGTGGGAGTCGGGGCCAGAAGGAAAAGCCACCGACCTCGGCGAGTTTGCCACGATCGTAGAGGACGCAGGCCCCAATCCAGGCCACCTTGTAGAGGCGGCTCTCACCGGGCGGGAGAGATTCGGCAGCGTGGAGTATGTTGGCGGCGCGGTGTAACTCGGCACGTCTCCACCGCGGCCCGTCCGGTTCGACCACCTCCCCCTCAACCGATCCCTCCCAGTACTCCACCACTTGCTGTTGGGGCCGTCGATCGTTTTTGTACGAGAGCCCCGCCGGAAAGGCGCCCACGAAGCCGCATTGCTCGGTTTGCAGGACATCGATCAAGCGCGTGGTGACCCACGGCTCCATCAACACGTCGTCGTCGAGGTAGAGAACGGCCGGCGCCCTCGAGCAGCGGAAGAGGAAATCACGCTGTTCGGCGATACCGTGCACCGCTGCGCGCGGGTGCCACTCCACCTCGCCTCCTCGGGTCTCGATCACCCGGCATAGAGCCTGCACCACCGGCGAGCGGGATCCCGGCACCGCGCTCTGATCGGCCACGATCAGCCGGAAGTCCGTCATGTCCTGGGCGGCCACTCCGCCCAGGGCGAACAGGAGTGACTCCGGCCGGTTGATCGTGGGAACGAGGATGTCGAGCGGACGCATCTAGCCGGCGCTCTTCTCCGCGACGATCAGATGACCGCCACCCGCTCCCGTCGCTCCCAGGTCGCACCTCGCCAGAAGCCTGGCCAGGCGATGCAGGGTCGAGGGCGAGAGACGACGCCAGACGAGGCTCATGAGGCGCCGATCCTCGATCCAGACCGTCTGGGTGAGCTCCAGCAGGTCCCAGAACGTGACGAGCGGCCGCCGGAGATACGGCTCGATCGTGATCGGTCTCAGTCCGGCCCGCCGCAGGGAGTCGCTCCAACGAGGCGCCGGCCAGAGGTGTCGGTGCGACAGCGCGCGGTTTCGCCAGGCTGCGTAAGGCGCTAGCGGGAGAGTGAGCCAGTCATTGAAGCGGTCGCTGGGAGTGGTGAGGATCAGCCGACCGCCGGGGCGAAGGAGCCGCGCCGCCGCTGCGAGAAAGGCTTCCACGTCGCCGACATGCTCGACCACGGAGTTGCTGAGGATCGTCCCAAAGGATCGGTCGGGTAACGGTGCCTCCTCGATCGACGATGCGACAAACCGCTCATACGGACCGGTTTCGGGGGTGCCGTTGCCCGGATCGAGGCCGACGTCCACCCGCGCGAGCACGTGGGAGGTGACGATGCCGTCGCCGCAGCCGGCGTCCAGAGTGGGAGCTACAAATTCCTGACGCCGGAGCATGGCGATCTCGGCGGCGCGCCAGAGCGCCAGGGACGGCCCGAACCGGAGGAGCAGATCGCGGGAGGTCTCGTAGTCCAGGTAGAGCGGGCGG
The DNA here is from genome assembly GCA_021324655.1 of Pseudomonadota bacterium. Taxonomy (GTDB): domain Bacteria; phylum Chloroflexota; class UBA5177; order UBA5177; family UBA5177; genus JAJPIP01. Next base: position 20,006 of record JAJPIP010000084.1, read on the forward strand.
CTAGAAGGTGCCATGGTACAGAGAGCAGGAGCGGCACACGTCCGGGGGGTCGTTCGAGTCCAGCCGGCTCCGAAACTCCTGAAAAGGAAGACTCTGCCACACGTCGTGGACGCCCAGTTCCGCCATATTGCCGAAGTTAATCCGGTCCGGCGTCGACACCATGCAGCAGGGCATTGCCAGGCCCTGGTAACTGACGTAAGCGCCGGTCCAGGGCCAGTTGCATCGGTCGCGTCCGGATGTGCCGGGCGGGTGGGCCCGAGACCGGGTGCGTGGCAGCCGTAACTCGATACCGGCCCCCCGCGCCACGCGACGGGCCTCACCGAACGCCTGCTCGATGACCTTTTCGTCCTCGCCCAGCAACGTCTGTTGGCTCACGTAATCCCGCATTGGCCGGTAGCGCTCGGGGAGCGTCTCCTCCCCGAAGTCATGGCAGAGGTGCTGGACAAAGATGCTGTCGATGCCCCAGGCGTGAGCCAGCCGGACGAGGTCGGGCAGTTCGGCGAGGTTCTGGCGCATGATGACCATGACGAGGCGCATGTGCGGCGTATCACTCCCGTATCGCCGGCGAGCGTCGGATAGGCGCTCGATATTGGCGATCAGCCGGTCGAAGTGGCCGCGGATACGGATCGACTCGTACGTCGCGGCGGTCGCACCGTCAATCGAGATGTGAATGGCGTGCAGGCCGCTGGTGATGCAGCGCTCGGCCCGCCGTTGGTTGAGGAGATGCAGGTTGGTGTTTGTCGAGACGCGAATGCCGCGTGCCGCCGCGTACTCCACCATGTCGAAAAACTTCGGGTGCATCATCGGCTCGCCCAGGCCCTGGAGGTGGAGGTCCTCCAGCGTGTCGAGGCCGTCGATCAGGCGGGTGAAAGTCTCCCACTCCATGAACGCCAGAGGGCCGAAGGGCGGACCGTCCTGCCGAAACTGGATCGAGCACATGGTGCAGCGCAGATTGCACTGCCCCACCGGCTCAAGTTGTGCGTAGCGAGGGAGCGGCACCGTCTCCATTGATTTCATCATAGGGATTTCGCACTTCCAGCAAAGTGGAGTGCGATGTTCTTACGGGCCGTCGATCCTGTCGAAATGCCGGATCGAGCAGGGATGCGCGCTCGGCGAACCGCAGGACCACGGCGATGAAGGCGCGCGACCACGTCATGACCCCAGTGTAGGGATTCAGAGAAACCAGGTACGGAAGCGCACCGCGCCGCGCAGCCGCCAATAGACGCAGACCGGAGGAATCAGGATCGAGGTCACGATCATGTCAATGACGTGCGTGAGATGGTGTGCGGTGTCGCGCAGGCGGTACGCCGCGAACGTCGCCGTGATGCCGAGCCACACGCCCGCGGCGACCCTGCCGGCATGACCACGTGCAGACAGAGCGATGACCGCAGCGAAGACAGCCGCATAGTAGTGCAGCGGAGGAAGGGACTGAATCCTCCGGCGGTAGTGCTGCGGATGTTTCTTGTAAAGCAGGGCATTGAAGAGACTCTTGCGCTGCTGCACGAGGCTGATGCCGAAGGGGGCGGGAGAGACAGGATGGACGACAACGGCGTCCGGCGCAGAGGCGACTGCACCATCCGCATCGAGTAAGCGGAAGTACAGATCGGAGTCCTCCCGCCACGCGTGCGTGAAGGCTTCGTCGAACCCCCCGAGCATTTCGAGCGCGGCGCGGCGATAGAAACAGTTGGCGGTCGCGAAGTCGGCGTGCTCCAGACCCTGCGTGCTGCGTTGATGGTCGGTCGGGGGCTGGTCAACGGGGACGACAACACGTCCCCGGACGGCCTGCACATCGTCACGGAATGCGGCGAGCCCGGCACGTAGCCAGTTCGGGCGAGGAACACAGTCGTTGTCGGTGAAGGCGATAACCTGGCCGGATGCACGGCGCCACCCGGCATTCCGCGCGGCGGCCGGGCCGCGCTGGTCCGGCAGCGCCAGGTAACGGACGTTGATGTGTGATGGCGGCAGAAGACTCGTGACGATAGCCCGCGTATCGTCACACGGACCATCGGCGGCGACGATGATCTCGAACGGCTCGCTCAGATCCTGAGCAAGCAATGCCGCCAGACAACGGCGGAGAAGATCCGGGCGTCCCCGCGTCGGAATCACGACCGACGCCCGCGTCATTGCACCGGCTTCTCCAGGAGAAAGGATCCGATGACGAGAGCGTCGAGCGGCGAGGTCCAGAAGGATTCGACGGCATCGCGCGGGGTGCAGACGATCGGCTCACCGCGGGTATTGAACGAGGTGTTGACGAGCACCGGCACCCCGGTGCGCCGGCCGAAAGCAGCGATGAGATCGTGATAGAGCGGATGATAGTCGCGCCGGACGGTCTGGATGCGCGCCGTCCCATCCACATGTCGGACGGCCGGGATATCGTCGGCGCGGTCGGGCTGCACATCGTGCACGAAGAGCATGAAGGGAGACGAGCCCGCGCTGACGAACCAATCGCCTGCAGCCTCCTCCACGACGGCGGGCGCGACGGGCCGGAAGTCTTCGCGGTCCTTGATCTCGTTGAGCCGTGCTTGCATGGTCGGGTCACACGGCGAAGCGAGGATCGAGCGGGCGCCGAGGGCGCGCGGCCCAAACTCCATGCGTCCCTGGAACCACCCGATGATCTTCCCGGCGGCGAGCAGGTCCGCCGTCTCCTCGGCCACATCGCCGAGGCGCCGGTAGGCAAGCTTGCCGTGGCACAGGAACGCCTCAATCGTCGCATCGTCAAAGGAGGGCCCGAAGTACGCATGGTCCATCTCCTGGGGCCGCTCGCCGCGCAGCGAGGCATCGACCCAGACAGCGGCCCCTAAAGCCGTTCCGGCATCACCGGCGGCCGGCTGGACCCAGATCCGATCGAAAGGGCCGCAGTCCCGGAGGCGCGCGTTCATCACGCAGTTGAGCGCGACGCCTCCCGCGAGACAGAGGTTGGATGCTCCCGTCGCGTCGTGGAGCCGGCAGGCCAGTTCGAGCACGGTTGCTTCGAGGACCTCCTGCAGGGACCGGGCGATGTCGTAGTGCCGCTCCTCTAACGGTTCGCCGCGCCGGCGAGCAGAACCGAAGAGATGCGTGAGATCGGCCGGAGAAATCTCATAGTCCATTTCGTTGACTCGGATGAGCTCCTCGAGCCGTTCGCGATAACGTGGCCGGCCGAATGAAGCGAGCGCCATCACCTTGTACTCGTCGGATGAGTGCAGGAAACCGAGGTGCGCCGTGACCTGCTCGTAGAGGAGGCCGAGTGAATGGGGAAACGAGACGCCGCCGATCCTTTCGAGCTCGATTCCGGATCCCCGATAGTATCCGGTCGTCAAGATCTCACCGCGCCCATCCAGCGTCATGACGGCTGCCTCATCGAAAGGTGACACGAGAAAGGCGCTCGCGGCGTGGGCGGTATGGTGGTCGATCCAATGCCACTGGTAGGGGCCGCTCGCCGTTGCACCGCGGAAACGCTCGGCCAGGTGATGCGGCGCGCCGCCCGCCAGATGGCGAGGGGCGTTGACGATGGAGGAGAGGAACAGACCATCCCAGGGCGACTCCCATTCCTCGGCGACCTCGCGTGCGCTTGGTTCCAGGGGCAGACGGATCGTCGCGGAGGCGCGGTAGCGCTCGTCGAGGCGCTGCCAGGGGTCGAAGGCATAGGCGACGTGATCGACGTCGGTCAGCTTGACTGCGGCCTCGCGCAGGCAGTAGTCGATCGCGTGAAACGGTAGTTCGTACGTTGAGAATGGGATGGGCCGCTTCCCATGTTTCACATGGGTGAAACGCTCTTCCTCGGCGGCGGCGACGATGTGGCCATTCTCCACCAGGCACGCCGACGGATCGTGGAAGGCGGCATTCAGACCAAGGGTCAGCATCTCTCACGCAGAGGCCCGAGGTCCCATTCCACCCGGTCGTTCCTCCCCCCGAATTCATCCATACCTTACCCCATCCGGGCCGTGTTAGCGTGGGGCGTGGAGTTGACTCACCTCGTGCGTCCCGCCTCGCAAGGTGACGCCCCGCATCCGGCCCTTGTTCTCCTGCATGGGCTGGGCAGCAACGAGCACGATCTGTTCATGTTTGCCGGACAGGTCGACCCGCGTCTGGTCGTGATGAGCCTTCGTGCCCCTCTCGCGTACGACTACGGAGGGTATATGTGGTACGACATGGCCGAGGGAACGGGATTGCAGGGTGAGACCATCAGCCGCAACCTCGCCGGATTGGCCGATTTCCTCCAGACACTGCCCGAAAGGTATGACCTTGACCCGGACCGGATGTACCTCGGTGGGTTCAGTCAGGGAGCGGCCATGGCCGGGGCGACCGGCCTCCTGCACCCGGATCGCGTGGCGGGCGTGATCATGCTGAGCGGCTATCTGCCACCGCCGGACGGCGACACGCGCTACTTTTCAGGACGTGCCGCGGGCCGCCCCTTCTTTCAGGCGAATGGAACCCTGGATCAGATCGTCCTGATCGACTGGGGCCGCGCCACGCGCGACGCGCTGCAACGGGCTGGTGTCGACCTGACGTATCGCGAATACCCCATGGGGCACGAGGTCAGCTTGCCGGAAATGATGGATCTCTCCCGGTGGCTTGACGCGCGCCTTCAGGACGCCGCTTCCTGAGCACGGAGTTATTCCTGGCACGGCGTTTGCTTCGTGTGAACGGTATGGACGGGGTGTGCCCGCCCTGGAGAGGAATCAGGAGGCGTTGACATGGCACAACCTTCCGACCAAAACGACGAGCACCTGCGTAGCGTGCGTTCCATTCGCACCGAACGCCATCAGGCGTTGGAAGCTGCCTACGGCGGCATCCACTGGGGCGCCGACTTCCTGGGATTCGCGGTCGCAACGTTCTTCACCGTGGTCTTCTTCGGCATCGTCGGTGCGATTGTCGGTACAGTCGGCTACCAGATGGGCGCGCCGGTCCCGCACGTCGGAGGACCGGTGACGGGAACCACGGCGAGTCTCGGACTCGCCGGTCTCATCGGAGGTTTGATCGCGTTGTTTCTGGCCTATCTCCTCGGTGGATATGCGGCCGGGAGGATGGTCCACTTCAGCGGTGCGCTGAATGGCCTCGGCGTGGTGATCTGGACGGTGATCGTCGCGATCATCCTTGGCATCGCCGGGTCCGTCATCGGCGCCAATCGCTTCAACGTTGGTAGCCAACTCAATCTGCACATCAACACGGCGACGTTGACCACCGCCGGGATAATTTCCCTTGTCGTCACACTGATCGTGATGATTCTCGGGGCCGTTCTCGGAGGGACGCTAGGTGCCCGCTATCACCCGGTTGAGCGGATGATGGAGGAGGTATCGTGACCGATTACGACGGTCTGGACGTTGTCGATGCCGATGGGCAGAAAGTCGGCACCGTCGAGCGCACCTTCGTCGACGGTCAGGGGCAGGCCCAGTACGCCGAAGTCAAGACGGGAACGATCTTCGCCAAGAGCCATCTCGTGCCGGTCACGGATGCGCAGGTCGACAACGGCACCCTGTACGTGCCGTACACGAAGAACACGATTGAGAACTCGCCGGCGATCTCCGGCGGCGACACGGTCGATTCCAGCGTGCTGCCGGACATCACTGCGTACTACCAGGAAGCCCCGCGGCTGATGCCGCGGCCGGCGAATGCCGGCGGCGATCCGTCGGAGCAGCCGGGTGGTGCCGACGGTTCCGAGCCTCCGGTCGTCATGGCGTACAACACAGGCGATATCCGGGACATCGGGGACTTCATTGATGTCCCCATCGTCGATAACTCGGGGGATGGGCCGCCTGTCGTCAAAGAGATTCTGCGCATTCCCAAGAAGCGTGCAGATGTTGACTCGTCGGCGGACCAGCAAAGAGTCGTGACGACGTCAGCTCAGGGGTAAGGCTGAATCACGTGGAACACCGGAGCGGAGGGGGCCGGCCCCCTCCGCTCGTGCCGTCATCCTGACCGGGGCCGCTTCTCCTTGATGATGGTCTCTTCGTCACGGAGCAGATCGCGATCGGTGTAGACCAGCGAGAGGAAAGCGTCGCTGGACTGGCTGATACCCGAAGCCGACATGAGCGCGAGGAAAGGCCTCGTGTAGCGGGGGAAAAGGTGGAGCGCATAGGTGAGGAAGGCGGCGATCCAGGTTCCCGTGCAGGTGGGACAGAGAACGAGCTTCCCCAGCGCCCAGCGTAGCCCGTGGCCACGCGGTTTCTTCTGATCCCCTTCGACCTGGACGAGGGGACGCCTCAGCACCGCGGTGATCTCGTCCTCCGAGACGAGTTTGGAGAGTCGGAGGGTCGCCAGGCCGAGCATCGCGAGGTCGAGGCCACTCAGACGCTCGAGCGGATGGCTCCAGCGCCGATACAGCAGGATGAATCCGCCGAAGATCAGGTTATAGAGTGCGATCAACGCGGCATATTGTCCGTATGGACGTGATTCTGACGGGTCCGGCATCGTGTCCCTCCTGGCGATGACTGTGAGAGCGGCTGCGCAGGGAACGTGCCGCGCTATACTCCGCCTAGGCTGATGGATCACGTCCAGCGCGTTATTGTCCACGACAAGCCGCCTATCTACGACCCCGCGATCTGGCGCGAGCCGGCCAGCGTCCTGGCCCTGGCCGCCACGCTGTTCTCACTGGTTGCACAGCTTGTAACGGCGCTCGGCATCGGCGCTTTCCAGGACCACCTCGCCTATCTGGGCGTCGGCTTACTCTGGCTGGCCATCGGGGTTCTTGTGTTCCTCCAGCGTCGTGTCGGCCATGCGGGGGCCGCTTTCCTCCTCTCGGCTGCCGCCGGATCGCTCTTCCTCTCGCTGGCTCCGTGGTACCGCAGCGGCCCGGCCGCGGCGTGGCTGTTCGTCGTCGGCCTGCTGCTCCTTCCCCCGTTCCTGCTCGACTTCACGCGCTCGTTTACGGAGCAACGACGTTGGAACCGCAGCGAGCTTCTTATCTACGCGATTCCGCTGCTCCTCGTCGTGCCGACAGCGTCTTCTCTGGCGGTGGACCGGCCCGGCCTCGCCTGGCACCTCACCCTCGCTGTCGTCTCCCTCTATCTCGTCGCCGCCATCGTGCAGGCCGGGTACGATCTGCTCCAGGCGTCGAGCGCCGAGCAAGCGTCGCAATCGCGCGCGCTCCTGGCGGGGCTCGTCGCCGGAACCGGACCTGCCATTTTCCTCTTTAGCGGTCCGCTCCTGCTGCGCGGCACCGTTGTCGTGTCCATGGCGTGGCTGCCCATTCTGATCCTTCTCTTCCTGGCGGCGATGAGCTACGCGGTGCTCCTCTTCGAGTTCAGCGAGGCGGATCTTCTCGTGCGGCGTAGTGTTGTCTACGGTGCCCTGACGGTGGTGATTGTCTGTGCCTACGCCGCGTTTGGGGTTGGGCTTGCCGCCGCCGGCACTGCGGTCACGAGCCCGCTGGGCGGCCTCGGCTTCATCGCGGTGACCGTTCTGATTGGAGCAGCCTTCGGACCGATCACGTACTACGCGCGGCGCCTGGTTGATTGGATTCTCTACGGGCGGCGCTCCGACCGGTGGCGCCTGCTCCAGGATCTCAGCGCCCGATTGTCGGCCCTCATGTCGCCCCAGCAACTGGGCAATGTCCTCACGCGGGAAATCGCCGAAGCGTTGCACCTACGCGGTGCTTTCCTCCTGCGCCGCGTGGAGGATTGCTATGTGGTCCAGCAAGGGATCCAGCGCGACGGGCGCCGGACATCGCTCGCCTCTCTGCTTGGGACGTCAGTCCCGGCGGACCTCATGCTGGCAGCGCTTGGCTCGCCGCCGCAGCCCGTCCTCATCATTCACCGCAAGCCGTTCGCCGCCCGCCATATCGGGCGTCTGCCGGACCGCTTTCAGATCCTCGACGACGTACAGGCCACCCTCTCGATCCCCCTGCTGACGCACGAGGGAGCGGACGCCATCCTCTGCCTGCAGGCTAAAGTCGCGCATGACGCTTTTGACGCCGACGACCTCGAACTGCTGGCGCCTCTGATTCGCCAGACGTCGGTTGCTCTGGACAACGCGATTCTCTACGAGCGGCTTGCCGAGAAAGTCGACGAGCTACGCGACGCGTATCGGCGCATTGCGCGGGAGCAGGAGGCCGAGCGTGCGCGGCTGGCGCACGAGTTGCACGACGGAACGGCGCAAGAATTGGCTGGACTGATCACGCTTGCCACCGTGGCGGAACGGCAGATGGGCGATGGACCGGCACGGCTTACCCTGGATCGGCTACGGCGCCAGGCGGAAGACGCCTATCAGGGGGTGCGGCGGGCGAGCCACGCGCTGCGTCCGCCGATGCTCGACGATTTTGGTCTGATTCCGACGCTCGTTCGCTACCTCGAAGGGTTCTCCGAGCAGACGGGTATTGCGGTGGATACTGCCTTCGGCGAGGTCACAGCGGTTCATTCGGAGGTGGAGCTCGCCCTGTTTCGCGTCGTTCAAGAGTGCATGGAGAATATCAGGAAGCACAGCGGAGCATCCTCTGCCCGCGTCACCATGTATGCCGAAGGCGAGGTTCTGGCGCTCACCGTCGAGGACAGCGGACACGGCATGTCGGAATCGGTGGATAGGGGCCTCGGTATGGCCGGAATGCGTGAGCGCGTCGAGGCCGTCGGCGGCGAGATGGTGATCTCGGGTGGCGCCTCAGGTGTGCGGGTCGCGGTCAGCGTGCCGCTGGAGCCGACATGGACAGCATCCGCGTCGTCCTGATTGATGATCACACCGTCCTGCGAGACGGACTGAAGATGCTGTTGACCCTTGAACCGGACCTTCAAGTCGTGGGCGAGGCGGGGACAGGGGAGGAAGGCGTGGTGGCCGCGGTCGCGGCCCGGCCTCACGTCGTGGTAACCGATGTGGGCCTGCCCGATATGGATGGGGCGGCCGTCACACGTCGGCTGCGAGAGGACCTGCCGGAGTCTCGGGTGCTGGTGCTGACTGTCCACGACGAAGACCACTACATCGTCACGCTGATGCGGGCGGGAGCCAGCGGCTACCTTCTCAAGAACGCAGCCGGGGCCGAATTGGTGGACGCGATTCGTGCCGTGGCCGGCGGGCGGCCCTGGCTCTCGCCGGAAGTGGCCCGGCGGTTGGTCGCCCGGGATCTCTCCCCGGCGGAGAACGCCATTGAGCCACTTACTTCGCGCGAGCGAGAGGTGCTTGTTCTGGTCGCCGGAGCCGCCAGCAACCGCGAGATCGCCGACTCGCTGGGGATCAGTCCGCGTACCGTGGAGACCCATCTCGCCAATATCTACGGGAAACTGCAGGTCCGCGGGCGCACCGAGGCAATGCTCTGGGCGATCCGAGAAGGAATTACCGGCTGAGGCGATTTCAGCCAACGTGACCTGCGATTGGCAGGACTTTCGGCCTTGGCGCGCGGGCTGGGGGACGGTAGACTCTCGTCGGAGGTCTCGACATCCCGTGATCGATTCTGCGCTCGACCAACCCGGCCGTCTCCAGCTTCTCAATGAGATTGGCCGGGTCGTGTCTTCATCCCTGGACCTCGATGTCCTGTATGAGACGATCGACGCGCAGATCAGCCGTGTCATGGACGCGACCGAATTCTTCATCGCGATCCGCCTCGGCCGCGGGCCGGTGGAACTTCCCTATCACCGGGAAGAAGAGACCACGTACCGGAACGAGCAACTGCCTCCCGGTCCCACCGTGACCGCTCTCGTCATCGAGCGCGGCACGCCGCTCCTCTTCGATACCGACGACGAGTACGAACGGTTCGCGGCTCAAAACGATCTCCCCAGCATCCAGGTCGGTGAAAAGCTCAGCGAGGCGAAGATCTGGATGCCTCTCCACACCGGACACCAGACGATCGGCGCTCTCTCCGTGCAGAGCCTGCACCCCTTCGCCTACACGCAGGACGACGTGGCAACCCTCTCGGTGATCGCCTCGCAGGCAGCGGTGGCCATCGTCAATGCCGCCCTCTACCGTCAGAGCCAGGACAACGTCCGGCAGATGCAGGCGCTCCTCCATGTGGCTCGCACCGTCAATTCCTCCCTCGATCTGGAGTCGGTGCTCGATGCCATCCTCTCCGGCATGCGCGATGTCGTGCCGTACGATACGGCAAGCGTCCTGCTGCCGGATCCGGAACATCCTGTGCTTCGGGTCGCGAAATTACGCGTCCCGAGCGCGACACCGGAGGTTGAGGCACGCGTGGCCGCGCGGATCATTCCCATCGGCCGGGGTGTCACCGGCCGCGTCTACCAGTCGGGACAACCGCTTCTGGTCAGGGACACATCGCAGGACCCTGAGTTCATTGCCGGCGACGTCGTTGACGTGCGCTCGGAGCTGGCGATGCCGTTGAAGCGGGGGGACCAGGTGATCGGGGTGCTGGACGTGGAGCGGGCGGAGGTGGATGCGTTTAGTGGTGATGACTTGAACCTGCTCAGCCTCTTTGCCAGTCAAGCGGCCATTGCCATCGAGAATGC
>JAJPIP010000037.1 GCA_021324655.1 Pseudomonadota bacterium
CGAGGCAGCAGAGCAACGACTGGTCAATCAGCTGCGCGCCCGCGGCTACACCGTCACCCCGCAGGAAGCAGCCTAACCTCGTCCCCCGATATTTTCATACCAGCCCTGGCCGCCACGTGTCGAAGCGGATGAGACGGGGTTTGTCCTGCGGGGGCCGGACGAAGGCGTCCCGTCCGCTCGCACCGTCGGAAGGGCGTGCGACCTTTAGAGGTTTGCCAAGAAATCCAACACAGCCTGGTTGAAGACGTCCGGCCGCTCCATGTGGAGATGGTGAGCCGCATCTGGGATGATGACACGGCGCGCGTTCGGAAGCTCACGCAGGAGCGAATCCGCCGACCCCTGGACATCCGGGACGTCACGCTCGCCCACGATAACGAGCGTGGGCATTGTCAACCGGCCGAGCCGATCCCGTGCGGGCGGCTCGAGGGGAATCTGCTCAACATCGGTTGCCGATTCCCAGACGGCCCGATTCATGGCAACTGACCGGCCTCGTACCTTGGGGTCAACGTCCTCCGGGCGCCGGCCGACACCGTCGATCCAGAGACGCGTCTCGAGCTCCACCGCGCGATCCAGGTCGCCGGCCTCCGCGGCCTCGTCCGCCTCCTGTATTCTCCGCCCGGTCTCCTCGGACATGCCTCCCATCACCGAGGAGGCCAGGATCAGTGATCTCACCATCTCCGGATGGGCCAGCGCGAAGTCAGCGGCAACCCCGGCGCCGAAGGACAGCCCGAGGATATGGGCCTGAGCAATGCCGAGCGCGTGCAGTAATCCGGCGAGATCCTCGTGGTACGCGACTGCCTCCGTGGGCACTGCCGACTCGCCAATGCCGGGCTGGTCGTAGCGGATGACGCGGTGGTGGGCGGCAAAGGCATCCCACTGGTCGTCCCACATGCGTCGGTCGCCGAGCCCACCGTGGATAAGGACGAGAGAATCTCCCTCGCCCTTTGTCTCATACGCGATGTCGCTGCCTCCGGCCAGGGAAATGCGGCCGGACTCCATCACAGACCTAGATGTCGAGGTTCTTGACGTCTTTGGCGTGGGTCTCTATGAACTTCTTGCGCGGCGCCACGTTGTTGCCCATCAAGACATCGAAAATCTCGCTGGCATGGACCGCATCCTCGACGTTGACGCGCAGCAGAACCCGATTCTGGGGATCCATGGTGGTTTCCCACAGTTGCTCCGGATTCATTTCGCCCAGGCCCTTGAAGCGCTGCACCGGGGGATTCTTGGCCCGCATCTTCTTGATGATGCTGTCCCGCTCCCCCTCCGTGTACGCGTAATGCGTTTCCTTGCCGGACTGAATTCGGTAGAGCGGCGGCTGCGCGATGTACAGGCAACCGGCGTCGACGATCTCGCGCATGTGGCGGAAGAAGAAGGTGAGAAGCAGCGTCCGGATGTGCGCGCCATCCACGTCGGCGTCGGTCATGATAATGACGCGCCGGTAGCGCAGTTTCTCGAGATCGAAGCGGTCGCCGATGCTGGTGCCGAGCGCCGTGATCAGATATTTGATCTGGTCGTAGGAGAGGATCTTGTCCAGCCGCGCCTTCTCGACGTTGAGGATCTTGCCTTTGAGCGGCAGGATTGCCTGGAAGTGGCGGTCGCGCCCTTGCTTGGCCGAGCCGCCCGCCGAATCTCCCTCGACGAGATACAACTCGCTCTTCTCGGGGTCGCGCTCCTGGCAGTCGGCCAGTTTTCCGGGCAGGGTCATGCCCTCCAGCGCCGTCTTGCGAATCACCAGATCGCGTGCTTTGCGGGCCGCTTCGCGGGCCCGGGCTGCCGTAATGCACTTCTCGACGATGCGCCGCGCGTCGGCCGGATTCTCGTCCAGATAGGCCGACAACTGCTCGTTGACGGTCTGCTCGGTCTGGGAGCGAATCTCCGGATTCGACAGCTTGACCTTGGTCTGGGCTTCGAACTGCGGCTCCGTGAGCTTGGCGCTGATAATCGCCGTCAACCCCTCACGCACGTCATCGGACGTGAGATTGGCGTCCTGCTCCTTCAGCATCCCCGTCTTGCGGGCGTACGCGTTCAAGGTGCGGGTGAGCGCCGAGCGGAAGCCGGACAGATGCGTGCCGCCGTCCGGTGTATTGATGGCGTTGGCGAAAGCGAAGATCGTCTCGGTGTAGTCGTCCGTGTACTGGAGAGCAACCTCGATGCTGGATTCCTCGAACTCACGCGCCAGGTAAATGGGACGCGGGATCAGAGACTGCTTGTTCTTGTTGAGATGGCGCACGAAGGACGAGATACCGCCTTCAAAGTAGAAGCTGCACTCGCGTCCCGTCGCTTCCTCAAACAGGCGAATCTTGAGACCCCGGTTGAGATAGGCCATCTCACGCAGGCGCTGGACCAGAAGATCGAAGTCGAATGTCGTGTCGGGGAAGATCGAGGCGTCAGCCTGGAAGGTCGTCTTCGTGCCGGTCCCGCTTGCCTTTCCAACGCTCTCAACCTCGGTGATCGGCTTGCCTTCCGCATACTGTTGGCGGTATTTCTTGCCGTTACGCTTCACCTCGACTTGCAGCCAGGAGGACAGCGCACACACGGCAGACACGCCGACGCCATGCAGGCCGCCGGAGACCTTGTACCCGCGCTTCTCGAATTTGCCGCCGGCGTGCAGACGCGTCATGACGACTTCGAGCGTCGACCGGCCCACCTTCGGATGAATGTCAACCGGAATGCCGCGACCGTTGTCCTCGACGGTGACTTTTCCGTCGGCGTGCAGGGTGATCTCGATCGAATCGCACGCACCCTGCAGCGCCTCGTCAACGCTGTTGTCCACCACCTCGCGCACGAGCTGGTGCAGGCCCCGCTGATCGGTCCCGCCGATGTACATTCCCGGACGGCGCCGCACGCCCTCCAGACCTTCCAGAACCTGGATATCTTCGGCGGTATACGACGGAGTTGCCTGCTGCATCTATTTCCTTCCAGTGGCCGGCGCACATCCCCGGCGTGATTTCATATCATCCAGAGCGGATAAAAAGCGATGGGACGAGCGTGCATAATTAACCTCGAACAAGCGTCCCATCGGTAACGTCAGATTGTACCAGATTTCCCGTCATTCCGCCAATTTTCCGAGATCTGTCACGTCGGAGGAAGGCATGAAAACGCTGCTCAAAATCCTCGCTCTGATCATCTTCGGCCCTCTGATCCTCGGGCTTATCTTCGTCGTCGGCATCGTCGCGATCGTCGCTCTACCGATCCTGTGGGAAGAGGCAGTCGCCCGGGTGGTCGGACCGCGGCAATATCAGGAGCCCCCGCAAGCGTAGGTGGTCGGGGTGCCCGGATTTGAACCGGGGACCTCCTGCTCCCAAAGCAGGCGCGCTACCAAACTGCGCCACACCCCGACGTCAGGTACAGCTTGTGCTGAAAAAGACTTGACGGCGGCCTCGCATTGTAGGCCCCTACTTGGCAGGAGGTCAACGATCTGCCTAAAGTACCCTGTCAACTGAAAGGGAGACCTTCTTTGCTCGCATCTGCCTTTGTGCGCCGTTTCGGTGCCCTGCTGGCCGCCGCCGTCGGCCTGATGAATATCCTGTCGGCCCTCTATCCAGCCATCCCGAGCCGCATCGAATTGCTGCGTGATCTGCTGCCGATGCATCTCATTCGCGCTAGTCAGACGGGTACGGTCCTGGTCGGCTTCTGCCTCATCCTGCTGGCCGACGGTCTGCGCCGGAGGCGGCGCCGTGCCATGCAGGCGACGGTCATCCTGCTCGGTATTTCCGCCGTCCTCAACCTCACTAAAGGCCTCGACTTCGAGGAAGCATCCGCCGCGCTCATCCTCGGCGTCATCCTCATTGCCGGACACGCCGCCTTCGACATTCCCGGCCGGCTCCCGCAGCCGCGCGATCTCGTGCAGCGCGTCCTGACGTTCGGCTTGCTGTACTACTGTTACGTCCTGGCAGGATTCTTCGTGCTGCGCGACTCCGTCTGGCCCACGCCCGGCGTCGTCAGTGCGACGCTGGAGCCGTTCCGCCTCCTCTTTGGTGACCCCTGGTTCACGTACATCAGTCCCCAGGCGGCCTGGTTCGAGCGCTCCATTGCCGTCCTGGGCAGCATCGGGATCCTGTATGCCGTGTCCGTGGTCCTGCGCCCCTTGATCCCGGCGCGCGTTGCGACCGGGGCCGATATCGGCCGTGCCCGTGACCTGGTGCGACGCTACGGGTCAGACACGTTGTCGTACTTCGCGCTGCAGGACGGCCGATCCTACTTCTTCGACGTCACCGGCGAGGCGTTCCTCTCGTATCGCGTCTGGGGAACGGTGGCTCTGGTGGGAGGCGACCCGGTTGGCCGCGCCGATCGCATCGCTCCCCTGATCGACTCTTTCCTTGCCTATGCCGCGTCCGGGGGGCTCGACGTGTGCTTCCTCGGAGTTGGGTGTGAGCGTGCGTCCCTGTACCGCCGGGCCGGCCTGCGCCTGTTGAAGGTCGGCGAGGAGGCCGTTATCGAGCTCCCTGCCTTCGACGCGGCTGCCCTCAAGCGGAAGGTGCGCCGCGCGGTACGACACGTTGAGGAGAGCGGTATATCCCTCCGCTGCTACACGGCGGCGTCGGTCCCTCCCGCAGTCCGGCAACAGATGGAGGGAATCTCTCGTGCCTGGGTAGAGGAGAAGGGCGGCCAGCAAGGCTTTTCCATGACGCTGGGCCGTCTGCCGCGTCGCAGTGATGAGGACTGCGAGTTGATGGTGGCGCAGGAGGGCGAGTACGTCTGGGGTTACCTCAGTTTCGTGCCCGCCTATGCCGGCAACGGCTGGTCGCTCGACGCTATGCGTCGTCGCCCGGGGGCCCCGAACGGCCTCACTGAATTCCTTGTCATCCGGAGCGCGGAAAGTCTTCGTGACCGGGGATACAGAAGCCTCAGCTTGAACTTCGCGACGCTCGCCAACAGTGCCGGCGATATCGACTCCCGCGCTCTGGATGGCGCTCGCCGCTTCCTCTGGGAGCATCTCTCGTCGGTCTATCAACTCAAATCGCTGTACCAGTTCAACAGCAAGTTCGATCCCGTCTGGCGCAGCCGCTATCTGGCTTACACCGACCTCCTCAAGATCCCGAAGCTGGCGGTCGCCATCGCGCAAACCGAGGCACCGATCGAACTCTCGCCGGTCCATCTGTTTCGGCGTCCCCAGTAACGTGGCACGGGTGATGCCGGTTGGACGCCCGGAGGGCCATCATGCAGAACTTTGAATGGGCCGAGAATAATCTGAACGTGCAGACGCCGCACGAGCTGCAGGACCGCGGCGTTCAGGTCTACTTCGCGCCGAACGTGCCGCGCGGGGTGGAAATCGTCGAACTGGGTACCGGCTCGGTGACCCGTTTCAACGACAACGAGAAGCGGTCGCCGGTCGGCTATTACGCCAACTATGACTCGTTGCATCGCTATGCTCGCGAGCACAACCTGCCTTTCTCGGAGTCGAACGGCCAGATCTCCTTCGACCGCTACCCGACGGGCCGGACGAGTCGCTGAGGCGGAGGCGCAACCCTGAAACGGACGTACGCCGGCGGTCTGATTCTCCTGATCGTGTTGGTGATCTGCGCCTTCGCCGTTCCGATCGCCGGGCCGCTGCGAGCGTCTCCCCATCACCTCCTGATCGCCGCGGGCGTCATCGCCGGCGGCATTGGTATCGGACTCTTGATCGCGGCCGGCGGGACGCGGCTCAGGACCGAATCTCCTTGACATAGTCTCCAGCAGGCCGGACGTTCAGCCGCCGGCAGCCGTCTCGAAGATCTGCGCAGCGGTCTGCGAGCCGGCGCGGGCAAGATAGACCATCCCGATCACGGTGACGGGGAGAAACACCACCGCGTGACAGGCGAGGGCGGCCGCGACGGCGGGCGTGCGAGCGACGCCGTACAGTCCGAGCATGAGGACCATGACGTAATCGAAGACGCCAATGTACGCCGGCGCGGCCGGGACAGCCATGCTGAGGAAGAGCACCGCGGTGAGGAGCACGACGCCGGCCGGCGGGAGCTGGATGTCGAAGGCTGCGAGGGCAAGCCACACCTGCACCACCGTGGCCGCCCAGATGAGGCACGTCCAGACGACAAAGGAGGCGGCCGATGACCCGGAGTGTAGTGCCCTGACCCCCGCCGTGACTTGCTGGAGAACACCGCCGACGCGGGTCTCTCGATAACGTCCGAAGATCCACCAGGCTCGCCGGCCCGTCCGCATGAGGGCAGCGACGAGGATGAGGCCTCCCAGGATCAGGGCGCCCAGGACGCCGGCGACGACGGCCGTCATCAGGATGCGGGGCGGCAATGCGACGCTCGGGGCGAGGACAAACAGGATCACGCATAGCGTCAGGCCATCTGCCACGCGCTCGACAGCAATGGTGGATATTGTACGAACCAGGCTGATGGTCCCTTGCCGTGCCAGCCAGTACGCGCTCACCAGGTCGCCTATGCGGGCCGGGAGCAAGGTGTTGACGGCATAGCCGACGTTGAGGGCAGCGAATAGGACATTGCGGCCGGGGCTGTCCGCGCCGAGCAGTACCCGCCAGCGCTCCACCTTGAGAAACAGGATAGCGACTGACGGAGTCACGGCGGCAGCCAGCAGCCAGTAGTTGGCGCGCGACAGCGTGCGCACCAGGACATGGCCGTTGACGCCGCGGAGCAGCAGAACGATGAGCACGATCCCGAGGACCGTCCCGACGGTCAGCGAGATCAGGCGGGGCAGTGCGCGGCGAAGGCGTCCAGGGGACGAGCTACCGGCCAGGGGTGCCGGCGAAATAGACATCAATCCAGATAACGGCGAGACACGCTGATATAATGCCGCGGCCAAGAGCCGGCCGCGGCAGGCGCCGGCCCCGGGTCCAGGGCGATTGTGTCGACGGCGGCACGACCGCAGTATATGCGAGTAAGGGTCAAGATCGTGCCAGACGAGAACGTTGTCTCCCTTCCCGCTTCGTCATGGGATGAAGCGCAACGTCAGGCCGCTTTTTTTGACAGGCAGCGCAACCGTTACGCGGTCGACGCTATCCTGCGGCCGCCGTACCACACGCAGCTCGAGCTGGCACAGATTCTCCGTCGCATCGATGCCCTGAAGCTGGGTCCGGATGACACCATCGTGGATTTTGGGGCCGGGTCAGGGCGGGTCAGTATCCCCCTCCTCCAGCGTGGCCATCCGGTCGTCGCCGTCGACGTCAGCGAGCAATCGCTGGCAGAGCTTCGCGCGCTGGCGGAGTCCCTCGGACTGACCGGATTGACGACCAGCACGACCCTGCCGACGGGGGACTTCGGCGCGATTGTCGGCGCGGATATTCTGCACCACGTGGACATGGAGGAGTACCTGCCCGGGATGCACGCCGCGCTCCAGCCGGGCGGGGCGATCGTGTTCTCGGAGCCAGGTGCCCTCAATCCAGCCTGGTACGTGTATCTGCCGCTGTTCTACGACTGGTCCGTGGAGCGCGGGGTCATGACCTGCACCTCGTGGAATCTCTCCCGCAGCCTTCGCCGACACGGTTTCACCGACATCACGCTCACCGGCCTGGGCCTCGCGCCACGCTCGCTCCTATCCCACGTCCCTGCGGCGTGTCGGCTGAACGACGAACTTGGGGCCGTTCCGGGGCTCAACCAGTTCGCCTACCGCTACATTGTCGAGGCCCGGAAAGCCTCGCACTAGACATCCCGCCCGCCCATGCAATTGCCCTTCTCCCACGCGATTCGCGCCGAACGGCCGGCTGCCGAAGCCACCCGATTCGGCGCACTGGCGACACTCGCCGCGCGCGTTGATCCGCTATTCCTCTTCCTGCTCGGCGTGGGCGTGATTCTGCGCCTGCTCGACGTGAACTGGGACCAATCCACGCACATCCACCCGGACGAGCGCTTCCTTACCATGCTGGGCACGGCCATCCAGATGCCGCACAGCCTCGTCCAATACTTCGATCCCACCACCTCGCCGATGGCGCCGTACAACAACTCGGTTGGGAAATTCATGGTCTATGGCATGCTGCCGATCGACCTGAACAAGGTGATCGCGGTCGTCCTGGGAAACGACAACTACAACAACTTTGTGCTACAGGGCCGGGTTCTGGCCGCATTCGCCGACAGCGCGGTGTTAGTCCTGGTCTTCGCCTCCGCACGCCTGCTCGAGCGCAAGGGATTGCCGCCGCAGGTCAAGTATTGGGCGCTGGCACTCTACGCCGTCACGGTTTTTCCGATCCAGCTGGCGCACTTTTTCGCGACCGATGCCTTCCTCAATGCCTTCATGTTCGGGTCGTTCTACTTTTCCCTGCGCTACGCGCTGTGTCGGGGGGACGGGAACCTCATCGCGGCGGCGGTCATCTTTGGATTCGCCGTGGCGACGAAGGTCAATGCGGTCTATATCCTCCCTCTCGACATCTATCTGATCCTGCTGCCGCTGGTCCCCGCCGCCGACCACGACCTGCTCCGAGTCGTGCGCACCGTCCGCGCTGAGAGCCGGCCGGACCTCGGCCGTCTCGCCCTCCGGGCCATTGGGGTCGTCCTGACCTTCGGCATAGTCTCGTATCTCGCGCTCCGCCTCGGCGACCCGTACATGTTCCAGAGCGCCAACCCGATTGACCCCCGCCTCAACATCAACTTCTACTCGAGTCTCAAGCAGCTCGAGGGCATGTACGGCCCCAGCCCGTATTACCCTCCGGCCATCCAGTGGATGAACAAACCGCCCCTGGTCTTTGCCCTGATCAATATGGCCGTGTTCGGCCTCGGGATACCGTACTTTCTGCTGGTCGTGGCCGGCGGGTACGTCCTGTGGCACCGGCGCCAGGGCGGTATCCTGGCCGTTTGCCTCCTCTGGACGGTCGCTTTCTTCCTGTACCAATCGACTTCCTGGGACAAGACGATGCGCTATTTCATCTTCCTGTACCCGTTTCTCGCCGTCTTCGCCGGCATCGGCGCTTACGCTCTGCTGCGCTCGCTGCCCTACCTCGCTCGGGTCGCCATTGTCGCGACGCTCCTCGTGTGGCCTCTGGCTTTCCTGTCCATCTACCTGCATCCTCTCTCACGAGTGACGGCCTCAGAGTGGATGTACGCCAATCTCCCGAACAACAGCACCATCCTCTGCGAGGAATGGGATGACTGCCTTCCGCTCGGCGTGCCGAATCCGGCCGGCAAGACGTTCAACACGGTCACGATCCACAGCTTCTACTATCCCGATGACGCCACCAAGTGGCAGGCTTTGAACGCTGCCCTCAACCAGGGGAACTACCTGGTGCTGTCGTCGAATCGTGGCTGGGGGAGCATGCCGACCGCGCCGCAAGATTTCCCACGCATGACGGCCTTTTATCACGACCTCTTTGCCGGAAAGACCAGCTACCGGCTGGTGGCCGAGTTCACGTCGTACCCGTCGTTGCGTTGGCTGGGAATCCCCATCGACTTTCCCGACCAGTGGTCGGAGGAAGCGTTCACGGTGTACGACCATCCCGAGGTCATGATCTTCGAGCACATCCGGTGACGGTCATCGCCGAACCGGATCTCCGGCGGCACAGTGGCGCCGACCGGGAAACCTCGTACCGCAATGAGGCGTTGCTCGTGGCCGCTCTCACGCTGCTGGGTCTGGCCATCCGGCTCTACCGCCTCGATACCATCCCGGCCGAAATGTGGGGTGATGTCCTCTTCCACCACTACCTCGCGAGTCTGGTTCTCGGCCACCAGTTTTATCTGGACTACCGGTTCGGCGGTGACGGACCAATGCTCTCGTACATCATCGCCGGCCTCTCCGCCCTCTTCGGGCTCACCTTCTTCACCATCAAGCTCGCGACTGTCCTGGCCGGAACTCTGCTCGTCCCTCTGGACTACCTGCTCACCCGCCAACTTTTCGGGCGCCGCGTCGCTGCGATCGCCGCTCTCCTGACCGCGATCTCCTTCTGGGCAATCACCTTTTCTCGTCAGGGTAAGCCGTACATCCTGGCCGCGGTCTTCTTCGCCCTGGCGCTGTGGCTCGTCTTGAGCGGCCGGCAACTCCTGGGCGGTGTCGCCCTCGGCCTCGGCATGTACACACAGGCCGCTTTCTGGGGGGCACCGCTGGCGTTCGTCACTACGCCCTACGTTCTGCTCTGGGGGGCCATCGTGGCCCTGCCCGTGATCGTTAATTTCGCCCGCAATCCGAGCGCGCTGCTCGGTTCCAGCAGCTACATCGGCTCCAAGCTCCACCAGCAACACTCGGCCACCGGGATCGTCCTGCGGGTTCTCGATAACATCTGGCGGGACATCCTCTCCTACAACGTCCGCGGCGATGCCACCTTCCGCCATAACATCCCCTACCACCCCAATCTCGATCGGCTCAGCGGCATCTTCTTCGTGCTCGGCGTGGCATTGATTCTGTGGCGCATCGGCCATCACAGGGACTGGAGACTCCTGAAGTGGGTGGTCATTCCCTTCGCCGTCATCCAGATCCCCTCGGTGCTGGATCAGACGGCGAGCAATATACCGGCGATGGGTCGGATGGTCGGCGCCGTGCCGCTCACCATGGCGACGATCGCCTATGCCCTTGACCGCACGGCGATGGTGTCCCTGTTCTGGCTGCGTCGCCTCTCCCACCCCCGGCTTGTCGTGGGGAGCACGCTCGCCGCGGTCCTCATCGTCATTTTCGGCATCAACTTCTACAACTACTTCGTCGTCTATCCACGCACGCTTCCCAACGGCAACACACCTTTTGGCGCCACCATCGCCACCCGGATCGATCAGACGTCACCGCGGACGTATTCTTTCGTCATCGGTTGTTGTTGGGGCGACTGGGGGCAGCCGGAGCCGGATGCCGTGTCGGAGGTCGTGACCGCGCACCGTTATGTAATCACGGTGCAGACGTTCCAGGATGCGGCATCGCAAATCTCCACGCTACCCCGCGGCAGTCACGTCCTGCTCTTCATGGATCCCGCCACGCCGTCCGCGCTGTACGCGACCCTACCGGTCCGTGTCGCGTCATCCTGGGTCTTGCGCCGCAACGGCTGGGATGTCGCCCGGGTCCTCGGCGGCCGGTCGCTATAATCAGCCGCTCGAAGGAGGGGCGAGACATGGCGCGTATTCTGATCACGGGCGGAGCCGGCTTCGTGGGGAGCAATCTGGCGCACCACATGATCGAGGCCGGTCACGATGTCACCCTCTTCGACAATCTCTCGCGTCGCGGCTCTGCATTGAATCTGGCGTGGCTGGGAGAGCAGCACGGCGAGGGATTCCGTTTCATCAAGGGCGACGTCCGTGACGCCGGTGCGATTGTCGAGGCAGCTCATGGGCAGGAGGTCATCTATCACACCGCTGCCCAGACGGCGGTAACAACGTCGGTGCGCGATCCCCGTGAGGACTTCGAGATCAACGCGCAGGGCACCTTCAACACCCTGGAAGCGGCACGAAACAATGGCGTCGAGCGGCCCATTTTCATCATGACCTCGACCAACAAGGTGTATGGGGGAATGGAGGATGTCGCAGTCGAGGAGACTGCCACCGGCTATCGCTTCCCCGATCTCCCGCAAGGCGTGGACGAGTCACGCCCCCTCGATTTCCACTCACCATATGGGTGCTCCAAGGGCGCGGCCGATCAGTACGTCCGCGATTACTCCCGGATCTACGGCTTGCGCAGCGTGGTCTTCCGCATGAGCTGCATCTATGGGCCCCATCAGTGGGGGATGGAGGACCAGGCATGGGTTGCCTGGCTCACAATTCAGGCTCTGAAAGGGCGCCCCATCACGATCTATGGAGACGGCAAGCAAGTGCGGGACATCTTGTACGTCGACGATCTGGTTCACGCCTTCGAGGCGGCGACCAAGCGCATCGACGTCGCCGCCGGACAAATCTACAACCTTGGTGGAGGGCCGGAGAATGCGCTTTCCATCTGGCAGGATTTGCGGCCCGTGCTGTCGGCTGCCCTCGGCAGCCAGGTTCCGGAGGCCACCTACGCCGACTGGCGTCCGGGCGATCAGAAGATCTATGTCAGTAACACGGCGAAAGCCGGCACTGAGCTTGGTTGGACGCCCGAGGTCGGGATCGAGGAAGGCGTCGCGCGGCTGGTGGCGTGGGCACGCTGCAACACGGACAGCTTTTAGACGCGCATGCGCATCCTGATCGTTCTGACGTACTACCGCCCTCACATCAGCGGCCTGACCCTCTACGCGCAGCGCCTGGCTGAGGGGCTCAGCCGCCGCGGCCATCACGTCACTGTCCTGGCGTCACAGCACGCGCCGGACTTGCCGGGAGAAGAGATGATCGCCGGCGTCCGCGTGGTGCGGGTGCCGGTCGCGTTTCGCGTCGGCAAAGGGCCGGTCATGCCGGCGTTTCCCTGGTATCTCGCCAGGCTGGCCCGCGAAAGCGACATCGTCAGTATCCACCTCCCACAGCTGGAAAGTGGGATCGCCGCCGGGGTGGCACGGGTCGCCGGGCGACCCGCCGTCCTCACCTATCACTGTGACCTGCAGCTTCCACCCGGCGCCGCCAACCGGGCCATCGACACTGTCGTGTTCGGCATGAACTGGGCGGCCGGCCGGGCCGCCAACCGGATCGTCGCGTACACCCACGACTACGCTCGTCACTCACGGCTCCTCAGCCGTTTTCCGGACAAGATAGAGGTCATCCCTCCCCCCGTTATCCCTCCCGCGGAATCAGACACTTCGGGAGAGCTGCGGCGTTCTCTCGGGCTCGAGGAAAAACTCGTTGTCGGCTCCGCCTGCCGGGTTGCCACGGAGAAGGGGCTGGAGTACCTCCTGGATAGCCTCCCCCTCATAACGAGCGATCGGCCGGTTCACCTCCTCCATGCCGGCGAATCCAGGAACGTCCCGGGAGAAGGTGACTACCTGCGCCGGCTCCAGCCGCTCATCGAGCGCTACGCCGACCGCGTTACGTTTCTTGGCCAGCTACCGCCGGAGGCCATGCATGATTTCTTTTCCAGCCTGGATGTACTCGTCGTCTCGAGCGTCAATCCGACTGAGTCGTTCGGTCTGGTTCAGGTGGAAGCGATGATGGCGGGGACCCCGGTGGTCGCCACCGACCTGCCCGGGGTTCGGGAGCCCGTCCGCATGACCGGCATGGGTGAAGTCGTGCCCGTCCGCGACGCCGTGGCCCTGGCTGCCGGAATCAGCCAGGTCGCGGCAAATCCGAACCGCTACATCCACCCGCGGGACGAGATCGTCTCTCAGTTCGACTTGAACCGGACGCTCGACGCCTACGAGAGGCTCTTTCACGCCCAGGTGGCCTGACACCAGCAACAGAGGAATATCATGGACCTCACGATTCTCGGCTCCAGCCCCGCGACCGAAAATGCCGGCGGCGCCTGCTCCGGCTATCTGGTATCGACCGGACACACCCGGCTCCTCGTGGATTGCGGGCACGGGGTCGTGTCCGTGCTCCGCGAGGTCACCGAGCTGAAAGCGCTCTCGGCGATCCTTATATCCCACATGCACCCCGACCACTTCTTCGATCTGGTGCCACTGGCATACGGCTTTCTCTTCGGCAAGGTACCGTCCATCCCGTTGTTCTTGCCCCCGGACGGCGCGCAGACTCTCCACGACCTGGCGGCCGCCGTCCGACTACCGGAGGGCTTCTTCGAGCGGCTCTTTCAGATCAGCACATACGACCCGACGGCTTCTCTGCGCTGTGGTGAAGTCACGATCACGTTTGCTCACACGCGCCACGCCATCCCGGCGTACGCCATGCGCTTCGTTCACGACGGCCGCGCCCTGTTTTACTCGTCCGACACAGCACCCGATCACCGGGTGGCTGCTCTCATGCAGGACGCTGACGTCGCTCTGGTCGAGGCAACCGCCCCGCTGTACAGCGAGGACAGTGACAGCGCCACCATCCATCTCGACGCCCCCTCGGCGGGGCGGATGGCCCGAGAGGCAGGCGTTCGCGCGCTGATTCTGACCCATACCTGGTATCCCGTGGCCGCCGAGACCCTCAGCTTGGGCGGCGAAGCTTTCGGCGGGCCAATTAGCCTGGCGCGTGAGCGGTCCGTTTATCGGGTCTAGGGTCGATACCCGTCGAGAAGTTCCGCGACCGTAAAGACCGACTGGTAGGGATAGCCGGCGGACTCAATCGCCGCCGCGCCTCCCTCGTGCCGATCGATCAGTCCCGCCACTCCCACGAGCACTCCGCCGTGTTCCGTTACCACCCGAGCGGCTCGCAGCGCGGATTCGCCTGTTGTCACCGTATCTTCGAGAATCGCGACCGATAGCCCCTCGTGCCAGGGGCCCTCTATGAGCTTGCCCGCCCCGTGGCCCTTCGCCTCCTTGCGGACGATGAGTGCGTCCAGCGGATGCTCGGACAACGCCGAAACGACAGCAACGGCGGTCACTAGAGGATCAGCACCCAATGTCAAACCTGCCGTGGCGCGAGCCGGCCAGCGACGGACCAAATCGAAAAGCAGGCGTCCACAGAGCACACTGCCCTCGGCCGACAGCGTCACGGCGCGGGCGTCGATGTAGTACGGGGCACGCCGGCCGGACGATAGCACAAAGTCCCCGCGTAGTACCGCGTGATCGCGCAAGAGAGCGAGAAGGCGTGCCCGGTCCTCAGACACCGCCGCTCCGCTCGCGCATCAGCCGTTCGGCCCGTCGCAAGTCTTCGGCGATGTCCTTCGATTGACGATCCAGTGACGACCACAAATCTTCCGGCTCGTCCGCCGCTTCGAGATGCTCCAGAATTTCTTCGGCACCGACGCGCAACCGCCGCCGGATGGCGTCCTGGGTGGGGGCAGCCTGGACCTCCTCCACGCAACGGCGGAGGGCGTGCACGGCGCGCGCTAGACTCTCTTCCATGCGTCAATCGTACCTGGTTTCCGGTCAGCTTGACGGTCGGTGTACGTTAGGCCGTCGCAGGGGCGAGGTCAGGCGCCGCGGCCGGCCGTTTCGTGCCGGTACATGGCCGACTCCGAGACGATGACGGACGGTCGCGCGGCAGCCCTAGTGGGAGGAAGGAATGGCACTGCTGGACGGAAACCACGCTGTGATCTGGGGCGTGGCGAATCGGGCGAGTATCGGATGGGCGATAGCTCAGGCATTGCACCGGGAAGGGGCAACACTGGCGCTCACCTATGAGAGCGATCGTGTCGAATCACGCGTTCAAGAGCTGGTCGACCAGATCCCGGGTACGTTGATGCTCAAGGCTGACGTCCAGAAGGACGGCGAGATCGAGTCTGTCTACGATCGAATCAAGTCGGAGTGGGGTCATCTCGATACGGTGGTGCACAGCATCGCGTACGCCCCAAAGGAGGAGATGGTCGGGGCCTTCATTGACACCAGCCGCCAGGGATTCAACACCACGCTCGATATCAGCGCATACTCCCTCATCGGCATCACGCGCCCCGCCGTGTCTCTGATGCCCGAGGGAGGAAGCGTGATGGCGATGACGTACATCGCCAGCCGCCGCGTCTTCCCCAGCTACAACGTGATGGGAATCGCCAAGTCCGCCCTCGAGTCGATCGTGCGCTACCTCGCCTCCGATCTCGGGCCGCAGAACATTCGCGTTAACGCCATATCGGCCGGGCCCATCTCGACGCTGGCCGCCAAGGGCGTGCCGGGATTCACGCGCTTCAAGCAGGCCTACACGGAGCGTGCTCCGCTCGGGCGGTCAACCGATCCTGCAGAAGTCGGTGATACCGCCGTCTATCTTGCCAGTCACCTGAGCAGGGGTGTCACCGGCGACGTGCTTTACGTGGATGAGGGGTACCACGTGGTAGGCTTCTGATATGCAAGAGGCGGAGGGAACGGCCGCCCGGTTCGCGCAGAGGCTCCAGAATCTGGATGCCGACATGACCTCTCTGCAATTGGAGCTGTCCCGCAAGGGACTGATACCGATGGCAATGAAGACGCGGCGGCTGATTCGCGCGACGCGGAACCTCCTGGACGCCAACATCGCGGTTCTATTCCCGGACGACACGGCGGAGGTGCGCGAAGATATGCACCAGCTGCTGGATTCCGCCGATCGCCAGGTCGAGCTCGCCCTGCGCGAGGACTACGAGTTCGAATCTATTCAGCAGCGGTTGTACATGGCGACAGCGCAGGGTGAGTACGTCGTCAAGACGATGGTTACCGCCCTCAATGAACTGCAAAGCACCCACCGTCTGTAATTGACGGTAAGACGCAGCCACCAATTACAATGACCTGCTCCGCCTCCCCCGTCGACGTGCTGCGTTGCAGCACGTTTTTCACGTCCCGATTCGGAAGAGAGCGCGTTTGATCCCGCACCGCCGTCCGCTGGCGGCACCAGCCTCCGCCTCGGCCCCTGCTCTTCTACTCGCCGCATCTCTCGTCGTGGCCGCGGCGGCAGTGGTCGGCCTGCATGTCGCCCGCGCCGACGTCTCTCTCCTGCTGACTCCATCGCAATGGGCAGCCGACGCCGCGGGACCGACTCTCGATCAAATGTTCCCCCCGAACGGGTTCGCGATGCAGCACCCAGTTCTGGTGTGGTGGGGCACACTGGAATTGCTCGGGTTCCTGGCCTTCCCCATCGCCGCGCTGTGGCTGCGCCGGCTCTGTGACTGCGGCTTCGTCATCGCCAAGACCGTCGGCGTCGTCCTCCTCGCGTGGTTCGTCTGGTTTCCGGTCAGTGTGGGCGTGGGCTTCTACGACAATACCGCCATTTTCTTCGCGCTCGGCGTCCTGTTCCTGATCTCCGGAACCGTCACACTGCTGAAGCGCGCGACGCTGGTTCGGGCCGTGCGCGATAACTGGCGTCTCATGTTGACGGCAGAAGCGGTCTTCGCCGCCGGCCTGGTGCTGTTTATCTTGCTGCGGCTGTGGTATCCGGATCTCGGGCACCAGTTTTCACCGGTGTCCGGAACCAATGCCGGATCGGGTCGAATGGGTGAGAAGCAGATGGAGCTTGCCTTCCTGACGGCCACCGTGCGCAGCCGCGTCTTCCCACCCTACGACCCGTTCTACGCCCACGGCATCATCAATTACTACTATTACGGCTACGTGTTGGTCGGTACACTGTGCAAGCTGACCCACATCGCTCCGGTGGTCGGCTTCAATCTCGCCGTCGCGTCCCTCTTCCGACTCCTGCTGGGCACCGTCTTCACGATCGGCGCGTCTCTCACCCGCCGCATCCTCCCCGGGCTGGTGTCGGCGCTGTTTGTCGGACTGATCGGCAATCTCGCCGGAGGCATTGCGTTCTGGAACGAACTCATTGCCGCCGGCTCACTGCACTCGAGCGTTCCCGTCCTTGGCGGACTTGTCGACGGCATTTCGGGCTTGATTGCCGTTCTCGCCGGATCCGCTCGTTTGCCTGCCTACGACTTCTGGGGGCCGACGCGCATCATTCCGCCGGCTGGAATCGACTTCGCGGAATTCCCGTACTTCACGTATCTCTTCGGCGACCTACACGCGCATCTCATCGCCTATCCTCTGGTCGCCGCTCTGGCAGCGCTTGCGGTTCAACTCGTCCTGGAACACGACCAGTCCACGGCGCGGCTCGCCCTGTCGTCTCTCCTCGCCGGGCTGGTGCTGGCGGCGCTTCTCGCGACGAACCCCTGGGACTTCCCCACGGCGCTCGTGATCATCGCCATCGGGTCCGGCGTCGGCGGTTATGCCGTTCGGCGGCGGCTCAGCGTCGCCTGGCTCACACGCTCCGCGTGCTGGCTGGTCACGCCGGCGGCGCTGGCCGTCGTCTTTGCCTTCCCCTTCGAGGCGCACTACCAGACCGTCTTCGCGAGTGGTATCGGCACCACCAGTGGCATCGCGGCCTCCAGTCTGCAGGGCCTGTGTAGTGGCAACCCCGCTCCTTGCAGTCAGGTCGTGCACGACATCCTGGCCACGCCGCTCAGCGTCTACCTCCAGCAGTTTGGTCTCTTCGCCTTTATCCTCCTCTCATATCTGCTGGTTCTGCTGGGCATGGAGGCAGGCGGTCTCGACTGGATTCGGCGCTCCGCGCGCGCCGCGCAATTCGCACACTACTATCGTGACCGTCTCGCCCACGTCCGCCATGCGTTTCGGGTCGCCCGCCGGCTTTCGCCACGTCGTCCGGCCCCGGTCGATGGGGCGATTGCCGCGGGTGCGCTGATACTTATTGCCGGCCTCCTTGTATACGGGTACGTCCTGATGGCCTTCCTTGCTCTGTGGGGCGCTCTGGCCGTCTTGCTGTTGCTCCGGCTGGGACCGGCACTTGATCGCGCCGAACTCTTTATCCTGGCGCTCGTGCTGGTTCCACTCGGAATCTCTTTCCTCACGCAGCCGTTCTATATCCGTGACTTCCTGGACGGCGGTGCCGCCTTCCGGATGAACACCATCTTCAAGTTCTACAACCAGGTCTGGCTGTTGCTCGCGGTGTTATCCGCAACCTCGCTCACGTTTCTCGCTCGGCGGGTTGTCGCAACCCGGACCAGGGTTCCAGAACCACGTCCGGAACCCGTTCTCGTGGGAGCGCCCGCTCTTCTCGCTCCCCCACCTCAAGCCGAAACAGAGAGTGGCCAGGAGCAACAGCATCCCCTCTGGACCTTCGTCCAGCGCTACCCCGTGTGGGGCGCGGCGTTCGCCGTCCTGCTTGCCGCCTCCGTGGTATACACCGGCGCGGGCACAGTCGCCCGTGAGACCTACCGCACAACCTGGCTACCGGAAAGTGCCGTTCCGCTCACACTTGACGGCATGGCCTTCATGCGAGTTGCCTATCCAGGCGACTTTCACGCTATTACCTGGCTGAACGGCCATGCGGCCGGCGCGCAGGTGATCGCGGAGGCGTACGACTGTAATTCCACGTACAACTGGTACTCGCGCGTCGCGACGTTCACCGGACTGCCGGATATCGTCAACGGCTACCATGAGGACGAGCAGCGTCCCTTTGGCAGGTGCGTGGATCCGCGCACCGCCGACCTGAAGACCCTCTACAGTACCAGCTCGCCTTCCACTGCCTGGAGCATCATTCACCGTTACGGCGTCCGCTATATCTACGTCGGATTCCTGGAGCGGCATTGCCTGGATGTCTGCTACCCGAGGGCGGGCCTCGCTAAGTTTGATCGTATGGTCGGTCACGGGCTGCGCCTCGCCTATCACTGGCAGGACACCGACATCTACGAGGTGACCGCATGAACGTCGTCACCTGGATCGTCGCGCTCGAGATCCTCTCACTCGCCTTTCTGCCCCTCACTTTCTGGGCAATGGGCGCTCTGCCGGACCGCGGCTACATCTTCGCGCGCATCCTTGGCCTGCTGCTCGTCACCTATGTGACCTGGCTGATCGGTCTCGTCATCCCGATCGGCTCCTCTCCCGTGCTTCCGGCTGCCGTTCTCCTTCTCTCAGCCGGCATAGGTTGGTGGCGCTGGGGAGGCGACGTAGTTTCCGGCGTGCGCCGGCTGCGGGGCGTGATCCTGGTCGAAGAAGGCATCTTCTTGGTGGCACTGGTCATCTGGAGTGTCTTGCGCGTGTACTCGCTCGGAAGCGCCATCAACCACACCGAGCAATTCATGGACATGGCGCTGTTGAATGCCTCGTATCACAGCGCATCCTATCCGCCGTATGACCCGTGGATGAGCGGCCTCTCCGTCCACTACTACTACCTGGGCTATATGCTCTTCGCCACCCTGGGCAAACTGGCGTTGACGCCGCCTGCGGTTGCCTTCAATCTCGCGAACTCGACCATCGTGGCGTGCGTGGCCGGGGCTGCTTACTCACTCGGGTACGCTCTGACGCGACGTCTCTCGTGGGCTGCCCTGGCGCCTCTCTTCGTGGGCTTCATCGGTAACTGGCATGCGGCGCTCTGGGAAGCAGCGCATGGCGCCTGTGCGACGACCGGAACCTTCTACGGTTGGTTCTGGCCCAGCACGCGCGTCCTGGGCAGCGGAGCGACGCTTGCCAACTGGGGTAGTCCCCCGGCACCGTGCACCGCCCCGTATACCGCGATCACCGAGTATCCGCTGTTCAGTTTCATCCTGGGCGACCTCCATCCCCACGTGATGGCGCTACCTTTCGTGCTTCTCGTTTTGGGGCTCGCGGCGTCGATTCTGTTGTCCGAGGGGGCATGGGATGCGCGCAAAGATGCTGGTCGGTTTGTCCTGCTCGCGGTCGCGGCGGGCGCCCTCTTCGGCATCAACAGCTGGGATTTCCCTACCTATCTCTCGGTGGTGGTAGCGGCCATCATCGCACACGCCTACCTGCATGACGACTCGCCACGCTGGTGGCAACGGCCCGTCGTGACATGCGTAGGATTGGCCATCCTGGCGGTCGTCCTGTATGCCCCTTTCTACGTCGAGTTACGCGGACTCAGTCACGGGATCGGTCGGGTGACGACGCCGACGGACTTCTTCGAATTCATCCAGGTCTTTGGCCTGTTCGCACTGGCAATCGCTCTGCTCCTCAGCAGCCTGGGGCTGCTCCTGCAACCGGCCGCCGAGGACGCGGAAGAAAGCACGGCAGTCCCCGAGTTGATCGGCGAGAGCGGTCAGGCATCGGACGGACTGATCCTCACGGTGTCGGCCGCGGCCATTCTCGTCGCCGGGATTCTGCTACACGCCATCGTGCTGGCCCTGCTCCTGCTGGCAGCCGCCGGGGCGCTCATCCTTCTCTACCGCGTCCTGAATGCCGAGCAGCCGAATCGTGGTGATGCGCTGGCTCTTATTCTGGTCATCGTGGGCGTTGCCGCCGTCGCGCTGCCGGAGCTCGTCTATCTGCGCGATGCCTTTGACAACTCCGCACTGTATCGCATGAATACCGTGTTCAAGTTCTATTACCAGGGCTGGATCCTGCTTGGCGTCGCCGCCGCGTACGGCGCATACCGATCGTGGATCGTTCTGCCCCGCCTCGTCCCGGCCGCTGCAGCGCGGAGTACCCTCGTCGCGGTCGCGGCGGGAACGGCGGCCGCCGGCATCTATACGTTCTGGACGCCCACGACGAATGTCGCGGCCGGCCCCCAGTCGCTCGACGGCTCAGCCTGGGTCGCCCAGCAACACCCCGGCGACGCCGCCGGTATCCACTGGCTGGAGGCGCATGTGTCGGGCAGTCCGACCATTCTTGAGGCGGTGGGAGCTCCCGGCTCACCTGGTGGGGACTACACTCCTCCTGCTGCCGAGTACTCGACCTTTACCGGCCTGCCGACAGTCATGGGCTGGACTGGACACGAGGAGCAGTGGGGGCGGTCCTCGGCCACCGTCGGCGGCCGGGAATCGGATGTCGTGACTATCTACAAGTCGCTCGACTGGCCCCACGCCGCCTCGCTGCTGCACGAGTACCGGATTCAATACGTGGTCGTGGGCTCGAATGAGCAGGCCCTGTATGGCAACTCCGGCGGCCTCAACAAGTTCGGGCAGCACATGCGTACGGCGTTTTCGGCACCGGGGATTACCATCTATACGTGGTGATGAGCGCGGTATAATGGATCGTCAAGAGTATGTGACGGCAGCCAGAAGGCTGCCATTTTTATTCGGGAGACGATGCAGACCGAGCTATCGCAAGAGGCGCCCCGTGCCGTCCTGCTGGGTGCGGATACCTCTGACGGCTGGAACATTGATGATTCACTCGCGGAGCTCGCCCGGCTTGCCGACACTGCCGGCGTGGACGTCGTGGGTGACGTGGCGCAGCGTGTCCGTGAACCCCAGCCGCGGTCGTACCTGGGAAAGGGAAAGATCACCGAGCTACGTCAGCAGAAGGGGACCCTGCACTTCGACACAGTCATTGCCGACGACGAGCTGACGCCCGCGCAGCAACGTTACCTCGAGAGCACGCTGGACGTTCAGGTGCTGGACCGAACGGCCATCATTCTCCACATCTTTGCCCAGCATGCCCGGACCCGTGAGGGCCGACTGCAGGTCGAGCTGGCTCAGTATCGCTATCGTCTGCCGCGACTCACGGGACGCGGTGTTGAGCTCTCTCGCCTCGGAGCCGGTATCAATACCCGGGGACCCGGTGAAACCAAGCTGGAGAGCGACCGGCGACGAATTCGGCATCGCATCGCCGAACTGAATCGCGATATCGAGCAGGTCCGTTCGTTCCGCGCACTGCACCGCCGCCAGCGCCGCGCGTCTGGCATTCCGGTCGTCGCGCTCGTCGGCTACACCAACGCCGGCAAGTCCACGCTGATGAACGCGCTGACCGGTGCGGGTGTTCTGAGCAGTGACCGGCTCTTTGCCACCCTCGATCCGACCACCCGGCGGCTTGACCTCCCCAATCATCAAGAGATCTTGCTGACCGACACCGTGGGTTTCATTCAGAAATTGCCGACCGATCTGGTGGCGGCCTTCCGCGCCACGCTCGAGGAAGTCGCTGAGGCGGACGTGATCCTGCACGTCATCGACGCCTCGCATCCGCAATTGGAGGAGCAGGCGGAAGCGGTGGAGGACGAGCTGGAATCTCTGGGGGCTGAGAACAAGCCACGCATCACCGTGCTGAACAAGGCCGATCTGGTGCCGCCGGAGCGTATTCCTTTCCTGCGGCGCCGATTTCCCTCGCCTGTCGTGGCATCGGCTGTCAGCGGGACAGGACTAGACGCCCTGCGAGCCGCTCTAGCGGACCGTGTTTCCGGTTCCTTCGTTCCGGTCAAAGTGACGATACCATACACCGCGGCGCGATATGTCTCGCTCTTCCGGGAGCGCGGCATGGTGGAACGGGAGGATCATCGCGCGGAGGGAACGGTCATCACCGGACGGCTGCCCGTCAACTTGCTGCCCAGTTTTCAGCCGTATCTCGCATAGTTCTACCCGGCCCGCAGAGGTCCCATCACCATCAAGGTCGGTCACGAGGATTGTTCGGCTGATGGAACGCGGGGCGGGACAGCCGGCAGGCGTGTTGGGCCGTGATGCAACATGCGCCCAAGCAGTGTCGGGCGCCGGCGGGAACGAGCGATGGAGAGGATATCGGCCACGTCGTCCGGCGGGATGTCGACCTCGCGGCGCTCGGAACTGTCCCCCGCGATGAAAGAGACCATGAGCACCAGATCGGAGCATAGCAGGATCACTCGACAAGCCCCCTCAAAGTCCAGCTCATAGCCGACAGCCCGCAGCACATCGGCGTAGCGTGCGACATGGCCACCGGAGACCGGGGAGAGGCAGTCCCGGCTCTGTCGCCGCGATCGAGCCCGGATCATGGCGTCGACGCGTTCGTCCAGGGCGACGCGCGTGAAATGGGTCTCGGGCTGTCCTCGGCGCGTGACTTCGAATCCATCGGTCGTCTCGACAATCGTGAAGTGTCGCGCACCCTGCTCGTCCAACCACTGCCCGAGTCCGCGCAACGCCCGTTGATAGCGGTCGCCCTCTTCACCTCGCATCACTCTCCCTCGACCATCCTGTCCGCCTCCTCATGCGCCGGCCACAAAGCGCGCTGCATCACTCCCGATACCTCGTCACCGATCCAGGATCGGCGCCGCGTGTACTCCTCCTCCGACCGGACCAGCGCCCACAAAGCGCCGCAGCAGGCGCAGACTACTGCCGCGACGGCCACGTGAACGCCCCGGTCCGTCGTCGCCCATGTACAGGCGAGGATCGCGCCGACGACCGGAAGCACTATGTAGAGGAGAGCCGCGCCGTCGTGGCGCCACCCGGCCGCGACAAGCCGATGAAAGAGAAATGTGCGGTGTCCGACAAAAATGCTCTCGCCCTCTCGGAGGCGTCGCAGTACGGTGAATCCGGCATCGAAGACTGCGGGCCACACGAGTAAGACACCGGCCAGAGCCAGTCGAGGATCGGCAGGTGCCGCCATCACCGGCAAGACGGCGAACGTATAGCCAAGGAACGTGCTGCCGACATCGCCCATGAAGATCCTGGCAGGGTGCCAGTTGAGCACCAGAAAGCCCGCGGTGCTACCCGCAATGATCACACCCATCGCGGAGAAGAGTGAGCTACCGGCCAGGAGACCGAGAGCCACCCAGCCCCAACCGGCGGCCGTGGCTTGCCCACCGAGTAGACCGTCCAGACCATCCATGAAGTTGTAGGCGTTGATCAGCCCGACGATCCAGAGGACGGTCACAGGTCCGCCGACCGCGCCGAGATGAATCACGCCTATCACCGGCATGACGATCGTGTTCCAACAAACGTACGCGTTCACGAAGAAGATCGCCACGCCGACGTGCACCAGCATGCGGAGCGAAACGGCAAGGTGTCCGACGTCGTCAAGGAATCCGGTGACCGCGATTATGCCGGCCCCGAGCATAAAAGTCTCAGCATGCAGCCCGGTCAACTGGTGCCCGGACAGGCCGAGGAGCGCCCAGGCCGCCATGGCGACGACGACGATTCCGACGCCACCGCCTACCGGCACGACGCCGCGGTGCGAACTCCTCTCGTTGGCTTCCGCGACCAGACCGAGCCGCATCGAGTAGCGAAGTACGAGCGAAACGCCGAGCCAGCTTAAGATCGCCACAGTCGCGAAGGCAAGCAGAAGGCGGATCGCTTCCATGTCCGCTTTCCCCCCGGTGTCCGCCCGAGAGCGGCGACCAAACCGTGTAGGCTGCGGCGATTGTAGGGGGCAGGAGCGGGGCAGTCAATTCCTCTTAGGACCACTTGACGCCACTGTGGTGTCGTTACACATGCGCCTGATGCGCCGGCATCTGCCGCATCGGCCCGCCATTACCTGGTACTATGCGGCGTCGATGAGCGATCAGATCAGGCATCTCGTCGCCGGGACCTGCCTCTTCGTATTGCTGGTCCCGGCGGCGCGCCTCCATCAGACTCTCGCGGCGCCGTCCCCTCCGGCGCGCGGAGTTGCTCCGTTTATAAGCGCGGCCCGGCAAAGCGGAGTTCCGGTCTCCGTGCTGGTCGCCCTGGCCTGGGAGCAGAGCCGGGACACCAACTTCTCGGGACCAAGCATCGATGATGGGTACGGCCCTCTCGATCTGTCGGCGAGGCCGGACCACGACACGCTCCGGATGGCTGCAGCGCTGCTGCACGTTCCGGCACGTCTGTTGCGGTCCAATGCGCGACTCAACATCCTGGGTGGAGCACTGCTCCTTGCCCGTGACGAGCGAACGCTTGTCGATGGCAGGTTGCCACGGGATCCAGGTGCTTGGACGGGGGCCCTCGTCACGTTCACGGGAATGCGCTCTTCTTTCGCCGCGCGTCTCCTGCTGGACGATTTGTTTACATCACTGCGGCAAGGCATTTATGTCCACAGCGGGTTGCTGGCGCGGGTCCCCAACGCTGAGCCACGGTGGCCGGAGCTCCGTCACACTCAGCTTTTGTCCGGGCCAGGGACGGAAACGGCCGGCCCTCCGGATTACCCCCAGGCACAGTGGGTGCCCGCGAATTACAACAATTTCACCGACGCCACTCGCCCGAAGAACCATCCTATCCGCTACATCGTGATCCACGACACCGAAGGGTCGTGCGCCGCGACCGTCAATGAGTTTCAGGATCCGAGTGCACAGGCCAGCGCTCATTACCTGGTGTGCCTGGACGGGACCGTTATCCAGATGGTGCACGACCGCGACATCGCATGGCACGCCGGCAATTGGCCCATCAACGTCGAGGCAATCGGCATCGAGCACGAGGGCTACTGGGGCAAAGCTGACTATACTCGAGCCCAATATCTCGCGTCGGCCGCCCTCGTTCACTATCTCACCGGCAAGTACCATCTCAGCCCGAATCGCAACGTAGTTTTCGGCCACGAGAACGTGCCGGCCGCCAACCACATTGATCCGGGCCCCACCTGGAACTGGCCCTTCTACATGGATGAGGTGACGGGCTCGACGCAAGCAAAGACGGGCGTAACAGGAATCGCCGCCATCACCATGGAGACAGTTCTGCGCACGTGCCCTCATCTGACGTGCTCGGCCGTCGGCTCGGCCAACTGGGGGGAGGAGTTTGCCGTCGTGGGAGAGAGCCCCGGCTGGGAAGAGGTGGACTACAGCGGGAGCCCCGCCTGGGTGCCGGCGGGCCGCACCGCGGCCGGGTCAGGCATGATCGTCACGCTGGCCGTCAACGCGACACTGCGCGCAGGTCCGAAGGCGACCGATGCCGTGATGGTCTCTGTTCCGGCAGGGCAACGCTACGTCTCGCAGACCCTGGATCATGGGTATTATTATGTCTACTTTAATCATCGGTACGGGTTTGTGGCTGTATCTGCCGCCAGGGTCGTGCACTGCCCTGCACCGCACCCTGCACACCCCGGACCTGCGCCCTGCGTGACCGTTCCAAACCAGAGAGCGTCCGTCGTGCCAAGCGGCGCACCGCCCGGGACGACCATCACGGTTGGTGGGGCGCATCTGGCCCCCTCCTCGCCGGTCACGATCTCGTTAGGAGGCACACCGGTTGGAACGGCCGAGACCAACCGCGGCGGTGACGTTGCCGGTTCTTTCCTGCTACCACCCGCGACGCCCTCGGGTGTCGCGGTCATCACGCTCTCCGACAGCGCCGGGCACACCATCACCGGCCATCTGGCGGTGGAGGCACCGGTGGTCGCGCACCCGGTTGTTACCCTGCCGTCTACTCCGACCGCGCCCGGCACAACCCTCTCCGTCTCCGGGACCGGCTTCCTACCCCTGAGTGCGGCCGTCGTCTCCGTTACCATATCTCTACCCGGCAATCAATCAACGACGGTGACGTCGTTGACGCCCACGCAGCCGGATGGGTCGCTCCAGCCGGCGCCACTCGCCCTGCCCTCCGGAACTCTACCCGGCCAATATCAGGTCACGGTCTCCGATGGCCTCGTGTCCGCTGGGACCCCGCTCACGGTCGGCCTCGAGCCGACGCCCGCTCCCGAGCCCACCAACTCTGCCAGCCCCACTCCGGTAGGGTAAGGGAGACACTGGGCATGTCCCGCATCCACTGGTTCTGCCCCGCCACCCGACTTCGTCAGCCAAAGGCAATCCTGACACGAAACAACATATTCATAGACCATTACGTCCTCGGTAGCGAGTTTGTGGATACTTTGGGGACAATTTGTAAGAAGTCGTTGACGAATTGGGGTTTTTAACTATACGATGTGTCTGTAAGTTGACCTGACGTCATTGGTAGCACGGAGATATGGTCATGCTGTGGGTGACTGATTCATGCGGCGGGTGATCAAGGGGGACGGCATAGAGACCGCTGTCGCATTGGGGCGTCTCGGCTAGCTGATACGGGGGGATACGATGGTAATCATGGAGGGACGCCGCGCTAGTTCGGTCGTTGCAGCACGACAGAGGTTCCGTGACAGGGCCC
This sequence comes from Pseudomonadota bacterium, assembly GCA_021324655.1. Classification (GTDB taxonomy): domain Bacteria; phylum Chloroflexota; class UBA5177; order UBA5177; family UBA5177; genus JAJPIP01. The sequence continues at coordinate 27,007 of JAJPIP010000037.1, forward strand.
CACGGGTCAGCGTGATCGTACCAGCGCTCAACGAAGAGCGGAACATTCCATATGTGCTGACGCGCCTGCCGTTCGATCTCCATGAGGTCATTTTGGTCGATGGGCACTCCACGGACGCGACGGTCAAGGTGGCTCAGGCAATTCGGCCGGATATCCGCGTCGTGCAACAAACGCGGCGCGGTAAGGGGAACGCTCTCGCCTCCGGCTTCGCGGCCTCGACAGGGGACATCATAGCCATGGTGGATGCCGACGGCTCGACCGATCCCGCGGAACTGCCCCGTTTTGTGGCCGCCCTACTCACCGGCGCCGACCTTGCCAAAGGAAGTCGCTTCGCTCCGGGCGGCGGTAGTGCGGATATTACACGCATTAGAGCACTCGGCAATCGCGGCCTCTGCACGCTCGTCAATGCCCTGTTTCGGGCGCGTTACAGCGACCTCTGCTATGGGTACGTGGCATTCTGGCGTGACTGCCTCCCCCACCTCAACGTCGACTGCGACGGGTTCGAGGTGGAAACACTCATATGTATTCGGGCGGCCAAGGCAGGCCTGACCATCCATGAGGTCCCAAGCCACGAGGGACAGCGTGTCCACGGCCTCAGCAATCTGAACGCCCCTCGGGACGGGATGCGCGTCCTCAGGACTATACTCTTTGAGGCTCTGGCGCGGCACCGGCTCGAAGCCGGCAGTGATCGCTTGCCCGGGTACGGATGGGATGGAGTCGAGCGCCGGCTCAGCGACCGCCGTGGATCAGCGTTGCGTCCTCATCCGCACCGCCGTGCGTCTGATCGTTCAGTGATGCCGTCACTTGCTGCATTCGCCGACATCGCCGACTCTGAGAGAGTGACTGAAATCTAGGCTTGAGGATGCTCCGGGTCTCTGTCGTCATCTGCGCGCACACGGCGCGACGATGGGATGATCTCCTTCGCGCCGTGCACTCGGTGCAGAATCAGACGGCATCGCCGTCTGAGGTTGTGATCGTCGTCGATCACAACGACCTGCTGCTCCGCCGGATACGTGATGAGATCAGCGGAGTGGTTGTGATTCCGAACACGGGCACACCCGGGCTGGGCGGGGCACGAAACAGCGGGATCGCCGCGGCTACCGGCGACATTGTGGCATTTCTCGACGACGATGCTCGGGCGTCGGCCGGGTGGCTCGAAGCCATGCTGCACGCCTACGAGAACTCGGATGTATCCGGCGTCGGCGGTAGCATCGAACCGGTCTTCGACGGATCTCGACCCCCCTGGTTCCCGTCCGAGTTCGATTGGGTCATTGGCTGTACTTACCGCGGATTGCCCACGGGGCCAACCCCCGTTCGCAATCTCTTCGGTGCCAATATGTCGTTTCGCCGCTCTGTCTTCGACGCTGTTGGTCAGTTCCGACTCGGCTACGGTTGCGATGAAACGGAGTTGTGCATAAGGCTGCGGCAGCGTATGCCCGGCTGGATCTTGCTGTTCGAGCCGGCCATGCGCGTTGGTCACCGTGTCCCGTCCAATCGTGTGACCTGGCGTTACTTTCTGCGTCGCTGTTTCTTCGAAGGCGGATCGAAAGCCGTGGTGTCCCATCTGCGCGGAGCAAGCGACGGTTTGCAGAATGAACGCGACTACACGAGGCGCGTCCTGCCGGCAGGAGTGAAACGAAACATGGGCGAAGCCCTGCGCGGCGATATCGGCGGTCTCGGGCGAGCACTCGCCATCGTCGCCGGACTCGCTGCCACCACGGCCGGCTACGCAGCCGGCTTAGCGGCTCTTGACCGTGCCGCCGCGCGGCGCGGATGGACAGGTCAGTTGTCAGGCCAGGAGGCGTAACGTTCGCCACTCCTGCGAGTACGTCGCCGTCGGTCCGTGGGGGCGGCAACGGAGTGGCGCGACACGATATGCTTGTCGGAGCCGAGTCCTGGCCGTCCCTGGCGCGGACCGCTTACGACCGCCGGGCGCCGCGGTCTTGACTATAAACACGGCAGTGAAAGGTTTGTTGTGCGCATACTAGTGACCGGAGCCGCCGGATACATCGGGAGCATTGTCACCGAACAGTTGGTGACGGGCGGCCACGACGTGATCGCCCTCGACGATCTGCGGCACGGCCATCGGCGCGCCGTGCACCCGGAAGCGAGTTTTGTCGAGGCAAGCATCGTCGATGGAGCGGCGATGCGGCGACTCATGTCGGATACGAAACCGGATGCAGTGGTACACCTCGCAGCGGAAGCGCTGATCGACGAGTCAATCCGTAACCCGGGACGCTTCTATGAGGTCAACGTGGTGGGCGGCCTCAGTCTGCTCGAGGCGATGGCGGCATCCAGCGTCAACAAGCTTGTCTTTTCTTCGACAGCTGCCGTGTATGGCGAACCGGAAGCGGTTCCCATCACCGAAGACATGCCTCACGCTCCCGTCAATTCCTATGGTGAATCTAAGCTTGCCTTCGAGCGTATGCTGCCGTGGTACCAGCGTGCCTACGACCTGCAACACGTGACTCTCCGCTACTTCAACGCCGCCGGCGCGACTCGGGACTACGGCGAGAACCATCGGCCGGAGACACATTTGATTCCGGCGCTCTTTGAAGTTGCATTAGGGCAGCGTGAGGCCCTCCAGTTGTTCGGGACCGATTACGACACTCCGGACGGAACGTGCATTCGGGACTACATTCATGTATCCGACATCGCCCAGGCCCACGTGCTCGCGCTGACGGCACTCGATGACGTGCGCGCGGCCGCTTATAACATGGGCAACGGGACGGGCTATTCGAACGCCCAGGTGATAGAGTGCGTCCGGCAGGTTACGGGGGAAGAGATTCCGGTCAAGGAAGCTCCGCGCCGCCCTGGCGACCCGGCTCGGCTCGTGGCAAGTAGCGAGAAGATCCGGCGAGAACTGGGCTGGGAACCAGCCTTCGGGGACATGGAGACCATCGTCCGCTCCGCCTGGGAGTGGCGCCGCCGCCACCCGCATGGGTACACGGCATGATCATTTCCCGGACGCCCCTCCGGGTCAGCTTTGCCGGTGGAGGAAGCGACTTGCGGGCTTATTACGCGCATGAGCCCGGTGCCGTCGTCGCCACCGCGATCGACAAGTACATCTACATCACCGTCAACAACAAGTTCGATCGTGAGATTCGGGCCAGCTACTCCATAACGGAGATGGTGCCGAGTGTCGCTGACTTGCGCCACGAGTTGATCCGGGAGTCACTGCGGGTGCTGGGAATCGACGGCGGTATCGAGATCACATCGATCTCCGACATCCCCTCCCAGGGAACAGGACTGGGCTCATCCAGCTCATACACCGTCGGCCTGCTCAACGCGCTGCACGCGCACGCGCATAACTACGCGGGGGCGGAGCGGCTGGCTCGTGAGGCGTGTCACATCGAAATCGATCGTTGCGCGAAGCCCATCGGGAAGCAGGATCAGTACATTGCGGCGTTTGGCGGCTTGCAATTCATGCAATTCAACCCTGACGAGAGTGTCTTTGTCGATCCGATCATCTGCCGGCCCGAAACACGGGCCCAACTCCAGAGCCGGCTGCTCATGCTCTACACCGGTATGACACGGTCGGCAGATGGCGTGCTGCTGGAGCAGAGCCGCAATCTGACCTCCGACGCGACCCGGCGGGATACGCAGCGAGCCATGACGCAACTCGCTGGGGACCTGCGGGATGCTCTATGCCGGGACGACCTCAGTGTCGTCGGCGAGATCTTGCACGAGGGCTGGATGCTCAAAAAACGACTGGCGTCCGGAATCAGCACCGACACGATCGACACCTGGTACGAGCGAGCGCGCGCACGTGGTGCGGAGGGGGGAAAAATCCTGGGTGCCGGCGGTGGAGGCTTCTTGCTCGTCTACGCGCCGGTTGAGCGACACCCCGCCATCATGGCCGCCTTGCCCGAGCTGCGTCCGATCCCCATTCGCTTCGAGCCCCAGGGGAGCAAGATCATTTACGTCGAAGAAGGGGGAGTGGCCCACGTATGAACCGGGTCGGAGCGCTACCCGTTTCGCCCGTCTTGCGAGCGACCACCGCGCTCTTGCGGCGTGCCCATTCGATGTCGCTGCTCCGCAACAGCGTCTACATCATGGCAACGACGGCGACAACCTCTTTCCTGGGCTTTTTTTATTGGATGGCGGCGGCGCGCGGATATCCGGCCCATGATGTCGGCCTGACCTCAGCTCTGATCACGGCGATGTCCCTCGCGTCGAGCATCGCCAATGTTGGGATTCCGACCGCTATCATCCAGGTCTTGCCGCGCCGAGAATCCCGTCATGCCTGGTCCCGCACCGTCAACGGCGCCCTTCTGACCGGGACGCTCAGCGCCCTTCTCGTCGGGCTGGCGGTGGCCGTCGGCCTTCCCGTCCTGGCCCACCAATTCGCAGTCTTGCAACGGAGCCAGATCTACTTCTGGTCGTTTGTCGTCTCGGTTCCCCTGATGAGCCTCGGGACGATTATTGACAATCTCTTTATCGCCGAGCGATCGGCCGGCAAGATGCTGGTCCGGAACACGTTCTTCGGGGTTCTGAAGCTCGGCCTGGTCATCGCCTTCGTCGTGTTGGGCGCTCCCTTCTTCGGCATCTTCCTCTCGTGGGTACTCGGACTTGCCGCCGGCGCTCTCCTCGCCTTCGCCGTCCTCATCCCGCAACTACATCGCGGTTACACCCTCTCAATAGAGGGCCTTGGTGAGATGAGGTCTATCGTGGGGCCGCTCGCCGGAAACTATGTGATCAATCTCGGGTACATGATTCCTTTCTATCTGTTACCGGTGGCGGTCACCGTTCGGGTGTCTCCTACCGCAAATGCCTACTTCTACACGACGTACATGCTGGCAGGGGCGGCGTTTCTCATCTCACCTTCGGTCTCGTCATCACTCCTGGCCGAAGGTTCCTATGCCGAGCAATCGCTCATGAGCCAGGTGCGCACAAGTTTCCTCGTCATCGGCGCACTACTCATACCGGTCGGTCTTGTCTTGCTTCTGGCGGGCCGCCAGGTGTTGTCCTTCTTCGGCCCCTTGTACTCCAGTCACGGTTTTCCTCTGCTCGTGATCCTGGTGATTTCGACAATACCCGAGGCCGTTACGAACGTGTATATGAGCGTCTTGCGGGTTCGTCATCTTTTGCGCTACGGGGCAGTCTATAACACCGTTCTGGCGACTCTGATCCTCGTGTTTGCATGGATTCTGCTACCCCACTTCGGCATCGTGGGAGTCGGCATGGGGTGGCTCATCGCACAGCTGCTGGGGACGGTGGTAGCGGCCATCCATGTCCTGTGGGATCTCAGCCGCCGAGCCAAGTTAAGGCCGGCGGCGTGAGCAATGCGATTCATCGAGGAGATGCGTTCGCGATTGCCGCTTCTGAGGATCGCCCGCGTATCTTGCTCCTGTGCGACTTCTACGCTCCCTTTATTGGGGGGATTGAGCGACACGTACGGACCCTGGCGCAGGAACTGATTCGCCGAGGATACCACGTTGCGGTTGCCACTCTGCGTGTCGGTGACCTTCCAGCCTTTGAGATAGATGGGGGCATCCGCGTCCATCGCATCCAGGGCTGGAATCGAGCGCTAAGTCGCTTGTATCAGGTTCCGGGAAGGGAGTGGCCGACGCCGCTCCCGGATCCTGGACTGGTCCAGGGACTGCGGTCGGTCATCGCCAGGGAGCAACCCGACATCGTCCATGCCCGCGGGTGGATCATGTACTCATTTCTGCCTCTCAAGCCGCTGGGACACGCTCGCCTCATCGTGACCCTTCACGATTACAGCTTGGTGTGCGCCCGGAAGTCCTTCATGTTTCAGGGAGAGGAAGTGTGCACAGGCCCGAGCTACGGAAAGTGCGTGACCTGCGCTGCCGGCCAGTACGGGGGTATCGTGAAGTCCGCCGCTGTCACGACCGGGCTCTTCGCCAGTAGCCTCATGCACGGCGCCGTCGATCGGTATCTGGCCGTCAGTAGGGCAGTGGCGGCAGCGAGCGCAGCCGGGACCAGAGGAAAGGAGATCGAGGTCGTCCCGACCTTTATCCCGGATAGCTCCCTGGATGAAGCGCGCGAATCTCCACGTCCGTCGTTCCTTCCCGAGGGCGACTATCTACTCTTCGTCGGGCTGCTACGCGCCCATAAAGGGCTCGATATCTTGCTTCGAGCCTACGCTGAACTAGACGGTGCTCCACCTCTCGTCCTTCTCGGCACGCGAGGCGAAGGCACTCCAGATGACTTTCCTGTCGGTGTGCACGTCATCTACGACGTTCCCCATCCTCAGGTCATGAGCGCCTGGGCCCACTGCCTCTTTGGGGTCGTGCCGTCGGTCTGGCCCGAACCTCTTGGACAGGTGGCCGTTGAGTGCATGGCAGTCGGCCGCCCGGTTATCGCCAGTAACATCGGCGGACTCCCGGACGTCGTCATCGACGGCGAGACCGGCGTTCTCGTGCCACCCGGCGACGTGAGCGCTCTTCGCGATGCCATGCAATCGCTCCTTGATGACCCAGACCTACGGGCCCGACTTGGGGCGCGGGGCGCCCCCCGGGCCAAGCTTTTCATGGTGTCTCACGTCGCGGACCGGCTAGAAGAGATCTATCGAGCGGAGTACGACTCGGCGAGAGCCCCATCGGTCTGATAGCGTTGTTCGCTCTGCATCCGCCCGTCATTCTCCAGTCAGGTGAGCTGGAACCTTAGACACGATGTACCGGTGTTTCCCGGATGCACCGTGCTCGATGTTCTCGACCACCATGGCGTGCACGCGCAACTGCGGGTCAATATTCTCGTGGATGGCAGCTTCGACGCTCGGCAGCGCCGTAGGCTCGAACTCGGGGCCCGGCACGACCAAAATCGTGAGCTCGCCGGGAGTTTCTTGGATGGCTTGAAAGCGCCGCACCCCAGGAACCCCCGCCATCAGCCGGTTGAGTAGTAACCCATGAATGATCCGGCCCGAGGGCGTCGTGACCAAATCGGTTGCGCGGCCCTCGAGAGTAGACATGACCGGAAACGGCAGGCCACAGGAGCATCGCTTCTCGGAGAGGGTTCCGACATCGCCCACCATATACCGCAGCAGCGGCATTGCATAGTTGTCCAGGTTCGTCACAGCGATATGCCCGGGCGAGCCCGAGACAGGCTTGCCGTCGTCGGTTAGGAACTCGACGACATGGAGATCAGTAAACAGGTGATATCCGCGGTGAGCGATGCATTCATGCGCGGCGGTTGCCGCCTCCGTCGTCCCGTAGCGGTCGAAAACCGGGCAGTCAAAGAATTCCTCGAGCAGCGCGCGTTGGGTGGGGAAAAGGGTTTCCGCCGTCGTAACAATCGCATTCGGTTTGATCCCACCGATTCCCTCGTCGCGCATCAGATGAACGAGGGCGATGAGAGAAGCAGAGAAACCGACAAGGAGTCGTGGTTGGAAACTCCGTAACTCACGGGCGTACCGTGCCATGTCTTGACGACTCATCCCGTACGAATCGAGGAAGAGTTGATTGATGCCGGCATCGACGAGCCGGTACTTCAAAGCCTTTTTTTTGCTCCGATCGAGCGGGCGGCCCCATACAATGGCGGCGGGGTCGCCGGGCGTCCAGCCGGCCAGGTCATATCCACGTTCGATGCTGGCGATACTTATCGACCACGAACGGTCATCCTGGACGTACTGAAATGGATCTCCGGTCGAACCGCCGGTTGGAACGAGGCGGGTTGCTCCCTGCCCTTCGGGCATCGATCGCGCAATGAGATCTTCCCTGTTTTCCTGAATGTCGCGCTTCGCGAGCAGTGGGATCTTGGTGAGGTCGCCTGCCTCCTGAATAGCGGAGGGCTGGAGACCTAGCTCCTGGAAGAGGCGGCGGTAGTAGGGCGTGTGCTCGTAGGCATGGTGCACCAG
>JAJPIP010000018.1 GCA_021324655.1 Pseudomonadota bacterium
CGTCCCCCATGTCTACCAGACACCTCCGGCGCGCCATCCTGATTCTTCTCGTCGTGTTCGGTCTCTATTACGGCTTCCACGCCGCCGACGAACCGACCTGGGCGCAGGTGTTGATGGAGTGTCTGGTGGCCGGAGCCGTCATTTACACGCTCCGCGATGTCTGGCGCCGCTACATCAAGACAGACTGAGTACCCGCTGGTCGAGACCGGCGCCGGCTCGCCGTCGTGGGACTGCCCGATTGGCTCTCCGGCGACCTGTTACGAATGCAGGAAGGAGGTGGCCAGACCCGCGCCGGGCTGACCTCCCATCAGCACCATCAGCCCGAGGAGCACAGCGGCGAGCGTCACATAGCTCACGCTCGACGCCAGGATGCCGGGGAGCCGCATCGGTGGCTTGACGAGGCGCCGGCGGCGCCAGCCGACTTCGCCGGCGAACTCGAGCGCGCCCACGGCCACGACGAAAACCAGCAATCCGTAGCCGAAGAGGACAGCGGCCACGAAGGCGGCGATGAAGCCGAGGAGCATGACGCCCAGCCCGATCCAGCTGTGGAAGGAGAAGGCGATCGACTTCACAATCCGGCCGCCGTCGAGCGGGTTGACCGGAAACAGGTTGAAGAGATTGATGAAGGCAATCCACTCCGCGGCCGCCGCCCAGAGCGCATTCCGCGTGACGAGATAGAGCAGGGCGCTGACGAGGGCCAGCGCCAGACCCCAGATCGGACCCATGATGGCGACGAACACCTCCTCGCGCCGCGAGCGAAAGGCGCTGTCGGCGATGGCCGCGCCACCGATGAACGGAATGAAGTAGATGCCGCGCGTCTTCATTCCACAGCGTTTCATCGCCCAGATGTGCCCGTTCTCATGCACAAAGATGGAGATCAGGATGAGTAGCGCGAACTGCCAGGTGAAGACGACCGAATAGAGCCCGAAAGACGCGGCAGCCAGGGCCGCTTTCACCAGGACGACGGCCTTCGAGCCCTTCGCCCCCAGGGTGAGCAGCAGGCCGAGCGGGCCGGACCGCCGCGACCGAGCAGGAGCCGGAGTAGGGGGATTGACGGGTGGGGTATCTGCGATCACGGCGTCAGTGTACGGCAGAAGGGGCGAGAAGAGACAGTCAGCGCGGGTCTCGGGTCGCCCAATCGCTCCGGTCTGATGGCGCAGGGCGACGGTTAGCGCTCGTCCAATGCGGGCTTCTCTGACATACTCGCGTGAGCGCCCTCGCGGCGTCCTCGCCGCTGTTGGGCACTCCAAGCAACCTGGTCGCGCCTCTGTTTGCGATCGAGCCATCGCTCGCGAAGCGTGTCCGACAGGTAAACCCCACATCGGGACGGCTCTGCAAGCCGTCATCGACTGCACCCTCGCTCGCCGGTCTGCCGGCCGCTTCATCTGGTTCCCGGGTGCTGGAACGGCGCGTAAGATCGATGTCCCGGTCACGCGCATTTGGTGAACATTTGCGGCAGCGCAACGCCGGTACTGCTGGCGAGAGTAGGATGGTGCAGGAAGTGACGAATAGCCTCCGAGGCATTCGCAATGCAGCACTGACTGGATAGGGTGAGATACACGCACCCCACGAATCGGACCGCGACAAGATCGCCGCTGAGTCACCTGTCCGTCGCCCTCTACGGCCTCGGCTCCAGCCTGTGCGTGATCGTAGGGGCTGTCAGCCTCAACGACGCATCCGACGGCACGCAGACCTGGTTCAACCTGTACTACTCGATGCAGACCCGGCCCAACCCCGGCTGTCCCGGTCCGTGGCACGTGCTCGGGTGGGGAGATACGGGTGTAACTCTGGTGACTGCCTTCACGATCGCGTTGCTCTGCGCCGTCGTGTATGCGGGCGGTTCTCCGCGCCGGCTTATCTCCGGGATTGGTCTGGTGGCGGCACTCCTCGCTCTGGCTGCGAGCTTTCTCCTCTGGACGGACACCTGGATGCTCGGCCGCACGCCCTATACGGATTGTGACGGGGCGGGCATCGGCGGATGGGCGTCGGGCGCGCTCGACCGGGCCGGATTCCTATTCCTCGTCGCCGTCGTCCTGTGTATCCTCGCGATGCGTGCGCTGAACGCGCGTCTGAGTGAAGGACGGACAGGGGTTCCCGAACCGTGGCCGACCTGGGGGGCGCCGCGCCACTGGTAGTGTCCGCACCACCGGCGCCGCTTCGGTCACGTACCAGTTGATGACCAAAGCCCCCTTGCTCCTGCCCACTCCCGGCTCCGTGACTCCACTACAATAGAACGATTTTTCGTGAGGCAGGATAGTGATTTGACGGACGAGGGGCAGCGGGTGACGGGCCCGTTGGTGGTGCTCCCCACCTATAACGAGCGTGACAATCTCGCGCCCATCGTCCGGGAGATTCTGACGGAGCTGCCGCAGGCGACACTCTGGATCGTCGACGACAACTCCCCGGACGGCACCGGGAAGCTGGCCGATGAGCTGGCCAGTGAGGACGAGCGCATCCATGTCGAGCATCGGCCGGGCAAGATGGGGCTCGGCACGGCCTATATCCATGCCTTCACCCTGGCGCTGGCCGGCGACTATGACTGCGTCATCGAGATGGATGCCGACTTCTCGCACGATCCGCGCTACCTGCCGCAATTGCTCGCCGCGCTGGAGGATGCCGATCTGGTGATCGGCTCCCGCTATGTCGACGGCGGCGGGACGCAGAACTGGTCGGCGGCCCGCCAGTGGATCAGCCGCGTCGGCAACATGGTGGCGCGTATCGGCTTGGGAGTGAAGACACGGGATGCCACCGGGGGCTATCGGGCCTACCGCCGCACCACGCTCGAGCAGCTTCACTTCGAGGATCTCCAGCTGCGCGGCTATGGCTTCCAGGTCGAGATCGTCTTCCAGGTGGAGAGGCGGGGACTCCGCGTCAAAGAGATTCCCATCATCTTCGTGGAGCGGGCATCAGGAACGTCCAAGATGTCGAAAGCCATCGTCCTTGAGGCCATCCTGCATATTCTCCGGCGCCGCTTCGATATGCTGCGGGGCGTCCCGGAACCCGAGCCCGACGCGGTCCACCTCGCTTCCCAGCACATCCGCTGAGTGATCACCAGCCTCGCCAACCCGGCCGTCAAGCGCATTCGTGGGCTGGCGCGGCGCCGGGAACGGGAGGCGGCCGGCCTGTTCTTTGTGGAGGGAATCCGCCTCGTGGCGCAGGCGGCGGACCTGGGCGCGCCGATCGTCGAGGTGGTGCTGGCGCCCGATCTGCTGCACAGTGAGTTCGCGCGTGGCGTGGCCGATCGTCTCGCCGCCGGCGGTGTCCCCGTGCTGGAGGTGAGCGGCAAGGTCTTCGCCGGCCTCTCCGCCAAGGAGGGGCCGCAGGGGATCGGCGCCGTGGTACGGCAGCAGTGGATGCGTCTGGAAGACATCTCCCTGGCCGGCTTCCTCGGCTGGATCGCGCTCGACGCGGTCGCCGATCCCGGCAATCTCGGCACCATCCTGCGCACCTCCGATGCCGTCGGCGCCGGTGGCGTCATTCTTCTGGGCCACACCACCGATCCGTACGATCCGACGGCCGTCCGCGCCAGCATGGGGGCGATCTTTGCGCAGAGACTGGTGCGTAGCGACGCGGCGGACCTCGCCCGCTGGGCGAAGGGGCAGGGGGCCACGATCGTTGGAACCAGCGACCGCGCCACGGACGATTACCGCACGGTCACCTATCCCGAGAAACTCATCCTGCTCATGGGCAGCGAGCGGCAGGGGCTGACCGAAGGGATGCCGGCCAATCTGATGGTGCGCATCCCCATGGTGGGCGTGAGTGATTCCCTCAACCTGGCAGTCGCCACCGGCGTCGTCCTGTACGAAATATTCTCGCGACGTCATCCGCCGCACATTCCCTCTTGACCCTCACGTTACGTGAGGCTTTACGGTGAGGACGTGGCCACACGTGAAAGGAGGGAGCCGATGCCGGGAGAGTGCTGGACGGTCGGCGAATTGGCGCGGCGGACCGGCCTGACGGTGCGTGCCCTGCACCATTACGATGAGATCGGGCTGCTCAGGCCGGCGCACCGCTCGGAGGCCGGCTACCGCCTCTATGCGCCGGCCGAGGTGACGCGGCTCCTGCAGATCCAGTCGCTTCGGCAGCTCGGCTTCAGCCTGACCGACATCCGGGCCCTCCTGGACCGTCCCGATATGGCGCCGCGGCAGATCGTCGCGCTCCATCTCCGCCACCTGGAGGACCGGATCGGGCGGGAGAAAGAGCTGGCCGGCCGCCTGCGGGCCCTGGCCTGGAAGCTGGACAGCGCGGCGGATGCGTCCGCCGCGGAGATTGCACAGACCATCGAGGTGATGAACTTGACCGAGAAGTTTCAAGAGTATTTCACACCGGAACAGCTGGATGAGATCCACCGGCGCGCCGAGTTGGTCGGCGAGGAACGCATTCGGGAGTCCGAAGCGGAATGGGCGACACTCATCGCCGCCATGCGCGCGGCCCTGGAGAACGGCACCGATCCGGCGGACGACAACGTGCAGGCGATGGCCACCCGCTGGCAGGGTCTCATCCGTGAGTTCTCCGGCGGCAACCCAGAGATCGAGAAGACGATGGCCGAGATGTACCGGAACGAGCCGAAGGTCCGAGACTTCGCCGGCGTCGATCCGGCTCTCCTCGACTATGTAGGTAAAGCCATGGCCGCCAGGCAGAGTTAGAGTAAGAGGTAGACATAACAGAACCAACACGAGACCGTAAAACGATGTCGTGATCGGTAGGGCGGGCCTCCACGTTACCGTTAGGGCGGGACCGCGGAGCGTAGCGCAGCAGTGTCCCGCCGCTCTGTCCCCTCATGCCATAGAGTTTGATGATGTCCCGAATCCAGACGAAGGCGGCGGCCCACTGCTAATGCGGGACCGCCCTGGACGATAGCGCCCGCGACTTGACGGTACTGAGGGGTCTCAGGCATTGGACCGGTAGGGGCCGGCTCCTGCCGAGTCCGCATTTGCCCTCGTGCCACGCCGTTCGGGTTGCCCAATCCGCCCGTCTGCCATTCCAGACGTTATGGTACGAGTGACCAGGGCGGGCGCGGCGGGAACCGGCTCCTCCGACATATGCGTGTCATGTCAAGGGATCGACCGTCCACGAAGGCCACAAGCCTCAGCCCGCCATCCGTAGCGCTTCTTCAAAAATGGCGACGCCTTCCTCGATCTCAGGGGCCTGAATGATGAGCGGCGGCAGGAAGCGGATGGACGAGCCGCCGGCGGGGATGACCAGCGCACCGAGGTCCTGCATGGCGGCCATGACGGCCCCCGCGTCGCCGTCAATCTCGGCCGCTACCATGAGGCCCATGCCCCGGACGGCCCGTAAGCGCGCGTGTTTGATACGCCGCAGCGAGGAGATCAGAAGATCGCCCATCGCCGCCACGTGCTCGACAAAGCCCGGCACGGCGACGGTGGTGAGGACGGCCTGGCCGGCGGCGCAGGCCAGCGGGTTGCCGCCGAAGGTACTGCCGTGGCTGCCGCGCGGGATGGCGGCGGCCACGGCGTCACTCACGACGGTCACCCCGATAGGGAGTCCGTTGGCAAGCGGTTTGGAGAGCGTCATGATGTCGGGCCGGGCGCCGCTGTGCTGGAAGCCGAACAAGGTGCCAGTGCGGAAGGCGGTCTGGACCTCGTCGTAGATGAGGAGCGCCCCACTCTCGTCGCAGATCCGGCGCAGCCCTTGCAGATATTCCGGTGCACCGGCGTGGACGCCCGCTTCGCCCTGGATCGGCTCCAGGATAATGGCCGCTGCGTCGCCGATGCAGCTCCGCGCCGCTTCCAGATCACCGTACGGCACCTGACGGCAGCCGGCCGGCGCGAAGGGAGTCTGATGGGTGGGATCTCCGGTCTCCGAGAGGGCGCTGAAGGTCCGGCCGTGGTAGGCGCGCGCCGTGGAGAGAATGCGCTCGCGGCCGGTGGCGGCACGCGCGTACTTGAGAGCCGCCTCGACCGCCTCACCCCCCGAGTTGGCGAAGGAGATTTTCCGCAGACCGTCCGGGAGCAGGCGCTCCAGGGCCTCGATAAACCGGGCGCGGGCGTCGTTGTAGAAGCTCTGATGGGCGCTGAGGAGGCGCGTGGCCTGTCCCTGGATGGCGTCGGTCACGGCCGGATGCGCGTGCCCCAGGACAGCCACCCCGTAGTTGCTCATCAGATCGAGGTAGCGCCGGCCCCCGGCATCGAAGAAATAGACCCCCTCGCCGCGCACCAACGTGATACCGCGCCTGGCGTAAAGGTCGATCTCGTCGTGGTTCTCGATCGAGGGGGCGTCGAGGTCCCGCTGCATGGCCCATGCTCCCATACGGTCCGCAGAGTGGGAGGTCCGCCGTGACCCGACATGACCGGAGGGCATGACCAACCCTCACGACGTGCCGTCAGCGCGATACGTTGACCAACGGCGCCGTTTGTCGTCACCCCGTCTCGTCCTGCAAAGGGTTTCGATGACGTCGCCCCCCGACAACAGCAGATACAGCGTTCCTTTCAATGCCACTCGACGGTTATGACAAAAGTCCTACAACCCCCTCTTCCCTTCACGCCGTCCCGGCACGGTGCTACGATGTCTGCAATCGTCTGTGGGATTCGTCGTCCATGGAAGGACGGTCACAGGAGATACCAGAAGTAAGGAAGGGGTTTCGTGAAGAAGTCAGGCATCGCGCTCTCCATCTCAACGCTCGCTCTGATGAGCTTCGGCTCGGCCTATCAGGTTCACGCCGCGGGCGGTGCTTCCTCCTCGGCACCCGGTCAGAACCGGCCGCTGATCATGATGGGTGTCCGGGGTTCCAATAGGAACAAGCCCAACCACAGCGGGAACCTCTACTACCACGGCGCCACCGTCGGGGTGGAAACCGGCCCCGACAAGGTCTACCTGGTCTATTGGGGTAGCCAGTGGAACAACAACGATCCGTCCGGTGAAGCGTCCATTCAGACAAGCTTCTTCACCGACGTGGGCGGTAGTGGCTGGAACGGGACCGTGACGCAATACTGCGAGGGGGTACCGACCGGCACCGTGACCTGCGGCTCGTCCGGCACCCACGCGACCAATCCGAAGGGCGTACTGGCTGGCACGTGGGATGACAATGCCAGTGCCGCTCCCTCTCAGCCGACGCAGTCGCAGCTGGCCGCCGAGGCAGTCCGGGCTGCCGCGCACTTTGGTAACACGAGTGCCGGCTCCAACAACACGGTCCAGTACGTGATCAACACGGCGACTGGCAACAACTCGAGCGGCTTCGGCACGCAGTGGTGCGCCTGGCACAGCTCAACCAGCTCCAGCTACGGCAACATCGCCTACACCAACATGCCGTACATCACGGATGCCGGCACGTCCTGTGGCGCGAACTTCAATGGGCTGGGGCCGAAAGCCGGCATCACGATCGTCGGCGGCCATGAGTTTGCCGAGACCGAGACCGACATCTTCCCCAACGGCGGCTGGCTGGACGGCAGCGGCAGCGAGATCGGCGACAAGTGTGCCTGGCTCAGCTCGGGGACAGGTGCTGCCGCCAATGAAAGCTTTGGCAATGCATCCTTCCCGGTGCAGTCCCTCTGGAGCAACGCCGCGGGCGGCTGCGTGCAGTAAGACCCGATAAGGGGATGGTGCGGGGGGTGAGGGACATCCCTCACCCCCCGACCCCCTTCTCCCATCGCTGCATCGGTCCATAGGGGCTGCCCCGAGTGGCAGCCCGCCTTGGCTCCGGCAGCCTTGCGATGGGAAACCGGGGCGGGACGGCACTCGGGCCCCGTCCCTTACGAGTTGCTCATCCCCTCCCGTCTCCCATCGCAAGGGGAGAACAACGGGTGTGACCAGGGCGTGCCCTTGAGAGTCCGGAGAGCCCTGGCCGAACCCGTTGTCGGTCGGGGATGAGGGCTCTCCTCCCCCAGGGCTCGTGCATGATCGGCATCACCGGGTGGTCGTGGCCGGCCCGAGTGCCGGCCAGCCTGACGCCGGCGTAGACCACACCGGGCTGGACACCACGCGGGGCGACCACGACGGGATAATGCACGAGATCATCATGGCCTGGCGGCCACCACCGCGAATGAAAATGGA
>JAJPIP010000053.1 GCA_021324655.1 Pseudomonadota bacterium
GGGTGCCCCGCCCGCCCGGACCCGAACCTCCCGCCTCAGCGCCCTGCTCACGCCCGCCGCCTGATCATGCATTCGCCAGCAGTATCCCGAGTGCCGGCCAGCCTGACCCAGGCGTAGACCACACCGAGTTGGTCCCCACGCGGGGCGACCACGACGGCATGATGCACGAGCCCTGGACGCTGGGTTCCCCGGACTTGACGACGCGGGTTCAGTATGCTTTGATGGATGCAGTGACTGACTGATCAGTCAGTAGAGGAGTGCGAGTCGCGTATGGCATCGCAGAGACCGAGCAGGGTCGAAGAGAGGCAGCGAGAGCGACGCCGCGCCATTCTGGACGCGGCGATCTCCCTCTTTGCCCGCCACGGGTTCGCCGAGACCGGCATCTCCGACATCGCGCGGGCGGCCGGTGTCAGCCACGGGACGGTCTTCCTGTACTTTCCCTCCAAGGATGCGCTCTTCCGGGCGGCCGTGCTTGAACCACTCGAGGAGTTCGCCGACGGGTCGCTGGGGGTGATGGATGGCGAGGGACGCCCGCTGGAGCGTATTCGCGCGCTGGTTGGCGAGCAAGTGCGGGGGATTGCGGCCGAGCGCAGCTATCTGCAGATGGTGCAGGCGGCCGTGGCACAGGCCCAGCGTTTCGGCGACCTGGCCGAGGACGTCAGCACCGTCATCGATCGCGTGGTGTACCGCTTGTCGTCCCTGGTTGCCGAGGGGATGGATGCCGGTGAGCTGGCCCCGGGTTCCTCCGACGCGGTGGCGGCGTCCTACCTGGCGTATCTCAACGGCATCGGGCTCGTCATCCTCGATCGTGAGAATACGGCACTCTGGGAGCACCTGATCGGCCAGGGACTTCGGCTGTTTGCACCCCTGAAGGGAGATCGCGATGTTGAGTGAGAAAGAGCAACCGGTGGGAGAGATCACTGTCAGGCCGATGGAGAAGCACGAATGGCGGGCAGTGGTGGACGTACTGGCGCGCGCCTTGCGCGACAACCCCACGAGCGTCGGGATGTTTGGTCCCGACGAAGACCGGCGGCTGCGGTCGCTGCGCGCTCTCTATGGGGCACTGCTTGACGACGCGCCGTTGCCGCCACTCGTGGCGTGCTCCGACCGCCGCATTCTGGGTGCGGCGGCCGTCTTCCCTCCCGGTTCGTGCCTCTTCCGCCGTGCTCAGGCGCGCGTGCGCCGCCTGCGGCTCCCGGGCCGTGACATCCATGTCGAATCACCGTGGTTGCCGTGGGGCCATCTGCCGGGATTGCTCCGGGTCGGACCCGCGGCGCTCGGCCGCGCCGCTGTGATGGCGCGGGTGGGCGAGGCGCATGATCCGGAGGACAGGCACTGGCATGTGGAGCTGGTCGGGGTCGAGCCCGCGCTGCAGGGCCGCGGCATCGGCCGGATGTTGATGGAGGCGGCGCTGCGGCAGGCCGACGCGGCGGACGAGCCGGCGTATCTGGAGACGGACACGCCGGAGAATGTCGAGTTCTACCGCCGGCGTGGTTTCGAGGTCACGGGGCAGGAGGAGCCGCTGGGCGTGCGAACCTGGTACATGCAGCGCGCCCCGCGCTGGATCCCCGCCACGTAGACAATGAAACAGTGGCGACGCAGGGATATGTCCTGGCGGTTCCGGACTTCCTGGCGGCTCCCATGGTGGAGGGGGTGACCCATCACCTCGCCATAATCGTTGCTATCGAGGATGCCGGGCCACCCGTCAAACTCGATGTCGGCTCATACAGCTCAAATGCCGGCAGAGCAATGACCCGAAAGGCGTCCGGATGGCGCGCAGCATACCGCGCCATCGTCTGACCCGCCGGTAGGCCGATGCGAAAGACGTACCAGGCCCGCAGATCCTGCCGGACCGCAACGCGATAGGGCAGGTAGCGATCGAGCCCCGGCCCCAGATGCGCATCAAGGACCGAGCAGGTGATGCGCTCCGTCGTTTCGAAGGCCAGCCAGTCGCAGGTCCAGTAGTCGGTGTAGACATGCTGCACATGGTGGCGTCCCAGAATCCCGGCCGCCTGCCGGAGTTGTCCATTCAACCAGGTGGCATAGCTGAGATTTCCGAACAGGCTGGTATCGCTGGTTGCCAGGGCAATCCCGACCAACACGAGAAGAGCCATCGCACCGAGCCGCCCACGGCCATGCTCGAGCCGGGCGAGAAAAGGGGCCGTCAAGGGGGAGATGATGGCCGGAACGGCAATCCAGATACCGGTCAGGTAGCGCACGGTGTACCACGGGGCGTGCGCGGGCGCCGGACTGAGGCAGTAGAGGAGCACGGTGAGCGCGGCTCCACCCAGGACAGCCAGCCGTGCCGCATCCCGCGCGCGGCTGTTCCCCGGGGAGACAGACCAGGCATCGCGTGGGGGCGGCCCATCAACCGGCGGGAGCCGCACAAGGGTTGGGGAAGGATCGAGTGCTCGGTCGGGGGCGGCTCTCGCCGTGCCTGCTTTCTCCCACGTGCGAAACCGGTCGGAGAGTCCCCGCTCTGTGTTCTCCCGATATCCGCCGGAACCGTCTCCGACCTCGTGACCTTGAGCGCGCTCTCCCGCGCGACGCAGAAGTGAGCGCCCTGCAACAGTGGCAGCCGCGATCCAGAGCGAGATGAGGCCGACGCTCCACGCCACGTGCACAGCGGTGCAGCCAGCTGCGTGGAGTCCGGACCGGGCAGTGAGCGGCCAGGCGGCCTGTGGTGATAACCCGCACAGGGCATTGCCGCCCGACACGACGGGGAGACTCACCGCCAGCACGCCGGCCAGTCTCTGTGGCAATGGCGCCGATGCGTGTACGGTGTGACCGGAGCCGCCGGCGTGCATCACGGCGAGGACGGAGGCCACGGTGCTCTGGCCGGGGGACACAGAGAGGTTGTAGAGCGTCACGGGTAGTAGGCCGATGGCGAGTCCGAGGAGAGCCACGGCGCCCGCCCAACCCCGGAGCTCCTGCCGGCAGAAGGCGAGCAGGAGAAGCCCCGACGTGAGATCGAAGGGAAGGACCAGTGGGTCACTCCAGAGACCGAGAGCAACCGCCAATCCCCAGAGCCCGCAGAGCAGTCTCCGTTGCGTGGCCGGCAGGGAATCACTGATCGCCAGGGAGGAGGCGATGAGGAGGGCGGCCGTGCCGAAGAGGAGCATCTCCGGGTATCCGCCGACGGTCCTGATTTCCCGGGCAAGCGCCTCCGCCGACCCCAGACTCAGGATTCCCAGCGCCGGCAGAGCAGAGCCACGCCCATAGAGGAGGCAGGTCAACCAGTAGGCCAGGCAAAGGAAGACACCGGTGATGAAGATCGACGCCAGCCGCAGCGTGACGTCGGACACACCGAAGAGCCGAAACGACACCGCGCCAAGGTAGGCTTCCAGCGCTCCCATGTAGGCCTGACCGTAAAAGAACACGGGATGGGCGCCATACCGGAGGATGTGCAGCGCCATCAGACCCATCGTGCCTTCGTCGCTGTCGAAGAGAGGGAGACCCAGGGCATTGATCCACAGCCGCAACACAAGCCCACCCGCGATGATGGCAGCTGCGATTCCATCGGCTTTGGTGACGGCAGGGCGCCTTTTCATGTCGCGCCAAGGATAGCAATGCCATCCTGCGTGCAGGCTGTCAACCCGTCGTGTCCACCCAGGGGTGGACGCGAAAAATCCAGCTCCGCTCCGATGACGGCGGACCTTTTCGACGGCAGACTCCAGGCCGTCGGCTGCGACCACGCTCAGGGCTATCACATTGGGCACCCGATGCCGGTAGCGGATGTCGACGTGTGGCTGAGGGACAGTTGCCGCCGTGCCGCCATGTAACCGGTAGAGCCCCGACACTATTCATCAAGGTACTCGCGCCGGCTTTTTCGCTCAGGCGGTCCTCGCCACGGCAGGTAGTGAGTACGGCGACCGCCAGGTTATGGGGCCAGGGTCTGCAGATGGGCGATCCAGGCGCTATCCGGGTCCCGGCGGTGCCACGGTCGATCGAGACAGATGCGCCGGGTGACCGGTGCGCCGTCGAGCAACCGCATGAAGGCGTGATCCAGCCAGTGCGGCGTCCAGGCACTGGAGCGGGCGACGAAGACGACGTCGAACCGGCAGGGGGGATCGTTTCCGACGGCGCGGTCAACCGGGCAGAGCGGCTCCAACTCGCGCCGCGCCGCGTCTGCTCGCCAGGCCGGATAGCGCACATGCAGGGTCGCCCCGCGCCGGCCGTAGTAGCACATCCAATTGGCGCAGCCCACCCAACCGAGCCGCTCGACGTCGTCGAGGGCGCCCTCGTACCCACAATCGTGATGGGCATCGTAGTTCCAGACCTCTGAGATGCCGGCGCGGAACAGAGCGTGAGCCGCCTGGGCGTGGGAGTCGGCGTAGTAGAGAGCGGCATCCGGCGCCAGGGAGAAGCGGTCCCAGAAACTCTCCTCCTCCCCGCTCGTGCCGGGGAGGGGAATGCGGCGGGACAACAACGCCGCGGCACGGCTATCCCAGAGGGCGTCCAGCATGTCATCCGAGAAGTACTCTCCCGTGGACAGGGCGTACGGCACCGGTGCTCCGGCATCCCCCGCAAACTCGAGGTCGATCGACGGCACGAAGTAGTCCCAATCCACTGATAGCAGGCGCATCTCTCCTCCTTTGGCAAGGAAGAGGATGGCACAGAATCAGACAGTTGACAAGTTGCGCTTAGAGAAATACTGTGGTATGATGAGAGTGAGAGAGACGAGGGATCGTTCGATCGCGTCTCGCCAGGGGCCGGAGGACACCACGCGCGGTATCCTCCGGCCGTTGCGCTTCAGTGGCTACTACCGACGATGGAGCAGTCCATGGTGCCGCCGGGACCCGTGTAGGCGGCCGGGGTGCAGACCTTGGTTCCGGGGGCTGGGGTGAAGGTGAAGGTGCCGGCCGGCACCTGCGACAGGGGGACGACCTGGTAGGTCGTCACGTCAAACGTCTGGTCCGAGACCAGGGGAATCTCCCCCTGCGATCCATGCAGTTGAATGGTGTGGCCGGGGACGACCGTATGCCAATCGATGCGTCGCACCAAATAGCCGGCCGCGTCGAGGTAGATGGTGAGGACGTCCTGGGTTCCCGGTTGCTGGCCCGCGGTGTCGACGGTCTGCGTGAGTTGCACCACGTCCATCGTGCGGCCGCCGATGGTCTGCTGCGGCAGGAGCCGCAGCTGTCCGCCGGTGTCACTGGCGGCAGCCGCGAGGAGGGCCCGCATGGCGGCCGGGTCCTGCGGCTTGTACATCATGTCCTTCGGCAAGAAGAGGAGGCTCTCCGCCTGGTTGCCGGAAGGCGCGCCGAAGGGTGATTTGCCGGGCGTCCAGGTACTCTTGGTCACGACATCCGGTTTTGCCCCGTAGATCCACATGGTGCCGTCCGCTTCGCCGAGGGTACGCTCGTCGAGGTCCGCGTTGGGGCTCGTGGCCTGCAGGTCGAACTGCAACGGGCCCCCATGCGCGTCAACCTGCGTCCACTGTTCCATCGTGACGTCGTCGTTCGGCCGAGGGATGTTCGTCGGCGACGCCAAGAGCGTCACGTGGATCTGCGTGATCTCATGGACGACACTGCCCGCAGGAACGTCGGCAATGGCAGCCGCCCCGCGCCGTAAGATCTGAGCGGCGGAAACGGGCGTGGGACTCTGCAGCCGCGCGTAGCCCAGAACCAGGCTCAGCAGCACGGCAGCCGCCGAGACGATAGAGACCGGACGGGACAGCCGGATCCGAGGAAGGGACAGTGGGCGCCGGGGCGGAGTAGCGGCGGATGCCGCCGCCAGCCGGTTAGCGATGGCGTCCCGCCTGTCGTCGGTCATCAGGGTCGTGCAGACACGCTCCAGATCGGAAACCACTCGCCGCATCGTCGGGTCGGATCCGTCGAGCATCTGCTCGAGCGTGGTGTCATTGGGAATCGTCATCGTAGTGCTCCTTGAGCGTGCGTAGCGTGCGCAAGAGACGCATTCGAGTGGCGGCTTCGCTCTTTCCCAGCACGGAGGCGATCTCAGCGGTGCTGAGACCGGCACCGAAGCGAAGGATCAGGATTTCGCGGCTCATGTCGTCGAGGTCCCGGAACAATCGCTCCAGCACCTCGCGCTGTTCGAGCCGGACCATATGGTCCTCACCACCCGACGGTTGCAGAGCCGGGGGAACCAGGTCCCACGCCATCGCGTGACGCTGCCGTCGATGGAAATTGATCGCGGCGTTGCGTGCGATGCGCAAGAGCCAGGCGATGAAGGGTGTGCCGCGCGGCTTGTAACGCGGCAGCGCGTCCATCGCTTGCAGGAAGACCTGCTGGGTCAGGTCGGCCGCGTCCTCGTCGCGGGCGGTGCGCGACCGCAGGTAGGCATAGACGCGATCGGCGTGGCGTTCGTAGAGGGGGGCGAAGGCAGCGCGGTCACGCTGTGCCTCCCGTATCAGCAGCGCCTCGTCGTCACCGCCGTGGCGCTCGACGTCCGCCGCTGCCAGGGCAAAGTGCATTCATCTCTCCTGAGGGTGATTTTCCTCGGCCGAGGAGCGTCCGCGCGACCGGCTGATCATGAGGCGCGTGACACTACTACAACACGCAACACCGGACAAACGAACGCGAATCGTCCGGAAGCCTTCTGACGGCTCTTGCAGTTCGATAAGTATCGAACTATTATGGTGGTTGATGCTTATCGGAGCGAACGATGCTGCGGGTTGAGGTCGACTGGGCGCCGGCGTATGAGTTGGTGGTCAGTCTGAGCGCGTTTGTCTCCCGGCGTGAGCACAAGACCCTCGAGTTGGGCACGGAGTGGATCAAGAAGGTACGCGCTCAGATCTCGCCGGACCTGGCACGGGAACTCTCGGTCCCGGGTGCGGTCGATCACGTCGATGCGATCGATCTGCTGATCGGCCAGTGCCCGGGCGAGCGGGGTGCCGGTGATTTCTTGCACTGGTTTGGCTCGCTCTCCCCGGGCGAGCTGTACGAACGGCTGGCACCACACATCGTGAAGGGGCGGAATGACCTGCTGACCGATCTCGACGCCTTTCGCCGGCATCATGTCGCGCTACTAACCGCCTGGAACGAGCAGTACTTCTGCGGGGCGGACCCCGCCATCCTCGGAGGATTGGCCGCCGAGGCCGAGGCGACGCGGCAGTCGGCCGGAACCCAACCTCCGTCGCAGTTGCTCGAGGCGGTGACCAACGGACTTCTCCTCCGGGAGGAGGCCGATGAGACCGTCCTCCTGGTGCCGCAATACCACTATCGTCCCTGGAACCTGTTCTCGGCATACCGTGATTGCCGGCTGATTCTCTATCCGGCCGACGCCGTTCCGCCGGCTCCCGGCGAGCCGCCGCCGGAACTGGTGCGGGTCGCCCGCGCTCTCTCCGATCCCAGCCGTCTGCGCCTGCTGCGGCACCTCGCCCAGGGGCCGCGCAGCTTCAGCGAGTTGGTTCGGTTCTCCGGCCTCTCCAAGAGCACGGTGCACCATCACATGGTGATCCTGCGCGCTGCCCGGCTGGTGCGAATTCTCGACACCGACGAATTCCCCGGTATCTACATCCTGCGTCCCGCTGCCTTCGACGAGACCGGCGTCTACCTCCGAGACTACCTCTCCGCCGACGATCTTGACGCTCTGGGCGAAGGAGAAGATCATGTCTAGCGCGCCCCCGAGCGGCCTGAGCCGCGACTTCTGGAAGTTCTTCTGCGGTCAGCTGATCTCGACCTTCGGGTCCTCCTTCACTCAGTTCGCCATCCCCCTCCTCGTCTACAAGCTGACCAACTCCTCGGTGAATCTCGCCATCTCGGCGGTGGCCGACTTCCTCCCATATCTCCTCTTTGGGCTCGTCATGGGTGCCTGGGCCGATCGCGCCGACCGCAAGCGGCTCATGATCGGCGCCGATCTCATCCTGGCCGTGCTCGTCGGCTCGATCCCGGTGCTCTACGCCGTGCACCACCTCTCCCTCCTCTGGATTTACGCCTCCGGCTTCCTCGGTACGACCACCTTCATCGCCTTCAACTCCGCCGAGTACGCTGCCCTCCCCAGCCTGGTCTCCAGCGCCGATCTCGTCACCGCCAACGGCCGCATCGATGCCAGTTACCAGGCGGCCTCGATCCTCGGTCCGATCATCGCCGGCGCTCTGGCCGGGATCATTGCCATTCCCAATCTGCTGGCCGTCGACGCTGTCTCGTACGTCCTGGCCGCCGCCGGACTTCTCCTGGTTCGGGGCAGTTTCAACCTGGAGTCAGGCGACGGGAAGTCGGTCGCCACCATCCGGCAGGACATCGTCGAGGGGCTCCGCTACGTCATCGGCCATCCCATCCTGCGCAATATTTCGCTGATGATGGCGATGGTGAATTTCGTCGGCGCGACCCTTGGGTACCAACTGGTGCTGTTCGCCAGCCGGCACCTGCACGCCACCAAACCGGAATTGGGTCTGCTGTTCTCGGCCAATGCCGCCGGATTCGTGGTCTTCGGTCTACTCGCCGGCTGGTTCCGGCGGCACTGGTCGTTCTCGGTGGTGGCGCTGGGCGCGCTGATGGTGAGTGGCCTGCTCACCGTCGTGTTTGCCGTCAATCCGATCTACTGGCTCTCGCTGCCGCTCTGGGCGGTGATCGGTGGGCTCGGCATCATGTTCAACATCAACACGCGCAGTCTGCGACAGGCCATCGTTCCCAACCACCTGCTGGGGAGGGTGATGAGCATCGCCGGCGTCCTCGCCTGGTCGGCCATCCCCGCCGGTACACTCATCGGCGGTTTCGCCATCAAGCTCACCGGCAATGTCGTGTTGGTGTACGCCGCCATCGGCGTGCTGACGTTTCTGATTCCGCTGGGCTTCGCCTTCTCCCCGCTCGGCCACGCCGACCGCTATCTTGCGGAGGCGAGTCCCAGCGAGTTGGAGAGCGTTGAAGCGTAGCCCACGGCCGAGGCCCCAGCGGACGATCGGCGGCGCGAAGCGGCTCGCTGAAATCAGGTCGCGACGGGGAATGCCCCCGCAGAGGGTCCTTGAAGGAGCACGCCGCGACATCTACACCGGATAGTGGGCGGGCAGGAAGTAGAAGACTGCCGCTGCCATCACGTAGATGATGGTGAGCTGCAGCCCTTCCAGCCAGTTGCTCTCGCCGTCCTGCGACACGAAGAAGAAGATTGCCACGATGAGTGCCAGGACGGCAATCTCGATCGGATTGAAGACCAGCGTCATCGGATGCCAGAGGAGGGAGACGATGACGAGGATTGGGGCGACGAAGACGGCAACCTGAATGGAGGAGCCGGAGGCAACGGCGAAGCTGAGATCGATTTTGTTGCGAGCGGCGAGCTGGATCGCGGAGAGAGACTCGGCGACATTGCCCACCAGCGGGACGATCACCACGCCGACAAAGAATTCGGAAATACCGACCAGGTGGGTGACGGGCCGGACCGAGGCCACCAAGACGTCGCCGACCAGGGCGACGGCGACCGTGGCGGCGGCCAGGCAGACGATGCTCAGCCGGATGCTCCAGACCGGGCCGCCTTCCGAACGGATTATCTCTTCGACCACCTCGCCTTGCTCTTCCAGGAAGGTGTCGTCCGGCGTCCGTCTCAGCCCACCCCGAAAACCGAGAATGCCGTACATGAGGTAGGCGACGTACGTTACGACCAGAAGAATGGCGACAAAGATACTCAGCCCCTCGACGTTGCCGCGCGGCGCGGTGACGACGAAGAGAGTCGGCAGGGCCAGGCTGGCCACGGCCAGGACCATCAAGACGGCGTGGTGCCCCACGTCTTCGCGGCTGAAACGCAGCAGCCCGTACCGGACGCCCCCAAAGAAGAGAGAGATGCCGACGACCAGTGAGGCGTTGCTGATAACGGAGCCGATGATGCTGGCCTGGGCGAGCGTGAGGAGTCCACCGCGAATGGCGAGCGTGGCGATCAAGAGCTCGGGGACGTTGCCGAAGGTCGCATTCAGCAGGCCGCCCGCCGCCGGTCCGAGATGGAAGCCGAGCTCTTCGGTCGCTTTGCCGATCAGAGCGGCCAGAGGGATGATGCCGACGGCGGACAAGAGGAAGAGGAGAAGTTCGCTGAGGTGAAAGAAGGAGAGAATGTACGCAAGCGGCCCGACCGGAATCAATGCCCAGAGCCAGCGCGGCATCCTCACCTCCTCCCGAGGATAGCCATCGCATCGTGATGGGAAGAAGCGCTCTCATCAAGTACGCTAAGAGAACCCTGATGCCGCCGGAGAAGGACGTGCTGGGACCCGTGCTCAAGGGGGACCGCGTGACGTTGCGGCCCCCACAAGAGGAAGACCTCCCGCTCTTCTGTGAGTGGTTCAGCCGCCCGGAGGTCACGCGCACTCTGCTGACGCGCTTCCCTCCGTCGCTCGAGGCGGAGCGTGAGTGGTTTGCCCGCACCACCGCCAGCCGGAACGACGTGGTGTGGGTCATCGCGGCCGCGGATCGAGCGGTCGGCATCAGCGGTATCCATCAGATCGAATGGATCAACCGCACCGCGATCACGGGCACGCTTATCGGCGATCCGGCCGACTGGGGACACGGCTTCGGCAGCGAGGCGACCCGGCTGCGGACCGGCTTTGCCTTCGACGAGCTGAACCTGGAACGCCTGGAAACCAGCTCGCTGGCGCACAACGTCGGCATGCATCGAGCCCTGGAGAAGGTCGGCTATACACGCATCGGCACGCGCCGCCATTTCCACTATTCTCGCGGGCAGTGGTACGACGCCGTTATGTTTGAGTTGTTGCGGGAGGACTACGCAGCCAAGTCGGGCACGTGATGGACGCGCAAGAGGACCAGGACAGGCGCTCCCGTCCCGTGTCTGTCGGCCAATCCCTCCCGATGCGGGCCGGCGAGTTGGGCGTGCTCAATGCTGTCGCCGAGGCGCTGAACGGCAGCGTGCAGGTTGGAGAAGCGCTGACGCGGACTCTCAGCCTGGTCACCAATCTCCTGCACCTCAACGCCGGCTGGGTCTGGCTGCTCGATCCCGAAACCCGGCAGTTCTATAACGCTGCCGTCCACAACCTCCCGCCCTATCTGCAGGAGCCCGTCCGCATGACCGGCGAGCCGTGTCACTGCATGCGAGAGTTCCGTCGGGGACGGCTCAACTCGCAGAATATCGGGATGCTGGAGTGCAGCCGCCTGCGTCGCGGACGGCAGGTTGGTGAGGAGGCTGCAACCGGCGGCTTGCGCTATCACGCCAGCATCCCTCTCGCTGTCGGCGGCCGGCCGGTCGGCATCATGAACCTGACCGGACCCTCCTGGCGTCAGCTCTCGCCAACCGAACTGCGCTTGCTCTCGACCATCGCCTATCAGGTGGGTATCGCGGTGGAGCGAGCGCGGCTGGCAGAGGAGAGCGCCCGCCTGGCGCGCGCCGAGGAGCGAGAGCGGATCGCACGCGAAATCCACGATACCCTGGCTCAGGGGCTGACGGCGATCGCTCTGCAGATCGAGGCGGCTTTGCCCGATCTGTTGGATGAGCCGGAGAAGGCCCGGGCGCGGCTGGAGCAGGCGCTTGCAGTGACGCGCGACAGCCTGGAGGAGGCGCGTCGCTCTGTCCTCTATCTTCGAACCACCCCGCTTGCCGGAAGGCCGCTGACCGACGCCCTGACGGCACTGGCGCGTCGCTTTACTCACGACACCGGGATTCGGGTGGCGGTCGATGCATCAAGTTGTGGCCAACTGCCCGTGCCGGTCGAGGGCGAGCTTTTTCGCATCGCGCAGGAAGCTCTGGCGAACGTTCGCTCTCACGCCGACGCCCGGCAGGTGTTGATGACGCTCCATCAGCGTGACCGGCGCATCGTGCTGTCTATCCGGGATGACGGTGCGGGCTTTGATGCGGCGGCCACAGGCGAGGGACGCCACGGCATCGTCGGGATGCGGGAGCGGGCGCGCCTCCTTGGCGGCTACCTGCGCATCCGGACCCGGGGCGGCATGGGAACGACGGTGACGGCGTCTGTTCCCCGGGAGGATGCCGCGACGTGATCCGTGTGCTCGTCGTTGACGATCATCCCATCGTGCGCGATGGTCTGGTGGCCGTCCTCTCCCACGAGCCGGACCTGACCGTCGTCGATGCCGTTTCCTCGGCCGAGGAGGCGCGGCGCATCGTTCCCGCGCTCCATCCCGACGTGGTGCTTCTCGACCTCGAGCTACCGGGCCAGGATGGGATCGCCGCCATTCCGGAACTCGCCGCCGGCGCGCGGGTGCTGGTCCTGACCGCCTATGACACCGAGGAGCGTGTGTTTGGCGCCTTGCACGCGGGGGCCGGCGGATACCTTCTCAAGGGGGCCACGGCGTCGGAGATCGCCGGCGCCATTCGCACCGTCCACCACGGGGATTCGGCTCTCGCGCCCACGGTTGCCGCTCGGCTTGTGGCGTCAGTCAGCTCCCGACGCGGACGAACCGGTCTCAGTCCACGCGAGCGAGAGGTCCTCGGCCTGCTCGCCGACGGTCTGACCACCAAGGAGATGGCCAGGCGCCTGTACATCACCGAGCGCACGGTGAAGTTTCACGTGCATTCGATCTGCGCCAAGCTGGGTGCTGCCAACCGGACTCAGGCCGTCGCCCTGGCCAAACAGCACGATCTGCTGTAACTCGGGTCGGCCCGCTTCTCCACCTGTCCGAAGAGACAGGTGATCTACTGACCGGCAGGACGGTGTCGCCGCCCCCCTCCTCGCGCCACCCTGGGATAGACACCCGAGAGAGGACACGAGACATGTATATCCCTCCTGACCTGCTGACAGTGCTGTACGAGGAGCGTGTGAACGACTTGCGTGCGGCCTCCGCCCGACACCGGATCCTGCGGGACGCCGGGAGACAGCGGCCGGCCACCGGCACAGGGTGCCCCGACGGGATGCGCTACCGCCGGACCGTCTTCGCCCCGTGGTCGAAACGGGCTTGCTGATCAAAGTGCTGCGGAGGAGACCATGACATCCAGGACGACAGCACCGACCGCCCTCATCACCGGCGCCTCGCGCGGTTTCGGTCGCGCGGTCGCCCGCGAACTGGCCGATCATGGCTGGATCCTCGTCGTCGACGGGCGTGATCCGCAAGCCCTGGCTGCTACCGCGGACGAACTGCGGTCCCAGACCCGGGTGATACCGGTAAGCGGAGACGTCGCGGATCCCGAACACCGCGCCCACCTGGCGGTCGCTGTGCGCCGTCTGGGCGGGCTCGATGCCGTCATCAACAATGCGAGTACGCTCGGTCCCAGCCCTCTGCCGTCTCTTCTCGACTATCCACTGTCCGCGCTCGAGGACGTCTACCGCACCAACGTCATCGCGCCGCTCGCCCTGCTCCAGGCTGTCCGCAGCGAACTCCGCCCCGGCACGCGGATCGTCAACATCACAAGTGACGCCGCCGTCGAGCCCTACGAGGGCTGGGGAGGCTACGGATCCGGCAAGGCGGCGCTCGAGCAGCTCTCCGCGGTTCTGGCTGCTGAGAATCCGCAGTTACGCGTCTTCTGGCTGGACCCGGGCGACATGAGAACTGCGATGCACCAGGCGGCGTTTCCCGGCGAGGACATCAGCGATCGGCCGCTCCCGGAAGAGCGCGCTCCTGCCCTGCTGCGGCTCCTCGAGGAAGACTTTCCGAGTGGCCGCTATGTTGCCACGGACCTGCTCGTGCCGGCAGGAGTGGCACGATGACCGCCTCCGAGACGCAAGAGAGGCCGGGCGCGGTGCTGTCGCCGGACAACCGGGCGGACCGGTATGGGGATGAGTTCTCAGATCGGCTCGACTTCGAGCTTCCTCCCGAGCTGGAGGCAAGCGAACCGCCGGAAGCGCGGGGCCTGCGTCGCGACGCCGTTCGCCTTCTGGTCTCCTCCGTCGGAGACAACAGGATTCAGCACACCTCCTTTAGCTGTCTACCCGCGTTCCTGCGGCCCGGTGATCTCCTCGTCATCAATACCAGTGCAACCATGAACGCAGCGCTCGCCGTCACGCGAGAGGACGGGAGCGATGCCGAGCTTCATCTCTCCACCCGCCTGCCCGGCGGACTCTGGTCCGTCGAACTTCGCACGACAGGCAGCCGGCAGCCGGTTTTCGTTGACACCCCTGAAACCCTGGCCCTCCCGGCCGGTGGGATAGCCCGGCTCCTCGTGCCGTGCCATGCCGGTTCCGACGCACGGCCCACTCGCCTCTGGCTTGCTTCCCTCGATCTGCCGGTCCAGACCGCGCCGTACCTGGAGCAGCAGGGCTTCCCCATTCGGTACAGCTACGTGCGCGAACGCTGGCCGTTATCCGCCTATCAGACCGTCTACGCAACGGAAACGGGGAGCGCCGAGATGCCCTCCGCCGGGCGCGCCTTCACGCCGGAACTACTGACGGCGCTCATCGCTCACGGAGTCCGGATTGCTCCCCTCGTGCTCCACACGGGCGTGGCGAGCCTCGAAGCCGACGAGCGTCCGTATGACGAGCCCTACCGGGTGCCCGCGGCCACCGCTCAGCTGGCCAACGCAACCCGTGAGATGGGTGGGCTGGTTATTGCGGTCGGGACCACCGTGGTGCGTGCCCTGGAGACGGTCACCGACGAGGCAGGGATCGTCCATCCGGGCAGCGGCTGGACGGATGTCGTGGTGACGCCGGCGCGCGGAACGAGGGGTGTTGATGGGCTCCTCACCGGCTGGCACGAGCCGCGCTCCTCGCACCTCGCCATGTTGGAGGCAATCGCCGGCCGCGCGCATCTCAAGCTGGCCTACCAGGCTGCCCTGGCCACCGGATACCTCTGGCACGAGTTCGGTGACCTTCACCTGCTGCTCCCGTAGCCCATCAAGCCGGTGCTATCAAAGAGTTGGCGCGCGATGTCCCCGAGTGGAACCGTCCGCGGGGCACGTGAGCGAACAGGCGTGCCGGCTACACCGGAGCGCCCAGCGTCAGGGATTCCCGATAGAGCCGACGAAGAGGATCGATCCGGTACCCGAATCCTGGATGGCCAGCAGGAAAGGACGATCGACCGTCATGCGGAAGGTGGCGGCCGGGATGGCCACGGCGCTGACGCCGGCCGACGTAATGGCGCTGGCAACCGTGCCGTGTTCGTTGATCGAGAGGTAGGTGCCCTGGCGGACATCACTCAGGTCACACCTCTGCAGGCACAGACGCGAGAAGTCCGCCCGGTCGGTGAAGGCGTTGCCCATGCCGAGCGCCGTGAGCGGGCCCTTGAGGTCGCGATCTATCCGTACGGAGAAGCGCGGGAGGAGCAGTGAGCCGGCGCGCATCCGCATCGCTCCCACGATCCGATTGAAGCGGGCCGCCGTGAGGCTGCGGACAAATTCGGGCGAGCGAGGCAGAATGACGACCATGCTGAGGCGTCCGCCGGTGTAAGGCAGGCGAACCGCCTGATAGCCCGGTCCCTGGGTATAGGGGAAGAGGCTGAGCTGTGCCATCATCGGCACCTGAATGGCCGTACCGGCGGCCGTCGTGAAGCGATGCAGCCTTGTCACCTTGGGATCGAAGACACGGGCCCAAATACCGTGGAAGTAGACGGCATTCAGCAGATAGACGAGAGTGGATCGAGGAATGGACCGGATGAACCCGGGTATCGTGCCGCGCGTGGCGCAATCGATCCAGTTATTGAGGGCGGCGGGCGATGTCCCACGAAAGCTGCGCACCGTCCCAAGCGCCTGAACCCAGCTTCGGAATGACGGTTGGATCGGAACATGGGCTCGCACCCACACCGAGTCGCCGAGGGTGAGCCCGCCGGCCACGTCCAGGCGATCGAGGAGCGCCTCGTCTTCGGCAGCGAGCGTCGTGCGCGTGATACGCGGTAACGAGAGGGCACGCTGCATGCTCGCCGCCGTAGCGCCCCCAGCGCCGCCCAGGGCCATGTGCAGAGCGAGGGCAGCGCTGACCGGGGAGAGAAACGTATTCTTTTCTCCTCCGGTTGCCGCGAGCAGGCGGAAACCGAAAGTATTGTCGGCGGCGACCAGGGCGGCCGGATTGGCGTCGGAGGCCGGGGGCGACAAGAAGCATCCGCTCTGGGCAGCCGCCGGCGCCGGGTTTCGTACCGGCACCAGTACCAGCAGCCCGACCGCCAGCACAGCGGCCAGCAGTCTCACATACGTCACACGCCCCTCCTCTCTCCGGGTAGAACGCACTCCGCCCTGCTCTCGTGACAGGACGGGCCGCATCACGCCGGGAGGGCAGCCAGAATCCGGTGAACGTGTGTGACTAAACGGAGCGAGCGCCCAACCGTGTTGCGGGCCCCAGGATCGCGCAGATGGAGATGCTTCAGATGGCGATCGACCGCGGTCAGGGCCATGGCGGAAGCCGGGATGACCCGTTTCGCGTGGGCCGCGTCGCTCCGATCAGTGAGCCGAAGCCGCAGGTGCCCTCCCACTAACCGCACGATGGTCGCCACGTCGGCCAGTGTATCCGCGTCGGCCGCCGTGTCGAGCTTGACCACGGCGCGGGCGCAGATGTCGCCCAGGTCGTTAATACTTCTCCCCACAGGGCGACATTCTGCCACAGAAGTCCGCGCCTGGCAAGGGGTATTTTACCGCTCGATAGGGCTCGTGCATTATCCCGTAGCCCCGCGTGGCGACCAGCCCGGTTTGGTCTGCGCCTGCGTCAGGCTGGCCGGCACTCGGGATACTGCTGGCGAATGCATGATCAGGCGGCGGGCGTGAGCAGGGCGCTGAGGCGGGAGGTTCGGGTCCGGGCGGGCGGGGCACCC
>JAJPIP010000082.1 GCA_021324655.1 Pseudomonadota bacterium
CCGCCCACCGTTCGGGCCGGCGACGGGAGGCGGACTATGAATCGTTGACCCGCGACCACCGGCAGCTCGTCAGTCGTCCGCAGCTGAACCCAGCCGGCCGTCCCTGGTGCGAGCTCATCTCGATCCAGAAGGGCGAGTGTCGCCTGCCGCTCCGCGGCACCGACGTGAAGCGACACCGGAAGTCCCTGGGCCAGGGAAAAAGGTGCGCTGGGAAGAACCGTGAGCCGCGCATCGAAGCGTTTTGTCTCGCCGACGCTGCCCGGATAGGCAAGGACGTCACCGCGCTTCACCTCCTGGTAATCGATCCCCGCGAGATTCACCGCGACCCGCGCGCCCGGCCCGGCCGTTTGCGCCGGCTGCCGATGTACCTGTAGCGACCGAATTCGGACCAGTCGGTGACCAGGCATGAGTTCCCACGTTTCTCCCACGCCGATTGACCCGTCGTGCAGCGTGCCCGTCACCACCGTGCCGAATCCCGCGGCGCTGAAAACGCGATCGACCGGGACATATCCGCGTGCCCCGTCTACCCGATCCTCCGCTTGAGCCGCGGCCGCGTCGAGAGCTTCCACCAGTTCCGGCAATCCTTCACCCGTCCGCGCGCTCACCGGTACGATCGGCAGATCAGCGATCGAGGTCCCGGCCACCGCGTCGGTCACGTCAAGGCGGACTAACTCCAGCCACTCGGCGTCCACGAGATCGCACTTCGTGATAGCAATCACGCCGGCACGGATATCCAGCAGGCTGAGGATGTCGATGTGCTCGCGCGTCTGCGGCATCACTCCTTCGTCGGCCGCCACCACCAGCAACGCGGCGTCGATCCCGCCGACGCCGGCGAGCATGTTCTTCACGAACCGCTCGTGACCGGGGACGTCGACGATACTCACCGGGCCCGATCTGGGCAAGGTTAGCCAGGCGAAGCCGAGATCGATCGTCATGCCTCGCCTCTTCTCTTCCTCGAGGCGGTCTGGGTCAATGCCGGTGAGACGCTCGACGAGGGTGGACTTCCCGTGATCGATATGACCGGCCGTTCCGATCACTTTCATCGGGCCATCGTAGCACGGCCCCCGCTCCGGACTGTGCTATTCGCGCACAGTTTCGGACGATTCCTCGGCGACCGGTGCGTTTAACTGTTCGGTCACTGGTACAATGGCCGCGGCACAATGAGGCAGGAAGGGAAACCCGTGGACGAGAAGAAACTGATCCTGGTCGCCGACGACGATCAGTCCATTCGGAGCTTGCTCCAGAGTTTTCTCGAGAGCGAGGGCTTCCGCACGGTGGAAGCACGATCCGGCCGGGACGTGATTCCGGCTATCACGAAGCATCGGCCGGACGTCGTGATCATGGACGTGCGCATGCCGGGGCTCAGCGGCCTTGAAGTGCTGGACCAGATGAAGAGGCAGCACATTGACGACATTCCGGTCCTCACGATGACGGCGTACGGCACGTCGAATATCGCGATTGAGGCCATCCAGCGCGGCGCCTACGACTACGTCACCAAGCCGTTCGAGCTGGACGATTTGCTCATTACCGTGCGCCGAACCATCGATCATCGTGAGCTTGCACGCAAGGCGAAGGCCGTCGATGAGACGATCCGCGATCCTCTCGACAACATCATCGGCAATACTCCCGCCATGCAGCAGGTCTACAAAACCATCGGCCGTGTTGCCCGGAGTGACGCGACCATCCTCATCACCGGCGAGAGCGGCACCGGCAAAGAACTCGTCGCCGGCGCCATTCACTTCAACTCCCATCGGAGAAACGGGCCGTACGTGAAGGTCCCCTGCGCGTCGCTGACGGAGTCACTCCTGGAAAGCGAGCTGTTCGGGCACGAGGCAGGTAGTTTCACCAGCGCCATCAAGACACGGAAGGGACGGTTCGAGATGGCGGACGGCGGCAGCATTTTCCTCGACGAGATCGGGGAGATGTCACTGAACACGCAAAAGAAGTTGCTGCGCGTGTTGCAAGAACGGGAATTTGAGCGAGTAGGCAGTAACACCCCGATCAAGGTGGACACGCGCGTCGTCGCGGCAACTAATCGGGACCTGGGCGAGGAAGTCGTCGAGGGGCGCTTCCGTGAGGATCTCTACTATCGGCTCAATGTGATCGCTATCGAGTTGCCTCCGCTGCGCGAACGCATGGAGGACGTCCCGCTGCTCGTCGAGCACTTCTTACAGAAGTATCGGAGTGATTCGCCGGACAACAGCCCCCGAATCTCGGAAGACGCGCTTGGGCGAATGATGGAATATCACTGGCCCGGCAATGTTCGTGAGCTGGAGAACGCCGTGCACCGGGCGATTATTCTGGCTCGTGGCTCGGTCATAACTCCCGCCCACGTCGTCTTCACCGGCGCCCCCGACAAGCGTGACGCCGCCCTCGATGAGCACATCGCCGACAAAGTGGCCGCCGGCATGCCCCTGAAGGAGATCGTGGCCGAGGCAGAGCGGGAGGCGATCAAGGCTGCCCTGACGCAGGCCGCCGGCAACCGGAGCCAGGCCGCCAAGCAGCTCGGCATTTATCGACGCTTGCTCTACGCCAAGATCAAAGAGTACGAGATCGCCTGAGTGACCGTTCAGGAGCGCCGATACTCGCCGCTCCTGCCTCCGCTCTTGGCCACCAGACGGATGTCTGACAGCACCATGGAGCGGTCGACCGCTTTGCACATATCGTAGATGGTGAGCGCGGCCACGCTAACGGCCGTCATTGCTTCCATCTCAACACCGGTCTTTCCCTCGACACGCGCCGTCGCCACGATATCGATACAACCCGGGGCGGCCTCGAGATCGAACTCCACATCGACCCCGGTCAGCGCCAGTCCGTGGCACAGGGGGATCAACTCGTCGGTTCTCTTGGCGGCCATAATCCCGGCCAGGCGCGCCACGGCCAGCACGTCTCCCTTTGCCAGCGCGTTTCGACGAATGAGGTCGAGCGTCTCCGGCGCCATGAGGACGCGCCCCGCGGCTTGCGCTTCGCGCCGCGTGACAGCTTTTTCGGTCACGTCGACCATGCGCGCCGCGCCCGTTTCGTCAACGTGCGTCAAGTCCTGTCGAGTCATAGCCGCTAAAATTATCCCGCGCGTCCCAAATCTGACCGGAGTATAGCTGTGCGGCTTTCCCTCCGCGGCACGATCGCTGCCCTGAAGGCGGCTGCGGCCCTGCGTCGATTACGCCTGCCCTTCAGCGAAATTGAGCGGCGTCGGCGCGGCTTTGTTCTGATCCAGATTGATGCTCTGTCACACGAGGACCTCTTGAGGGCGCTGGATCGCGGCTACATGCCGCACCTCAAGCAGTTACTGAGCACGACACACCGGGTGGACCGATGGCGGTGCGGGATTCCGAGTGACACGGCGGCGATCCAGTGCAGC
>JAJPIP010000079.1 GCA_021324655.1 Pseudomonadota bacterium
AAAGGGATAGATCGGCTCCCAGGCTCTCCACACCAGGACATTCACGAGCGGACACCCGCTTCTGGCAAGGCGGTGTAACCGTCATGACCGTGCCCCTGAGGACCGGTGGGCCGGCACACGGAAGCGCCGTCGAGCGCCCACAGCAACTGCTGAGACATGCGCTCCAGGGAGAAGCACGGGACGGTGCGATCGCGACCGAAAGCGCCAAGTCGTGTCCTCAACTCCTCGTCGGCGGCCAGGCGGATGATCGCGGCGGCGACGGCATCCGGATCGGGCCGGTTGACGAGCAACCCATTGGCTTCATGCACGACCACGTCGGCGACGCCACCCGCATGCACGCCGATAACAGGTTTCCCGCGCGCCATCGCCTCGAGATAGACAATGCCGAGCCCTTCGCGCGTGCTCGGCAGAACGAAAACGTCGCACGCGTCGTAGAGGCGATCGAGTTCGTCATCGCAGACGTTGCCCGCGAAGTGCACTTGGCGGGCGACTCCGAGCGTGTGGGACAGCGCACGGAGCCGAGGCATGTCATCTCCATCCCCTACGATCGAGTACCTGAGGCCCGGTTCTGCCTGGCCGGCCCGCGCCATGGCTCGAATGGTGACGTCGATGCCCTTGTATGAGTCGCCGGAATCGAGACGGGCCACGCTTAGCAGACGAACGTGTCGGTCGTCGCCACGCGTGCGTCGGGACTCCGATCCAGCCCGCGCGTCAAAGCCATAGAAGAGAAGGTAGAGCTTGGCGCGTTTGACGCCCTGGACTCTCCGCAGCAGATCGGCAGTGGACTGACTCACCGCGAAGACTCCGTGGCAAAGCTCGATGCCGGCCAGAACCAGCGGCGACAGGCGCTTCTCGACTTCCTTGCCGTGCGCCACGGCATATAGCCGCGTCCGGGGCGAGACCGCACGCAGGGTGAGCGCCAGAGGCGCGAAGTGGATGTGCCCGAGCACGATCACGTCGGGTCTCTCGGCCCGGGCCAGGGTGATCGCGTGGCGAACAAGGGCGCGCTGTCTGCGCTCAAACCCCCGGATCGGATGAGCTCCGGTCCCGTCATTCAGGCTCAGAACCCGAACTTGCCCGTCTTCACCCACGACCTGATGCGCTGCCCGAATCAGTTGCCGGTTGTAGCGTTGAATGCCGCCGTAGGAGGACACATCCCCGAACACCAGATGAATGGACCGCGTCACGGCAGGCTCACACCATGAGCGCTCAGCCAGCGACCCAGGACTGCCGGCGTCCAGAGCGCAGACCAGTGGATTCGCCCGGCATCAAAATCGCGCCGGATGGACGCCGCGTCACCTCCCGCGGTCAGAGCGAACTCGTCGAGAGCGATGCGCGTCCATTCGCTGAGTGGACCTCGTAGCCACTCCGCAAAAGGGAAGGAGAAGCCGCGCTTCGGATGGTGCTGCGTCCCGATCGGGAAATAGATTTCTCGCGCGCCGAGGATCACGCTCTTCCGCCCATCCGACAGCAGCCGGCGCGCCCGCGCTGCCAACGTAACCACGTCGTTATCCAGAAACGGCACCCGCACTTCCAGGGAGTGAGCCATGCTCATTGCGTCGGTGTCTCGCAGCAGCTGGTTGTGCATGTAGAGGCGCGACTCCCACATCGAGGTCCGCTCGGCGGAGTCCAGGCCGTCGACTCCGAACGAGGCGACATAGTTCGCGAAATCGAAAGATGTATACCGCGGCGCTACCCGCTGCTGCTGTCCTGGCGAGATCACGCCTCGAACCGCCGCGTAGGCTCTCTCCGATGTCGCCGCGCCAGCGCTCCAGGACATCAGCTTTCGCGCGCGGTAGGGGAGCCGGGAGCGTCGCGCTAGAAGCGGCAGAAGTCGGCCATGGCCAGGCAGACGCGACAACGTGCGCTGCACCGACTGTACCCTCGGAACGAGACGGAAGCTTGGATAGCCGCCGAACAACTCATCGGCGCCGAGGCCGGAGAGAGCGACTGTCAAACCGGCCTCGCGCGCCGCTTTCGAGACAAAGTAACTGTTGACCGCATCCGCGCTTGGCTGGTCCATGGCCATGATGATGCTGTCCAGCCCGGCGGCGACATCGATCGCCCCGACCCGTGTCTCCACGTGCTGCAGACCAAAGCGCTGTGCGGCCGATCGCGCCGACGAGCTCTCGTCGTAGCCGGCTTCATCGAAGACGATGGAAACGGCGCGCAGGTCCTCGCCGCCGGATGCTCGCATCAGGGCGGCGATGGTGGTCGAATCGAGTCCCCCGCTCAGGAAGAGGCCAAGCGGAGCGTCACTGAACATGTGCCGTCCGACGGCGGCTTTCAGGCCGTTCCGGACGGACTCGACCATCTCCTCGGCCGGCAGGGGTGGGGCGGACCGTAACTCCTCGGCATGGTCCCAATAGCGGTGGAAGGCGAGCCGGCCGGCTCGCCACTCACAATAGTGGGCGGGCGGCAATGAGGAGACACCCCGGACAGCGGTACGATCATCCGGCACCGATCCGAACGTCAGGTATCCACTTAGCGCAGTCGTGTCAGCGACCCGGCAGATCAAACCGGACGCCAGAATCGCGCGGATCTCCGAGCCGAAGAGAATCGTGTTGCCCGCCAGCGCGTAGTAGAGAGGTTTGATGCCCATGCGGTCGCGTGCCAGCAAAAGGGCACGGTGCTCGGCATCCCAGAGGGCGAAGGCGAACATACCGTTGAAGCGCGTCACCGCCCGAGGACCCCACTCCACCAGCGACCGGAGAACGACTTCGGTGTCGGTATCAGAGCGGAAACGGTGACCGCGGGACTCCAGCTCACGGCGCAGCTCAGGAAAGTTGTACACCTCGCCGTTGTAGGTCAGATGGAAGCGCCCGTCCTCGGTCGCCATCGGCATGCGGCCGGCCGGACTGAGGTCGAGAACGGCCAGGCGTCGGTTGCCGAGGACGCACCTATGATCAGGAGCGACATAGAGCCCGCTGTCATCCGGACCACGGTGCCGGAGTGCGTCGCACATGAGCTCCACCGGTCCGGGAACGGCCGGTTCGTCCACCGCGGCCATGCCGCAGATCCCGCACACGGTTTAGCGGGTCACCGGCTCTTCAGTGTTGATCGCCCTCGCCGGCGCCGGCCGCTCCGCGACGTCGCGGTTATCAGGATAACCGTCGTGGTGCCGATAACAGTACGAGTAGTAGCCCGGAGCATGCTTGTCCACGCGATTGATGACCGTCCCCAGGATGCGTCCCCCAACCGCCTCGACGACTGCCCGCGCGCGGACCAGATCACGGCGCGCGCTGCGGTGCGGATCGACGACCAGGACGACGGCGTCGGCAACGGTGGCCAGGAGCGCGGCGTCAGTGACGGTCAGCAGTGGGGGCGCATCAATGACCACCACGTCGGACTCCTCTCTCAGATGCCGCACCAGCGCATCCATTCGGGGCGACCCCAATAAGTCCGCGGGGCGTGGCGCCGCGGAGCCGGACGCCAGGAACTGCAAGGACGGCTCGCGTGTCGCTCGCAGTCCGTGACCGTTCAGTGGGGTCTCGCCGGTCAACAGATCGCTCAAGCCGTCCCCCTGGCCCACGCCGAACATGGTGTGTAGGGAGGGCCGGCGGAGATCGCCGTCGACCAATGTCGTGGTCCGCCCTGATTCCGCAAGCACCTGAGCGAGGTTCGCAGCGGTCGCGCTCTTTCCTTCCAACGGCAAGGCGCTGGTGACCACGATGACTCGTGGCCGACGATCGGCAGCCGAGAACAAGATATTGGTACGGATGATCCGATAGGCTTCCGCAGCCGGCGGCCGGTCCGCCGCAACCAATATCGCCCCGGCCCTGGCCGAATCAAACCGTTGCACGGCCCCCAGAATGGGAGCGCCCACGATATCTGCGATCTCTTCGGCGGAACGCGGCGAGTCGTCGACGTAGTCGTACGCCAAGACGCCGCCGGCGCACAGCAGAAAAGCCACCAGAGCAGCCAGGAACCCGGTACGGGCCGGGTGGGGGCCGATCGGTGAAGTGGGTACCTGTGCCGGCGAAAATACTTTCACGGCGTTCAGCGCCGTGATCTTGCCGACGCGAAACTCCTGCTGTGCCGCCAGGAGCGTCTGGTAGATGCTCTGATAGGAGCTCAGCTGAGCTTTGAGATCGGCCAGCCCGGCCTGGCTTCCGGCGTACGATGCGATGCGCTGAGACACGGCCTGGATATTGGCCCGAGTCACGTTGATCTGGCGCTGAATGGACCGCGCGCCGCCACGAAATCGTGCTCGCTGTATGGCGGTGATCCGCTTTATGAACGAACGAGCGGCCGTGTTGGCTGCCACGGCCGCTCGCACCGCGTCCGTATCCGTTACCGTGACCGTCAACAGTTGAGTTTGTTGTTGGGATGTGAGCGTCTGAGGTCCGATTACCTTGAGATCGTGAGCCTCGAGACGATACCCCGGATACCGCGTCGCCATCGCATGGTCAACGACGCGCGCGATGATCGGTGCGGTGATCATCTGGCTGTACGTCGGGATGATCGCCTGGCTGGTGTAGACATCCGTGCTGCCGGGCACCGCGGCGTCAGCCGCAGGCACCTGGACATACAAAACCACCGACGTCTGGTAGGTGTTGGGCTCGTGGGAGGCGTAAACGACCGCCAGAGTGCCGATCACCACCGCAGGAAGCATGGCATACAGGAGCCAACGCCGGGCCTGATACGTCCAGAGCCGAATGTTCAATCCAACACTCTCCTCACGACGCGCTCAATCTGATCGCGTCCCGCTGTGTTCAGGACCGTAGCCGGTCCCTCGAGCTCGCCGACGATTGACGCTCGTGGAGCAACGCACGGCGACGCAGCGCCGGTGACGCGCCCCGTTCGCCGCTACCTCCCCACAACTCTGTGATGTGACCAGCGCCGCGACGCATCTGACGCGTCAGTGGCGAGTCTAGCACGATCGACGCTCCACGTCATCCTCCTTTCGGACCACGACGGCGGCTAGCATGAGACGCATCACCCTCGTGAAGGAGACAGGAATGTATGCGCGCCTCACCTCATTCCAGCTGCCGCCGGAGCGCTTCCAGGACTTCCTCCACATCTATGAGCAGCAGTTTCTCCCCGCTGCCCGCTCCTCGTGGACCGGCTTCCGCGATGCCTATCTCCTGGGCGATGAGAGGGACGGGGATGCCGCCATCCTCCTTTTCTGGAACACCAGGGAGGATGTGCAGGCGATCGACGAGTCGGGAGAGTATGCGGAGCGGCTGCACCTGTTCGAGTCTCTGATCGACTTCCCGCCGGTCACCGACGACTACCAGGTCTTTCGTCATCCCGCCGAATCCGGGTAGCAAGTTTTTCCGCCCCTCGCCGTCTTGCCAGTACAGATCCCGGAAGGAGACCGTCATGAGACCGCAGGAGATCGAAGCGTGGATCGTTCGCCTGGGTGAGGATGTCGACGCGCGCCGGATCGACCGGCACGGGCTACTGGAGGTGGTGAGCGCGCTCACGCTCATCGCCCAGGACGTCCGCCAGTCGACCGAGGGCTGGGCCATGGAGGAGCGGGCATTGGTCGCCACGGCCTTGATCGAGGCCGAGGAGTGCGCCCAGTGGCTGCAGTGGTATGGCTGGGTGGCGCCGGAAACGGAGATTCGCGAGAGGGCGCAACGCGCCCAGCGGGCAGCCGAGCGGGCCTGCCGGCTGGCCCGGACGGCGGAGGTGAGCGCGGCATAATGGACAGCGGCCCCTCCGCAGTCACTCTGGGCCGCGGAGGTGGCGTTTGCTGGGGGGCCGCATTGCATTTAATGGAGAGCAGCGCGTCATGGGCGCGCTCCTCTCCCTCGTCGTCCTCGCCCTGCTCTCCGGCTTCCTGAGCTGGCCGCTCCCCGTCCAGTTCTTCCTCTCGGTGGGCGCGGTCATCCCGCTGGCGGCCTTTATCGGCGCCGCCACGGAGTATCTGGCCGATCGCCTCGGCGGGAAAATCGGCGGGCTGCTCAATGCCACCTTCGGGAATGCACCCGATCTGCTGGTCGGCTACTTCGGCGTCCAGAAGGGGCTGATCCCGCTGGTCAAGGCGACGATCGTCGGCGCCCTCATCAGCAACTCGGCTCTCATCATGGGCCTATGTTATGTCGCGGCCGGTCTGCTCTATCGCGCGCCGCGCTTCGACGCACGCGAGGCCGGCCACCACAGCGTGCTCATGATGCTCACCGTGGCCGCCCTGGTCTTCCCGTCCGTCGGCGCGCTGGTTCTCTGCGGACCGGGCGCCTGCTCCGGCCCCGGTTCGCCGATCACCGACGTCAGCGCGGCGATCGCCGTGGTGTTGCTGCTGGCCTACATCGCCTACATCCTTTTCAGCATCTTCGGGCTGGAGTCGCTGCGCCACTTCTATCCGGGCCGCGATGCCTCGATGATCGAGGAACTGGGAGAGGCGGAAGAGACAGCTCCCTGGCCATGGCAGTTCAGTCTGCTCGTGCTCGTCCTGGCCACGGCCGCGCTGGTCCCGGTCACCGATATCCTCACGGGCACGGTGACGGCGGTGACTGGCGTGCTGCACTGGACGCAGGTGTTCGTCGGGATCGTCATCGTCGCCAATGCCGGAAACGTGGCGGAAGGGTACGCCGCCGTCCGGCTGGCGGTGCAGCGCGGGGGCGCGCCGGCCGGGTCGGGATCGGGGCTGGATCTGTCGCTCGGCATCGCGTCGGCGTCATCCATCCAGATCGCCACCTTCGTCGCGCCCGTCATCGTCCTCTACAGCCTGACGACGCACCACATGTCGCTCGTCTTCAGCCCCGTCGAGCTGGTGATCCTCGCCCTGCTCGTGATCATCTTTGCCTACATCGGCCATGACGGCGAGAGCAACTGGCTGGAGGGCGTGGAGCTCATCGCCCTGTATGCCATGGCGGCGATCGTGTTCTACGCGTTCCCCGTCAGGGTGTTCGGGGCATAGTGAACGGGGTCGCGGTCGGCGCGGCGCTAGCTGTGCTTCGCTTTAGACCTGTGCTTTTTCGTCAGCTGCGCGCGGTGCTTGACTCTCTGCCGCTCCGCCTTACCGAGTTTGTTGGCGAGATAGTGTAGGTAGCTGTCCATCCGGCGCAGCTTCGCGGCCGACCCTTGCATCTGGTGCACGGCAGTACCGGCATCGGCGCTATCGCCATTACTCGCATCCGTCTGGCAGGCCACGGCGGCGCCGAGCATGTCGTGATAGAGGGCAAACAGATGGTGGTGCATGTGGCCGGCCGGCGTCCACCACTGGAAGGTATGCGGAACGCCGTCGGCGCGCGATTCCATCACCGAGAGCTCGGGGATGACCGATCCGCAGAGGTTGTTCAGCTTGCCGAGATTTGAGGTGCGGCCGGCCCTGGCGGCGACCGACGAGAAGTCGGACGCACTGCGATCAAGAACGGGCAGCAATTGGACGGCGTAGACCTCTTCGGTGTGGAGGACCGCGTTGACGTGGTGGGTCGGCGTGGTCTTATGTGCCGCCGCCTGGCCGGTGGTTTTCCCCATCATCATGTACACGACGACCACCGCCGCTACCACGAGGACCAGGACGATCAGCAGAGCGCGTCGGTTCATTTCATCACGCTTTCAGAGGTGGCCGCGATCCCCGATTCCCGAGGACACGTTTTTGCATGCTGCACTATAGGCAGGTTGGCAGCAGATTGGCAAGCCCAAATAGGGAGGGAAGACCCTGTTCAGAGTGATGATTTTAGGCTAGATACCAGGGGCTGTCCGGTTGGTTGTACCGTGGCGCCAGTGCCCGCCGATACGCAGTCTCGCGCGCGGCGTAGGCGGCGAGCCAGGCGGCACCGCGGCGGCTGGGGCGTCGGGGCCGGCTGCTGACGACAAGGGCCGCGGATTGACGGCGCACGATGGGATAGCAGCTCACGACGCACTGTAGCGGCTGGGCCGGCCCGCGGTCAACGCAGAGCGAGTGCGGTTGCCGGCAGGAACGCGGGGTCCGGACGACGAAGACGCCGATTCAGGGCCTATAGAGCGACGATCGCTCGATGGCCGTGGCCCGGTCCTCCAGGAGGCCGGCCTGGGTGCGCAGGCGCCCGGCAACCTCGTCCGGGGTACCACGGGCTCTGCGGGGGTCCATGGTGGCGCGGCACACCGGGCACAGGTCGTCCAGGCGTGCCCGAATGTCCTCGACACGCGCCCTCCCTCCGTCGAGAGCGGATGCCAGCCCACGCAGCTGCTCGGCCTGGGTGCGTAGCGCCTCCGGATCATCCGAGGTGGGAGGTTCGGAGAGGCTCCCGCCGAGAAGGATGCCGCAGGTCGGACAGCCCGACGTGGAGTAGACATACTCCTCGCCGCGATCGACATCGTCCCCCGCCTCGCCGGCGGGTACCGCGCGCTGCGCCTCGACACGCATCGCCTCCACCGGATTGCCGTTCATCACGCTTGTCCGGACGGAGAGACGAGAAGCATGTGCGCGCCGGCCGAGAGCACCTGGTCGGGGCTCAACTCGTGCTCACCCTGCGCCAGGTCCTCGGCCAGATTGTTGACGATGCCATAGCCGTCGATCTCCCAGGTGTCGGTATTGACGTCGATATCGGCGAGCTTGCCGAGGACATCGCCGCCCTCCGTCATCGCCTTCTGGTCGAGCAGGCGGTTGAAGGTGGGGAG
Source organism: Pseudomonadota bacterium (assembly GCA_021324655.1). Taxonomy (GTDB): domain Bacteria; phylum Chloroflexota; class UBA5177; order UBA5177; family UBA5177; genus JAJPIP01. The sequence continues at coordinate 8,554 of JAJPIP010000079.1, forward strand.
TGTTAGGTAGTTGGCCGCGTCCTCCTGGGGCAGCAGGACGGCGTCCCGGCGCGCGGTCATGCCGTTCTCACTGATCCCTTCGATATCGCCGGCCGCCAGGACATACATTTCGACGTTTTCCAGCCGGTTCACCTGGACCGCCACCACACGGCGCTCGTCGGTGTCGAGAATCAGGTCCGCGACCGTGCCGGTGACCTCCTCTCCACCGGCGGGCCGGACCTGCAAGCCTTTGATCGCTGATGCTTTCATCCTCTCGCCTCCGCTGCTGTTGCCCCTGTTCGCACAAGAACGGCGCCACCGGCCTCTCTCCCACGAGATCGAACGGCTACCGGCGGCCCGTGATCACTCCTAACACACCACCGTACACAACGTGCGCCACGACCATGGTGGACGCGCGCGAGGGATCATCCTTCTGGACCGGAGGATAGAGGTTCATTGCGGGCATGAGCTTGAGATAGCTGACCGCCCAGAGCCCGAGCCCGAACAGCGCCCCGGCGAGGGCGCCCGGCAACGGCAGCAACGGACGCATCAGGCCATAGAGCCCCCCGCAGGCGGCGCCATATCCGAAGTGGCTGACGATCCAGCTCGCCGTGAACTCCTCGGGCGTCTGCGATGCCGGATCGATGCCGACCTGCTGCTCAGCTCGCTGCGTGATCTCCTTGGGAGGCAGCCGTCCCAGCCATCCGGCGCGTCGGGCGCCGAAGATGACGCCTGTCATGACGAGTGTGGCCACGAGGCCGGCGATAGCTCCTTTGAAGATTCTGCCCACGAGGCGGTAGTGCAGCAAGAGTTGTTCCGAACGCTCTGTCGGCATGCGCAGAGATACCGATGTGCGGGGCTTCAGGCGGACGGTTCCGGGGGACGCGACGAAACGGCTCTCTCCAGGAGGTCGCGCACATCCTGCTCGCGGATGGGTGCCGAGATCTCCTCGGCGCCGGCCCTGATCACCGGGATCACGATGTCGTACCGCCGCACCAGATCGGGGTCACCGCTGATGTCGACGTCGGTTATGTGCAGGTTGTAGCGGCGCCGGAGGCGTCGCAGCAGACGGCCGGCGTCCTCACAGAGGTGGCAGCCGGGCCGGCCGTAGAGCGTGACGTCGATGGCGGGACGGCGGCGCAAAAACATGATCCTACAATGGTACAGGCGGAGTTGACGAAACCGGGGGCATGGAAAAGGAGGCGGACGTGCGTCTGCAGGGGAAATCCGCGATTGTCACGGGAGCCGCGACCGGGATCGGCCGCGCGATTGTCGAGCGATTCGCGCGCGAGGGCGCATCGGTCACTCTGGATTACGTGTCCGGGCAGGAGGCCGACGCCCAGGCCGTCGTGAAAGCCGTGACCGACGCGGGCGGCAAGGCACAGGCGCAGGTCGCGGACATCACCAATCCGGCGGACGTGCAGCGACTCATCGAGCAGGCGGTGTCGGCGCACGGCGGGCTCGACATCCTCGTCAACAACGCGGGCATCGAGAAGAAGGTGCCGTTTCTCGAGGTCTCCCTTGATCTGTGGCAGAAAGTCCTGGCCGTCGATCTGACCGGCCCGTTTCTCTGTGCGCAGGCGGCGGCGCAGCAGATGGTGCGGCAGGGCCGCGGCGGGCGTATCATCAACATCTCCTCCGTCCACGAGGATCTCCCCATGCCGACGAACGCGCCCTACTGCGCCGCCAAGGGTGGACTGCGCATGCTGATGCGGACGATGTGCCTGGAGCTGGCGCCCCACAACATTACGTGCAACGACATCGGGCCCGGCGCCATCGACACGCCGATGGATGCTCCTCTCAAGGCTGATCCGGCGGCGATGGACAAGCTCCTCAGCGTCATTCCCCTGCATCGCATGGGCAAGCCGGAGGATGTGGCAGGTCTGGCGGTCTACCTGGCATCGGACGAGGCGGCCTACGTGACCGGCAGCTCGTACTTCATCGACGGCGGTATGCTACGCTACGCGACGAGTCTGTAGATCTCGGAGGACGCGTTGAAGACACGCACCGGTCCCACGCCGATTCGCCGCACCGGTCCCGCGAGGCGAGCCCCGTATCAATCTCTGCTGCGCGCCCTGGGCACGTATCTCGATGCGTTCGGCGCCACGTCGATCTGCCTGATCGAGCTGCCCGACGGATTCGCGGTGCGCTACCAACCGCCGGGAGACACGCTGGGTATCGAGGCGCGCCACTTCAGCTTCGACGTCCTCCACGCGCGCGACCGTCTGATGCGGCGGAACCGGGGCGAGACGGACGCCGAGGAGACGAGCAACGGGTACGCCGCGCTCCTGCGCGCGCTGGGGCGCGACCTGGATGTCGCCGAGGCGCACACGCTCACCATCGACGAGGTCGAGGATCTCCTGGTCGTCTCCTATGTGGCGATCGCCACGCCGTCCGCGTCTCCCTCCCAGAAACGTCTGCTGCTCGTCGGCCCCGATGAGCGAGCGCGCATGCTGCAACGAGCCCGAGGGAACCGGCGCTCTCCCACCGCCGTGCGCCAGGTGGAGGATGAGATCAGACTGATCGGGTAGCTGTCAGCCGCTCATGAAGTGGCGGCGGTTCTCGGCCTGGTCGGTGGCGCGCGTCTGGTGGGCGATGTCCTGGTCCAGACTCTGAAGGAGTGTCAGAGCGCGGTCCAGATGGAATCGAGCCTGCGCATCGTCTCGCCGGTCCAGGCAGAGCACGGCGAGATCAAGGTTCTCGGCCGCCCGGGCCGCCCGCCGCGAGAGCGGAACGTCATTCCGCACTTCGCGCGACACGTGTGCCTCCTGATCCTGCAGGAGCGACAGGACGCGGCGAAGCTCCGCGCCGCCCTCCAGCTCTCGCCGCGCCGCGGCGAGATAATCCTGTTCCGTCATGGCATTGAACGGGAGCAAGGTACGTGCCGCGGATCCGTCGCATTGGCATACAAACTGCCCTCTCGTCGGCGATGCACCTGCTGTTGGTCGCCAACACGCTGAGCGGCCTGCCCATCGACCGGTATCTCACGGTCATCCTCGAGTTCGCTGTCTTCGTCGCCGATCTGGCCGGCGGCATCGTGGTGCTTGTCGCCGCCGTCCGGGGTCTCCTGACCTATCTTCTCGACCTTCTGAAGCTGCGAGGAGGAGAGATTCCCAAGGAAGGCATCCGGCTGTCGCTGGGCCGCTCCTTCGCGCTCGCCCTCGAATTTCAAGTCGGTGCCGATATCATCTCGACCGCCCTCCACCCGCAAGAACGCGAGCTGCTGGTGCTGGGCGGCGTCATCCTCTTGCGGACCCTCCTCAACTTCTTCCTCGAGCGAGAACTGAGGCAGGCGGAAAAGCGGAGGCTCGCCGCCAATCAGGCGTGACGCGGTCGGTCACGCCGGCCGAATTGTTACGTCCACCTCGATGGGCCAGGCTCTCGAAGACGGTGGACGCGATCGACCTGGAGCCCGCGTAGGGCCTGCCGCGCGCCGCTCGGCCAGCGGATCTCAACGGAGGACACGCCGGCGGCCTTGCCGAGACCGAAGTGCAGCGCGCGGTCGTTGCAGGAGCCGAGACCCTGACCGATCTGGACCTCCTGGGTCTGCGGGGGAAGTCCGTCGCAACGCAGGGTGACGCGAGCGCCGACGGCGTCGCGATTACTCCGCGTTCCTTCCAGCTGCAGCCTCACCCAGTGATGGCCGGCATCCGGCCCCACGCTCCTGTAGAGCAGCGGCGGCTGACCGTAGTTGGCGACAAAGAGGTCGAGACGGCCGTCGCCATCGTAATCGCCGACGGCCACGCTTCGTCCCTGTCCAGGGTCATTGGCGCCGGAGGGGGCCGACACGTCGATGAAGCCGCCGTGGCCGTTATTGAGATACACGAGGTTCGGTTGCGGCACGTTCTCGAAATCCATGGCGCCGGCCACGATGTAGAGGTCTTGCCAGCCGTCATTGTTGAGATCGGCGAAGGTGGTCCCCCAGGTCATGGATGGGTCCAGGGCGTTGTCGACGACGACATTGCGGTGGGTAACCCCCGCGGCTTCCGCTCGATCGGTGAAGCCCGTGCCGTGCCGGTTCGTGTAGAGCATATTGGGGCCGATATTCGACACCGCCAGATCCAGCCACCCGTTCCCGAGGTAGTCGCCGCTGGCAACGCCCATCGGATTGGCCTGTGTCGCCACGCCCAGCTCGGTCTGCACCGGCGTGAAGCGCCATCCGTCGGGCCCCGGCCCATCGTTCCGCCAGAGCGTGTTGGGCCGGACGATCTCCCCGAAGTCGTAGCACACATAGAGGTCGGGACGCCCGTCGTTGTTGTAGTCGAACCAGACCGCAGAGAAGCCCAGGCCGCGTGTCTCATCAAACCCCAGCAGATGGGTCACGTCGGTGAAGGTGCCGTCGCCGTTGTTGTGGTAAAGACGGTTCGTGGGCCGCGGCACGTGGCTGACCGTGCGGAGATTCTCCAGCGGCGTGGTGTTCGGGGTGAAGGCGATGGGGCTCACCGTGTAGTTGGCGACGAAGACATCGAGATAGCCGTCACCGTCGTAGTCCGCCCAGACGGTCGACATGGTCCTGCCCGGGTCGCCCAATCCGGAGTCATCGGTCACGTCGGTGAACGTGCCGTCGCCATTGTTGTGATAGAGACGATTGGGGCCGTAGGCCACGCCGACGTACAGATCGAGCCGGCCGTCGTTGTCGTAGTCGACGAACGTCGCCGAGGTCGCCCGGCCGGGGTTGGCAACTCCCGCGTCATGAGCGACATCCGTAAAGGTCCCGTCGCCGTTATTGCGATACAGATGGGAGGGCGCCATGTGATCGGTCACGTAGAGGTCGAGCCGGCCGTCGCCGTCGTAATCTCCCCAGGCCACCCCCGTCCCGATGGCCGGACTGCGTTCGCTCGGATCTCCGTGGTGGGAGGCGGCGATGCCGGCCGCGGCGACCACGTTGGTGAAATGGGGCACGTTGCGCCCACCGGCGAAGGCGGCGTCGGCAGGCAGGGCGAGGAGGGCGGGGTCAACCTGGCCCAGCCGACGCACTGACGCGCCGAGGAACAGCGCCCCGGCAGCGGCGGCGCCGGCGCGGAGAAACGATCGCCGCGTCAGCAACGCGCCGGGACGACTCGGCGACACACGTCGCCGGCCGAGGAGTGAGATGACGGCCCACACCTCGTTGGCAATAAGGAGCGCCACCACGAAGGGGAGGCCGATCCCGTCGGACCGGAGAGCCAGTCCCAGGACCGCCACGGCGGCGCCGAACGCACCCTGCCGCGCGGCGCCATGCGGCGAGGTGGCCGGATCCGGGAGGACAAAGCCGCCAAAGAAGACGATCGCCGTCGGGAGCAGCTGCGGCAACGTGAGCAGCACGCTCTGCGGCTGATGAGGGGACTGCAGCACAACCCAACCGGCCAGCACGAGGCCGAAACCGGCCGCTTCCGGGGCCAGACCCCGGCGGGCCGCCAGGAAGAGCCCGAGGTTGGCGAGGATCAGCAGAAGGAGAACGGAGTTGCCCCACTGCGCATCCGACGTATAGGTGCCGGGGACCAGCAGAACGAAGAGAACGAGCGTGGCCGCGGCGGGGTTGAGCAGCGCCTGGCCGGCGACGCGCGGGCCGGAAGCCAGGAGAACAGCGCACGCTCCGGCCGCCAGGAATACGAGCGGATCAGGGTTGCGCAGGAGGAGGGGAACGAGCAGCCCCAGGATGACGGCGGTCCCCCAGCCCGCGGATCCGGCCCAGTCCAGCCGGCGGCCGACGAGCGCCGCAAGCATGGCGCCGGCCAGCGAGACGGCGATGTCGGCCGGCGTGGCGGTGACGGGGAGAGCGAGGAGCGCGAGGGCGGCCACCAGCAGCAGCGCCACGATCATCAGAGCGTCGCCGGAGGGAGCAGCCAGCAGATCGCGCACCCGGGCCACCAGTCCACGTCCCAGTCCCGTCGTGACGCTGGAGCGTCCGATCTCGCCGCCGTGCTCGGCCCACATCGGATCGAGCGTGGGCAGGATGGTGTGAACGGTCAGGTACCCGGCAATCCAGGATGCCGCGTAGAACGCGATGATGCTGCCCAGCGGAAGCGTCCCGGCCAGCCAGCGCACCACGGCGAGGATGATGAAGAACTCGGCGAGACCGAGCAGATAGGTCAGCCAGCGGGGCTGGTAGGTGATCAGGTGGGGGTAGAGCAGGATGTCGAGATCCAGCGCGACCAGCGTCATGGTGACCAGCATCGTCAGGTACCGCTGGTCGCCGGTGATCCAGGTAAGGGCGATGGCCAGGAGCAGGGCCGGCAGCAACGCCGCCAGCCGCGTCTGGACGCGCCCCGCCGGCGAGAAGCACATCAGGTGGACTCCGGCGAGGGAAGACCGGCTCGCACCATGCCGATCCACCCGCGCAGCTGCGGACCAAAGGCGCGTTGCCCCGTCGCATGCTCGGTAAAGCGGCGGCCCGCGTACTTCACCGCGGCAAAGGAATCCGCCGCGGGAAAGGCCCAGCGCGAGAGTGGACCGGTCACCGCGACCACCGAGTCGGGACGGGACAGGCGTGGAACGACACAATCATCCGCCAGAATGAGATGATCGCCGTACGTCGCCAGCCCGTAGGTGTCGACGAGGTCGCGCGTTATTCCGTGCTCCCGCCAACCGTACCGGAAGCCGGTGGCAGCGATCACGCTCTCCGCCGCGAGCGTCTCCTCGCCGGCTTCACCCTGGATGTGGACGTCGATATGCGGCCCGTGCGCGGCGATAGCGAGCACGTCGCCGACCCGGTGGGAGAGCCGTCCTTCCCGCTCGGCCCGGCTCAGGACGCGGCTCCACTCGCGCGGGCGGGGCGAGCTTCCCCGCCCCAGATTGGCCAGAACCCGCGCCCTCTCGGTTGCCGGCAAGCGATGGTAGCGATCCAGCCAGCCCCCGCCGAAGGCGCAGCGCGGGGCAGACAGCGCCTGCCGCGTCAAGACGGGCCGGCGCCGGACCGCGACCACCTCCGCTCCGGCGCGAAGCGCGTTGACCCATTCCCCCGTCGCGGCCATCCCGCTGCCGATCACCACGGTCTTTCCGGGGCGATAGTCCTTTGGCTGATATGCGTGCGTCAGGCGTCCGGCTAGCTCAGGGAGCGCCTCGGGATCAACAGCGGGCCAGCGCAGCGGGCCATGTCCCAGAGCGAGGAGGACATGGCGAGCGCTCACTGTGCCGTCGGTTGTCTCGAGAGTCAGGTGCGGAGATGGATGCATCTCGCGCCGCACCGCTGTCACGCGGCAGTAACGGCGCGACGCGTCCAGGTCGTAGTACGATGCCAGGCCGCGCCCGTGGCTGACGACATCGCGGAGAGTGGGGTGGTAGCGGTTGAAGACGGACCGAAGCAGGGGCAGCGGGGAGCGTTCCCGAATCGAGTCGAGCAGAGCGAATCCCGGAAAGTCGGTGGCAAAGAAGTGGCCCTCGCTCTCCGACCGCATCGCTCGCTGCGCAATCGCGGCCGAACAGGCCGCCCACGCATCCAGCACGTCACGGCGATCGTCGAGCACCACGATCTGGTGGGCGGGCACGCCGTGATAGCGCAGGATGAGGTACGCAATCAGCCCGGCAGGACCGGCGCCCACGATGGCCGTCTGCCGTATCGTCACGCCGCGTCCGTTCTAGTGCAGAGGCCGCGGGCCCCTATCCCTTGGTGCGCGGGTCCACCGCGTCGCGAACGCCGTCGCCCAGGAACGTAAAGGTCAGGATCAGAATGGCGAGGACGATGGCCGGGGCCAGCACCTCCCAGTAATTCAGGTCCAGGACCGACGCCCCCTGCGACAACATGACGCCCAAATCCGGGTTTGGCGCCTGCACGCCCAGGCCCAGCAGACTCAGCACCGCCTCGGTGCCGATGAAGCCAATGACGATGAAGCTGGCCTGCACCAGCACGAGGCCGTACGTATTCGGGAGAAGATGGCGAATCATGATGGCCCACGATCCCGTGCCGACCGTGCGTGCCGCCTCGATGAACTGCTGCTCCTTCATGCTGAGAACGAGCGAGCGAACGAAACGCATCAGGCCCGGCCAGCCGACGATGGCGAAGACGATCACCAGGAGCACCACGCGCCCGGCGCCGCCCATGCCCAGCGAGTTCGCCCAGCTTCCGTAGAAGGAGATGATGATAAGCGCCAGGATGAAAGAGGGAAACGCGAACATCAGGTCGGTAAAGCGGGCGAGAAGGGCATCGACAATGCCGCCGAAATACCCGGAGATGACGCCGAGCAGCATGCCGAGGATCGTGGTAATCGCCGCCCCGACAATGCCGACGACGAAGGTGACCCGCATGCCGTAGACGAGCCGGCTGTACGTATCGCGCCCCAGGCCGTCGGTCCCGAACCAGTGATGCCAGCTGGGAAACGCGTTGAGATCCGTGAAATCCGATGCCATCGGGTCGGACGTATGCATGAGCGGCGCAAAGATCGACATGACGATCAGGATCAGAATGATGATCAAGGAGATCATCGCCGCCCAGTTGTGGCGAAAGCGCCGCCAGGCATCCCGCATCGGGGAGCTGATGGAACGCGGAGCCGCTTCCGCTTCCGTCGCCGCGACAAGGACAGCACCCCCAGCTTCATCCCGCTGGGCATCTCGGTTGTAACTCTGGCTGGGAAGTGGTTCGCTCGGCTGTGCCATGACGCCCCCTATTCCAGACGTACGCGCGGATCGACCATCGCGTAGAAGACGTCGGTCAGGAAGTTCATCACGACGACGGCGATCGCGATCAGGATGGTGGTGGCTTCGATCACGGGATAGTCGGAACTCGTGGCCGCCGTTACCGTGATGGAGCCGATGCCCGGGATATTGAAGAACGATTCGATGATGAAGGCGCCGGTGACGAGGAAGGCGATGGTGGGACCGATGATGGTCGCCAGCGGCAGCAGAGTGTTCTTGATGGCGTGCAGATAGATGATGACACGCTGCTTGAGCCCTTTCGCGCGCGCCGTCCGGATGTAGTCCTGGCTCAGCACCTCGAGCAAAAAGCTGCGGAAACTCTTGGAGAAGTATCCGGCGATACCCATGGCGAAAAGGCCGACCGGCATGATCATCTCTTTGACACCGAGGAGCCCCGGATCACCCCACCCGGCAACCGGCAGCCACTTCAACTCCACCCCGAAGATGAGCTGCGCGATCGGCGCCAGCACGAAGACGGGGACGGCAAACATGAGCATCATCACGAACTGATTCGCGTGATCGGCCACCGGCTTGTTCTGGCGGAGGGCCGAGATGAGCCCGGAGGGGAGGCCGACCAGCAGGCCGACGAGCAGGGCCCAGCCGCCCAGCTTCACAGACTGCGGCACGCCGCTGCGGATCATATCCCACACGGGCGTGCCGAGGGCCGTCTGCTCCTCCGAATAGCCCAGGTCGCCGTGCAGAAGACCACCGAGATAGTTCGTGTATTGCTGCCACACGGATTGGTCAAGCCCGAAGAGGTGACGCATTACGCGATATCCTCTGGGATCGCCCAAATACTTCTGACCCAGGATCAATCGGATCGGATCATACGGCGAGGCGTGGGCCAGAAAGAACACCAGCGTGGTGATCGCCCACACCACGACGATCATGGCGATGAAGCGCTTGATGAAGAAACTGAGGAACGCCATGCGGAACCTCTCGGCGGGGTAGCTTTTCTAATTCTAACAACTGAGCGATAGGAGGAAGCCGGGGGGCCGTGGCCCCCCGGCTTCTACATCGCCGGACGAGAGTTACGGACTGACGCCCGCCCAGTTGGGCAGACCGTTCGGCAGGTCCTTCGGGCACTCGCCGCCACAGGTGAACGTGTCGGTGTAGCCCTTGACGCTGGCCTTACGCAGGTAGTACGCGTAGTAGTTCTCGAGCTGGACCGGCATGCCGGAGTTCAGCGCGATCTTCTGCGCCTGCTCGTAGAGGCGAGCACGCACCTTCGAATTGAAGGAACTGTCGGCTTCCGTGGTCAGCTTGTCGAACCGGCTGTTGCACCACCCGGTAATGTCGTAGGCGGCGTGGCACTGGAACAGGAGTGACACGTAGTCCTGCGAGTCCGGGTAGTCCATGATCCAGCCGTTCTGAACGGCAATGGTGCCGGTCTTATTCATCGGCTGGCCGACGGCGTTGGCCCAGTCGTTGTACTGCTGGCCGTTCGGAGTCACGCCCTTGAATCCGACCTTCTGCAGCATGCCGACCTCGGCGGTCGCCCAGTTGTCGGAATCCTGGCTACCCGTCGGGTAGTCGTACTGGAACTTGGCAGTGGCGCCACCCGGGCACTTGGCGAAGTAGCTCTGCGCCTTGGCCAGGTTGTAGTGCGGGACACCGGCGCCGTTCCAGTGCCCGAGGAAGGCACTCGAGGGCGGCACGATGGTGTAGAGCGGTTTCGCCTCATGGTGAACGATCGTGGAGATCGTGTTGCGGTTGATGCCCCAGGCCCAGGCCAGACGGCAGTTCACATTGTTGAACGGAGCCGTGTAGGTGTTGAGGCTGTCGTAGGTGATCTGCGACGTCGGAACCGCGTGGAACACCGCGTGATTGCCCTGCCAGCGGCTTAGATACTGGGAGGGGAGACCTACCGCATCAAGCTTGCCGGCCAGGAACTCGTTGTACGCCGTCTCGCTGGTGCCGATCGACAGCAGGTCCATGTTGACGTGGGGCTTGGGACCAAAGTAGTGCGGGTTCGGAACCAGCAGGTAGCGCGGCGACGCTCCCGCCCTGGTGAAAGCATGGCCCTGGCACTGGAACTTGAAGGGTCCGGCGCCCACGTTCTTCTGACAGTCAGTGGTCAGGGCATTGCCCTTGGCGGTGCGGTTGATTCCCTTGACCACTCGCTGATCGAGAACCGTGTTCGTGATGTAGGTGAACGCCTTCAAGAAATACGCGACCGGCTTGCTGGTCGTGACCTGCAGGCGATTGCCGCTGAGCGCCTTCACACCGAGGAAACTGCTCTTACCGGCGTTGTAGTTGTCGTATCCGGCGATCGTCTGGTCGTAGTAGGCGACCGGCGACGACGTCTTGGCGGCCAGCGCCTCTCGGATAGAGGCGACGGCGTCCGCCGCGGTCACCTTGTCTCCGTTCGAGAAGTGCGCTTTGCGCATGTAGAACGTGTAGACCTTGTGGTTCGGGCTCACCGTCCAGTGCGTGCAGAGCTCGCAGACCACTCTGCCCGTGTCGTCGATAATCACGACTTCCTGGTTCACGAGCGCAATGACACCGAGGTCATTCGCGTCCTGGACCTGGGCCGGGTCGAGCGTATTGGCCAGGTGCAGGTTCGGTGAGATGAACCCGGCGAACGTGAGGGTGCCGATCTTGGTCTTGGCGTGGCCGGAATGGGCCGACGTCAGACCCGGCTGCGCGCTCACCGCAAAGGCGGCGGCAACGGTGACGGCCGTGCCCAGCGAGAGGGCGGCCCGCATGAACTTACTCAAAATCCAAACTCCTGAGTGTCGACTGTTTCTGGGTGGATATTCACTGACGCCATGGTGCGCGCAAAAAGGTGCTTCCTCGGTCCTCCCTCCTTTCCTCGGCGCACGCACGTGCGCATCCACGAGGTGATCTACCACGTGATGAAGATCGCTACTTGCTCACCATGGAAGCATCGTTGTCTATCTAAACGAGCGGCGCTGTACAAACATAACAAGAGGTATAGCGCGTGCCATTTAAAGGCACCGCCGGCTCCCGGACGCCGCCTGCTCTGCCATACTCTGATGGACAACCCATGGCAGACGTACGTACTGATATTTCGCCGTTCGTGCCGGAGGTGGTCGAGCCCGATGCGGGGCTCAGTCCGGCTCCCGCCAGCCGCACTTTCTGGGCCGATGCCTGGCGGCGCTTTCTCGCCAACAAGGCGGCGCTGATCTCTCTCATCGTGCTTCTGACGGCCGCTGTCATGTCGACTTTCGCCCCGCTCTTTACCCATTGGGATCCGATGGCCTACAACCTTCACCCGTCGCAGTGGTACCAGGCGCCGAGCGGGGCCCACTGGTTCGGGACGGACTCGCTGGGACGCGATATGTACGCGCGGGTGCTCTACGGCACGCGGGGTCCGTTGGGGACGGCCATTGCCGGCTCCATCCTGTGTACCGTGCTGGGTGCCGTGCTCGGGGTCGTCGCCGGTCTGTACGGCGGCTGGATTGACTCGATCCTTAACCGGATTACGGAGCTGATCTGGGTTGTCCCGGGCTTTATCCTATTGATCCTGTTCATCGCGCTGTACGGCCGTGCCCTGGACGGCATCCTCGGCCCCGCCGGGCGCTATGTCATGGTCACCATCTTTCTCGCCACCGACGGATGGCCGCTCATCATGCGCATCGCCCGCGCCGAGACATTGCGGCTGCGCGAGTCACCGTTTATCGAGGCGACAGAGGTGGTTGGCGGCACGCGGGCCGGCATGATTCGGCGTCATTTCCTGCCCAACATGCTGGGCATTCTCTTCGTGCAGGGTGCGCTCCTCGTGCCCGGATTTATCTTTACCACCTCGGCCCTCGGATTCCTTGGCCTGATCAACCCGCTCGTCCCGGACCTCGGTCTCCTCATCAATCAGAGCGCGACCTTCCTTCAGATGGATGCGACGCCAACCCTCGTCACGGTCAGCGTGATTACCGTCCTCATCCTGGCGGCGACCTTCCTGGGCGACGGGCTGCGTGACGCATTTGACGTACGGACGAACTGAGCAGGACGTCACTCGGCGCCCTCCGCTCAGTCCATGGCCATTGGGGTGAGCAAGCTCAACCCGTCCATCGCCGGCAGATGGGGTGGTCGCGGCGCTCAGCCGCGTAGACGATCGTACAGGCTTTGAAATTCGTCGTCGGAGAAGTACTCGATCACGATGCGGCCTCCGCGCTTGCCGGGGCGAACGGAGACGCGCGTGCCCAGGGAGCGGCGCAGATCGTCCTCGATGGCCACCAGATTCGGATCTGGCGGACGTGGCGGAGCAGACGGACGGGGACGCTCCCCGAGGGCCCGTACCAGGTCTTCGGTTTGCCGCACGGTGAGGTCTTCACGCTCGACGCGCGACAAAACGGCCAGCTGCGTTTGCGCATCGCCGACTCCCAGCAGGGCGCGGGCGTGACCTTCCGTAATGCGCCGCTCGATGAGCGCCCGTTTGACAGTGTCGGGCAGGGCGAGGAGACGCAACGTATTGGCCACGGCGACACGGCTGCGTCCCACCTGTTGCGCGACCTGCTGCTGGGTCAATCCGAAATCCTCGGTGAGGCGATGATACGCGGCCGCTTCCTCCAGTGGATTGAGATCGGCACGCTGGATGTTTTCGACGAGCGCGATCTCCAGAGTCTGGCGGTCTGTCGCCTCCCGGACGACGACCGGAACACGCGGCACCTCCGCCAGGCGCGCCGCCCGCCAGCGGCGCTCGCCGATCACGAGGCGGTAACGATCATCACCCACGCGGGTGACGATGAGCGGCTGGACCACTCCGTGCTCGCGGATTGACGCCGCAAGCGACTCGAGGGCTTCTCGATCAAAGTGCTGACGCGGCTGTTCGGGGTTGGGCTCGATGCGCGCCGGCTCGACCTCCAGCACGTCTCGCCCCCCGGGAAGCAGCGCGTCCAGACCCCGTCCCAGGCCCCGACGCCCTCGACCTGTTGTCATGACACCAATGCCGGCGCCCGCTCCGCCACTTCCACGGCGAGCGAGCGGTACGCTTCCGCGCCCCGCGAGTATGGATCATAGGCGAGGATGGGCCGCCCGAAGCTGGGCGCTTCGCTGAGCCGCACGTTGCGCGGAATCACGGTCTGGAACGTCAGAGACGGGTAGTGGCGGCGAACCTCTTCCGTCACCTGGTGCGACAGCACGGTTCGCGCGTCAAACATCGTCATGACCAACCCGAAGAGGCGTAGTCCCGGATTGGACTGGACGCGGACACGATCGAGCGTCGCCATGAAGCGAGCCAATCCCTCGAGCGCAAGGTACTCGCACTGCACGGGTACCAGCACGGCGTCGGCGGCGACCAGCGCGTTGACGGTCATGACGCCGAGCGACGGCGGGCAATCGAGCAGAATGTAGCTGTACTGCTGCCGAATCGGCGCGAGCGCGTCACGGAGCACCGCGTTGGGGTCACCGCCGCGCATCAGCAGCTCGATATCGGCGCCGGCGAGAGCGGGCGTGGCTGCGATCAGGTGAACGCCCTGCGTCTCGGTGGCCCTGATCGTGGCGTCCGCATCGACGTCACGTGTCAGCACCTCATAGAGCCCGGTGGCGGCCTCGATCCCAAAGAAGCTCGTGCTGTTGGCCTGCGCGTCGCAGTCCACCACCAACACTCGCGCTCCGAGCGCACCGAGATATGCTGCCAGGTTGACGACCGTCGTCGTCTTTCCGACGCCGCCCTTCTGGTTGGCGACAGCCACGATTGCCACGCGAGGTCCTTCTGAGTGAAAAGCCCGGAACCGCACGGGTCCGGGACGAGGGGATTATACAGCCTGGTAGCATGGGGCATCTTCGCGGGGGGAGGGCGGTGGTGCCGATCGTCTCGACCGCCGTTTCCTTCGTCATTGCGCTTCTGGCGGGGGCCTTCGGATCGGTCCTTGGCATCGGCGGCGGGCTGTTCATCATTCCGTCGCTCACCCTGTTTTTGGGCGTGCACCTCAAGACGGCGATCGCCGCCAGTATCGTGGCCGTCATCGCCACCTCACTGGGGGGAGGAAACGTCTACGTGCGGCGCCACGTCGCCGACGTTCGGTTGGGCCTGCTCCTGGCGCTGGCGACGGCACCGAGTGCCGTGATCGGCGCCCTGCTGGCCACGTCGGTCAACCCGAGAGTGCTGGCCGCTGTGTTTGCGCTGGTCCTGGCGGTCAGCGCCTATCGGATGCTACGAGGCCGGCGTCAGGCACCCGCGGCACCGAGAGACAAGGGAGAGACCGCGGGTGAGGGACGGCTCCGGATGCGAGACCGATTTTGGGACGATGCATCGCGGCAGACGATCGTGTACCACGTCCGGAACATTCCCATCGGCGTCGGCGCGTCGTCGGTTGCCGGACTGATTTCCGGGCTCCTTGGAGTGGGCGGCGGCATCGTGCAGGTCCCGGTCATGACCTTGTTGATGGGAGTGCCGATCAAAGTCGCGACGACGACGAGTACTTACGTGATCGGCATCACGGCGATGGCGGGCGCCTTCGTCTACTACAACCATAAGCCGTCATACATTGATCCGGCGCTGGCCATTCCCGTGACGATCGGTGTCTTTCTGGGAGCGTCGATCGGTTCGCAGATTCTGTCGCGCCTCAGCCAGCGCTTGCTGCGTGATCTGTTCACCGTCGTGCTTCTCGTTTATGCCGTGCAGATGACGCTGCGTATTTTCGGAATCGGCGGCGGATAGATGATGAACCAGATCGGGCCGGATGAGACGGCGACTGACGGGGCGATTGGACAGACTCTCCGCGGTGGCCTGTATCTCAGCATCGCCGTCATGCTGATCGGGGCGCTAGGGGCGGCCGCGTCGAGTCACCAGGGATCGTCTGTCGTGCCGCTGGCTCGCGTCTTCCCTTCGCTCTTTGGCGGGAATCCGGCTGCCTTGCTCGATCTGGGCATCCTGCTCCTCTTCGCCACGCCTCTGGCCGGCGTCGTCGTCGCGTTGGTCCGCTTTCTGCGCGAGAAGGATCGTCCGTTCGTCCTCCTGACCGCCGCTCTGCTGGTGATTCTGGCGGCGGGGTTCGCGGTTGCGCTGCGCTGAAGGAGTAGAAGATGAAGGAGCGCCCGTCGAGACCGAGCTCGCGCCCGGGCCGGCGCCCGCGTGTGGCAGCGGGAACCAGCTGGGACGCCCTGGCGCATTGGTACGACGGGTGGGTCGGTGAGGGCGGCAGCGAGCATCACCGCCGCTTGGCGATTCCCACCGTCCTTACTCTGCTCGATCCACATCCCGGCGAGCGCATCCTTGACGTCGGCGCCGGCCAGGGCGTCCTGGTCCCGTTCCTTGCCAGGGCCGGCGCGGTCATAGTTGGAATCGACGCGAGTCCGCGCCTGCTCGAGATGGCGCGCCGGCGTCATGGCCGGCAAGCGACCTTTCTCCTGGGAGATGCAACCAAGCTGCCGGCAATTGAGGGGCTCACGGCCTCCTCGTTCGACGCTGCCGTGTTTCTCCTCAGCATCCAAGACATGGACCCGCTCGACGACGTGTTGGCGGGCACCGCGTGGGCGCTGCGCCCGGGCGGACAGGTGGTCATCCTCCTCACCCACCCGTCCTTCCGTATTCCTCGCCAGAGCGGGTGGGGCTGGGACGAGAACCGCAAGCTGACGTACCGCCGCATCGACCGCTACCTGACTCCGCTCCCGGTGCCGCTGCGCCCGCTTGCCGGCGAGCCGCCCACGCGCAGCTTTCACCGGCCTCTGCAGTCGTATGTCAATGGTCTGTCCGACCATGGGCTGTATCTCGATCGCATGGTCGAGGTTCCGGCCGAGCAGCTGACCACGGGCACGTCCTCGAAGAAGGCTGATGCATTGGCGCGACGCGAGATTCCACTGTTTCTCGGCCTGCGCGCCTTCAAAGCGAAAGAAGGCTGCGGCCCGGCCGAGTCCACCCGTTGACCTTTCTGACGAAATGCGTCAAACTACAGCGCAACCGTCCGCGGTCTTCTCTTTCGATCCAACACGAATGCCGAGGGATTGCGTTCCTGCCCGCTCGTGGGCGTGCGGGGCAAGATCCCACCCTGGAACACGGGGTCGGCAAAGGGAGGGCCGTAGGGCGGCTTGTGTTTTTAGGTCGTACCGAAATAGCGATCCCCGAAGTCGCCCAGGCCGGGAACGATGAACTTGCGCTCGTTCAGACTGTCATCAATGGCGGCGGTGAAGATGCGGACATCTGGATGTTTGGCGCGCAAGGCAGCGATCCCCTCCGGAGCAGCCACGATGCAGGCCAGACGAATCCGCGAGGCGCGGCTCTCCTTAAGAAGATCGGCGGTGGCGATCGCCGACCCGCCTGTCGCCAGCATGGGATCGAGAATGATGGTTTCGGCGTTCTCTAACTGCGCCGGAAGTTTCTGGTAGTAGCTGTGCGCGATGGCGGTCTTCTCGTCCCTCTCCAGCCCCACGAAGCCGACCTTGCTGCCGGGAACGAAATCGCTCATGGCGTCGAGCATGGCGAGGCCGGCGCGCAGGACCGGCACGAAGATCACACTTCGGTCAATGACATGTCCTTCTGTCTCTTCGAGCGGGGTCTCCACGCGCACCTGACGCGTCGGCAGATCACGCAGCACATGAAACGCCAGGATGAGGGTCAGGAGTCGGGCATGACGCCGAAACTCATCGGTGCCGGTGCCGACGCTGCGGAGCGCGACAAGGGCGTTCTCGACTAAGGGGTGCTCCACGACGGAGACTGCGTCCGCCATGTCACCTCCTGAGTTCGCAGTACGAGGATTCTGTCCATGCCGAGTTCCGTCTTGTGGCGTCGGCCGCGCGGCTATTGGGCCATAGGGCTGGCCGGCACTCGGGCCGGCCACTACGGGGTCGGCCAATACGGAGTCGGCCACTACGGGCGGGCCACGATGGCCGGCCACGTCGAACCGACGCGCGCGAGGTGTTCAGCTACGTCACGCGCAGCCCCAGTATGCCGGAAACGACGTGGCCGGCTCTCGGTCTAATTCGGCGCTACTTGGCCGGCTGGCTTCTCAACACCTCGTGTTGCGGCACGCTGTCCTGGGTTGGGGGGCCGACGGATTCATGGTGGTGCTTCGCCTCTTCAATCGCATCGACCGCCACCACTTCGGCGCCAATCATCAGGATGAGAGAGAAGAAGTAGATCCACGCCGTCAATATCAGAACCGTGGCCATGACCTGACCGTACTTGTTGAAGTGCTGGAGGCCGGCGTAGATCCCCCATGCCTCGCTCAGGATCGTGAACAGGATCGCCGAGAGCAGCGCGCCCTTCCACACGTTGGGGAGCCGGAGCCTGGACTTGATGTTGGGGAACACCAAGTAAATCGACGCAAACAGCAGGAACGAGGCGACGATGTTGACCAGCACGCCGACCCCCCATGTCACGCCGGGAACCGGCAGATGGCCCAGGATGGTGCTGAGGATCGCGCCCACCGCGGCCGCCGCGATGATGACCAGCATAAGGGCCGTGAACACGAACAGCATGCCGATGTCTATCGCCTTCTCCTTGATAAAGTTGCGGCCACTCACCTCGAAGATGGCTTGAAAGGCCGTCGAGAACGATCCCCCGACATTCGAGCCGCCCCAGAACAAGCCGACGAGACCGATGATGCCCAGCAAGCCGCGATGGGAAACCGAGGCATGGACGATCTGCGTGACCAACCCCTTGCTGAACGCCCCTTGCGTCGCGGCCGACAGGTGGTTGATCACCAGCTGCTGATCCGCCGGCGTCCGGAGGAATAAGCTGCTGATAAAGACGAGCCCCGCGATGATCGGCGCGACGGACGTGAGGATGCTCCACGAGACGAAGGCGGCGAGCATGCCGATGTTGTCTTTCCCCAGCTTCTCGACGAAGCCCTGCAAGCGCGGATGACGCTGCATATAGGCGTGGTAGAAACCGAGCGGCCCGCCCTTTTTCTTCTCGGGTTTCTGGGCTGCGCTTTCGCGGCGGCGGTTGGTCTGATCGGCCGGTACCGTCGATAGTTGACCCAACACACGCTCGTCCGGACCTCCCCGGGGCGGGCGCCGTTCGACGACCAGGTCGCCCGGCTGAGCGGAGCTCGGCGTCCCTGTCTCGCTGCGTCGGACTTGAACCAACAAATTGATGGTCGCGAAGGCCGCGGCGAGAATGGCAGCACCCAGACGCTGGCCTTTCATGAGTAGCGTGAGGCCGGCGACGGCGGCGACAACGCCCCGGACCGTCGAGCGCTCGTCGGATATGGACTCGTTGTGCATATCCCCCTCCTTTTCCCCCTCGCTGACTACAGTTTTCGTGCCACGCAACGCATCGTTCATCATGGAAGGGTGCGGGAGGTGAGGCGATGAGCGCGAACGTCTTTGTTCTGGTGGCGTCGGCATTGGCATCCGCCGTCGAATTCGTGGAGGCTTTCACGGTCGTGCTGGCGGTCGGCGTGACCCGCGGCTGGCGCAGCTCCCTGGTCGGGGCGATCGCCGCGCTCGTCATCCTCGCCATCATCATCGTCATATTCGGTGTCGCCATCCTGCGTCTCTTCCCGCTGGGTGCTCTGCGAACTGCGGTCGGTGTGTTTCTTCTCCTCTTCGGATTGCAGTGGCTCAAGAAGGCCGTGCTGCGCTATTCCGGCCTCAAGGCGCAACGGAATGAGGCGAACGAGTTCGAGCACGAAGTGGAGGTTCTGCGGGGAGTGAGTGGGTCCCGGTCCGGCATAGATTGGCCCGGAGCAACCGCCTCCTTTAATGGAGTGTTTCTGGAGATGCTGGAAGTCACGCTGATCGTGCTGGCGCTCGGCTCGGGTGCACGTGCCATGGGGTCGGCGGTCATAGGCGCGGTGGTCGCAGCCGCCTTCGTCGCCGTGGTCGGCTATCTGTTGCGCCGTCCCCTGGAACGCGTTCCGGAGAACACCCTCAAGTTCGTGGTGGGCATCATGCTCACCACCTTCGGCACGTTCTGGGCAGGTGAGGGAGTCGGCATCAGCTGGTGGCGAGGCGACCTCGTGATTCTGCCGCTGCTGGCGGTCTATCTCGTGGCTTCCTGGATCCTTGTCCTGGCACTCTCGCGGGGCCGTGCCGAGGTTCCATCCTCGTTGCGACAAGCAGGATCGTAGCCATGAATGTCGTAAGAGATGCCGTCCTCTGGGTCTGGGATTTCGTCGTCGGCGACCTCGTGCTGGCCATCGGGGTCGCGATCACCATCGTCGTCGGCATCCTCATTCACCACGCGGCTTGGGCTCAAATCGTCTTCGTCTTGCTGGTACTGGCAACGCTGACTGCTGCCGTCTATCGCGTCGCGCTTTCTCAGTAGTGCCGTCAGCCGATCTCGAGACGGTCCGAGAAATCCTGGCCTGGTCGGCGCCGGTTGACGACCGCCTGCGGGCCGCGGCGCCCGTTATCCAGGGGCTGGACGCCGCCGCACGGGAGACGTATCCGCGCGTTCCCTGGGCTCTTCTCCTTGTCGCGGCGGAGATCGTGGCCCGTGGGGACGCGTCACCGCACGAGATTCGGGCCGCCGAACCGCTTCTACAAGAAATAGCCGGCTTGCTCGACCCGAGAGAGACCGACGCCACGTAGCGTCGGCTAGGCTGAGAGGCCATGCGCGTCGTCCTCACTCCCGCCCGGCGCTACCTTATTTCGCTGTGGCTCGCCGGGATCAGTCTGCGGATCACCATTTTGGCAATCCCCCCGGCGCTGCCGGTGATTCATCACAGTTTGCGGCTCAGCGAGGCGGCGGTGGGAGCCCTGACCGCACTGCCGATCTTTCTACTGGCCGTGGCCGCGGTCCCTGGGTCGTTGCTGGTTTCCCGCCTCGGGCCGCGCCGAGCCCTTATGGCGGGACTGCTCACCGTGGCGGCTGCGGGCGCCCTGCGCGGAGTCGGTGCCTCCGCGCCTATCCTGTTTGCGATGACCGTGGTGATGGGCGTCGGTATCTCGGTGTCGCAACCGGCCTTACCATCGCTAGTGCGGCAGTGGCTTCCCAGCCGGGTGGGACTGGCGACCGCCGTCTACTCAAACGGCCTCCTGATCGGAGAGCTGATTTCAGCCGCACTGACGGGAGCCGTGCTGGTATGGACCGGATCGTGGCCCTCGTCGGTCGCCGTCTGGTCGCTTTTTCCCCTGGTGGCCCTGGTCCTGGTCTTTGCCGGGTCCCGTCACGTGCCGTTGCCCCAAGGGCAGCCCCGGGTTCGCTGGTGGCCGGATTGGACCAATCCGCTGACCTGGCGGCTTGGCTTGATTCTCGGCAGCGCCTCGATCTCGTATTGGGGGATCAACGCTTTCGTCCCCGACTACTTGAAGGTCACTCATCATGCCGCGCTAATTACGCCGGCCCTCACCGTTATCAACTTCGGTCAGATTCCGCCCTCGCTCTTGATCGGCGCCTTTCCCCACCTGTTCATTGCGCGCCGCTGGCCAATCGCCGTGGCGGGCGGTCTCACCGTTCTCGGGGCACTCGGCATGCCGCTCGGCGGAGTCAGCGTCGTCCTGCTGGGAGGGATGCTTGGGTTTGCCTCGGCTGCCATCTTTGTCCTGGCACTGGCGCTTCCTCCCCTGATCGCCGCTCCTCACGATGTGCACCGTGTCAGTGCCGCCATGTTTACCGTCTCGTACACGTGTCCCTTTATCGGATCGCTGCTCGGTGGAGCATTCTGGGACGCGACGGGGCGGCCGATCGCAGCGTTCTTTCCGGTCGCACTGGCCGGAGCTCTGATGGTCTCGCTCGTCGCCGGTTTGCGCTTCTCGCGGGCAGAAGACGTCAGTGAACAGGCCCACGCGGTATGACCCATCGGTGGGGGCCAAAAGTCCTGAGACGCTGGACTTGCGCGCCGAGGATGGTGGATAGTAGCCATGTTCGCGCGGCCCGCCTGGTCGGGTCCGCCACTGGGGGGTGGCCGAGGTGATTGAGGCTGTCATGCTGCCGTTTGTTGGAGAGCCGACGAATGGCGAGTGACCGCGCCTTCGAACTCCTGCGAGATGACGCGACCGATCCGGTGCGCTGGGCGTTCTTCGCCGGAGTGCATCTGCTTGGCGCGCAGCGAGCCAGTCTTCTCCTGAGTGATGGCGCGGAGCTGACGGTAGCCGCAGCCATCGGCCTCGACCCTGACGTCTCACCGACTGTCCGGATCCCCATTGGTCAGGGAATCGCCGGGATCGCCGCCGAGCGAAATGTCACTCTCTTCGGCGCCGCCGAAGATGCCCGCTTCATCTGCGTGCCGATTGAAGGGCCGCATGGCGTGCTTGGCGTCGTCAATTTGACGCAGCGAAACGGCGCCGACTTCGACGACCTCGACGTGACGCGGGCCCGCGAGTTGGCTCGCCACCTTGCCTATCTACTGAGTCAACAGGAGACGGGAGCCCGCGATGCGGCGACGGGCCTGCCTGGCCAGCTTGGGTTCCATGAGGCGCTGGACCGTGAATTGGCGCGCAGTAACCGCACCGGCAGCCCTTTCGTGCTCCTGGTGCTGGACATGCCTGGCCTTGCCGCGCTACGAGCCGAGGGGCGCGAAGATGTCCATGAGGCAACGATGCACCGGCTGGCCGATCTGCTGCGTCGCGTCACGCGCCCCTATGACGTCGTCAGCCGGTACGACGAGGAACGTTTCGCCTTGCTTTTCCCGCACGTTGACGGAGACAGCCGGCTGGTGGCGCGGCGCGTGACGGAGCGGACCGAGGAATTTCTTAAAACCGTTGAAGTTGGGACCCCGATGCGAGTAGGATTAGTCCATTGTCCGACGGACGGCGTCAACACCCACCAACTTCTGGAGCGCATCCACGAGCAGCTGCGCGGCGGTGGTGGCGAGGCCCCCTGAGGCGGACTATCCCCCCGAGAGGATCCCCACCCGATGCCGGACCCGAGCCACTATGACGTCCTAGGCCTGGACCTTTCAGCCTCCCCATCGGCCATTCGGGCGTCGCTTCGTCGCCTGGTGCGCCACGCCGACGAGCTGGCCTACCATGATGCGGCCGCATCGGCCGCCCTCTGGGAGCGAATCCGGCAGATACAACGCGATCTGTTGTCGGGCCACGCGCGCCGGTCCGCGTACGATCTCGCACTACTTCATGCCGCGGGAATGGCCACGAGCGCCACGGCCGAGCCGGTCGAGCTGCCGCGACCGCCCCTTCGGGTTGACGCCGCGCGTCCAGTCACTCAGCACCAGCGCGTTCCAATCTTGCCGGCGGCGCTGGTTGCCGGGATTATTCTGCTGGTCGCCGCATTCTCGGTCCTGTCTCTGGCGCGCCACGGCGTGCAGACAGCTCGCCCTCCGGTCGCCGGCCTGTATACGGGTGGTCCTGTTCACTCGGGGCAGACCGTTCATCTACACTGGTCCCACGTGCCGCACGCCACGCTGTACCGCGTTCAGATTCTGACGGGACAGAGCGCGTCGGCGTCGCAGTGGCGGTCCGCTCGCGTCGTCACGACGCACCATACGGGCATCGACCTCGCCGTCGTCGGCCGCCAGACCTATCGTTATCGCGTGCAGGCGCTCGTGAACGGTCACTGGACGCGCTTTGGACATGCCCGGAGCTTCACGGTCCTTCCCCCGGTCGTCTCACGTCCGGTCGCTCTGCAGGTGCGTCGCACCACGCACCACTCCGCACTCCTCTGCTGGCACACCGTCCCTCATGCGATCGGCTATCGTCTCCATGTCGGAGGCGCCGGCACCCGCGTCGTTCATGGAACGTGTGCCTGGGTCGTCTTGAAGCCAGGCCGGCACGGATGGAGTGTCGCCGCGCTGGTGCCTGGAACCCAGACGTACATGGGTCCAACGGCCGGCGGTGGGCAGTTTGTCGTGCGAGCCAGTCCGCCACGCTTGATTGCGGCGGGAGGACCTGGCAGGCAGAGCCGGCACGCCACGGCCTCCACGCATGCGGGGCACTCCACGGGGGCCGGGAAGACCGTGGCGGCGCGCACGACCGGCACGACAAGCGGTGCGGCGTCACGCGGTGTCGCCGCCGTCGTGAAAACCACCGGCGGTCATCACCGGACGACATCGCGGCGAACGACGGTCCCGACCCGCGTCCCGACGTCGCCGCCCGCGACTCGCACTCCTAGCCGTCCAAGGCCCACGGCACCCCCGCGCCGCAAAGCCACCGCGACCCCTCCCAAGCCCCCGGCCGTGCCGACTGTCGGGCGACAACCCGTCGTCGTGCCACGTCCACCAACCACCACGACGTATACCGGCGCTCCCAAGACAAAGAAAACGGCCGCCACCGGGCACCCGCCCGTGTACTCGACCACTACTACCCAGACGGGTGTCGTCACAGTGCCGTCCGTGCCGCCGGGAACTTCGCCCACTCAAGCCCCACCGGTAACAGAGCCGTCGCCCAGTCCCACCGGTACCGGTCGGAGTCCAGACGACCAGGGCCAGGGCAAGGACAAAGGCAAGCATCGCGGGGAGCGAGACCACCACAACAAGTAGCCCCAGGAGGACCGCGCCGGATGTACCATCTTTTGCATCTTGACGCGGGCCAAGAAGTGGGCAAAGATGGCGGTATTCAAGACCGGGCGCGCACAGCGGTGGGTTCGTACACCGCGGGGGGGAAGTGTCGGTGGGGGATGGGCATCATGAGCGTGTTGAGAATGCCGCAGGGAAAGAGAACATGGTCGCGGATCTGGTGAGTGAGCCGGACGAGGCGGGATTCGATCCTATTCGGTCCGCCTTCGGCACGACCGTTCAGCTGCTCGACGCCGGCCGGGCCACGTTGCTGCTGCGGGAGACGGTGGATCCGGTGTATACGGTGGCGGCATCGGTCGGGATCGACCCGCGCCTGGCCGCCACGATCCAGGTACGATCGGGCGAGGGAATCGCCGGAGTCGTGGCGGAGCGCGGAGAGCCGCTTCTCGGCTTCGCGAACGGCGAAACGTTCATCAGCGTGCCGATCCGCACCGATGCCGGCATCGAAGGCGTCTTCAACGCTACCGACCGTCTCGACGGGGCCGAGTACACAGCTCGTGACATGTCGCTCGCGGTCAAGGCGGCGGCACATATTGCGAGCCTGATTCAATACGGCCGGTACACATCACGCGATCCCGTTTCCGGACTTCACAACCGCCGTGCCTTCGAGGAGATGCTACAGCGGGAAGCCGCTCGGAGCCGTCGCCTGGGCACCGGCTTCGCCGTGGTGTTCCTCGATCTCGACAACATGAAGCTCATCAACGATCGCTACGGGCACACCCGAGGAGATGAAGTGATAAGGGGCGTCGGCGAACGTATTGCGGGACTGCTGCGCCCCTACGACTTCGCCGCTCGTTATGGCGGTGACGAGTTCGTCGTGCTCCTGAGCACAATCGCTCAGGACGATGGCCCGGCCGTGGCCGCGACGCTCATACAGCGCATCGCGGAAGGAACAGGAGCGCTCTCGCGTGCGCTCGGGGTTCCACTGTCGATCAGCACCGGGGCGGCGTGCTGGCCCAGCGATGCCGGGAACGTGCGTCAGGTTCTGGCTCTGGCCGACGAGCGCATGTACGCCGACAAGCGGCGACGCAAAGGCACGCCGATCTCTTGACGCCGCGCTACTCCGGTAGCGCCACCTCGTCCGATCCGGCGTCGTACTGCACCAATCCCTCCTCGTTCAGGGTCCGAATGAGGGAGCGAACGTGAGACTCGTCGGCCGGCGCCGGCAGAGCGCGCAGCAGGGACGGCATTGCCAGGGAGGGATGCTCCCGCAGAGCGGCAATGATGCGCCCTCGCCAGAAGCGATTCGTCGTCTCAAAGGGCGCCGCGCCGGATCCCCGCCGCTTCGGCCGCGCGCGATAGACCGTGGCGCCATAGTCCATCAGGGCCTGGTTCCAGTCTTCGGCGCGATTCGGCGGTAGCACGTCGGCCGCCACATCCCACGCCTCGCGCTCCGACAACTCCCGGCCGACGAACCCCGAGAGGACACGGCGCACGTTGGTATCAACGACCGGCACCTGCGCGCCGAAGGCGAAGCAAGCGACAGCGTGTGCGGTGTAGCGACCGATACCGGGGAGACGTTGCAGGGCATCCGGCTCACCGGGCAGGACGCTGCTATAGTCACGGACAACGACGTCCGCCAGCCGCTTGAGATTGAGGGCACGTCGGTTATATCCGAGCCCGTGCCAGGCCCGCAGCACGTCCCCGGTTGAGGCATCGGCCAGTGTCCTGATGGTGGGAAAGCGATCGAGAAACTCCCGGTATTTCGGAATTACGCGATCCACTCCCGTTTGCTGCAGCATGACCTCACTGACGAGGACATGGTACGGGTCTCGATCCCCGCGCCAGGGCAGCTCACGGCGGTGCGTGTCATACCAGGCGAGTAGGGACCGCTGGAATGCCTCGCGATCTGGAGCAAACAGCCTCTCGGGCGTCTCTACCCTCCACAGCGGTGTGTCAAGGGCACCAGGTGCCGCAACGCATCGTAGACAGCGCTGAAGGCCCGATTCGAGGCGCCCACGCCGACTGCCACCGTCTTGGCACCGGCCGTCGTGTACACCGTGGCGCTCGGTCCAACGGTATCGACGGTCTGCTGTCCTCGAATGTAGGACGGAAGTGAAAAGAAGCCGACCCGATCGGCAAGATGCATCACACGGACCAGAGCACGATGCGGGATGCTCTGGTCCGGGTTGACCGGCGTACAAAAGCCGCGGTGAGAAACCCTCACCACGCCGTCCACCGCGATGGTCACCGACGTGACCATCATGACCGGCCCCGCCGTCGAAAACTTGTAGGCAGCTGCCCCCGGTCGACTCGGCAGGTGATGAGGCGTGGATGAGACCACGGCGACGGCCGCCGCGGCCAGCATTCGTCCGATGATCATGACCGTCTTGCCTCCATCGTACCGACAGAACGTCGGCCGTGCCCGACCTGTGACACCGCGAGTACGATAGTGAAAATACCGCAGGGGGCATGTATGGCCGGACTGAGCGAGGAAGAGTTCGAGAAGATCAAACCGGAGATTCTGACGGCGTGGGAGCGGGCAGGAACGCGTGATGCCGGTCTCGATGTCATCGTCACATTCGGACGAAAGTACGGGTACAAAAACGTCATCGCCGCGCTACAGGGGCGCCAGCCGAAACGCTTCACCCGTGAAAAAACACTTGACGAATGGGTGGATGAGAGGCACCGTGAGGAGGTGAGCGGCGGATAAGGAGCATTTTTGGCTCAGAGAAGCCAAAAACCTGAGACATTTGACAAACGCGGTGATAGAATGATCACGGACGCACAAGTGTCACGTAGGAGGTAAGGCATGCCCATCGGTAAAACGGAGCTGGTCCAGCAGGTCGCCGAGCAAGCGGGGCTGAACAAGTCTCAGGCGCAGCGGGCGGTTGAGGCAGTGCTCGACACCATCAGCAGCGAACTGCAAAAGGGCAACGAAGTTCGGCTGACGGGCTTCGGAAACTTCCGCGTCACCAACACCGCCGCCCGAACCGGGCGGAATCCGCGAACCGGCGAGACCATCAACATTGCGGCCGGCAAGCGTCCGGCATTCAGTCCCGGTTCTCGCCTGAAACAGGCGGTCTCCGGGGCAGAGCAGCAAGGCGGCTAACCAACAGAGAACACGAGGGGCGGAGGAATCCGCCCCTTCCTACTTTTAAGGCAAGCGGACAAGACGTTATACCGCCGTTGGTACAATCGTGCGCCGGCGGGTCGATTCCGCTTGCCCAGGAGATTGCGATGGTTGATTTCACTTTGACTCCTGACCAGGTGCTGCTGGTCGAGACGGTGCGCGACTACATGGCCCGGGAATTCATGCCCACCATCCAGGAGCACGACGTCAATCACTATTACGATCCGGATACCTTCAAGAAGCTGGCCGAGATTGGACTAACGGGCATCTGTTTCCCGGAGAGATACGGCGGCGCCGGCATGGACTACATTTCGCTCGGCCTGGCGTCGGAAGAGACGGAATATGTCGACACGTCTATCCGCACGATCCTCTCGGTGCACATCGGCCTCTGCGGGTGCGGCATCTACATTTGGGGTACCGAGGAGCAGAAGCAGCGGTTGCTTCGCCCGCTGGCGTCGGGAGAGCGCTTCGGCGCCTTCGGTCTGACCGAGCCGGGCGCCGGGTCCGACGTGGCCAATATGAAGGCGACCGCCCGTCGGGACGGAGACAGCTATGTCTTGAACGGCGAGAAAACGTGGGTGTCATACGCGGATTACGCCGACACCTTTCTCATTTTTGCCAAGACCGATCCCGACGCCAAGCACCGGGGGATTTCGGCTTTTGTGGTGCACAGGGAGGATGCTCCCGGTCTCGAGACACGTCCCATCAAGGACAAGTCCGGTATTTACGCCGGTGACACGGGCAGTATCTTCATGAGCGACGTACGCGTCCCTGTCGAGAACCGCCTCGGCGACGAAGGCGAGGGATTCGTCATCGCGATGACCTCACTCGAGAACGGTCGCTACACGGTTGGGGCGGGCGCCTGTGGCACCATGCGGGCCTGTCTCGACCTCTCGACGAAGTACGCCACGGAGAGGCACGCGTTCGGCCAGGAAATCGGGCGCTTCGAGCTCGTGCAGCAGATGATCGCCAATATGTACGCGCGCTACGAGTCCAACCGCCTGCTCTACCTTCGGGCCGGTTGGCTGAAGAACCTTGGCGAGCCGTCGGGACGGGCCGTCTCGCTGCAGAAGTGGCAGGCCTGCGATGCTGCCTTCCAGTGCGCCAGTGACGCCGTTGAGATTTATGGCGCCTACGGCTATTCCGATGAATATCCTGTCTTCCGCTACCTGCGCAACGCACGTGCGCCCATCATCTACGAGGGCACCCGCGAGATCCACACCATGATGCAAGGCGAGTACGCTCTCGGCTATCGCGCCGAGAAGCCGACCCGGTGCACGCTGCCCCCCTACCAGCCGGAACGCGAGGCGGTGACCGTCTAGTTGTCAGTCCTCGGTCGTCGGCTAGCAGGGGTGTGTGCGGCAGTCGGTCACGGAGATCGGGGCGTTAGGTGCTCGAGCGGCTGACGCGTAGCGCACATCTGCAATCTGCTGACTGACTACCGACAAAGCCGAAGGAGGCACGCATGACCTACACCGTAACGTTGATTCCGGGCGATGGCATCGGACCGGAAGTTACCGAGGCGGCGCGACGCGTCATCGACGCCACGGGGGTGCCGATCGACTGGCAAATCGAGGAAGCGGGCGCCGATGTGATGGACAAATATGGGACTCCGCTGCCCGACCGGGTGATCGAATCCATTCGCCGCAACGGAGTGGCTCTCAAAGGCCCGATCACGACGCCCATCGGGACGGGGTTCCGAAGTGTCAATGTGGCACTGCGGGCAGCGCTCGATCTCTACGCCAACGTGCGGCCGGCCAAGTACTTCGCCGGCGTGCGGTCGCGCTACCACGACGTCGACCTGGTTGTCGTTCGCGAGAACACGGAAGATCTCTACGCCGGCGTCGAATTCGAAATGGGCAAACCGGAAACGGAAAAGCTGATCGCCGACCTCGCGGCGTTGAGCGGAAAGAAGCTCCGACCCGATTCCGGCATCTCTATCAAGCCGATTTCCGTTTCCGGCACGCAGCGGATCGTGACGTACGCATTCGAGTACGCGCGCGCGAATCACCGCCAGAAGGTCTCCGCAGTGACGAAGGCCAACATCATGAAGTTCACCGACGGCCTCTTCCTGCACGTCGCCCGGCAGGTCGCAGAGCGCTACCCGGATATCGAGTTCCAGGAAGTCCTGATCGACAACATGTGTATGCAGCTCGTCCAGCGACCTGAAGACTACGATGTCCTGGTGCTGATGAATCTGTACGGAGACATCGTCTCCGACCTCTGCGCCGGTCTGGTCGGCGGACTGGGCGTGGCACCCGGTGCCAATATCGGGACAAGCGCAGCGCTCTTCGAGCCGGTGCACGGCAGCGCGCCGAAGTACGCGGGCCAGAATAAGGCGGATCCTACCGCCACCTTGCTCTCCGGCATCATGATGCTGCGGCACCTTGGCGAAGAGGACGCGGCGAACCGGGCCGAGGCGGCGCTCGCCGAAGTCATCAAGGAAAACAAGGACGTGACCTACGATCTAAAGCCGGATCGGCGCGGTGGCGTCGGCACCTCGGAGATGGCGGACGCCATTATCCGGCAGATGGAGAAGGCGCCGGCCCTCAGGTAATCGGCTTTCCCGTCAGACGTTCCGTCAGGTGGCGCAGCGCCGCGGCGAGTTCGTCGCGCTCCGCGTACAGTTCGTCCAGGTCACGTTCCAGCTCGTCGCGGTTGCTTACCGTCTCCAGCCACCGACGGATCGCCGGAAGATCGGACACAGCGGGATCGTCGCGCAGCAGCACCTCGGCGATGCCGGAGAACTCAAGTGTCTCCTGCAGTTCGGAAATTTCTCGCTCGACTTCTTGCAGCGACTCCGTGAGGTCGAGTCGCATCACAATGAGCGCGTCGCGCGCCGTGTAGCCCTCCACGTGCGCCTCAGGCCGAGGTGCCGCGCCGCTCGAAGGCGGCGTTCAGGATGCTCTCCATATCGGAAACGGCGAGGAACACCATGCGCTTCTGCCAGTCAGGACCGTCGGGCTTGGAGTAGGTCACGACGATGCCGTCTTCCAGCTCGTCGATAAGGATATTTCTCGCGCCCTCCTGATCGAGCTCGTACCCGAGCGCACGGAGAAAGTCGGCATGACCATTGGGGAACGGAGCCCAGACTCCTTGATGGTGAACCGGCCCGGACGCCCGCTTCTGCTCGAAGAGGAGATCAAGCTGCTCCTTGAGGGAGTCGTGATGGAACTTATAGACTTCCGGCTCCAGCTTGTGTAGCACGCGCTGCAAGCGAACGAGAAAACCACCAGGCACCTCGGCCAGGCTGATACGGCAACTGGGGTGCATGTCAAGGTAAGCACCCAGCGCCCGCAACAACCATTGATAGGTATGAAGTTTCCCCTGCTCCGCCGGGATCGTCATGCTCTATGCCTCCAGTTCGCACAATAGTGGAGCCTCGTGAGGATGAGTGTCAAGTTTTCTGTGGTACTCTCTGCCCACGTCGAACGAAGAAAATAACGACGGTGAAAACGAGCGTTATTGCCGCGCCCAAAATGAGAGCCGGCGGTGCGCCGTAGCGCTGTGCGATCACGCCGGAGAGGAAGCTGCCGAAAGGAGTCATGCCGAGGAAGAGCAGCGAGTACACGCTCATCACGCGTCCCTGTAACCGGCTCGGTGTGAGAGACAGGATGCGGGTGTTGGCCGTGGTCGTGAAAAGAGTGGAGGAGAACCCGATCAGCACCAGCAGCGCCATCGAGAGTACATAGAGGCGCGAGAAGCCGAAGATGATCTCGATCAACGTGAAGATGATGGCACCGGCATAGATGAGCCGGCGAGAGAGGTCGCGGCGATTGACAAAAGCAAGCAGGATGGCGCCGCTCAGGGAGCCAAGTCCCATGGAAGCCATGAGAAAGCCGAACCCGTCCGAGCCGACGTTCAGAACGTAGCGAGCGAACAGGGGCATGAGTGTGGTGAAATTCAAGGCGAAGAGGCTCGCCACTCCGACGAGCGCCAGAATGGTGTAAATCACGGGTGTTGACCGCACGTACTCGAGTCCCTCCACGACATTGCGCCAGATCCGCTCGTTGTCGGCAGGAGATCGCGCCGGGCGGGGAGTGATGATGAGAAGCCCAATGATCACCGCGATGTAGCTCGCCGCGTTCAGATAGAAGTTCAGTGAGAGGCCGACAGTCGCGATCAAAATACCGCCCACGGCCGGGCCGACAACGCGGGCGCCGTTGAAGATCGTGGAATTCAGCGCGACGGCGTTGAGTAACGCATCCTTCTCGACAAGCTCCGGCACGAAGGCTTGTCGAGAAGGAGTGTAAAACGCATTGACCGTACCGAGGATGAGGGCAGACACCAGGACATGCCAGTACTGCACGAGTCCCGTCTGTACCAGGATTCCGAGGGCGACGGCGAGGACACCGGAGATGACCTGGGTCACCAGAAGTAAGTTGCGCTTGGAGACCCGATCGGCCACCGCCCCTCCGACCAAAGAGAGCAGCAACAGGGGGGTGAATTGGATCGTCGTGACGAGTCCCAGCGCGAACGCGGAGTGTGTCAACTTGAGCACCAGCCACTGCTGGGCCACACTCTGCACCCAGGTGCCGGTGAGCGATATGAGTTGGCCGGCCCAGAACACGCGAAAGTCCCGCGACCGGAACGCCGGCATGCTGTGATACAAGCGCTCGCCGGTTAGCAGCCGGCGTACAAATGGAATCCCGGAAGACTCCTCGACGATGTCTTCCGGGATTTCCGGCGCCTTACTCCCCGACTCCACGCTCACCTCCCGCTTCTCCACGCTAGCAGGAATCAGGAGCGCGCGGGCTCCGGGCAGGCGGCTAAAAAGTGGTCGGTGTCGTGGAGTTAAAGTCGCCGATCAGGGTCTTTTTATCAGTCTGATAGGACTGAATAATCTTCACTGTGGCAGAGTGAACGATCGGCGGCAAGGGCACGTGAGAGTACACCAGCACCGGCTTCATCCAACCCAGTTGATAGGCAAAGGCGGCCAGGGTCTCCCCGCTGCTCTTGTCCAACTCGATGTAGTAGAGGTTAGTGGCCTGGGTGTCGGCAAAGACGGCGAAAGAGCGAACGCCGAAGCGGTGCTGCAGCATGTCCGGTATCGTATGACCGCGATGGGTGCGCAGCAGGTTCAACGTCGACACCACGTAGATTGCCGTATCTCGCTGCGTCCAGTTGGTCGCATGACGATCATCATGATGGAACCGAGAATGGGCTGAAGCCGGGGTCACGCCGACGGTCAGCGCAACGAGGCCTACAACGCCACACAGGGTCGCTCGCACTACGTTCCTCCATAGGGCCGTCACGGCCCAAGATTACTTCCACGGTGAGCATAGCGCAGCTAAATTAACTATGCATTAACCCTGGGGAGAGCCCTAGGTCTCGTAAATTATCGGCATCGCCGGGTGGTCGTGGCCGGCCCGAGTGATACTGCTGGCGAATGTCGGGAGGAAGGCGCATGCTCGGAGTATCTCCCCATCCTGGAGGCTCTGATGTGCCTGCATCCC
>JAJPIP010000093.1 GCA_021324655.1 Pseudomonadota bacterium
CTCATCTGTCACCCTCCGACTGGTTTGCTCACCATGCGTCGTGCAGGGTTTGGACCGATGAGCCGTTCCTCTTCCTCCCTCCCGAAAAACTGTCGTGAAGCCAGCACTGTGGTGGGCGAGGGGGAAGTCTGAGAGGCAGTTCGCGCTGTCCTCAGACGCGACGGCGACCGAGACGGGGATATCTCCCGCCCCCTTCGCATCACATCTCCCCTCTCCCATCGCAATGGGAGAGGGGCTGGGGGTGAGGGCCACCCCGACGTCACGGCCAGTTCTGCTATGACACCAGCGCCACTTCTCAAACGGCTCGTGAATTAACCCGTCGTGGTCGCCCCGCGGGGCGACCACGACGGGTTGGTCTACGCCTGCGTCAGGCCGGCCGGCACTCGGGCCGGCCACGACCACCCGGCGATGCCGTTAGTGCACGAGCCCTCCCACTTCTCCTCCCATTCATTGACTGAGAGACTTTCCGCCGCGTATAGTACGGCGTCGGCGGCCGCACCCGCGGCCGCCCTATCTTTGGATTCGGAGTCACCTGCGTGAAGGCCCTCTCGCTTCCCGCCGCCTTCCTCGCCCTGGCGGTCATGACGACCGGATGCGGCGGTCCGGATCGCTCCGCTCTCGCCACACAGACGGTGAAAGCCTACTGGACCGACATTGCGCACATGCAGCTTCGTCAGGCGTACAACATGCTGACGCCGGGTGACCAGGTGGCCCGCCCCTTTTCGAGCTACACGCAGGACATGATGGGCTTTCTCTCCGGCGTCGGGGGATTGCAAGTGAGGACCGGGAAGCCGATCGTGAACTCGGACGTCGCCCTCGTGCCGGTCAAGCTCTTTTCGCCCAAGGCTCCCAAGCCGCTGCCGGCCTGCCAGCACCTCGCCTGGGTGAACAATCACTGGTTAATCAGTGATCAAAACGGCGGCCTGAGTCCGCCGAATACCTGTAGGGCCTGAGATGGCGCCCGGGGGCGCATCGCCGGCACCGGTGTCCCGGCCGCGCGATCTCGCGGGTTATGTCCTCCGGCTGCGCGGCTGGATTGGCTATCACCTTTCGGTCCGCTGGAAGCTGACCCTCTGGTACACCGTGATGTACGCGGTGACTCTGCTGGCGGTAGGCTTCGCTCTCCCACCCCTCTTGCGGTACGAGACTGACCAATCAATCGACGCGTCGATGGTCCGGACAGCGCACCGAGTGATCAATCGGATTAATGAGACTCGCCCATTTACCGGCCCCGTGTATAGTTCCGACTGCCACGGTCAGGTCGTGAGGTACTGCGGGCAGATCGAGTTGATTCTGGATAAGACATCGTCGCGGCTCTCCGCCCCCGGTCAGTTCACAGAAGCGGTGATTATCGGTCCCGCCGGCGTGAACCTCTTGCCGCCTCATCCCGCCGTGTCCATCCCCATCCGGAGCCTCGCCGTCTTGAACATGGTCATGAAGGTGATCGGCGATGGGCGCCCGCGGTTCTTGCCGCTCCACGTGGCGGGCCAGGATGTCCGTGTCTACTTCGCGGTCTTGCACCCACCCGCCAGTGCCGGCCCGAATACCACAGGAGTTCTGGAGGTATATCAGATTGAGGCCGACTTCGCCGCCACGGAGCGCGCGCTCTCGATCACCTTGCTCCTGATGGCCCCCTTCGCCCTTGCTATTTGCTTGATTCTCGGGTGGTGGGTTGCCCGGGCGGCGCTGCGCCCGATCGGACGTATCTCGCGAACCGTGGGGGCGATCGGGGAGTCGCGCGACCTGGGGCGGCGCCTCGCATACCGGGGGCCACAGGACGAGATCGGCCGGCTGGCCGGTACTTTTGACGGGATGATGGCCCGGCTCGAGGCAGCGTTTGAGGCGCAGCGGCGCTTTGTCGCCGATGCCTCGCACGAATTGCGGACACCCCTGACCGCGATCCGGGGCAACGCCGATCTCATGGCGATTGCGCCGCCATCGGAGCGCGAGCTCTGCCTCGCCGCCATCCGGCGGGAGTCGGAGCGCATGAGCCGGCTGGTGTCCGATCTTCTCCTGCTCGCCGAAGCGGACACCGCCGAGGCCGGAATCCGCAAGCAGACGTCGGCGCTGGACGAGATTGTCGCCGAGGCGGCCCATTCCCTTCGGGTGACGGCAGGCGACCGAGTCAACATCATGGTTGACGTCGAGCCGGTGACGGCGGAGGTCGATCCGGACCGTATCAGCCAGCTGCTGCTGAATCTGTCCGACAACGCCGTGAAGTTCACGCCGCCCGGCGGGACGGTCACCCTCCGTCTGCGCCGCGACGGCGGCGAGGCGGTGCTCGAAGTCGAGGACACCGGGATCGGCATCCCGCCAGAAGAGCACGACGCCATTTTCCGCCGCTTCTATCGGGTCGACACCTCGCGCTCGACTCACGGCACGGGTCTGGGTTTAGCCATCTCCGGATGGATCGCTACGGCGCATGGTGGTACCATCAGTGTCCGCAGTTCGCCGGGACGCGGCAGCACCTTTTCGGTGCGCCTGCCCGCTGCCGCGGGACTGAGTAGTCAGCCGGCTGACTACTCAAAAACAAGCGCGATCTGATTACACACGGTCGGAAGGATCTCATGCGTAAGCTCGCTCTGCTCGGTCTGATTGCTGTCATCCCGCTCTCCGCTCACGCCTCCGGTGCTCGGGGCTCATCACACGCGCCCTCTACCGGCCGGGTCGTCGCCCGGATGCTGCAGAACCTGCGGGGCCAGAGCCATATCCGAGCCGCCGGCACCATCTACAGCCGGAACAACAAGCCGGTCGCCCACATGTCGTTCCGCTTCGCCTCCGGGCGCGAGTCGCTTGTGCTGTCGAGTCGCGAAACCGTGGTGTCGGCCGGCAAGAAGTCGACCTCCCAGCACTACGTGTACATCGGGCACACCATGTATACGTCCCTCGATGGGTCTCATTGGTATCACGGCGCCAACCCCAGTGCACCCTCGCCGGTCGACGTCCTCGCCCTCAACACGAATGGCGCCTACTGTTGCACCAACTCCGGGTCACGAGCCGGTGAGAACGTGTGGGTCGGCGGCTATACCACCTGGAACGGCCGCCGCGTCCTGAAGCTCAACTTCAAGGGCGCCACTGCCAGTGGCACGGCCGCCAGTGGCGTGGTCTACCTGGATCCGGGTTCCGATCGGCCCCTGGGCCTTCAATCAATGGTCTATCCATCGAAGATGACAGGAAAGTTCACCATCGCCTACGGCGGTTCGTACAGCATTCGGACACCGTAGAACGGACTTCCGGCGTCCCGGGTAGAGCGAACCTGCCGGCACGTAGAGCGGGACCGCGGTCTCGTTCAGAGTATCCCGGCGCCGACCTGCGGCTGTACCCGCCGCCCTGCCTGGTCGTGCCCCCGAGCCTCGTGACCTGCGACCGCAGGACGAAGGCGGAGGGTCACGGATGTCGCGAGCCCTCCCGGCGAGGACGCGCCTTACTTGATGGACCGGGGCAACCTCGGCTCACGTGTCCTTTTTGAGGCGGCGCGCGAAAGGCCCAGGACCAAGCACGCGACCTACGTGGCAAGCCCGTTAATCCAGCGTACGCACATGAGGGCGGAATGAACCGTCCGTGAAAGAAGACCCGCTCCGATCCCCTCCGAATGGCCCAAAGATGAACGCCAGATGAATTTGATGTGAAGTGCTCTTCAGAAAACGTTGACACGGCGCGGTGCCTCCTCTATAGTGGGAACTGCAGACGGCAGGTTTGCGCCTACCGTCCGACGTGCTGAGCAAGGGGGTGATGGCCGACAGCGAATCCCGGGGCCCGCGATCATCCGGCGGTGGATGATTGTCGCCAAGGCGTCGGCCGCCATCTCTGGCGCGTCCGCGAGGCATTTCGAGAACGGTCCCGATCGAAGCTCAACCGCCATTCGACAGCTCTGACTACTCTCGAAAAGCTCTCAGGAGGTCAATGTGCATAAAGCACCCGGGGCGTTGCGCAGCATTCTGCTCGCGTTCGTCCTCGTCATGCTTGCACTGCCTGCCGCTACCATCACAGGTACGTCGGGCGTCCATGCGCAGACGCCGCCGTCACCCGGCCCCGGCAATATCGCCGGCGTCGGTTACGTGTCGCCGGCTATCGCATTTAATACTCTCGGCTCTAACCACACCGTCACGTTCGTCTGTACGAACACCACCGGGTGTTCCGGCGTCGTTCTGACGGCTGCCAACGCCTCGTTGGGCACGAGCACTCCGTTTACGCAGGGAACCTGCGCGGGCGCACCCGTCACTCCGACGGGCTCGACCGTCGCCTGTCCCGCGGGAACCGTGCTGACCCCTTCGGGTGGTGTCGTTCCGGCGCCGGCTGCCAGCACGGCGACCGGGACCATCAATGAAGGCGCTCCGTACGTCTACACGATCACCGTGACGGGTACTGTCCCGACCGGCACCGGCGGTGCCGCGGCGGGTGCGTGCCCCACCGGTACGACCCTGACCGCGGTGGGCGCCGCGACGTGTAGCTTCAGCATCACGGCCCAGAAGAAGTACGTCGAGATCACGAAGATTGTGGCGACGTCGACCCCCAGCACTTGCGGCGGGACGGTCATCTTCTCTGAGGCGCTGAAGTCGTACTTCGGCCCGTCCTGTACGGTCGTGTTCACCGCATCGGGCACCGTCACCATCAAGACGGTCTCGACCTGTGCGGGCGAGCCGAGCGGACCTGCTCCGGCAGAATATGGCCCCGGTGCCATGTACGTGTGTAACAACGGCACTCTCGGCGTGACCGGCGTCACCGGCCCCGTCGCCGTTGCCCCGACCTTCGCGTCGGCCGCCACGGCGTGCGCCACCGGGACGCTGACGATCGCGGGCGCGGTTGCCACGTGCGTCGGCCCCTCGACTGCCCCCGGAACCGGAACGTTCGCCGTTCCGTTCACCGGCACGTGCCCGGACTACACGACGCTGACGATGGGGACGGACGCCCTGGGCAACCAGACCGCGACCTGCGTTCCGAACTCCAACCTCAGCTCGATTCCGCTCACGCTGACCTCGTCGGGCTTTGGCCTCTCGGGCGGCACGATCGGCACCGGTGTCGGCACGTTCTGCGCCGGCGTCGGGACCGTGACCGGTACGACCGTCACCACGGGCACGCCCGTGACGCTCTGCCCGACCACGTTCGGCACCGCCAGCGTGTTCGCCTGCACGGGCGCTGGACTCAACACCCAGCCGGCCGGTATCTGCAGCAACACGATTACGGCGAACTACACCGTCCAGGCCGAGAGCCGGGTGGTTCCGTACGTGAAGTGGGCCGGTGAGAAGCAAGTTCTCACCAAGTGCTTCGGCGTCGGCGCGGCCGGCGGTCTCATCGAGTTCACGCTCCAGGGCAACAACCCGGGCCTGAACGCGACCTTGCTGCCTGTCGACACGTCGCAAGCCGCTCTGGCCGCCGGCGTCATCAGCGCGCCGACTTCGGACACGGTGTACGCCGTTCCGGATGCGCTCGGTTGCGCCAGCGTGATCCTGTACGCCGCCGGTGAAGGCGCGGCCTATGTGGACGCGGCGCTGTACGCTCCTCCGGCGGGTGCCGTTCCCGGCACCGTGACGCCGATCATCAACGAGCACGCCTTTGAGGTCTTCTACCTCAAGTTCGACCACGTCAGCCTCGAGAACATCGCGGCTCCCGGTTCGTCGAACGCGGGCGCGGCCCCGAGCTTCTCGGCTGCCAGCACGATCGGCGCGGACATCACCTTCCTCGCCACGGCGGCCGGCTCCGGCACGCTCGCCGGCATTGGCGCGGGCCAGACCTTCCCGGTCGGCACGACCGCCAGCAGCATCACCTACGTCACCGCTCCCGGCGCCGGTCAGGCGGCAGGCGGCACGTACGCCATTCCGCTCTGCGGCACCGACCTGCTCCGCGCGATGGTGCACGGCTACTTCGAGATCCCG
This sequence comes from Pseudomonadota bacterium, assembly GCA_021324655.1. Classification (GTDB taxonomy): domain Bacteria; phylum Chloroflexota; class UBA5177; order UBA5177; family UBA5177; genus JAJPIP01. Next base: position 5,874 of record JAJPIP010000093.1, read on the forward strand.
GGTGATCCGAGCAGCCGCGCCGCCGCGACCGTGAGCATCCCGAACGCGCCCGCCGGCTCCGCCGGTGGCTACACGCTCCCGGCCGGCCGCTGGGTCCTCCCCGAGGACTGGCCGGTGCTCGCCACGTTCGCCGGCTTCACGGCCACTCCCGGCCAGACGGCGCCCGGCGTCGTGACCCCGTCGTCCGTCTACTCCTGGGACATCAACAGCGGCTTCGCTTTCAACCCCCAGGTTGAGCCGGCGGTCCTCTGTACCGGTCCCAACATGGACGGCGGCAACGCGCCTGTGCTCGTGGAGAACGGGCCGATCGCCGACTTCAACACCGGCCCCTGCTACGGCGGGGACGAGCTCGGCATCGCGACCGGCACGGTCGGCGCCGGCTACAGCACGGCCCCCGACGGCCTGTGCGCGGGTGGTGAGACGGTGGCCATCGGTCCGTTCGATGCCACGCAGGCCTGCACCAACCCGTATCCGCTGCCCTACAGCCCGTCCGGCTCCGGCGCCATCGTTCCTAACGGCGCGCCGTCCCCGGTCACGGGTGCCACCTACACGTGCGGCACCGCTACCACGTGCGAGGTTCCGCTCGGTCCGAACTCGACGTATCTCCCCAACGGCTTCCTGAGCCAGTGGGATGCGCCGATGCCGCCCGCGCAGGTCACCTTCGCCGTCACCGGCGGCCCCGGCACGCTGCAGCAGATCAACAAGACCGCGCTCTACAGCGTCCCGGCGGTGTTCGCCACGCCTGGTTCGTACTGCACGGTCAACGCCGCCGGCGCCTGCGTCGGCAACTACTACTACAACCCGTTCTACGCGGAGGCCATCCCGTCGAGCCCGCTGATTCCGCCGGTCACCAACGATGGTGGCTACCTGTGGGATAGCTGGGGCTTCTCGTTCGGCCACACCACGGTCACGACAGCCGCCGCCACGCCCCTGACCACGACCATCGCCGCGGCTACGACGGTTTGCTCAGTCGCAGGTACCCCCGATACGGTCACGGTCGCCAGTGGCGCCGGTTTCTCGGCGGGTGACGTGATCACGCTGACGTCGGCTGCGACCGGCGCGGTTGTGACGGGCACCGTCAACAGTTCCACCGCGACCACGATCACCTTCACGTGCGCGCCCGGTACCGCCGCCACCGCCCTCGCGGTTGGCGACGTTGTCAGCGATGCCACGCAGGTGTCGCTGCCTGTGGCGACGAGCCTCGGTGCCGCCATTGGCGAGCCGGTCACTCTGACTTCGCCGACCGGCGTGACTTGCACGACCTTCGTGACGGGTGTCACCGCCACGTCGATCGTCGTCGCGCTCACCGGCGCGACCTGTGCCGCGGCCAACTTCCCGGCTGGCACGACGGTGTCCTTCGGCACCGCCGGCGCCTGCGGTGGGTCGGCTGCCGGCCTCGGAAGCGCCTGCACGGGCCCCGGCGGTGAGATCCTGGCCGCCCCGCGCAACCCGTACCCGTTCTGGCAGTGGGTGCCCGGCGCCTCGACCGGTGCCGCGGTGACCTCCGCCACGGTGTACTCGGACAACCACGGTGAGGCGATCGTCGGTCTGACCACCGGCTTCAACCAGCAGGTGCTCCCGACCAACGGCGTCTGCCCCACCGGCTACACTCCGGTTCCGACCGCTGCTGCTCCGACGAACTGTATTGCTCCGCTGGCCGCTCTCGGCGCCGCGGGCTTTGGGAACGTCGCTGCCGCTCTGAAGGCCGGCGCCGGCTGCTACAACACCGACAACACCGGCGCCTTCTCGGCAGCCGCCGGTGCCACGGTTGGCCCCAACGGTCCCGCCGCCGGCCAGATCTGTGTCAACTCGCTCGGTAACATCGAGCTCGGCACGGGCGCGGCTCTCGGTTCGACCACGGTTCAGGCCATCGCCGACTATCCGTACACCCGCGGTGAGCACCCGCAGATCAGCTCCGGCTCGATCACCAAGGTCTTCACCTCGATGTTCGCGAAGTCGGTGAGCGTCAGCACCGGGACCGCCGGCCCCGCCGGTACGACCAGCTACACGGTCACGATCACCGCAACCGACGTCTGCGGCAACGCGCTCGTCGGCGAGCCGATCTACGTGTACGCTCTCGGTCCGTCGGGTGGTGTCGTCCTGTCGCCGACCGGTGCGTCCGATATCGCCAACAGCTCCAGCTCCGCGACGGTGTTCGTGAACCCGGCAACGGGTACCTCGGTCCTGTCGCTGGAGGTTCTGGGCACGGCCATCGGCACGTCCGGCCTGGTGATCAAGGTGGTCTTCCCGGCCGAGGGCATCGAGCGCTTCGCGACGGTGATCCCCGGCTCGACGACCCCGTCGACCGTCACGGTCAACTACAACTCGGGCTACCAGATGATCGGCGGTCCCTCCAACAGCAACTTCGGTGTTGCCGAGGCCGTCTTCTCTTACAGCCCGACCACCAACGCCTACAGCAACGTGACGGCGAGCGACGCCGCGCTCTCGAGCGCTCCGCCCGCCTGCACCGGCTACTGGGCGTACTTCGCGGCGCCGGCGTCCGTTAGCCTGCCCGCGACCAGCAAGCCCGGCGACACGGCAACGTGCACGCTCGCGGCCGGCTGGAACCTGGTTGGTAACCCGTTCGCCTCGCCGGCCACGCTGCCCGCAGGCACGGTTGCCTACCACTGGAACGGCACGTCGTACGATACCGTCGGCTCGATCCCGGTTGGTGGTGCTGTCTGGGTCTACATGACCGCAGCCGGCTCCCTGACCCTGACGGCGTCGTAAGCACGACCGCAGGCCAGAGTGAGGAGCGGCCCCTTCGGGGGCCGCTCTTCTTTGGCGAATGTGGCTGTCATTGTGCCGCCGTGGCCCTCACCCCCCGACCCCCTCTCCCACTGCGATGAGAGAGGGGGCGATGTGCAACTCATCGTCTCCCCTCGCCCACCGCAGTGGGAGAGGGGCCGGGGTGAGGGCCACCCCCGACCACGTCGATGACCTTGACTCCCCCTACCCCCCTCTCTAGAATGGCCATGGCATTTCTCACCGAAAGGACCCTCATGAAGGTTCGCGCGCTGTGCCTTGTTGCCGGCACGATTATCCTCGGCGGTTGCTCGACTCAAGCCGCCGGCAAACCCTCCCCAACGGCGACAGCACCGGCCTCTCCACCGACACCCGGTTCCACCGCCGCCTCGAATCCCACCGGCGCTGCGACCACGTCATCGCCCACGGCGGTGGTGGTGGCCAGCGGCGACCCGTTTCAGACAGGAATGACGTACTTGCGGCGCCGGCAATACAGCGCGGCCGCCGTGCAGTTTCGCCGCGCCATCACCGCTCACCAGCACCTCGCCGAGTCATACGCCGGGCTGGGCGGGGCGGAGATGGGGCAGTCCCGGTTCTCGTCGGCCTACACCGCATATCAGCACGCGGCCAGTCTCAAGCCCACGACACAGTTGTATCTCTATGAGACCGCATACGCCGCTCTGTACGCGCAGAACTTTCGTCAGTCGGTCGTCTATACAACCCGGCTCCTTCGTTTGAATCCGTACAGCGTCGCGGCCTATCACCTGCAGATGCAGGCCTACAGCCGGCTCTATCAGCCCAAGATGGCCCTGATCGATGCGAAGCGCATCGTTCGGCTGAAGCCGAAGAATGCCGAGGCATACGACGATCTCGGTATCGCGCTGGCCAATACCCAGCACGACGAGGCCGCCTTGAACGCCTTCAGCACCGCCATCCGCCTCGATCCTCACCGCTACAACTACTTTTCGAACCGCGCGGTTGTCGAGCATCTGCTCAAGGACAAGGCCGCCGCCATCGCCGACTTCGCCGAAGCTGAAAAGCTCGCTCCGGACGCGAAGACCAAGAGCACGTTCGCGGCGATCGTCGCCGAGTTGAAAAAAACTCACTGATCGAGGCGCGGTTACATCTCGCTCCCTGTGCGCGTTTATCCCTAGGAGGTCCCTTTGTCTCGTCTTGCGTGTCTGTGCCTGCCGCTCCTGGCCTTTCTCGCCGGCTGTGGAGCCGGCGCCCAGGGGGCCGGCCTGGCAGCCAGTGTCAACGGCCACGGAATCACTCTGGCCCAGTACAACCAGCAGGTCTATGTGCGGCGCATGGAGTCGCTCGATGGGACCGGCGTCGACGTGTGCGCGGTGAAGAGCACGGCGTCCCTGTGCTCGATCCTGAAACGGGGCGTGCTGAACCAGCTGATCTCCGATGAGGTCATCCGGCAGTACGCCGCCGCCCACCACATCGCGGTGTCCAACCAACAGTTCGAAACGGCCTGGATTCCGACCTACCAGCAGCAGTTCCACGGCAGCCCGGCGGTTCTCAACGCCTATGCCAAGCGCATGCACCTGACGCCGGCCGACGTGAAGGCGCAGACCCGCCAGTCCGTGCTGCAGCAGCAGGTCATGTACGCGGTGACGTCGACTCTCAGCCCCTATACGAAGGCGGTGGAGATCGCCCGCATCGACGTGGCAACGCCCCAACAAATGGCGTCGGTGCAAAACGAGCTGCAGCACGGGAAAACCTTCCAGCAGGTGGCGGCGCAACTGAACAGCCAGAAGACGTCGATCTGCCACACGCAGGGCGGTTGCGGACAACCGGAGTGGCTGCCGGATAGCTTCGTTCCGGCCGGTGATACGGCCGTTTTTACGGCGAAACCGGGGACGGTCACCGGTCCTTTTTTCAGTCAGCAGATTCAGGAGCTCGACCTGGTCGTCGCGCGGGATAATCACTATGCGATGACGCAGGCGCAGGAGCTCCGCGCACGCCAGCAAGTTTTCGCCGGGTGGCTGAGCCGGCAGGAGAAGAAGGCTACCATCGTTCGGTACGTTCATCCGTAGTCCCCAAGGGAGAGCAATGAGGGTATTCGTCAGGGGAATCGCAGTCGCTCTCGTCGTCAGCGCTCTGTATGGGACCTTACAGACGGCGCACGCCGCTCTGACGGTGATCCAGGCGACGCCGAAGCGCGGCCACTTCGGCGACCCCATTGATCTGTCGGGAACGGGCTTTCCCGCGAACACTCAGCTGGCGGTCCTCATGGCATGCCCTAATTTGCAAAGAGCGAAGAGAAACTACGCGCTGCAATACGGGCCGTGGACTGACGGCCAGGGAAACTTCGCGGGTTTCATGGTGTCCGCAATCCAGACACACGGCCTGCCGCTCCCGACGGGATGCGTGATCTACATGTCGCCAATCAACAAGCAGCTCGCCGACGACATTCCCGCCGTCTATTACCTCGAGCCAAGATCTGTCAGGCTTTCGGGGTGCGAGGCGCGCATGTGCGTCCGCATCCAGGCCAGGCCGCGGCGGATCCGCGCCGGCTACCGCGAGCAGCTCAGCGTTACGGGGTGGCCCGGAGCCAGGACGGAGGTCACCATCGCCTATCCTGGGGGCGTCCCTACCACGTCGATTCACCATCTGAACTGGAGGGGCACCTTCAGCATGCAGATCCCGGTCAGCGGAACGTACCGCGGCCTGGTCCACGTTCGGGTGCGCACGCTGCTGATGAGGCGCATGACCTCTGGGTCCGCCGTCCCAATCAGCGCGTCGTCGCAAGCCACATTTACGGTCCTACACTAGGCTCCCCCGGGGAGCTGAGACATTAGGCAAGGGGAAGGTTCTATGCGCATTCATTCTCGTCTCAAGCGTCTGCTGACCGCGGGCGCCGTAGCGGCACTCGGTGCCTCGATTGCCGGCGCGCCGCTCTTTACCCGGGCGCAGACCGGTCCGGTCTGGCCGTCGTATCACGGGAACTTCTACCGGGACGGCTCCTCGACGGTTAGCGGACCGAGGAACCCGCTGTACGAGCTATTCTCCCTCGGCGCTCCCACGCAAGATTCGCCGGTTGTCGACGCCAACGGCATCGCGTACATTGGCGACAATGCCGGCACGGTCTTCGCGCTCAATCCGAAAGACGGGCACGCCAAGTGGACGGATCAGGCAAAGGGAGCAGTGACGGGTGTCTCACTGTCGTCCGACGGTTCTACACTGTACTTCGGGGACAACACCGGCGACGTCTACGCGGTCCATACTTCGGACGGTAGTCAGATCTGGTCGATCAACGTCGGCGCGCCGACATCGGGCGCTCCGCTGCTCAACCCGAGCGGCACAACCATGTACGAGATCCGAACTCCGACGACGATTCTCGCCATTTCGACGTCGAATGGCGCGATTCAATGGAAAGATCCCCTGGACTATGCCATCGAGGGCAGCCTGACCCTCGGTCAAAATGGAAGCGTCATTTACGTGTCTCTCTACGGCCCGGGTGACGTTGCCGCCATACCGTCGACAGGACAGCAGGGCAGCAGCCAGACATACTTCGTGTCCGGGCAGCCGGTTACCAGCCCGTCGGTGGACGCTAACGGCAACATCTACGTCACCAGCGACCAGGGGGTGACCACGGCCTTCACGCCGGGTAACGGGACTCCGCGCTGGACCGCATCCGTCCCCGTGGGAACCAACGGCGTTCCGCCTCCGTCCTACACGACCCCTGCCGTCGGCAACGGAATGGTGTACGTCGGGAACACGAACCACTACGTCTATGCTCTCAATCTCAGCACGGGCCAGCAGGTGTGGCAGCAGCAGACGGGGGGCGCCGTCGATGGGCCGCCCGTCGTGGCACTCGGAAACAACGTGGTGTACGCCGGATCCGAAGACGGCAAGATTTACGCGTTCGACGGTGCGAGCGGGAGCCCTCTCTGGTCGCAGAAGGTGGGAGTCGGGATTGATACGTCGCCCGCGCTGGGCGCGGACGGCAGCTTGTGGGCCGCGTCGACCGACGGCACCGTGTACCGCTTTGCCGACACGACGATTCCGCCGCCCGTGCAGGCCACAGCCACGCCGGGAGCCGGGGCGTCACCGACTGCCTCACCCACGTCAACCGGTCCCACGCCGACCGCGACTGCGTCCGCGACACTGGCCATCACGTCCATCGCGAGCTCGGTGACGCCCGGCCACACGCAGTCCATCACGGTGCGAGCACCGGCCGGAAGCTCGGTGCACTTCCGCATCACTTTCCCGAACGGCCAGCACCAGAACAAGACCGTGACCGCCGGCAGCAACGGCACCGCGACGTACTCCTACGTGCAGGCACCCAGCAAGGTGACGCATTCGAATCAAACCGCAACGGTCGACGTGACCGACGGCTCGCAGAGCACGTCATCCTCCTTCCACATCAAGTGGGGCCATGTCGACGTCTCGGTTGAGCCGAGCACGCAACACGCCGGCGGGTACGTCAGCATCTACGTCCACACGACGACCGGTGCCAAAGTCACCGGGCTGGTCCTTGACCCGCGCGGCCACTACACCCACTTCGGTCCGTCCCGGGTGGGCAAGAACGGGTTCGCGCACTACCACTACCACTTGCCCAAGTACCTCCGGTCGCGGCAGAAGGTCTACGTCCGGGGTTCGACAACCGGCCACCATCCGAACTACACGACACGGGCCACACTCACCGTCAAGTAGCCGCAGCGCCGCAGTGGGGCGGGCCATGCCCGCCCCACTGCGGCGTGGTGTGCTATCGTGACGCAAATGTCTGTTTCGGCGGATTGAGGGAGACGAATGCGTCGAGCCGCGCTCATTGTTCTGTTGGCGTCGATTCCGCTTCTCGCGGTCTGGCCCGAGCTCGCGGGGGCCGCCCCGACGCATCCGGCCACGGTCGCGTCGGCGGTATCATGCCACCCCCACGGTAAGACGCACTGCAAAAAGCCAACACCCACCAAGCACCGGAAGTCGAAGCACCACAAGAAAAAGCGCAAGAAGGCGACGCCCGCGCCGACCGCAACGGCGACGGCGACGCCCACCATGACCCCGACTCCGACCGACACCGCGACGCCGGAGCCGGCTCAAGCGCAGATCGGCGTCGATGCGCAGACCACCGGTCCCTCGACGGTTGTGTTCCTGGTGTGCGGCCTTCCGTCCGGCGTCACGGCGTCTTTCGGCCCGAACCCGGCGCAGGGCGCTCGCGATCCTTCAGTTCCGTTCAAGTACGACGCGCGCAGCACGCTCACTCTTCAGGCCGGCTGGCAAGTGCCGTCCCGGTCGTACTCCCTCGAGGTCTACGCTCTTTATTACGGCCAGGCCCAGGGAGGAATCCTGAGTCCACAATTCCTCTCTCTGACGGTCAACGGCTCAACCGCTTCCGTCTCTGCTGCGCCGATCGCCCCCGACATCGGCATGCAAAATTGCTCCGCGTATCCGCCCGGTTACGCTCCCATCCCCACGGTCACGATCCCATCCAGCGATATCCAGGTCGGCGAGGCGATCGTCCCGTCGCGCCCTGCTCCGGGCGCAACAGTCACGATCACGGCATGGATCAAGGCGCGCGGGCAACCGGTGTATGGCGTCCCCGTCACGTTTACGTTCTACGGGCCGCGCCCCATGCCCAACTGCACGGCTGTGACCGATACCACGGGTCAAGCGGTCTGCCGCATCGCCAATACCAACCCGCTGACCGGTGCCAATGTCCTCGTTATCGCGACCTTCCAGTTCAACAACACCTACTACACGGCGAGCGCCTCGTATACGATGTAGCCGCCGCCGCGGAGACCTGCACTTTATGCGCTATTTGTCCGTCTGTTGTCTTGCCGTCCTGCTCGCCGCCTGTGGCTCGTCCTCTGCCGCGTCGTCCACCAGTACCGTCCCATCTGCGACCCCTTACAGCAGGGTTCACGCCGGAAAGGCGCCCCAGACCAAGACCAAGAAGCAGGTGACGCCGCTTCCGACCCTGAAGCCGGGCGTGACCGCGGTGCTCCCCACGGTGAAGCCGTACGTCCCCAAGACCCCGACCCCATTTCCGGCGTCGGACTACAGGTCGCTCCTGTACGGAACCGTGAGAACCAAGAGCGGCAAGCCGCTGGCACACGCGAAGATGGTCATACAGAACGGACAGAGGGTGACGTATACCGACGCGTCCGGCGCGTATCATGTCGGGTTCCCGTCTCAGGCTGCGGTGTCCGTACAGCCGCTGAAGGCCGGCTACGCCTGCGCGGTCGCCCTGGGCTTGCTTCATGCCGGGGAACATTACAAACTGAACTTCACCTGCGCCGTTAACACGCCCAGCCACCCCGCGCCGCCTCCCTTCCCCACGACCTTCGGCCACCACCCATAGAGAAGACGGGCCCGGAACAGTGGACCTGGGCCGGGACAAACCCGGCGCTCGCGCCGGGTTGGTTTATCGCGCCGCCCTATCGACGTACGCCGTGACACCGTACGGCGCCGTGACCGGTTGGAAGTGTCGGATGACCCACCGCTTGTAGCCCCTAACCTGCCAGAAGATGCCGAAAGACGGCAAGACCATGACGGCGTGGTACTCGCGCGTCTGAGAGATCAGCTCCGACGCCGGAAGCTCCCCCGCGTAGAGGCGCACGTTCGAGGGATCGCAGATCCCAGGTGGGACAGATCGGTGGGCGAGATCGGCGACCATGAGCTCGTCCGTCGCCAGCACGCCCGCTGCCGGCACGTGGGCGTCCACAAAGGCCGCCAGGGCCACGCCACGGGCGGGAGCGCCGGGCATGACGACGTGGCGGTCGTCGTGCGCCAGGTGTGGCAGGAGAACGAGATAGAGGACGAAGAGGGCTGCCAGCGGCACGGCGGCCAACCAGCGGTGCGAGCGAAGCTGCTCGACGCCGACGGTGACGGCAATGCCGGCCGGGACCGCCATGGCGGGCAGGAGGATGGCCGGATGGTGGGGGAATAGTGGCCGGAAGAGCAGGAGCATGACGGCCTGGCCGCCCAGCCAGAGAACCAGGAAGCCCAGATCCTCCCAGACGCCTAGCGCGGCGAGTACGGCCACACCGGCGAGGGCCAGCAGAGAGAGTCCCGCGTCGAGCTGAAAGAGATGCCACAAGATGAGCCACGACGGGCTCGTTCCGGGTGGAAGCAGCGCGCCGGCGCGTGTATGCAGCGAGATCACCTGTTGAAACTGCTGCTGGGGTGCCACGAGGACCATCTCCGCCACTACGGGCAAGAGCGCGGCGGCGAGAAACAACGTGACGGCACGAGCGCGGCGCTCAACCGGGAGCGCCACCAGGAAGATCCCCGGCACGAGGGCCTCGATGGCAAAGAGCTTTGTCAGAATCGCCAGCGCCATAACCAGTCCCGCGAACATCGGAAGAGACGGAAGCCCCACGCGCGCCCACCGCTGCGTCCCCGCGGAACTCCCGGCTTCTACCCATGCCGGGCGGGCGCCTCGCCGTCCGCGCTCAGGTTTCCGGCCGGGGTGTTCCCGGATGAGGAGGTTCGTTCCCTCATCGGTGGCGCCCTCGTGCACCTCCCGCGTCGCAAGCGCTCGGTAGCTCGCCGCCAGCGCCATCGCCAGGGCGACCAGTGCCGCCATCGGCCCTTCCGCCTCAACCGCGTGCGAGTAGACCAGGAAAGCGGGGCTGACCGCCAGCAGCAACGACGCGGCGGCGGCCGCGACCGGCCCGGCCAGGACCCAGGTCAGCCAGGCGATCGCCGTCAAGCCCAGGACGCCGAAGAGAATCTCGACGACCCGCGCGCCGGCTATGGAGTCACCGAAGAGGCGCATGCTCGAGGCGAGCGCGGCAAAGAGGAGCGGCGGCTGGGCGGAATACACCTGACGGAACAGCGCGTCGCCATGGGCCACCAGGCGGCTGCAGGCCGTGTAGCGCCATTCGTCGGCGTCGCTGATGGGATAGATGGCCGTGTTGTACAGCACGTCGGCCCGATGGGCCGCCTGCCACCATGTGAACCATCCGGCGGCGACGATCCAGCCCAGGGCGCCGACCGCCCTGCCCAGCGCCCGGCCGTTCCAGACCATGGCTCCTTACGCCGGAACGGTGTCCGGCACGTGCGCCACGCCTTCCGGCTCTTCCGTTTTGCGCCAGCGAGCGGCCAGCACATGCCTCACGACCACGTATGTGACGGACGCGTAGACGATTCCCGCCAGCACGTCGGTCGCATAGTGCTCGCCCATGTAGACCACGGCCACCCAGACGGCCGCGCAGTACGGCAAGAGTATCCAGCCGGCACGGCGCCAGGCGAGGCGCGCGTACAAGAAGCAGAGAAACGGGAAGGCCGCATGCTCGGACGGAACCGCGCCGAACGGGTCCCATCCGACGTTCTTCCACATCCAGGAATACAGACCGCTGAAGCTCTGCGTTCCGCCGAAGAACTCGGCGCCACGCTGGTAGACGCGGTGGACGTGTGGCAGGTAGTGCCACCAGTTGGCCGCGATCCACGGCGGGGCGGCCGGAAAGAGTACAAACGTGGCGAAGCCGGCCAGTGCCAGCACGAGAAAGGCGACCATGAACTCCAGGAACACGGGCCGCTTCCAGTACCAGAGGGCGAAGGCGACCAGCATGGGCGTGACGAAGTGCATCATGTACAGGATCGTCGCCGCGACGTCATACCACATGATGTGGTGCGTGTTGTAGAAGTGGCTCTGCAGCCAGATCGTCGGCACATGTCCGAAGAAGAGGGCACGATCGACCACGATCATCTCGGTGACATGGGGCTTCAGATGGCCGATGTTCCGGCTCATGTCCGTGAGGACCTGCCACGCCAGCAGCACGATCAGAAAAAGTGACCAATCTTTGAGGAACAGCCGGGCCTTCCCTGTGCCCAGGGCCGCGATCGCCACCAGCAGAATGAGCCGATCGGGGGTAAGGGAGAGGTTGAAGTGGAAGCTGGCGACGAGGACGATCAGGATGTACAGGCCAATGGCGGCCGTCACCACCTGAGAACGCTTCAATTGAAATGTCATATGGCGTTTAACGTGCGATTCTATCAACTGTGACGCGACGCGTACCTACGCGGCCCGGTCCATGAGGCGAGCCGCGGCAGTGTTCTGCGCCGCGGCCAGCTGACCCTCATCCAGGGTGACCAAATGGCCCTCGCGGACGATGGCCCGGCCGTGAGTGAGAACCGTATGGGGCCGGGAGGCGCCGAGCACGACGGCCGCGACCAGATCCTCCTGCCCGCCGGCCAGAGGTAGCGCCGCCGCGTCGAACAGCACCACGTCCCCCGCGGCGCCCACCTCGAGGCGGCCGATATCGTCGCGGCCCAGGCAGGCCGCGCCGCCCCGCGTCGCGAGACGCAGCGCCTCACGGGCCGTCATCGCCGTCACTCCGTCCCGCACGCGGGCCGTCAGGAGCGCCTGCTTGACCTCATTCCTCAAGTCATTGCCGTCGTTGGATGCACTGCCGTCCACACCGAGCCCGACACGAACGCCTGCGCCGATGAGGGCGCGAACCGGGGCGAGTCCGGATCCCAACAGCATGTTGGAGGTCGGGCAGTGAGCGACGCCTACCTGGCCTCGCCCCAGCGCGGTGATGTCATCCCCTGTCGGGTGCACGCAATGCGCCACCCACACGTCCCCATTTACCCAGCCGAGACGATCCAGGAGGCCAACCGGGGAGGACCCGAACGTATTCCTGCTATATCGGTCCTCGTCCACGGTCTCGGCGATGTGGGTGTGCAGGCGAACGCCGTGCTCTCGTGCAAGGCGCGCCGATTCGATCATCAGTTCCGGGGTCACGGAGAACGGCGAGCAGGGAGCAAGGGCAACCTGGGTCATCGCGCCGGCATTCGGATCGTGGTAGCGATGAATGAGACGCTCCGAGTCGGCCAGAATCGTGTCGATCGGCTGCACCACGTTATCTGGCGGCAATCCACCGCGGCGCTCGCCCAGGTCCATGCTGCCGCGGGTAGCGTGAAAGCGGATGCCGACACTGCGCGCTGCCGCGATCTGCACGTCCACAAAGTTCTCGCTTCCCGGTGGGAAGACGTAGAGATGATCGGCGGACGTCGTACATCCGGAAAGTGCCAGCTCGGCGAGCCCGGTTCGAGTCGAAGCGTCGATCATGTCCTCATCCAGACCCGCCCAGACGGGATACAGCAGGCGCAGCCAGGGAAACAGCGTCTTCCCTTCGCTGAGCGGGAAGGCGCGGGTGAGCGTCTGATACAGATGATGGTGCGTGTTGATCAGACCGGGGATGGCGACCAAGTCACGGCAGTCCAGAATCTCGTCCGCCTCGACGTCGAGGTTGCGCTCCATGCGCCGAATGAATCCGTCCTCGATCAGAATGGATAGTCCCGGCTCCTCGGAGCCCGTATCGTTCATCGTGACGACGAGACGGCAGTCGCGCAGGAGAAGGCGGGTCACGGAATCCCGAGCGGGACCAGCCGGAACGCGTTCACGTCCACGACACCCAGGTCGGTGACACGAAGCTCTGGAATGACCGAGAGAGCGAGGAAGCTCAGGTACATGAAGGGCGTGCCCACCGTGACGCCCATCGCGGCCAGCAGGTCTTCCAGCTTCTCCAGCGCCGCCACCACATCGCTCGCGCGCTTCCGGCTCATCAGGCCCGCGATCTCAAGCGGTAATTCACCCAGTACGCGGCCCTCGCGGCACACGACGAGTCCCCCACCGATCTCCGCCAGACGGCGGGCACAGAGCAGCATATCCTCGTCGTCGACACCGGCGATCACGATATTGTGGGCGTCATGTGCGACCGTCGAGGCGAATGCGCCGTCCCGGAGGCCGAAACCGCGCACGAACCCGATGCCGATACGGCCGGTTCCGCGGTGCCGCTCCACCACGGCCAGCTTGACGAGATCCTTCTCTGGATCGGCCACAATCGTTCCGCCGGCGACAGTTGGGACGGCGGCCGAAGCCCGGGTCACCACCTGGTCGGGCACCAAGTCCACGACGCGGATTTCCCGGGCGCCTTCGGCGTCCACCCTGAAGTCGGATATCTCAAGCGCGCCGAGATGGACCGTCCGGGTGACGGTCTCCGGGACCGGCGTGTCGGCGAACGGTTTGGCGATACCCGCGGAAGCGACGAGCTTTCCATCCTTGTACACCGCCTCCGGGTCGAACGATTCCAGATCAGCCACCACCTGCAGATCGGCGGCGAAGCCCGGAGCGACGGCGCCGCGGTCGTGCAATTCGTGGTAGCGCGCCACGTTGAGGCTTGCCAGCTTGACGGCGTCCGCCGGCCGCAGCCCGTGCGCGACCGCCTTGCGAACGATCGAGTTCATGTGTCCTTCGGCCATGAGAGTTCCCGCCTCGCGGTCATCGGTCACGAACATGCAGTTTTCGGTGCCGTAGTCCCGGACCAGGGGCAACAGGTCGAGCAGGTTGCGGATCATCGATGCCTCGCGAATCATGATCCACATACCAAGCCGGCGCTTCTCGAGGGCTTCTTCCAGGCTGGTGCACTCGTGGTCGCTTGCCGGCCCGGAAACGATGTAGGCATTGAGCTCTTTGCCGCGAACGCCCGGCGCATGACCGTCCACATGGCGGTAGTTCGCCACCGCCATCTTGCTCATGATCGCGGGATCGCCCGCGATGGCGGCCGGGTAATTCATGAGTTCGGCGATGCCGAGGACGCGCCGCCGATCGAGCAGGTCCGGGAATTCGGGAGCTTCCAGCGCAGCCGCCGGGGACTCGAAGTCGCTGGCCGGCACGCAGGACGGCATCATCACATACACGCCCAGCGGCACGCTCTTGCTCGCCGCCAGCATGTACTCCACGCCGGCGAGCCCCAGGACGTTGGCGATCTCATGCGGATCGATCACGACCGACGTTGTGCCGCGTGGCAGGACCGCGCGCGCAAACTCGTCCACATTCAGCTTCGAGCTCTCGATGTGGCAATGGCCGTCGATGAAGCCGGGGAGGACGATCTTGCCGGAGACGTCGTGGATGTCGTGCCCGTCGTACGCGCCCAGTCCGACGACGCGGCCATCCACGATCGCGACGTCGGCATCGAATACCTCGCCGGTGAAGACGGACAGAACTCTGCCGCCTTTCAGAACCAGGTCCGCGGCCTCATCTCCCCGCGCTACCGCCAGCATGCGGCTACGCACGGCCGCTCCCTTTGCCGCCCATAGTAAGCGCCATGATCGCCTTGGCCGTGTGCAGCCGGTTTTCTGCTTCGTCATAAACGACCGACTGTGGACCGTCGATCACGTCGTCCGTGACCTCATACCCCCGGTCGGCCGGCAGACAGTGCATGTAGATGGCGTTCGGCCCGGCAAGGGCCATCCTGCGGGCATCCGCAATCCAGTCCTTGTACCGGCCGGAGATGGCCAGCGCTTGGTCGGGCTGCCCAAACAGCTGCTCGATGCCCCAGCTCTTTGGGTAGACGACGTCCGCTCCTTCAAAGGCGCTGTCCATGTCGTGGATCACCTGAAACGAGCCGCCGGAGAGGCGCGCGTTGTTCTCCGCGTCGCGGAGAATGGGCTCCATCAAGGTGTACTCCGGCGGGTGAGCGAGCGTGACATCCATCCCGAAGCGGGTCATCAGCGAAACTAGACCTTGCGGAACCGACATGGGCTTGGCGTAGCTGGGAGCGTATGCCCAGGAGACGGCGATCTTCAACCCTTTCAAATTCGTCCCGACCTTCTCGCGAATCGTCATAAGATCCGCCAGCGTCTGCGTGGGGTGATCGACATCGGACTGGAGATTGATGACGGGCACGTCCGCGTGGCAGGCCACCTCGCGGATATATGTGTCTCCCGCCCCCGGCTCCGTATCGTGACGGATGGCAATGCCGTGTCCGTACCGGGAGAGGATGATCCCGGTGTCCTTGGCGCTCTCGCCGTGCGAGATCTGCATGACATCCGGCGTCAGGTCGTGGGCGTGCCCCCCGAGCTGGGTCATGCCTGCCTCGAAGGCGTTGCGCGTCCGCGTCGACTTGTCGAAGAAGATCATGAAAAGGGTTTTGTCGGGTAGCAGTCGGGTCGGTTCACCCAGGGCAAAGCGCCGCTTCAGGTCGTGCGACACGTCAAGAAGGCTCTCGATGCCTTCGACCGCCCAGTCCTGGGTTGCGATGAAGTCTTTGCCGCGCAATGTCGTCAGCACGTCGAACCTCTTCTAGCGAATAACGGTGAGTGGGTGCCGCTCCAGCTTGGCCCGGTCCTCGGCCGCTGCCGGATGATCGCGCTCGGGAACCGCGAGGTCCTTGGGGGCGCCGCACAGTTCAGTCGAGAGGTAGCGCAGGCCGTTGTCATTGACGATCGTCACAATGCGTCTCAGCTCCGGCCGAGCGTGCGAGAGCTTTAAGGCCCCGGCGACGTTGCATCCGGAGGAGATGCCGCAGAAAATCCCTTCTTCTCGCGCCAACCGCCGGGCCATGGTGATGGCCTCGTCCGATGAAACCTCGATGACGCCGTCGAGCAGGTTGAGGTGGAGATTGTCGGGGATGAAGCCGTCACCGATTCCCTCGATGCGATGTGGTCCCCATCCGCCACCCGCCAGGATGTCGCACTCGGCCGGCTCGATGGCAAACGCCTCAACACGCGGGTTCTGCTCCTTGAGGTACCCCGCCACGCCGGTCAACGTGCCGCCTGTCCCCTGGGCGTCGACAAACGCGTCGAGTTCTCCCCCGGTTTGCTCCCAGATCTCCGGCCCCGTCGTCGCGCGGTGGGCCGCTATATTGCCGGGATTGGAGAACTGCGAGACCTGCCAGTACTTGCCCGGCCCGTTCGCCATGATCTCTCTGACCTTGTCGAGCACCAGGTCGACATCGCTCTCGCCACCCGGCGTCAGTACGAGCTGAGCGCCATAGGCCTGGATGGTTTTTTTGCGCTCGTCGCTCATACCCTCCGGCATCACGATAACAACGGGATATCCCAGAGCGGCACCCGTCATCGCCGTCGCGATTCCCGTGTTCCCCGTCGTGCCCTCGATGATCGTCATGCCCGGCGTGAGCTCACCCCGCTCCTCGGCTCGCCGCACGATGGCAGGGAGGATGCGGTCCTTCACGCTGCCGCTTGGTCCGTAGTACTCAAGCTTGACGAGGATCGTCGCGTCGGTGCCGGCCGTGACGCGACGCAGCCGGACGAGCGGCGTCAGCCCCGCCGTTTCCAGCACGTTATCCGCGATGCTGTCGCGCCTCAGCCAGCGCCGGCTGCCTCCGTCCGCCGTCACCGCTCGCCCCGGCAATCGAGAGCGGCCAGGACCTTCTCGGGAGTCATGGGAAGGGAATGCAGCCGAACGCCCACCGCGTCGTAAATAGCGTTGGAAATGGCGGGGGCCGGTCCGTTGATGGCGATTTCCGCCACGCTCTTGGCCCCGAACGGGCCGGTAGGTTCCTCTGCTTCCACCAGAATCGTGGTCAATGTCGGCATATCGGCGGCGCAGAAGATCTTGTAGTCCATGAACGTGGGGTTGAGGACCCGTCCATCCGCGTCCACCAATATCTCCTCGGTCAGGGCGTAGCCGAGCCCCTGCGCGACTGCTCCCTCCACCTGCCCCTCGCAGATGTCAGGATTGATGGCGCGGCCGACATCCACGGCCGTCACGATCTCCACCGGCCGCACCTGCCCGGTCTCCGTGTCCACCTCGACTTCCGCGAACATCGCGACGAACGGCGGCGGGCTTTCCTTGGTCGCGTGTGACCCTTTCCCGATGATGACCGTCTTGCTCTCCCCGTAGAGGCACTCCAGCGCCACTTCCTGCAGCGTCACGCTCTTCCCGGACAGCGACGTCACCTTTTCATCGTGCACGAGGAGCCCTTCCGGATCTTCATCCATCATGCGCGCCGCGGCCGCGACGATTTGCTGACGAGCATCTTCCGACGCCTTCAGGACACACATTCCGGTGATGTACGCGGTGCTGCTCGCGTAGGCACCGTAGTCGAACGAGATATCGTCCGTGTCGCCCGACTTGATCAGGATGTTCTCCAACGGGACGCCGAGGACCTCGGCGGCGATCTGCGCCAGCGACGTGTCGCTGCCGGTCCCGATGTCGGCAGATCCCACCATGAGATTGAAGGACGCATCTTCGTTCATTTTCAGTGCCGCACCCGCCAGCTCGTCGCCCGCCACACCGCTTCCCTGCATGAGGATGCACATACCGACGCCCCGCTTGATTGGCCCGTCGCCGGGCCGGCCGCGCTTCTGGTACCAGCCGATGGCTTCGGCGCCCCGCTCGATGCACTCAGGCAACCCGCAGGAGTGGATGACACGCGGCTTCTTCCCGGCTCCTTCGCCGGCCGCCGCACTCATGAGATCGGTATCGCCGACGCGAATGTGGTTCATCCGGCGAAACTCGAGCGGCTCGATGCCCAACGCCTCCGCGACTTCGTCCATGTGGACCTCCATGGCGAAGAAACCTTGCGGCGCTCCATAGCCGCGAAAGGCCGCCGCGATGGGGAGATTGGTGTAGACAATGTCGGCGTAGAACTTCATGTTCGCGGCGCGGTACAGGGGCAGCGGCTTGGTACCGGTGTTGCCGGTGACCGTCAAGGCGTGCGTGCCGTACGGGCCGGTGTTGGTGAGAACGCTGAGCGCGTTGGCGACGATCGAGCCGTCGCGCCGGACACCCGTCTTGAGCGTGATGTGCTGCGGATGGCGATTCCGGGCGATGGTGAACTCGTCGGCGCGGGTGTACTCGAGTTTCACCGGACGTCCCGTCTTCATGGCCAGCACGGCGGCAATCGGTTCGGTCACCACTTCTTGCTTGTTGCCGAAACCGCCTCCCACCCGCGGCTTGAGGACATGGACGTTGCGGACGGGGATTCCCAGGGCGAACGCGACCATGCGGCGGCAATGATACGGAATCTGCGTGCTGGTACGAAGAACCAGCCGACGGTCCTCGTCGAGGAAGGCAATGGTGACATGCGGCTCCAGACAGGTGTGCTGCTGGTACTGCACGTCGAATTCGTTCTCGACGATGACGTCGGCCAGACGGAACCCTTTCTCCACATCTCCGGCCTCGACGTCGATGTGCGCCGCTATATTGCGCGACGCATCATAAATACCGTAGCTCTCCGGTTCATCGTGGATGATGGGAGCTCCGGCGCCCATCGACTGCCGAAAGTCCGTCACGGCCGGCAGTTCCTCGTACTCCACGCCAATCGCTTCCAGGGCGGCCTCGGCAATCTCGGGCGTCTCGGCGGCGACGGCGGCGACAGCATCGCCGTGGAAGCGGACCTTGCGGTCGAGCACATACATGTCGTACGGCGACGGCTCGGGCCACGACTGTCCCGCGCTCGTGTACGGGTTGCGCGGAACGTCGCGGTGAGTGATGACGGCATGGACGCCCGGGATCTCCGAGGCCCGGGACGTATCGATCGACAGGATGCGCGCGTGAGCGTGGGGGCTCTTCAGTACCTTGGCATGGAGCAGGCCCCGCATCTCGACGTCGTCGGTGAATGTCGCGCGGCCCGTGACCAGCTTTACCGCGTCGATCTTGGGCGCGCGCCGCCCAACCATGGAGAGCTCAGTCTTCACGCCGGCCGACCTCCTCGCTCACCGACGCCAGAACGGCCTCCACCGGTTTCTTGTACCCCGTGCAGCGGCATAGATTCCCGATGAACACGTGACGAATGTCGTCCTCGGTGGGTTGCGGGTTCATCTCGAGGTAGTTGGCCGCCGTCACGACCATGCCGGGGATACAGAACCCGCACTGGATCGCTCCGTTCGCGGTGAATGCCTCCTGAACGGGGTGAAGGCCATCAGCGGTCTCCAGTCCTTCTACCGTGGTGATCTGCGATCCGTCCGACTGGGCGGCGAGGCGAATGCAGGCATCAATCGCCAGGCCATCCACGATCACGGCGCACGCGCCGCATTCTCCTGACTCGCAGACGCGCTTCGCGCCGCGGTACCCGTGGTCACGCAGCGCATCCAGGAGGGTCTCGGCCGGCGCCACGTCCCACTCCTCTCTGGTCCCATTGACGGTCACCGCTATCTTCACTCCCTACTCCGTTTCCGTTCGCTGGCGGGCGCGGTGCACGGCCCGCCCCAGCAGGACGCCGGACATACGCCTGCGGTACGCCTCGGATGCCCGCCAATCTGATATCGGACGTATGTCGTCGTTGACGGCACGGGCCGCCTCCGCGATGATATCGTCTGTCGGCTCCTGCCCTTCGAGCACAGCCTCCGCGGCGCCGGCGCGGACGGCCACCGGAGCGACAGCGCCCAGTGCAACGCGCACGTCGCGCATTCTCCCGCCGTCCGGCACAAAGCTCATCGCAAGGTTGACGAGCGCTATGTCGGAGTGACTGCGTGCCAGCTTGACGAAGCTGCCGCGGCGCGGCTTGGTCGGGATGCGAATAGCAGTGATCAGGGCATCCCCGAGGTTGGTGCGGTGCGGCCCCGCCGGAATCTCGCCCACCGGAGCCATGTCGACGTCGCCGCCCGCCAGCACCGCGACCGCGTCCAGCGCGATCAGGGCCGGTACCGCGTCGGCGGCCGGCGACGCATTGGCAATGTTGCCAGAGACGGTTGCCGCGTTCCTGATCAGCCAGGGCGCAGTGTCGCGGAACGCATCGGCCAGCATGCCAGCGGCCACGGACGTCACCGCCGCCTCGGCATCGCGCAGCAGTGCCGCGCCGCCAATGACGATGTGCCCATCCTCGCTCCGAACGTCGTTGAGTCCGCAATGTCTTATGTCAATCATCACTTCGAGATGAGGCGGCCTGTGTACCAGGAGGTCCGAGCCGCCCGCCAGGTAAGCGGCCCGCGTGCCGTGCGCCTGCTTGGCGGAGACCGCATCGTCCGCAGTGGCGGGGCGCACATATTCGCGCAGATTTCGCATCAGAGCATTTCCATGCGCTGCCACAGTTTCACGGCCGCCTCGCGCGCCTCTCGGCGAATCTTTTCTTCATCAATCGCCACGAACTCGCGGTTGCGGCGAACCCAACGGCCGCCAACCATGACATCCCTCACGTCGGCGGACGCGAAGGCAAACATCCAGTGCCACGGCAGGTTTCCGCCATCGAGGGGCGTTGGTGGCTCGTAATCCAGGACGACGAGGTCCGCGGCCGCTCCGGGCTGGATCATGCCGATCGGATAGCCGAAGAAGTCGGCGGCGAGGCGTCCTCCCCGGGCCAGCATGTCGAGGAAGTCGCCGGCATCGGCATCGAGCGTGTCCTCGCGGGCCCGAAAGTAGGCGGTACGGCTCTCCGCGAACATGTCGCCATCGATCCCGTCGGTGCCCATGACGCCCCGATCGCCAAAGTTAAAGACGGGGGCGCGCCCGACCCCGTTATTCAAGTTCGAGCGGCAATTGTGAGCCATCCAGGTGCGGCGCTCGTGTAGTGTCTCCATCTCTTCGTCGTTCACATGAACCGCGTGGGCCGCGATCGCCCGTGGCCCCAGGATACCGAACTGATCGAGACGCACCGCCGCACGCCTCCCGAACCGGCGCAGGGAGTCCTCCTCGTCGTACCAGTCCTCCGCCACGTGGATATGGACCCCGCTGGACTGACTTCGAGCCAGATCCGCGAGCGCCTCGAGCGTGTCGTCTTCCAGGGTGAAGGACGCATGGGCTCCCACCATCCCCCGCACCAGGGGCCGGAGATTCTCCGTCAAGAACCGCCCGGTCTCGCGCAGGCCCGCCGCGCGCCGCTCTTGGCCGCCGCGGTCGGTCACTTCGTAACACACGACGGCGCGCGTTCCCACGTCCTCGAGGGCAGCGGCCACCATGTCGAGTGACCCGTCGATGCAGTTCGGCGAGGCGTGGTGGTCGATGAGCGTCGTGGTACCGGCGGCCAGGGCGTCGAGCGCGCCGGAGAGGGCGGAGTAGCGGATGCTCTCTTCGTCGAGAGCCCGATCGAGCCGCCACCAGATCCGTTCCAGGATTTCGACAAAGTTCCGGGGAGGCTGCGAGGGACCCGGCATGCCCCGCGCCAGCGACGAGTACAGATGAGTGTGAGCACAGACGTTTCCCGGCATTACGAGCCGCCCACCCAGGTCCACGACGTTCGCCGGCCGATCCGAGTCACCAACTTCGGCAATCAGACCGTCCTCGATCGCGATGTCCGTGCGTGTCACTCTCCGCCGCGGCGGGTCGGCAACCACTCCGTTGACCAGTTTCAGACGCTCCACCGTCACCTCCCGCCGGGCTGCCAAATACTACGGAACGACCTATGGAAGCGCAAAACAACGTTGTGGCTTGACGGACAGGTGTTCTAAAATAATCGGTGGACGGTGGGCGGCATGACGGCCTATACCTTGACCGGTGCCGGGTGCTGTGACACAATCCGGGGACGCACGGAGGCGCGGGGAGTTGTGATTTCGTACATCCGGGGCACGCTGATGCGGAAACTGCCCGACCGCGTTGTCGTGGAATGCGGGGGCGTCGGATACGACGTCTTCTTGCCGCAGTTCGTGATGCGCTCCCTCCAGGAGAAGCCCGAGGGAGAGCCCATTGAGCTGGAAATCTATTACCACGTCACCGAGCGCCAGCTACGCCCTACTCTGATTGGGTTCACCAATGGCTACGAGAAGCGCTTCTTCGAGAAGTTCATCACCGTCGAAGACATCGGGCCGCAAAAGGCGGCGCGCGCCCTGGTTTTGTCGGTCTCCAAGATCGCCCAGGCGATCGAAGCTGAGGACGTGGCCGTGCTGAAAAAGCTTCCGGGAATCGGCGAGCGGACGGCGAAGAAGATGGTCGCCACTCTGCGGGGCAAAGTGGCAGAGGAGGCGCTGCTGGTCGACCAGGGATTCAGCCTCGTGACCATGCCGGACGTGACGGAGGAATCCGTCGGCGAACTACGCGAGGACGGCATTGCGATTCTGCTGGATCTCGGGCACCGCCGCCCAGAGGCGGTGTCAAAGGTGGACGCGGCGCTCAAGAGGAATCCGGGCATAACAACGCCCGAGGATCTTATCCGGGAAGTGTACCGGGGCGAACGTGCCGCGTCGTAGTGGGAAGTGTGAGGTATGACGAGAACACCGGCGATCACTGCCGAGAGCGGCTCCGGAGCGTTTGAAGGCAATCAGGAAGAACAATCGCTTATTACGAATCTGCGTCCGCGCACGCTCGACGAGTACGGGGCCTCCGGACAGCGAACGGTTGTAGAGAATCTACAGATCGCGATTCAGGCGGCCCGCAAGCGCGGGGAGCCGCTCGATCATGTCCTGTTGCATGGCCCGCCCGGTCTGGGCAAGACGACGCTCGCTCACATCATTGCGACGGAGATGGAAGGCGATCTGGTGAGTACCTCCGGCCCCGCGCTGGAGCGCCAGGCCGATCTCATGGGGATCTTGACGGGACTTGAGACCGGCAGCGTCCTGTTCGTCGACGAGATTCATCGGCTGTCGCGAGCCGTGGAAGAGTTTCTGTATTCGGCGATGGAAGACTTCCGCGTCGATTTCGTCCTGGAGAAGGGCACGCACGCGCGGACGGTGAAGATTCCGCTGGCCCGTTTCACCCTCGTCGCGGCCACCACGCGTACCGGGATGATCACTGCTCCGCTTCTCGACCGCTTCGGGCTGCAGTATCACCTCGACTTCTACTCTCCGGAGGAGCTGGCGCGCGTCATCCGGCGCTCGGCGCAGCTTCTGGGCACGCCGATTGATGACGACGGTGCGTTCGAGATCGCGCGGCGCTCGCGGGGCACGCCCCGCATCGCGAATCGCCTGCTCAAGCGGGTGCGTGACTACGCCGAGGTGCGTGGCGACGGCTTTGTCACACGGGATCTCGCGGACGAGGCACTCCGCCGCGAGGGCGTAGATGTCGAAGGGCTCAACGATCTGGACCGGCTCTACATCAACACCATCGTCGAGTACTACAACGGAGGACCGGTGGGGATCGAGGCCCTGGCGGCGACGATCAACGAGGACAAAGATACCCTGGTCGACGTCATCGAGCCATATCTCCTCAAGCGCGGTCTCGTAGCGAGGACGGCCGGCGGCCGGAAGATCGGATCGAACTATCGCAAGCTAAGCGGCGCGCAAGGCAGCCTGTTCGCTTAAATGACCACGGTCTCCGGGTCGGTCGACCGCATCGTCTTTCGCAATCCGGAGACCGGCTACTGCGTTGCCCGTTTTCGCCTCTCCGATCCCTCCGTGAGAGATACCACGACCACCGTTGTCGGCGCGATGCCGGACGTGCGGGTCGGCGAGGTTCTGCGCCTCACGGGCGAGTGGCAGCTTCACCCCGTCCACGGACGCAACTTCCGGGTGGAGCGTTTCGAGGCGGAACTACCGGACACGGCGGAAGGCATCGAGCGCTATCTGGGATCGGGCGTCGTCGCCGGCGTCGGCCCCGTCACCGCGGCGCGCATCGTGGAACACTTCGGTGACGAGTCGCTCCGTATCCTCGACGAGGAGTCCGAGAGACTGCTCGACGTCGCCGGAATCAGCCGAAAACGTCTGGAGGTCATCCAGGCATCGTGGCAGGAACAGAAGGAGGTGCGCGACCTGGCTCTCTTCCTCCAGGACCACGGTATGAGCGTTGGACTTGCTGCCCGCATTTATGGGGAGTACGGACGCGAGGCGGTGGACGTCATCAAGCGTGATCCTTATCAGCTGGCGCACGACGTGCACGGCATCGGATTTCGCACCGCCGATGCCGTTGCCGCTCACCTTGGCATCCCCAAGGACTCGCCCTCCCGGTATGTCGCGGGGCTGCGTTACGTGCTGTCGGAGGCCGCGGAGGACGGACACCTGTACCTGTCGCGCCCGGCGACCCTGGCCAGGGGGGCCAAGCTGCTTCGCGCCCGCGTCGAAGCGCTGGAGCCGGCCCTGCTGGACCTCATCAGGCGAGGGGACGCCGTCATCGATCGCGATGACGTCTATCTGACTCCGTTCTACAAGTCTGAAGCCGGCGCCGCACGGCTGGTCGCCGCGCTCCAGGAGACGCCGTCCGTGCTCACCCTGGATCGCCGCTCCGACCCTTCCGATGCGCTGCGGCGGGCGGCTGAGGTGCAGGGGCTAGCATTAGCTCCCGGCCAGCTCGAGGCGGCTCATCGCGCCCTGACGTGCAAAATCAGCGTGCTGACCGGTGGCCCGGGAACGGGTAAGACGTCTACCCTGCGGACCCTGATCGTCGCGCTCGAGCTGATGGACGTCACCTACGCCCTCTGCGCGCCGACCGGCCGCGCCGCCAAGCGGGTAGCGGAAACGACGGAGCGGCCCGCGTCGACCATCCACCGGCTGCTCGAGTACCAGCCCGGTATCGGCATCTTCGGCCGTGATCACATCAACCCGCTCGAAGCGGACGTCGTGATCGTCGACGAGGTCTCGATGCTCGACGCTGTGCTCTTCTACCACCTCCTCAAGGCGGTGCCGCCTGAGTCTCATCTCTTACTGGTTGGCGACGCTGACCAACTCCCGGCGGTCGGGCCCGGGAGTGTCCTGCATGAGCTCATCGTCAGCGAGAGAGTCCCCACCACGCGGCTCACCGACCTGTTCCGTCAGGCGCGCGGTTCCAACATCATTCGCGCCGCCCATGCCATCAACCGCGGTGAAGTACCCGAGATCGGCAACGCGCCGACCGATGATCTGTTCTTCACCCGCGCCGACAACGACGAGGCAGCGGTCTCGGCGATCAAGCGCTTGCTTCTCGAGCGCATCCCGCACCGATTCGGATTCGACCCTGTGGACGATGTCCAGGTCATCTCACCCATGCATCGGGGGCCGGCCGGCGTCGCCAACCTCAATACCGAGATCCAGGGGCTGCTCAACCCGGCCTCCGGGAACCGCCAGGAACTGGCACGCGGCCAGCGGCTATTCCGGCTAGGCGACAAGGTCATGCAGATCCGCAACAACTACGAGAAAGACGTGTTCAACGGGGACCTGGGGCGCGTCACCGCTATCCGCAATGACGAGGGAGCGCTGGACGTGACCTTCGGACGAGATGTCATTACGTACGAGGCGGCCGATCTGGACGAGATTGTCCTCGCCTATGCCATCTCCGTTCACAAGGCGCAAGGCAGCGAATTTCCCTGCATCGTCATGCCGCTCGTGACCCGTCACTTCATGCTTTTGCAGCGCCACCTCCTCTACACGGCGATCACACGGGCGCGGCAATTGTGTGTCCTGGTGGGGTCGCGCCGGGCCCTGGAGGTCGCAGTGGCCACCGACCGTGGCGACGGACGCAACACGCATCTGGCAGAGCGACTGAACGGAATGCGGCCTCCGGCCGATCAAATAGGGTTGCTCTAATAGAGCGTGGCTTTCTTTGCCGCGGCTCTCGCGACTATCTTCAGCGTCATTGATCCGGTCGGACTTGCCCCACTGTTCCTGGGACTGACGGCCGAGATGAGCGGGCCCCAGCGCATCGCGACCATTCATCGAGCCGTGCTGATTGCGGCGCTCATCCTGCTCATCTTCGCGATCGCCGGTAGAGTGATGCTCCATGCGCTCGGCATATCCGTGCCGGCGTTCTCGATTGCCGGGGGCATTCTCCTGCTGCTTATCGCCATCGACATGCTGTTTGCCCGAACGTCGAGCACCAAGGAGACACCGGCCGAGCGCGCGGCAGCTTTGCAGAGCGCCGACATCTCGGTGTTTCCCCTCGCGATCCCTATCGTGAGCGGTCCAGGCGCGATTGCCACGGTGATCCTCTATATGTCGTACGCCAATGGAAGCCCCGTCAAGGTCGCCGCCGTCCTCGCGGCCATCGCCATCTCGTTGGCTGCCAGTTATGTGTCGATGCGGCTCAGCGGCCTGCTTCTCCTGCTACTTGGCGAGACGGGCGTGCATGTGGTTGGGCGGCTCATGGGCATTCTGTTGGCGGCTCTTGCCATCCAGTTTGTTCTCAACGGCGTGGCCACCTACTGGCATCACACCCTCGCTCTCTAGGCCGTCGTTGTCCGGGACGGCTTCGCCGACTTCCATACTGTGTAGGCATCCGGCAGACAGACCCCGCACGGACGATACCCGGCCGCGGCCGCGTCCGACGCGTCGGCGAAGAAGACGCGGTGCCTGGCATAAGCGCCCTGGGCGAGGGCTCGCAGGGCGGCGGGGCAATCAAGCCGCCCGTAGATCTTGCTTCGCCGGTGCCCGCCATAGCGACCCGGCTCCCAGCACGGGTATGGACGGCCCGATCGATCCAGCAAGACAAACGGCTTCGTGCGCGCCGCGAACGTCATTGCTGCCCAGTCCTCAGATAGTCGCGTGCGGCGCTTTTGGTAACGGACAGAGCAAGCGTCGCACACCGCGTGCGGGTGGCCACGACCTCTTTGCCCAGTTCTTCGACGACATCTTCGTACGACATGTTCTGGATCTCGTCCAGTGTGCGGCCGACCAGTTCTTCGGTCAACATGGATGCCGCCGCCTGGCTGATGGTGCACCCTTCACCCTGGAAGGCGGCTTCGGTGACCCGGCCGGTGTCGTCGACGTTTGCGTACATCACCACGATGTCCCCGCACCCCGGGTTTCCACCACTAGCACGAATGTGCGCCGGTTCCAGTGCGCGCTTATTCCGGGGATTGTCGTGATGGTCGAGAATATTGTCGATGTAATCTTGACGGTCCACGTAGTACTCCTATGCTCATGATACGGCGCGGGGGTACGCGAAAAAGGTGCTATATAGTGGGTAAGAAAAGCCGGAGGGAGGAAGCGTGCCAGCCGGATTCGACCGATGTAGGCTCACCATGACCTACGCCCTTGTCGCCGTGCTCAGCGGAGGTCATACCGCCTTTCGCACTCCGTCCGGTCTCTTCGTGGAGGCGGCAGCCGCCGTTCGCGCGGCTGCATCGGAGGAGTCATGGTCAAGGAAAAGAGGCAGAGTCCCAGCACTCTGCTCTGGTTCATCCGGCACAAGCCGTACGTCCCGATCTCCGAGATCCGGCGTCGCTTTGCCATCGGGACCGATGAAGGGTCGTTCATCGAGGGCGGGAACCACCGTCGCGTCTTTGTAGGGTTGCCGCCCGCAACGGCGGAGTCTCTGGAGAAGCTGTGGAAACAGGGAAAGATCGGCGTCGAGTTGTCCTGTGAGTTCGATGCCAGCGTCGTCATCGGGGTCTATCCGATGAACCCGGCCAAGGAGCCGTCGAACGGCGCCTACGCGAACGGACGAAGGTTCGATGTCGAGCCGCGCGAAGCGGCCAATTCCTGAGGGAGCGGAAGAGAGCACATGACCGTCGAGGAGAGGGTGGCGGAAGCGCCGAGCGTTCGTCAGCCGCCGACAAATGCCATGCCCGGACGCGGCGGCTGGTGGATCCAGCCGAATAGCGTCGCGATCGCCTTCACCCTGTTCATCCTGTATTCGGGCTGGTCCGTCCTCTTCCTGTCCGGCCACACCACCTACGGCCCGTACCTCTCGCCGTTCTACTCCCCGCACATCCCGCTGAACTGGCCTCTTTCCGCCGCCATTCTCGTGGCGTGGGTGCCCCTCGGCTTTCGCGCTACGTGTTACTACTACCGAAAGGCGTACTATCGCGCGTACTTCCGCGATCCACCGGCCTGTGCGATCGGTGAGCCACAACATCCTCACCTTTTCGCCGGCAGTTACTCGGGAGAACGCAAATTCCCCTGGGTTCTGAACAACTTCCATCGCTACTTTCTCTATCTGGCATTGATCGTCCTCGGGTTCCTGTGGTGGGACACGATCAATGCATTTCACTACGGCGGCACCTGGTACGTCGGACTGGGATCTCTGCTCATGCTGGCCAATGTGATCCTGCTCACGGGCTATACCTTCTCGTGCCACGCGCTGCGCCATCTCGTGGGCGGGAGCGTCGACTGCTTTTCCTGCGCATTTGCCGGGCGACCACGCCACGGCATGTACGGGCTGGTGAGCAAAATCAACCCGTATCACCCGAACTTCGCCTGGCTCAGCCTGGCATCGGTTGCCGCGGTCGACATCTATATCCGGCTCGCCTCCTACGGAGCCTTCGGCCACTGCCTGGGAACCCATTTTGGCTGCTGATATGGCGGTCGACTACGAGATTCATGACCACGACGTCCTGATCATCGGCGCGGGCGGCGCCGGCCTGCGCGCCGCCATCCAGGCCTCTAACGCCGGCGCGTCCGTTGGCGTTGTCACGAAGTCACTTCTGGGAAAGGCACACACGGTGATGGCCGAGGGAGGCATGGCTGCCTCGCTGGGAAACGTGGATCCGGCCGACAACTGGAAGGTGCACTTTGCCGACACGATGCGTAGCGGGAAGATGATCAACAACTGGCGCATGGTGGAGCTCTTTGCCAAAGATGCGCCAAATCAGGTGTACCAGTTAGAGCGCTGGGGAGCGCTTTTCGACCGCACTCCCGAGGGCAAGATCATGCAGCGGCCGTTCGGCGCTCACACATACCGCCGCCTGGCGCATGTCGGCGACCGCACCGGACTCGAACTGATCCGGACGCTTGAGGACCGCAGCATTCACACCGGCGCGACCGTCTACATGGAGTGCATCGTCACGCGCCTGCTCAAGGACGGTGATCATATCGCGGGTGCCTTCGGGTACTTCCGAGACGATGGCCGCTTCGTGCTCTTCCGGGCCAAAGCCATCATCCTGGCCTCCGGCGGGTGGGGCCGGATGTACAAAGTGACGTCGAATTCCTGGGAGTGCACCGGGGACGGCGTTGCCATGGCCTATGAGGCCGGGGCCGAGCTGCGCGATACCGAGATGGTCCAGTTTCATCCGACAGGCATGGTATGGCCGCCGGGGGTACGCGGCATTCTCGTCACCGAAGGCGTCCGGGGTGAAGGGGGGCTGCTGAAAAACTCACTCGGCGAACGCTTCATGGAGAAGTACGATCCCAAGAAGATGGAGTTGTCTTCCCGAGACGTGGTGGCTCGCTCCATCTATCGCGAGGTCCAGGAAGGCCGCGGCTCGCCGCACGGCGGGGCTTTCCTCGATATCTCCTACAAGCCTGCCGACTTCATCCGCACCAAGCTGCCCTCCATGTACGAGCAATTCAAGGTGCTGGCCGATATCGACATCACCAAGGAGCCGATGCAGGTGGCTCCGACGGTCCACTACGCCATGGGCGGTGTCGATGTCGACGGTGATACGGCGGCGACCACGGTGCCGGGCCTCTATGCGGCGGGCGAGGTGGCCAGCGGATTGCACGGGGCCAACCGACTGGGTGGCAATTCGTTGAGCGATCTCGTCGTGTTCGGCACGATCGCGGGACAGTGCGCCGCGGATCACGCCCGTGGCATCGCGAGCTTCCCGGGAATCGACGATGCGCAGATTCGTGACGAACAAGAAATTCTACTGCGCCCGTTCGAGTCTGGCGGTGGTGAGAACCCGTACCTGATCCACCAGGATCTGCAGGACATCATGGCGGACCACGCCGGCATCTCTCGCACCGGTCCGGGGCTCGAGGAGGGCCTGGCGAAGCTGGCTGCCTTGCGGGAGCGAGCGTGCCGGATCTCGATCAAGGGATCGCGAATCTTCAATCCGGCATGGAGCATGGCGCGAGACGACCTGTTCATGCTGACAGTGGCCGAAGCAGTCATAAGAGCCGCCCTGGCTCGAACGGAGAGCCGCGGCGCGCACTGGCGGCTGGACTACCCCGAGCTGGATCCCGAGCAGGGGAAGGTTAATTACATGGTCTGCAAGGCGGACGGCTGCATGGAAGTGCATGCGGCCCCGATCCCCCCGATGCCGCCGGAATTGCAAGAAGTTATTGAGGAGACGTCTTAGTGCCGGATGAAACAATCACGTTCCGCGTGTGGCGTGGCGACCCGTCGGGAGGCCAGGAAGTAGAGTATCGTGTTCCGGCCGTCACCGGTATGGTCGTTCTCGACGCCATGCACTATA
The DNA here is from genome assembly GCA_021324655.1 of Pseudomonadota bacterium. Classification (GTDB taxonomy): domain Bacteria; phylum Chloroflexota; class UBA5177; order UBA5177; family UBA5177; genus JAJPIP01. The sequence continues at coordinate 36,239 of JAJPIP010000093.1, forward strand.
TCCAGGCGTATCTCGACGGGGATCTGGCCGTCCGCTGGAACTGCAAAGCAGCAAAGTGCGGTTCATGCAGTGCCGAGATCAATGGGTTCCCCAAGTTGATGTGCAAGACGCGCATCGACGGCCTTCCAGCCGACGCCCCGATTCACGTCCACCCCATGCGCTCGTTTCCAGTCATCAGGGATCTGGTGACCGACGTCTCGTGGAACTATCGCGTCAACAAAGAGATCGCCCCGTTCACGCCGGCGGAGGACGACGGGGAGCCGTGGATCATGTACCAGGAAGATGTGCAGAGGCTCTACGAGCCTCGCAAGTGCATCGAATGTTTCCTCTGTCAGAACACGTGTCACGTCCTGCGCAATCATGACGATTTCGCCGGGTACTACGGGCCGCGCTATATGGTGAGGTATCAGTACCTGGCCATGCATCCGAAGGACATTCTGGACCGACGCGAGGCTCTGAAGCAGAAGGCTGGGATCGGGTACTGCAACATCACTAAGTGCTGCCAGGAAGTATGCCCGGAGCACATCCACATTACCGACAACGCGATCATCCCGCTCAAAGAGCGGGTGGCCGATGAGTATTACGATCCTATTCGTTGGGCAATCCGCAAGTTGACCGGCGGCGAGCGAAAGCCCGAAGAGAGCACGACCGGTCCCGGGATCGTCGAGACGCCGAAATAGTGAACGCCCCCGAGGAAACCCTCGGGGGCGTTCAAAACAGGCGTTGTGGCAGCGGCCGATCGTCCCACCCCGGTAGACGGGGCAGTATTGTAGGTGCAGCGCCGTTGCACGACCGTGATCGGGACGGGAACGGGTGGGGCC
>JAJPIP010000083.1 GCA_021324655.1 Pseudomonadota bacterium
GGCCCCACCCGTTCCCGTCCCGATCACGGTCGTGCAACGGCGCTGCACCTACAATACTGCCCCGTCTACCGGGGTGGGACGATCGGCCGCTGCCACAACGCCTGTTTCCAAAAATGCCCGCCTGGAAGCACTTCCAGGCGGGCATTTTTTATGTCAAAACGGCGTCGCGACGCCTTTACGAGCGCAAAAAGCGATGGTATACTTGGATGCCCGTGAGCCCAGGGATTTCACGATCTCCTGGGCCTATGGTATATAGAGGACCACTCGGGATTTCCCACACTCCATCCCGACGGCGGTCCAAAGGAGCGAGATGGATACAGAGCACCGGGGCAGTGACGCAACCCACCAACAGGAGGTCGGTGCGCAGGCCCCAGCAGCAGAGTCGCAGCCCGACACCGAGCAAAGTATGGAAGCTCTGCTGCGCGAAAACGAGAGTGCGTTCCGGCGACTCCATCGCGGAGAAACCGTCGAAGGCACGATCGTCCGTGTGAGCCCGGACGAGATTCTGGTCGATGTCGGTCTCAAGTCGGAGGGCGTCATCCCCGCCAGGGAAATGTTTCCCGAGGGGGAAGGTGAACCGGAACTCCACGTGGGTGATCGCACGCTCGTCGTCGTGGTCCACCCGGAAGGGGCGGAAGGGCATGCCATTCTGTCCCTGCGCCGAGCACGCATCGAACGCGCGTGGCGCGAAATCGAGGAACTCTATCAGCAAGGTGCTGTGATCGAGGCGCCGGTTGTCGAGCACAACAAGGGGGGCCTGATCGTCGACGTGAAAGGCGTCCGTGGCTTCGTGCCGGTGTCGCAGGTACTGGATCTGCGCAACGTGGCGCGAACCGACGGTGAGAATCAGGACGTGTCGGATGCCCTAGCCGCCATGGCGGGCCGGCGATTACCTCTCAAGGTCATCGAGATCAATCGCAGCCGAAATCGCCTCATTCTGTCGGAGCGCGCTGCGGTCCAGGAACGCCGAACGCAGCGCAAAGACGAGCTCATGGAGCAGCTTCAACCCGGCCAGGTACGCCAGGGCGTAGTCAGCAATATCACGAGCTTTGGCGCCTTCGTCGATCTTGGTGGGGCCGATGGCCTCGTGCACGTGTCGGAGTTGTCGTACAACCGGGTCAACCATCCGAGCGAGGTTGTTCAGGTTGGACAGCAGGTGAGCGTGGCGGTACTTAGCGTGGATCGGGAAGGGAAAAAGATCGCGCTCAGCCTCAAGCGAGCTCTCCCCGACCCGTGGGATACCGTCGAGCAGAATTACCATATTGGCCAGGTAGTCAATGCCACGATCACCAAGCTCGCCAAGTTCGGCGCGTTTGCCAAAGTCGAGGAGGGTTTGGAAGGCCTTATCCATACCAGTGAACTTACCGACCGGCCAATCACCGAGCCAGGTCAAGTTGTCCAAGAAGGACAGGTCCTGCCCGTCAAGATTATCCAGGTGAACAGCCAGCGGCGGCGCCTCGGACTCAGTGCCCGACAGGCGCAGCAGCCATATGGTTACGGAAGCTACGGAGATTTTGAGACGAGCAGCCCGTTTGCCACCTCGGATCTAGCCGCCTATCACGAGGAGACTCCCATGTCTTCGGAGAACGGCTACGAGATTGCACCCACCGAGCAGGCAGAGCCTGCGGCGGATGTCGAGCCCGAAGCTCGCACCACGGTTGAGCCTGTCGACACGTCAGAGGAGACACCTCCATCCCCCGACATAGAATCCGGCCAGGAGGAAAATCAGACGGCCGCCGCCATTCAGGGATCCGCTTCGGAGTAGTCCCCGGATCCTCCAGCCGCACTCATAGACGCGTCATCATCGGATCGGATTTATTTACCATGCAAAATAGCGGCAATAACAGCTTCGATCGCTTCACGGAACGTGCGCGCAAGGTCCTCACCCTGGCGCAAGAAGAGGCGCAGCGCTTCAATCACAACTACATCGGCACCGAACACCTTCTGCTCGGACTGGTTCGCGAGGGCGATGGTGTCGCCGCCAAAGTGCTCGCCAACCTCGGCATCGAGCTCACCAAGGTTCGCAGCGCCGTCGAGTTCATCATCGGCCGCGGGGAGCGGACCGTCTCCGGCGAAATCGGACTCACTCCGCGCGCCAAGAAGGTCATCGAGCTCGCGGTGGACGAGGCACGCCGGCTTGGGCACCACTATATCGGGACCGAGCACCTGCTACTCGGGCTCATCCGCGAAGGTGAGGGCATCGCGGCCGGCGTCCTGGAGAGCCTCGGGGTCAACCTTGAGAAGGTGCGCTCCGAAGTCATCAAAGTACTCACCCAATCCGGGTCCGGGCCCCACCACGGCGACCGACGGTCCAGCAAGACGCCGACCATCGATCAGCTGGGAATCGACCTCACGTCGCAAGCTCGTGCCGGACAGCTGGATCCTATCGTCGGTCGCGGTGATGAGATCGAACGCGTGCTGCAGGTGCTGTCGCGCCGGCGGAAGAACAACCCGGCGTTGATTGGTGAGCCCGGTGTTGGCAAGACGGCGATCGTCGAGGGTCTGGCGCAACGCATCATTAGCGGCGAGGTGCCGGAAAATCTGCTCGGCAAGCGATTGCTGACGCTCGATATTGGATCGCTGGTCGCCGGCACGAAGTATCGCGGCGAGTTCGAGGAGCGCCTCAAGAAGATCATCGAGGAGATCCGTGCCTCGGGCGACTGCATCCTCTTCATCGACGAATTGCACACCATCGTCGGTGCCGGCGCTGCCGAAGGCGCGGTCGATGCGGCCAACATCTTGAAGCCGGCGCTCTCGCGCGGCGAGATTCAGACGATTGGCGCGACCACTCTCGACGAGTACCGCAAGTATATCGAGCGGGACGCTGCGCTGGAGCGGCGCTTCCAGCCGATCACGGTGCGAGAGTCCACCGTCGAAGAGACAATCGAGATCTTGCGCGGCCTGCGCGAGCGGTTTGAGGAGCACCATCGGCTCAAGATCACCGACAACGCGCTGAAGGCAGCTGCCGAGATGGCGGAGCGCTACATCACCGACCGCTTTATGCCGGATAAGGCCATCGACCTTATCGACGAAGCCTCGTCCCGCGTGCGCATGCGGCGGGCGGTGGCTCCGCAGAACCTCAAGGACGCCATGGGCGACCTCGAGACGATCAAGGAGAAGAAAGACGGCGCCATCCAGAACCAGCAGTACGAACTGGCCGCCCAATTGCGCGACCAGGAGCAGAAGATGCGGGATCGCATCGGCGAGCTGGAACACGGCTGGCACTCGCAGCAGACCGCCGAGCAGCTGGAAGTAAGCGAGGAAGACATCGCCGAAGTCGTCGCGATGTGGACCGGCATTCCTGTCATGCGCATCGCCCAGGAAGAGTCCGCACGGCTACTCGAGATGGAAGGCGCCCTGCACAAACGCGTCATCGGTCAGGATGAGGCGATCTCGACGATCTCCAGTGCCGTACGCCGCGCCCGGACGGGGCTGAAAGACCCCCGCCGTCCCATTGGCAGCTTCATCTTCTTGGGACCAACCGGCGTCGGCAAGTCTGAGCTGGCGAAGACACTTGCGGAATTCATGTTCGGCAGCGAGGAAGCGCTCATCACGATCGACATGTCGGAGTTCATGGAGCGTCACGCGGTGGCTCGCCTGGTGGGCGCGCCACCCGGCTACGTGGGATACGAGGAAGGCGGTCAGCTGACCGAAGCGGTTCGGCGTAAGTCGTACTCTGTGATCCTGCTCGACGAGATCGAGAAGGCGCATCCCGAGGTATTCAACATCCTCCTGCAGATCCTGGAGGACGGCAGATTGACGGACGCCAAGGGCCGCGCTGTCGACTTTCGCAACACGATCATCATCATGACGTCGAACGTCGGCGCCAGCCTCCTGAACAACGAGGCCAAGATCGGGTTCTCGGTCAAGAGGGCCGATGCGGATGCCGACAAGGAGTTCCAGCGGCAGCACGACGACATGATCAAGAAGATCATGTCCGAGTTGAAGAACACCTTCAAGCCCGAATTCCTGAACCGCATCGACGCGACCATCGTTTTCCGGGCCCTCACGCAGCCGCAAGTCCATCAGATCGCCGATCTCATGCTGGCGCGTGTCAAGTCGCAGTTGGTCGAGCAGCAGATCGAGCTCGAAGTGACACCCGCGGCGAAGGATTACCTGGTCGAGCAAGGCTTTGACTCCGCCTTCGGGGCCAGACCCCTCCGCCGCACTATCCAGAACCTGGTCGAGGATCCGCTCGCGGAGGGGTTGCTGCAAGGCAAGTTCCTCCCGGGGTCGCGGGTCCTTGTGGACCGCAACGAGGAGGGCATCAGCCTCGAACCGGCCAGCGAGCCGGCGCGTGAGCTCAGCGTCGCTGAAGCGGAGAGTTGATGCCCAAGACCCACACAAAGTACGTCTGTCAGCAGTGCGGCGGCCAATACCCCCAGGGGTATGGCCGCTGCCCCGGCTGCGGCGAGTGGAACTCGCTGGTGGAGACACTCGATCGTCCACCCGCGATGCGGACGGGGTTTCCTCGTATTGCCTCTGCCGCCTCGCCGGTGCCGCTGGCGCAGGTCGAGAGCGTGTCGTACCGGCGCCTGCGCCTTCCGCTCGAAGAGTTCAATCGAGTCCTGGGCGGTGGCGTCGTGCCGGGTTCGGTGGTTTTGCTCGGGGGCGACCCGGGCATCGGAAAGTCCACCCTTCTGCTGCAGGTGAGCAACCTGGCCGCTCAGCACTGTGGGCCTGTTCTCTATGCGACCGGTGAGGAGTCCGCTGAGCAGGTGAAGTTGCGAGCAGAGCGGCTGTCCGCCATCGCCCCTGATCTGTACATCCTGGCCGACACCGATGTTGACGCGATCGCGCAACACGCCGCCTCCCTCAGGCCCGCGTTGCTGGTCATTGACTCAATCCAGACCATGCAGACCGACGATCTCGACTCTCCGTCCGGGAGTGTCGGACAGTTGCGTGAAGCGACCTCCCGGCTGACTCGTCTCGCCAAGAACGACGGCATTGCGACGTTTGTCGTGGGCCACGTGACCAAGGAAGGGAATCTGGCCGGTCCCAAGGTTCTGGAGCATATGGTGGATACCGTGCTCTATCTCGAGGGCGACCGGTACCACGCCTACCGGCTACTTCGCAGCGTCAAGAACCGCTTCGGGTCGACCAACGAGGTGGGCGTCTTCGACATGCAGGATTCCGGTCTTGCGGAGGTGTCTAACCCGTCCGCGGTGTTCCTCTCGGAGCGGGAAGACCGGGCCGCCGGATCGGTCGTCGCGGTCACCCTCGAAGGATCGCGACCCCTGCTGGTCGAAATGCAGGCCCTGGTCACCCCCACTCATTTCGGGTTGCCGCGCCGTACCGCCAACGGCATCGACATGAACCGATTGATCCTGCTCACGGCCGTCCTCTCGAAACGGGCGGGACTCCCACTCGGCACCCAGGATGTTTATGTCAACGTCGTCGGCGGAATGCGGCTGAATGAGCCGGCCGCCGACCTCGCCGCCTGCCTGGCCATCGCGTCGAGCCAGGCAGATACGCCCGTCAGCGACGTCGCCGTTATCGGCGAGGTCGGTCTGGGAGGCGAAGTACGATCGGTCAATCACATTCGCCAGCGCGTGGTGGAAGCACGCAAACTGGGCTTCGAGCGCTGCATCGTCCCGGAACGGAATCTACGTGAGCTGCGAGGCGAGACGGCGGGTTCTATGACCGGTGTCGGAAGCGTCGCGGAGGCTCTGGAAGCGGTGGGCTGCGCGCGACACTAGGAGGTGAGAGTGGAGGGAACAGCGCGACCGGCGTCCCCATCAACCTTCGCGTCTCCAGAGCGTCAAAACACCGTACCAGGGAGGACAACCGTGACATCCCGCCTCGTGTCTCGTCTGATCGGGGCCGTGGTTCTCGGGCTGGTCGGTTGGCAAGTAGGGAGTCTGGTCGCGATGGGACCGGGCCAACCCCGCAACGCCATGCTGGGCATCGCGCTTGGCATTGTCATTGGCTTCGCCGTGGCACCGATCGTTCTCGAGAAGCCCTACAACGTTTTCAAGGGAATCGCGACCCGCACGCCGCTCGTCGATCTACTTTTCGCAATCATCGGTCTTATTCTTGGTCTTATAGTGGCGGCTCTGCTCGCGTACCCACTGTCGTTTCTCCCGTGGTGGTTCGGCCATGTTCTGCCCGCAATTGCCGCCATCACTTTTGCGTACCTGGGAGTCTCGACGTTCATGATGCGGCGCCGCGAGCTCGCCGGCTTCGTCCAGTCCCGTTTCAGCCATGAGACTCCCAAGGGCGCTTCGGAGAAGATCCTGATCGACACCAGCGCGATCATCGACGGGCGTATCGCCGATCTCGCCGAAACCGGTTTCCTCCGGGGCATATTGCTCGTCCCGCAGTTCGTTCTCACCGAACTCCAGCATGTGGCCGATTCTCCTGATGCGCTGCGGCGAAACCGGGGCAGGCGCGGCCTCGAAACGCTCAACCGCATGAAGGAGTCGCCGACACCGGTTGAGATCTCAGACGTCGACGCGCGGGACGTGGCGGAGGTCGACGCCAAGCTCGTGGCGCTGGCGCGGCGCGATGCCTGCCCCATCGTCACCAACGACTTCAATCTCAACCGGGTGGCCGAGTTGCAGGGCGTGACGGTGCTCAACATCAACCAGCTGGCTAACGCGCTGAAGCCGGTCGTGCTTCCCGGCGAAATCATGCGCGTGCGGATCATTCAAGAAGGGAAGGAGTTCAATCAAGGCGTCGGGTACCTGGACGACGGCACGATGATCGTGGTTGAGAATGGCCGTCCCTATCTTGACACCGACGTCGAGATCGCCGTCACGCGTGTCCTCCAGACCGTTGCCGGGAGAATGATCTTCGCCCAATTGAAGGACAGCGATTTTCGGCAGTGACGAGTGGCCTCATCATCGTGGCCGCCGGTTCTGCCAGCCGCATGGGCGGGATCGATAAGGTGTGGGCTGACCTCGGCGGCATGCCTCTACTGCAATGGTCCATCGATCGTCTGGGGCCGTTTACGGACGCCATTGTCGTCGTGGTTCGGGCCGACGATCTGGTAACCGCCAGGGAGCGGCTCCGCCTCCTGCCACAGCTCCGCATTGTTCCGGGAGGTGCAGAACGTTCCGATTCCGTACGAGCCGGGTTGGCAGCTCTGCTGGCCTCCGACGTCATCGCCGTCCATGACGCCGCGCGTCCCTTTGCGCACCACGAGCTTCTGCTGCAGGGCACCGGGTGTCTGGCGACGGCCGCCGGTGCGGTGCCCGGAGAGCCGGTTCGCGATACCATCAAGGAAGTGGGCTCAGCAGATCGCGTCGTCCGAACGGTCGACCGCAACCGATTCCGGGCGATCCAGACGCCGCAGGTCTTCCGAGCCGACATACTACGGGCAGCGCACGCGGGAAGCGGACAGGCGTCCGACGACAGCGCCCTGGTGGAACAACTCGGGGCAACTGTTGCCTGCTTCCCCGGCCACGCCGAAAACTTCAAGATCACGACCCCCTTTGATCTCACCGTCGCTCGCCTCCTGGTGCAAAACAACTTGATTTCATGACGCGTGTCGGCATCGGCTACGACATTCACCGACTCTCCATCAGCAGGCGCCTGGTGCTGGGCGGTGTGGAGATTCCGGCATCGGCGGGCCTGGAAGGTCACTCCGATGCTGACGTGCTGCTGCACGCTGCCATGGATGCGCTGCTCGGCGCCGCGGCGCTCGGTGATATCGGGGCACATTTCCCTCCCGACGACGACAGGTTTAGGGGTGTGTCGAGTCTCGACCTGCTCGCTCGAGTGCGTGATCTTCTCGCCCGTGCCGGCTACCGCGTCGTGAATCTCGATTGCATGGTTGTGGCGGAGGCGCCCGCCATCGGCCCCTACATTCCCTTGATGCAGCAACGTATCGCGGGAGTTCTCGGGATCGACGCCCTCGCGATCGGCATCAAGGCAACGACGAACGAGGGCTTGGGACCGGAGGGGCGAAATGAAGCCATCAGTGCGCAGGCAGTCGCTCTGGTGGAGACGGCGGAGTGAGTGCGTGGATATGGGGGCGTCATCCGGTCGCCGAAGCCCTTCGCGCCGGCACTGTCCGCCGTATCTTGATCGCCACTGGACGTGAACCTTCGGCGGTCATTCGCGATATTCGTGCGTTGGCGAGTGAGAAGGCGGTCCCCGTCAAAGACGTCCCGACCGCCGAGATCGCCCGTGTCGCGCCGGGGCAGAATACGCAGGGTGTGGTGGCCGAGATCGAGGGACCGCGCCTGACCGCGGTGCGCGACCTGTTGAGCGATCTCGGTCCGTCCCCTCTGCTGCTCGCGCTCGACCAGGTGCAAGACCCTCACAACCTGGGCGCACTCCTCCGTACCGCGGACGCGGCGGGTGTCGCAGGCGTGATCCTGCCGGAGAGGCGGAGCGCCCCCCTCTCCGGTGTCGTGGCAAAGACATCGGCCGGGGCCATGAGCCGGCTTGCCATCGCAGAAGCACCGAACCTGGCGAGGGCGCTCGACGAGGTGCGGAAGCGGGGCATATGGACGGTTGGTCTGGACGGCACGGCACAACAGGCACTGTACGATGTGGATTTGACTGTCCCGCTGCTTTTGGTCATCGGAGGAGAAGGCGAGGGACTGCGCCGCTTGACGCGGGAACGCTGTGACTTCCTCGTCCATCTGCCCATGTTCGGACACGTCGAGAGCCTCAATGCATCGGTTGCCGGCTCGATCGCGATGTACGAGGTCGTGCGACAGCGCGTGGCTGCGGGTCTGCGTCCATAATCGTGGTCCGAATCCTGCCCTACATCTGCCGAGGTGGCAAAAGACATGAAACGGCTTCTGGACGCGGTCCACACGGGCATCCGCGTCGTTGGCCAGGCTCTGGATGATCTGGCGCGCGGCCTGGTACCGGCGCCCCAAACCGAGCCCGTGCCGGTTCGTATCAACGACGACCGACTGCGTTAGACGCCGCAGCGAGGCCGGCGCACCCTACGCTACACTGTAGCGACGCGCCGACGTAGCTCAACGGTAGAGCACCTGTCTTGTAAACAGGCGGTTACCGGTTCGAATCCGGTCGTCGGCTCCAGCGCCACCCACTCATTTTATCCGGAGGCGAGGCGTGCGAGATCGCAACGAACTATTCGGGCGCCAGGGAGAATCTCCGACTTCCGCTCCTCGTCCGATGGAACAACGCATACCGGTCAACGTGTATGAGACCGAGGGCGATGTCGTCGTGATCGCGCCCATGCCGGGCGTGGAAGCAGAAGACATCGATGTCGAGGTGCTCGGACAGACCGTGACGCTGCGGGCTCGCCTTCGTGGCCCAGGTCAGGAAGCGCGGCGCTACGTGCGTCACGAATGGTCGTATGGTCCGTACGAGCGCACCGTGGAACTCCCGATCGAGGTTGACGCCGACCATGCCAATGCCAGCCACGGCAATGGAGTCCTCGTGCTGAGCTTTCCCAAAGCTCTCAGTACGCGATCCATTCGGATACCCTTACAGCAGATAACTGCTGGTGAGGCACTCCATCAGGGGCACTCGGGACACAACACGATTCGTGAAGGACTGCCGGACCAGCGCGAGTACTAGGGGCAAGAGGCGATGACAGAGGACATGGGGAAGCGATCGATCCGCGTGATGCTGGTCGACGATCATGTGTTCTGGCGGCGCGGTGTGGCGCAGATCGTGGACGCCGAAGCGGACATGCATGTGGTGGCGGAAGCCGGGGACGGCGGCGAGGCTATTCGCAAGGCCTCGGCGTCTCACCCGGACGTCATCCTCATGGACGTCAATATGCCCACGATGAATGGCGTAGAAGCGACCGCGGCCATCAATGCCGTCCTTCCCGACACCCGCATTGTCATGCTGACTGTTTCCGATACAGATGAAAATCTCTTCGACTCGCTCCGGGCCGGCGCGACCGGCTTTCTCACGAAGGACGTGACGCCAGAGGCGGTCGTGCAGGCCATTCGATCCACGATGGAAGGAGAATCGGCCCTCACTCCAGCTCTGGCGTCGCGGGTTGTCCGTTTCATCCAGCGTGGAGCACCCCGGCCTGCCGTCCCTTCCGGAGCTGATCTCACGGAGCGGGAGGAAGAAATCCTGCGGCTCATCGCGCAGGGGGCGCGTGACCGCGAGATCGCCGATCAGCTCTTCATTTCCGAGTCTACGGTCAAAAAACACGTGCAAAACGTGCTGCGCAAGCTCCACGCGCGCAACCGGGTCGAGGCCGCCAGCCATCTCAATCGGATGCCGAGCCGCGAGATTTAGGTCAGACTACGACCCTCGGAAGGACCGGCGCACGATGGCGAAATGCCAGGATTTGCTCGACGTCACCTTGCCGTAATGCATCGCGACTGTGAACGTGTAGTTCCCGTAGCCGGCGGTACCCGGAACCTGGAAGATCGCATAGCGAGCGCTCGTGTGCCCCAGGTCTTTCTTGGTCAGAGAGTTTCGGTAGGTCACGCTGAATATGGTGTGACCGCCGGAAAGGACGCTGTACTTGTCGGTTCCCTTGACTGATTTCGGCAACTCTGAAACGGCGAAATAGTCCAGCAGGTAGACCTTCTCACCGCGATAAATCGAATCGACGCCTTTCTCGTTGCCGACGGAACTCTTCTGGACGCGGGCCGCGACGACGTGGAAGCGAATGTTTGGCGCAGTGGGCGGGGACGATGTCGCCGTTGCGCTTGGCGTGGCTGTCGCGGTCGGTGTCGCCGTGGGACTCGGCGTTGGAGTGACGGTCGCCGTCGGTGACGGGGTGGGGGAGGGTGCCGGGGTCGCGGTCGGGACGGGCGATCCCGGCGTGGGGACCGGAGTCGAGAGTGCCGGCGCACCCAGCTCAACAGGGCCAGATGAAACCGGAGGCTGGGTGTTGGATGTGGAGTTCATGGTTGCGGTGACGTAGACCGGACCGAAGCCGTTGGGAGCGGCGCAGATGCCGACCGGTGCCGGAGCCTGGAAGGGGCCCGGTCCCGGGGCGGGCGGATTATGCAAGGGAACGAAAATCGAGCCGACGGTGAAGTAGTCAGACGTGACGTACTGCGAGCACTGATCGATCAGGTACACGTACACCGGCACCTCGCTGCCGACCGTTTCTCCGGCGGGAACCGTAAAGTCACAGGCGGCGCTCCCACCGGCTGCAGTCTTTCCGACGCAGGTCACGGTCTGATCCGGGAACATCGCCTCAGCAAACATCTCCACGCCGGCGATCGGCTGGCCATTCTGTGTGAACGTCGCGGTGACACCTTCGGTTCCTCCGGGAGGTGCTGCCCCGCTTACCACTCCACCCTCGTACGTCACCGTTCCCGCCGACGGCGGCTCCTGACCATTGTCGGTGGTCGTGGTGATCGTCGTTTGCCCGGGCGCGCCACAGACGGGCGGCTCGGGCGTTCCGGGCGTGACAGGCGGTGCGGTAGCAGACGGCAAGGGAGTTGGCCCGGGCGTCGTCGAGAACAGATACGCGGGGTAACAGGTTGGCTGCAGATAGCCCCCGGTTGCCGTGACCGTGATCGGGACGAAGGGTACCACGATGTTCTGAACAGAGAGGACGCCGTTTTCGCAGACGTACGTGGAACCCGCCGGGAACCCAGCGGAAGTCGCTGACGAGCCGGTTGGCGGAATATTCGGTCCTGAGCAATCGACGTTGGTGGTCAGGACGACCGTCCCGAACGCCGTGACGGTGAAGTAGCACGGGTGACCCAGCCCGCTCATCCCCGTGTTGAGAGTCGTCCCGCCGCCACAAGGCGTGCCGAGCAGCTGAACACTGAGGCGGTTGACCTCGACGAACTTCTTCTGGGCGATGACGCTGAAAGCGCATGCAGGGCCGACCACGGCTGGAGATGTTGCGCTGGCTGAGACAAGCGTGACTGAGGGGGTATAGACGGTCCCGTCCGGGCAGGTGCCGGCAGCCGTTGTGCCGATATAGCCGGAGAAGGTGACGAGAAACGCGTGGGGTGATCCCGAGTTGAACGTCACCGTCATCTCATTGGAGGGGACAGCTGTTGTGTCGGCGGGACTGACGCAATCCTGGATCAGTCCCGGGTTGTTGTATTCCGGCGTTGATCCGGGTGGACAGACCGTCGTCGTGTAGCCGAGACAGCGAGGACCCACATTCTGGAAACCGGCGGGACAGTTGGGAACGCATGATCCGCCCTGGGAGACGGTTCCGGCCGGACATAGGGGGTTCTGCGCCGCGCAGTTAACGGTCGATCCACCCCCCACATTCGCGATGCCGCACGTCGCACTATCGAACGATGCGTCTGAGCCGTTGCTGCTATCCGAGAGTGATGCGACGACGTCGTAACAGCCGGGCGGATATCCCGCGCCGGTGGGACCGGGCAGGAGGTTGACGGCCGCGCCGCACACGAAGGTCACCGTATGGGACGCGCCGAGCGGGTTGAACGCCTCCGGTGGCGACGCACTGAGTGCGCAGGGCACCCCGGTGGACGGTGTACCCGGTGGCGGCGGCGTCGCCGTGGCGATCGTTTCCCCGGGAAGACATGACGACGCGGGCCCTGTCGACCCACCACTCAGTTGCGCCAGAAACGAGGCAGCAGAAGTCTGTCCCCCGGCGAGCGATACCACGAGACACAGGACAACGGCTATGAGGGCGAGACCGCCAGTACGTCGGCGAAGGAATCGGTGCTGGACCAGGAAGGCTCTCCCAACTGGAGTTTGGCGCTCCGGGCGTGGGGGATTTCTGCCTAGCTTAGCCGGAATCCGGCGCGGGATCAAGCGAAAGATTAACGAACGGCGCCGTAAAATTAATCTCAGGTTCATGAACGGCCCGTGTCAGGCGCCACCGCGCCGAAAGTGACTTTCGTCCGCTAGTTTCGGCTTCATCTACATTCACCGCCCCTTCACGCGCCGCGTTGCTATACTCTGACCTGTGACTGAGCCTCGGAAGACACTGCCGCTGACTCTCAGCCGCATCCTCCTTGTTGCCGGCTTTCTATGTATCGCGACGCCAGCCGCCCGGGCGGATGGCGGTCCTTCGACACCCGGCCCGGATGACTCCTCTCCGGTGCCGGTCGCAACTGCGCCGGCGCCTCAGCCGACGGCACCACCACCCGTCGCTACCACTCCGCCGGCCCCGGTGACAGTTCAGGGAGAGAACGGTTCGGTCGTCGCGACAGCACGGCCGGCACCCGTGACATCTCCAGTCGTCCGGCCCACCGCACCTTCGGAGGGCAACCAGCCGGGTTCAACCCCGGGTCAGGCGGGCGTAACAGGCGCGGCTCCGGGACAGAGCGGTGCCGCGGTCACGACGTCATCCGGCACCACCCTACCACCGACGTCGTCCTCCGTCAGCACCATCGTCGATCTCAATCCAACCTCCGCGTCGGTGCCGTCACAGCTAACGTGTGGAAGCCACTCCTCTGGAACTTCCGGCCCATTTATGGTTTCGCCGTACGGCGGCTGGACGTCCATCAACTCGTTTCTCGATCACGACTACCCCGACTACAACCAGGACGGAACGATCGTTCTGGCCAATGGTCTCCGTGCCGTCGCCTCTGACGGCACCGAATCCGATACGTTCCCCGCGTACTGGTCGCCCACTCTCCGCCAGTACGTGAACTACGACGGGCACAACGGGTACGACTTCGGCATCTCGTACCAACCCGTGCTGGCCGCCGCCGCCGGCCGCATTGCCTACGCCGGCTGGGACGGCGGGCCGTACGACGGGTACGGCCAGATGATCATCATCAAGCATCGAGACGGCTACGCCACCCTGTACGGGCATCTCAGCGAGCTCGACGTTCACACGGGAGACAGCGTATCAGCCGGGGAGCGGATTGGGATCAGCGGGTCGACGGGGCACTCATCCGGGCCGCATCTGCACTTCAGCGTCTTTCACAATTGTCAGGTCGTTGATCCGTACGGCTGGACCGGGTCCGGCGGCGATCCGCTGTACTCGTTCGATCACGAGCGATCCACCTACCTCTGGTTGCCCGGACAGGCCCCGTTAGTCGTCAATCCGCCACCCAACTGGCCGGCATACACCGGCTCGGTCGCCGTGCGAGTTCCCGGTGGCATCGCCGCCGTCTCTCCACGCTCCATTCCGCCGGTCGACCGCCTCTTGCTTCTGCACCTGCCGCCTCCCGGCACTCCTACCAATCCCGCGGCTGCCCTGGCTCGGACCGACACCGTCATCTCCAGCGAGTGGCAGACACTTCGCCCGTACCTGGAGGCACTACACGCCGAGGGACTTGTCGACTCGTATGCCAATCTTCCCGGGATGGGCGCCATCAGAGTCCGGGGCGTAGCAGACGCCGGTACTCTTGAGAGCCTGCCGGGAGTCGCGTCGCTCTCGGGCGTGGCCGCGGCTGATCTGCAGAATGCGCAGGCCGGTCTCGCCCACGCAGTGCTCATCCAGCTGGGCGCCCTGCAAGCACCTGCGCTGTGGCCCGTCGGTTTCCGCTCCGCCCTTCATCCGTGGCGGCCGATCATCACCGCCCTCGCCGGGCACAGTTTGGTCCAAGGTGTCGTGCTCCCTGGGACTGCCGTGTCGGTTCAGGTCGTCCGGCGGGGACGACGGGTCGCCTCGGGGATCTGCATCTCGGATCAGCAAACGGGCGGCTTCGTCGCGTCCCTGCAGGACGCACACGGCAACCCGACGCCGTTGCAGCAAGGGGACATTCTCACGGTTCGCGCCGGCGGGAGAGTCGCTGAGGTTGCCGTATCCGCCCAGCGAGTCGTCGTCGATTCGCAGGGACTGCACGGAATGGCCGCTCCGGAGTCGTCTCTCCACGTCTCAGTCTTCCGTCCGGACGGGACAACTATTGCCGACTCGATCATTTCGGCCGGAGTCACCGGCTCTTACACCATGCGCGTGCCCCACGTCGATCCGGGCTCGACAGCCGTCGTGTCAGTACTCGATGCGGCCGGTGATCAGATCGCTAGCGCTACCGCCGCGCCGGGCATGGTTGTGGACCTGTCGAGCCGGCGAGTCTCCGGATGGACCGACGGCCCGGGGGCTGCTCTCGAGTTGCAGCGACATGGGGTAGCGATTCTGAAGCGACGGCTGAACGCGGCGGTGGACGGATCTTTCAGTCTGCCGCTGCCGCGCGTACGCCCTGGGGACGTACTCTCACTCGTAGCCCCCGGCACCCGCCGGGTCCTGGTAATTCCTCCGCTCGCGATGCGCCGGATAGCAGGCGCCCTCCTCCTCCGCGATACAGCGGGCGCGCAGATCGAAGTGGCCGCGCGTGGCCACACCTCGCTTCTGCGCCTAGCCACCTCCCAACAGACGCGTCTGCCGTTGTCCGTGTCGGCCGCCCGCCTCGTCCAGGCCATTCAAACGACGGCCGGCGGCGATCAGATCGTTGCGACGTTCGAGCAGGCGAGCGCCGTCGTCCATGTGGGCACATCGTCCGTGAGCGGTATCGTCTCGCCTCATGCGACCGTTCTGCTGCGTCTGCGGCAGAGGCGAACAATCGTGGCGACGGCGGTCGCGGTTGCCGACGGGCGAGGGCGGTTTAGGGCGGTTGTGCGCGACGCCCTGGGCTTGCAGGTCCGCATCGAACCCGGAATGCGGCTGCACCTCTCCTCGGCTGCTGCCCGGCTGGCGGTCACGGTGCCGACTTTTGAGTTCCACCGACTCCCGTCCGGCGCGAACCTGCATGCAGCGCCGGGAAGTTTGGTCGGCGTACAGGTCGGCACATCCTCGCGCATGATGCGCGTCGGCGCATCGGGAATCTTGTACATTCCGGCGGGGCACCGGGAGATACGGGCCGTCCTCGCCGAGCCGGACGGCATAATCTTCCTGCGGACGAAACGGGCCGTTCCCGTACCGAGTCGTCGCCCACATGGCGCGCGCTGACCGCTATCGCGTGACGAACATCACGCGCCAAACGACCCTGGCCGACCGAAGCGCGCGGGCTGCCGATCCCATCCGCCGGGGTGTCGGACTCATGGGACGCAAAGGGCTGGCAGAGGGCGAAGCGTTGATCATCGACCCCTGCAACGGGATCGTATCGTTCTTCATGCGCTTTCGCTTCGACGCCGTCTTTCTCGACGCCGACGGGCGCGTGTGCCATCTTGTAGAAAACATGCCGCCCTGGCGCGCCAGCAAGATCGTGCGTGGGTCGAAGCGCGTCGTGGAGCTGCCGGCCGGAGTCATCGAGAGGACAGGAACTGAACTCGGCGATCAGCTCGACATCAGTCCGGCCGCGTAGACGCGAACGCATTCGCCGATCGCTCGTCCTCGCGCCGCTCCTCCTCCTGCTGATTCTCTGGATCTGGGTCTTTGCCGCCGAGGGAGCCTTTCGGGGCGGAGTCGGCGGTAAGGCGTTCGGGGCCGACGCGGCGATGTTCATCGGTGCCGCCCATCTGCTCCACGACGGCGGCAACCCGTATGACCACCTCGCGCTGTATCACGCCGAGAGTTCCCTCATGGCCCAGCAACACCTGTCCATGACGCCGCGCGTGGCGGTGGTGCGTGTCGGCAATCCTCCTCTATTCTTCTGGGCGCTCGAGCCGCTGGCGATGCTGCCCTTCGCCACGGTCGGTTTCGTGTGGGTCAGCGCTCTCTTTCTTTTGTCCCTGGCAGGGGCCCTGATCACGTTGCGCTACGCCGCTTGGCGAGCTCATGTCATTCCCCTCCTGTACTTCGCGCTCATGCCGCCCGTGATACTGGGCGCCTTTTACGGCAACGTCATCGGTCTCGTTTTCTTCGCGTTGGCCGCCGCACTGCCATTGCTCACGCGGATGCCGTTCGCTGCGGGTGCCCTTCTCGCCATCGCATGGCTCAAACCCCCGGTGGCGCTGCCCCTTGTCCTGCTCATGGTGCTCTTTCTGACCCCGCGCCCGTGGCGGGTTGCCGCCGGCTTTGTGGCGACATCGGCTCTCCTGCTGGCGCTGACCCTCGTCGCGACGGGAGCGCACAGCCTGATCTGGTGGCTTCACGGCCTGCTCGGCTACTCACAGGACATGGGGATCCAGCCCGATGTCGCCTCTCTGTCCGGGCTATACGTGCGCATCGTCCCCACGTCCCTGCGCCTCGGCCTCGAGATTGTAAGTCTCGGCGCGGCGGCCGCGGTCACGGCGGCGGTCTGGTGGCGCCGGCGGTCACCGATTCCGGTGCCGATGCTGACGGCCGGCTGGCTCTGGTTCGCCTGGCTGCTGGCCACACCGTATGCCCACTTCTTCGATCTGATTCTGCTGACGCCGCCGGTGGTAGCACTGCTTGGTTCCAACGGGGCTCGCGCTGCGCAGTGGGCGCCCGCCGGCGTTCTCTATCTCATGTTTGTCGCGCTCTTCTTCATCAACCCCGTGGGTGGCCGCGTCTACTTGCTTCCGCTGCCCGTTCTGGCAGCGGGGTATCTCGTCTACCGCAAGCGCCTCTCGTTCCAGGCGTGAGCAGACGCGCCCTTATCGTTCTCCTCGTCCTCGAGGTCGCGCTGTGGGGAGCGCTCATTGGTGCCGGCGGTTTATTTCGCGACGGTCCCAACGGGCGGACGCTCAGCGTGGACTACGCCGTGTTCCTCTCCGGTGCTCGTCTTCTGCAGACGGGCGGCAATCCGTACAGCACAACTGCGCTCTACAACACCGAGTACCGGATGCTGCACCGCCAGGGCATCGCCGCCACCCCACACAAGAGTCTCGTGCTCCTGGGCAATCCACCCATCCTGTACTGGGCGCTCCAGCCGCTCACCGGCTACCCCTACCGCGTCACCGCCTCGCTGTGGGTTGCCGCCATGGCGGTCTTCACCCTGGTCGGATTTCTTTGCGCGGTGGCGGGAGCAGGATGTCGCCGCGTTTTGCTTCCGGCGGCCACTTATGTCCTTATGCCTCAGACGGCGCTCGTCATCGCGTACGGCAACATCACGGCTCTCGTGTTCGCCGCGCTCGGCGCGGGATACCTCCTTGCGCCTACCGTGCCGTCGCTCGCCGGCGTGATTCTCGTCCTCTGCTGGCTCAAGCCTCAGGTGGGGTTACCGTTCGTCCTGCTGATCCTGCTGTTTCGCTCCCGACGCCGTCTTCCCCTTGTCGCTGGATTCGGCATCGGCACGCTGGCCTTCGCGATCGCCAACCTCGTGCTCGGACTGACCGTTCTTCACGAATGGGTGAGCGGTCTCACCGCCTTCTCGGCGAGCCTCGCCAGCCAGCCCAACCTGGCATCGCTATCTGGCCTGTATGGCCCCGTGGCATCGGGACCAGCCCGTCTTGTCATCGAGGTGGCCGTCGTCCTTGTCGCCATGTGCCTCGGGGCGTACGCGCTAAAACACCGTCACCGGACCATCGCCTGGCTCTGGATTGCGTGGTTCCTGGCCGTGCCGTATGCCCACTTTCCCGATGAGATCGTCTTCTCAATCCCCCTCTTGCCGGTCTTGCGTCGTCCCGCCGGGTCAACGCTCGCTATCGTCTACGCGTTATTTCTCTCGGTCGCCCTCTTCCCAACCATTCACGGCGTCAGCCTTCTGCCCATCCCCCTCCTCGCCATCGCCGCGGTGCTCTATATGAAGCGAAACTCACCCGGCGCGCGGGAGCCCGGAGACATGGGACGGATGTCTCCGAAAACCACCCCGGTTCCAGAGGCCGGGCAATGACCGTGGAATCGCACGGCGGCAGCGCGGAGCGGAGCGCGGCGGCGTCCCGCACCACTTCTACCGCAGGAAACGGCAACGCAACAGCGTGATCATCGCCCCGACACCGTCGCGCCAGGTGATCTTCTTCCCCTCGTCATACGTCCGACCGTAATAGGCGATCGGCATCTCGTAAATGCGGAGTCCGGGGATCTTGAGAACCTGCGAGGTGATCTCCGGCTCGATTCGAAAGTCGTTCTCTCGGAGAGATAGCTGCTCGACGACTTCACGCCGGAAGACTTTGTAGCCGGTCTCCATGTCGGTGAGCGTCGAGTTGTAGAGCACGTTGGTAAGAAGAGTGAGGAACCGATTGCCGACCAGATGCCAGAACATGTACACGCGCTGCGGGCGGCCGCCGGAGAGCCGTGAGCCATAGACAACGTCGGCGTGGCCGCGCAGAATCGGTTCGAGGAGACGAGGATATTCCCCGGGATCGTACTCCAGATCGGCATCCTGAATGATGACGATGTCGCCTGAGACGTTCGCGAAGCCGGTCCGCACCGCAGCTCCTTTACCTTGGTTGCGCTCGTGCCGTACCAGACGGATGTCGGCGTCCGCGCCATAGGCTTCCAGCAGGCACGCCGTCGTGTCGGTCGAGCCATCGTCGACGACGACGATCTCGCGGTCGATGCCGTCGAGCCGCACCCCACGGACGGCCTCAATAACCGCCTCGATGGTCCGCGCTTCGTTATAGGTAGGTATGACGACGGACAGCTTCGGGCTCAAGACGGCCTACACTAGCCGGTTCCGAGTCCAGGCAGCAAGGCGACGGGGCCTGGCCGCGGTCGAACGGGACTGATAGACTCTGGTCGCCATGGACACAGCCGCCGCCACCGTCCCGCGGGTGCGCGCGCCGGGACGGATCCGGCGCGTGACCATTGTCCTGCCGGGAGCGATTCTCCTCCTCCTCTTCGCCGCCGTCTTTGCCGGCAGCAGTCTGCGGGAGGGGCCGAACGGTGCACGGATGGGCGCCGACATCGCCATGTTTCTCGGGGCGGCGAAGGTACTCCACGCCGGCGGTAATCCCTACAATCACCGATTGCTCTATACGGTCGAGAGCACCTGGCTGGCGCGGCAGCATCTTCCTATCAGCGGCGATCCCGCCATCGTCCGCGTGGGAAATCCGCCTTTGTTCTTCTGGGCGCTGCAACCGCTCACTCGGCTGCCGTTCCGCGCGGCGGCCTGGCTCTGGATTGGTGGAACGTACCTCCTGGCAGGCGTGGCCTTCCTCGCCTTGCTCTGCGGTCTGGGCTGGTCACGGGTCGTGATCGCGTCTGTTCTGTTCCTCCTGATGCCGCAGGTGGTGCTCGGTGTGTACCCGGGCAACGTCGATGCCGTCGTCTTCGCCGGATTGGTGGGGTCGGTGGTTGCCTCGGCCCGCTTCCCTGTGATGGCCGGTGCCCTCGGCGTGGCCGGGTGGCTGAAACCGCAGGTTGCTCTTCCGGCTCTGGCCCTTATCTTGATTTTCCACGCGGCGCGACCCGGGAGAATGCTCGCGGCGTTCGCCGGCGCGACGGTGTTGCTCACGACTCTCAGCCTGGCCGCCGTCGGGAGCAGCGTCATGCTCGACTGGATGAAAAGCTTCATTACCTACTCGCACGACCTGCACATCCAGCTGGGCATGCCGACGCTTGCCGGACTCTACGCGCCGCTGCCTTCCTGGACGGCGCGTACCGTGCTGTCCGTGACCATTTTCCTGGCTGCCGGTGTCCTCACCGTCTGGTGGTGGCGGCGGGACTCCCCCACGCGAGACCTGGCGGGATCCGCCTGGCTGTGGGTCGTCTGGCTGCTGGCCGCGCCCTACGCGCATTTTCACGACGAGATCCTGCTGGCGATTCCCTTGATCGCGGCGCTGGGCCGCAACGGGCGGCACATCACTGATGGCCCTGCGGCGATCGGCTGGTATCTCCTGCTTCTCTCACCCATCGCCTTGCTCTGGATGCCTGATAACGTCAGCCTCTTGGGGATCCCTCTGGTCGGCGTCACTGTCGCTCTGTTCATCCAGGCGCGCCGGCAGCAGGATGGCAGGGCGGCGGAGTCGCCGGCATGACAAGCATCCGTGAGACCGCCGGCCGCCCGGACGTCGTCTCTGCGCGGCCCGCCGGTTCGGGAGCAGCTCTCGCCGCTCCCGGGGTGATTTTCATTGTCAGCCGCGGATTTCTGGCGGTGGTGGCGCGCTACGCGACCAGCCTCATCCCCGCACTCCATCGCTACCCCTCTTTGCTGCCCCGCGATCACCTGGCACCTGGTGTCTGGGCCTGGCTCAGCCCGTGGTTTCGGTTCGACGCCCGGTGGTACGTGGACGTGGCGGAGCACGGCTACCGGTACGGCGCGATCTCGCAGACCAATACCAACTTCTTTCCCCTGTATCCTCTTTTGATCCGCGGTGCCCAGGTCCTGACTCTCGGCAACCCATGGTTTGCGGCCCTCCTGGTCGCCAACGCGGCGTTCCTTGCCGCCTTGCTCCTGCTCTGGTCATGGGCCGACCTCAAGTGGGACCAGCAGGTGGCGCTGCGCTGCGTCCTGCTCACTGTGGCGTTCCCCTTTGCCTTCTTCTTCGCGGCGCCCTATGCAGAACCGGTGTTCCTGGCGCTCGCCGTCGCCGCCTTCTACCTCGCGGAGCAGAGGCGCTGGGGCTGGGCAGCAGCTGCTGCCGGATTCAGCGCGATCACGCGGCCGGTCGGGGTGGCGGTCGTCGCCGGACTGGTCGTCCTGGCGCTATGGCGAGGCGATCGCCGGGCGGCAGTCAAAGCGGCGCTCGGGATCCTCCCTTTCCTGGGGTTCGTCGCCTATCTGTGGGCCGTCACTGGTCACCCGCTGGCATTTGCCGTGTATCACACGGCCGGCTGGGTTCCGCCGCACGGCAGCGTTCTCCACACGGTCGCCAGCCAGTTTCACACGCGCCTTTCTCCGTTCGACCGGATCGATGCCGCGCTCAGTGCCATCTTCCTCCTGTCGGGGCTCTTCGTCTGGCGGATGATGGGCGCGGGGTATGGTGTCTTGGTCCTGCTTGGCGTGTTCCTACCTCTCACGCGAAGTCTGGCCGGTATGGAGCGCTACTGTGCTGTCCTCTTCCCAGTTTTCGCGCTGTGGGCCCGCCGGCGTAACCCGTTCATCCAGGTGAGCCTGTTTTCCCTGTCTCTGCTGGCCCTGACCATCGCGACCGTCATGTTTGCCGCGGGGTACGCGATCTTCTGACCCGGTTCCACAGCCATTCGCCCCGTGGGGCCGCGCCGTGTGCCAGCCGGCCCTTGTACCGACGAGAGCGAGTTCGGCGTCAGATGAAAAGGAAGGCTATCACGGCGCCGGCGGCCAGATAGGGCGCGTAGGCAAAATAATCCTTGCGGCCGCGGCGAAGGACGACCAGATACACGAGGGCGGCCACGCCGCCGAGTAACACGCCAACGTACAGCGCACCCAGGACGCCGGGAAAACCGCGCATGGCCCCGATGACGGCAGCCAGCTTGGCGTCGCCGAAGCCGAGGCGGCCGCGACCGATCACGGTCAGCGCGGTGAAGAGCGCAAAGCCGGCGGCTGCCCCCTCGATGCTGGACAGCAACCCGACCCAGAGCGGTGATAGCGCGATCGCCGCGACCAAACCCGGCAGCGAGAGAATGTTCAGGACCAGGCGATGCTCTAGATCGATCACCGAAATGAGCGCCAGCAGGCCGGTGAAGAACAGGGCAATCAGCAGGTGCTTGCCGGGCCCAAGACGGTACGCGAGGGCGCCGAAGAAGAAGGCGAGTGTCACCTCGAAAAGGAGTAACCAATAGCGCCGCCCAGGCGGATTCATCAGAAACGGACCGGCCACCGGCACGAGCAACTGCGGACCGGGCGGCGGAGCCTGATTCTCGAGACGATGCGTCATCAGACGCGGGGCGATGTACAGCAGGACCGGTGAAACGATGAGGCCGGCGAGCACCGCCGCGGCGATGGTGAACGGGATCGTCATGAGTAGATCAGGATACCAGGCGAGGCAAAGTGGTTGGGTATACTGAGATCGCGCGTGGAGGGGTACCCAAGCGGCCAAAGGGGGCTGACTGTAAATCAGCTGCGCAAAGCTTCGGGGGTTCGAATCCCTCCCCCTCCACCAGGTGCTTTCCCCTGTCTTCCCTTCCATCCGAGACCACCCGGCCGCAGCGCGGACGCGCCCAGACAGATCGTAATGGCCAGCAGCGCGAGGGGAAGCGGGCTGAAGTCAGTGGCCGGAATCTTCCAGATGCCCACGCCGAGAAGGTACAGGTAGAGCACAGAGGCCGGGGCGAAGTCGAGGGCACGACGCCCGTCGCGCCCACAGGCGATCAGTATAGGAATGGCGAGAAGAATCTCGTCGTCGAAGTGGTTGTAAGGCACCGCCAACATCCACGCGGCCCAGAGCCACGCAAAGGTGATCCCCGCACTCCGACCCTGGTCCGTCCTGATCCAGACGATGATCGTGAGTGCGGCGACGGCGGCAAGGCTGACAGCACCAAGGAGCAGGCGCTCGTCGCTTCCCGCGACGCGGTAGTAGAGGCCAGCCAGAGAGGCAAGGTCGTTCTGCACCCGAATCGACGAGGAGTAGCCGGCGAGGCCAACAACCCAGTCGTCCATGAAGCGTCCGGTGAGTACGAAGGTGAGCGCCGCGAATGCGGCGGTTCCGGCGACAACGCCTCGCAGCGCGAGACGCGGATTCTCGGTATGAAACAGGAGAATGAGGAGGACCGCGGGCAAGCCCACCTGGGGTTTGAGCCATGCGGCGCTGAGCAGTAGACCGGCTAGCACAGGGTGGCGGCGCTGAAGCCACAGTGCGCCGGCAAGAGCGCCAAACACCAGCGGCACGGGGTTGCCGTAGTACGGCCCGAATATCACGAACGGCATACCCAGGAATACCAGTGTCGGCAAGACGCGCCGCCGCCAGCCAAACCACGACAGGAGCGCAACGAACCCGGTCGCGGCCGCGGTGAGCAAGAACAATGACCAGGCCCACGCAAACACCTGGAAGGGCATGCCCACGAAGGGTTGCAGGAGCCAGGCAAAGAGCGGTGGATACCCAAAGCGCACGATCGGATCGGTTCCGCGGCTGGGTAGCCCGGCCCGGGCGAGTAGGTGGTCGTCGGCGAGGACGAGCAGCCTCTGATCGTACAGATTCCCCCCATGCTGCAGGACGGTCGCTCCGGCAATCAGCATGCCGCTGTCGGACCCGAAGTCCGTTCCCGTCGGTCCGATGCGTACCTGTGTCGCCATCGCGAACACCCAGAGCCAGAGCAAGAAGAGCAACACGAAGGGACCGGCGATGGCGTAAAGGCGCAGCCGCACCATGCGCCGGCCCGTCTCCTGCGTGCGCGACGTTTCCGACTCGATGGTCCTAGGATGTTCCAGTACCAGAGTCCTGTCAGTGTCCATTTCTGTGTTCGTCAGCGGCAAGCGTACCATAGGCATTCCGGGCCTGCCATTCTCACAACGGCCCCTCGTTGACCGTTAGAATGACCCCTTGATACACTTTGACGGGCCGCATTCGCGGCCCCTTGTTATGCTCCAGTAGCTCAGTGGTAGAGCGCGTTCTTGGTAAGAACGAGGTCGTGAGTTCGATCCTCACCTGGAGCTCCAAGTACTGTCATGCCGCGACGGCATAGGAGACACGAGAGAGATGGCAAAGCAGAAGTTTGAGCGGAGCAAGCCGCACCTGAACGTGGGGACGATCGGGCACATCGACCACGGCAAGACGACCTTGACGGCGGCGATTACCAA
>JAJPIP010000075.1 GCA_021324655.1 Pseudomonadota bacterium
GAGCCGGAGAAGCCCCCTCGCCACATCACGGGATTGGTCTTCGAGCTGGCGCGCCATCTCGGCACGGCGATCGATCGGCGGGTTGCTCCTTTTAATGTCACCGGCCAGCAGGCCGCCCTCCTCATTCGATCCGGCAAGGAGCCCGGGGTCACGCTCTCCCACCTCGCGCCGTGGCTCGGCACGGACAACGCGGGCGTCACGCGCCTGGTCGATCGTCTGGAGGTGAAGGGGCTCGTGACGCGCCGGCCCAGCGTGAGCGATCGGCGCGCGGTCATCGTCGCGCCAACGGCGGCCGGGGAGGATCTCATCCCGCAACTCATCGCCGCTCTCGACGAGGTGACGGAGCACCTCACCAGAGACTTGACGTCTGACGACCTCACGCGCGTCGAGTCCTCCTTGCTCCACTTGCTGCACAACCTCGGCGACGACGAGTGCGGACCCGACCATGGGCACCGCTACAGGATCAAAATCCGCGGGACACCCCAGCCGGGAGAGAGCGCTCCGTGATCCGCCTCTATCGCTTCCTCCGACCCTTCACGCCGTTCATCATCGCCAGCGTCCTGCTCATCTTCCTGCAGGCGCTCTCCTCCCTCTATCTACCGACGCTCATGGCCGACATCGTCGACAAGGGCATCGCCCGCCACGACGCGAACTACATCATCCAGATCGGGGAGTTGATGCTGGCGGTCGCGATCGGCGGCATGCTCTGCTCGGTCGCCTCGACGTTTCTCTCCTCACGCGTGGCCTCCGGGTTTGGGCGCGACGTGCGCGCCAGACTCTTCGCCCGCGTCGAGACTTTCTCCCTGCACGAGTTCGACCGCTTCGGCACGGCCACCCTCATCACCCGGACGACGAACGACGTCACCCAGGTGCAGATGGTGACGCTCGTCATCATGCGAATGATGGTGATGGCGCCGATTTCCTCCATCGGCGGCCTGATCATGGCCTACCGGCAGGACCGGCCGCTAACACTCGTCTTCGCCGTCGCTCTGCCCGTGCTGGCAGCGGCCATTATTCTGATCGCCCGTGCCTCGATCCCACTCTTCGGCCTGATGCAGACCAAGCTCGATCGCCTCAACCTGGTGATGCGTGAGGGACTGACCGGCATCCGCGTCATCCGCGCCTTCAACCGCATCGCGTATCAGACGCACCGTTTCGACGATGCCAACGCCGATCTCACCGACAACGCCATCCGCGCCAACCGGATCGCCGCCCTGCTGATGCCGATCACGATGCTCGTCATGAACGTGACGACGGTGGCGATCCTCTGGTTCGGCGCCATCCGGATCAACAACGGCGGCATGGAGGTCGGCTCGCTGATTGCCTTTATGCAATACGTCTGGCAGATCATGTTCTCCTTTGTCATGGTCGCCATGCTGTTCGTCATGGTGCCGCGCGCGGCGGCGGCAGCGGTGCGCATCAACGCCGTGCTCGACACCGAGCCCGAGATCACGGATCCGGCGCAGCCCACCGAGCCGCCGACACGCCTCGATTCCCGACCGGCCGTCTCCCTCGACGATCGCGCTCCCGCCGCCCTCGCCGCCGAGCTGATGTCGGCTCTCGAGGCATCTCCAACCGTCGAGTTTCGCGACGTTACCTTCAGTTATCCCGGCGCGGAGGAGCCGGCTCTCAACGGGATCTCCTTCCGTGCCTCGCTGGGTGAGGTGACGGCCATCATCGGCGGCACCGGGTCCGGCAAATCGACCCTCCTGAAGCTGATCGAGCGTTTCTATGACGTGGACAGCGGGTCCGTGCTGATCGACGGCGTCGACGTCCGCGCCCTGTCCCAGCAATCGCTGCGTTCCCGTATTTCCCTCGTGCCGCAGCAGTCGGTCCTCTTCTCCGGCTCCATCGCCGACAACATCCGGTACGGACGGCAGGAGGCGAGCGAGGCGGATATCATGCGGGCGGCGGAGATTGCGCAGGCTGCCGAGTTTATCGCCGGCGCCGCCGATGGCCTCAACACCGTCGTCGCCCAGGGCGGCAGCAACTTCTCCGGCGGGCAGAAGCAGCGCCTCTCCATCGCCCGCGCCATCGTGCGCCGGCCGGAGATCTACCTCTTTGACGACAGCTTCTCGGCGCTCGACTTCAAGACCGACGCGCGCGTCCGAGCGGCGCTGCGGCAGGAAACGGCCGACGCGACGGTACTCATCGTGGCGCAGCGGGTCGCGACCGTCATGGATGCCGACCGCATCATCGTGCTCGACGACGGACGGATCGCCGGTATCGGGACGCACCACGAGCTGATGCAATCCTGTGAGGTCTACCGCGAGATCGTGGCCTCGCAGCTCTCGATCGAGGAGGTGGCATGAGTACGCCGCCCAACGCAGCCGGCAACCGGCCCGCCGGCCCTCCATCCGGCCGTCCGCCCTTCGCTCCGGGCGGCGGTGCCTTCGGCGCCATGGGACGCCCCGCCGAGAAGGCGAAGAACTTCAAGGGAACCCTGCTCCGCCTGCTGCGCTACCTCTCGCCGCAGTCGATGGCCCTGGTTGTGGTGCTGTTGTTCTCCATCCTCAGCACTCTCTTCACCATCGTGGGGCCAAAAATCCTCGGCCGCGCGACCACCATCATCTTCCAGGGCGTCATGGCCAACATCATGGCCATCCGCGCCGGCCGCCCTACCCATTCCCTGGATTTCACATCTCTCGGCCACATCGCGCTGCTGTTGCTGGCCCTGTACGTCACGAGCGCCGTCTTCAACTACCTCCAGCAGTACATCATGGCCGGGGTCGCGCAGCGCACCGTCTACGCGCTGCGTCGCGACGTCGACGCCAAGCTGGCCCGCCTTCCCCTCAGGTTCTTCGACGCCCGCACCCACGGCGAGATTCTGAGCCGCGTCACCAACGACGTCGACAACATCGCCACCACCCTGCAGCAGAGCCTGACACAGCTCATCTCCTCGATTGTGACGATCGTCGGCGTGATCATCATGATGCTCACCATCAGCCCGCTGCTGACGGTCATCGTCCTGGTCACGCTGCCGCTGTACGGTGTCGTGACCACCGTCATCGCCAAACGGTCGCAGCAGTATTTCGCGGCCCAGCAGCGGGAGTTGGGCGTGCTCAACGGCCATGTCGAGGACATGTTCACCGGTCACACCATCGTGAAAGCGTTCGGCCATGAGGATCGCTCCATCTCGCACTTCAATGCGATCAACGACCGGCTCTACGCGGCGGCCTGGAAAGCGCAGTTCGTCTCCGGCGTCATCATGCCGCTCATGAACTTCATCAGCAATCTCGGCTACGTGATCGTCGCCGTCGTCGGCAGCATCTTCGTCACTCAGGGCCGCATCACGGTCGGCGACGTCCAGGCGTTTATCCAGTACGCCCAGCAGTTCACCTGGCCGATCATGCAGACGGCGAACATCGCCAACGTTATTCAGTCCACCATCGCCTCGGCCGAGCGGGTCTTCGAGCTACTTGACGAACCGGAAGAGATCCCTGATCGGGCGGACGCCGTCGTCCTGGCCAATCCCCATGGCGACGTTCGGCTGGAGGATGTCGACTTCCGCTACCGGTCTGATATCCCATTGATCGAGGACCTGAACATCGACGTGCGCCAGGGACAAACCATTGCCATTGTCGGGCCGACGGGGGCCGGCAAGACGACGCTCGTCAATCTCCTGATGCGCTTCTACGAAATCGATCACGGCCGCATCACGGTCGACGGTGTGGACATCCGCGATATCAAGCGGGGCGCGCTGCGCAGCAGCTTCGGCATGGTGCTGCAGGACACCTGGCTCTTCCACGGGACCATCCGGGACAACATCGCCTACGGGCGCGAGGATGCGAGCGCGGAGGAGATCATCCGGGCCGCGCAGGCGGCGCACGCCGATCACTTCATCCGAACGCTGCCGGACGGGTACGACACGGTCCTCAACGAGGAAGCGTCGAATATCTCGCAGGGACAGAAACAGCTCCTCACCATTGCCCGCGCCGTCCTGGCCGATCCCGCCATCCTGATCCTCGACGAGGCCACCAGCAACGTCGACTCCCGCACCGAGGTCCTCATCCAGCAAGCAATGGCCAAGCTCATGCAAGGCCGGACCAGCTTCGTGATCGCTCATCGCCTCTCGACGATCCGCGACGCCGAGACGATCCTGGTCATGAACCACGGACAGATCATCGAGCAGGGGAACCACCGGCAACTGCTGGCGCAAGGCGGCTTCTATGCCGACCTGTACAACAGCCAGTTCACAGCCTCCGGTCCGCCTGAGCCGGAGCCACCGCTCGCCGCTGTGTCATAGCCGATCCGCCGGGCGCGGCAGAAGCGGTTGGCTCACCTGTGCCGGTATCGAAGCAGAGTCGGCGAGCAGGGTCACCGGCCGGATGGCGTCCGCCGCTGCGATCCGCTAAGCGGGGAGCATCCCCGCGGCGCGCTTGAGATCGGCCACGTGGTCTCGCACCCGATCAAAATCTGCCTGCTCCAGCCAGAAGCCCGGCTTCCCGACATGCTGTTGCATGTCTCGCACGAACACGAAACCGGCCCAGATCTCAAAGAGCAGCATATCCGACAGGTCATCGGCGACCTCGGTGTAGCCGCGCCACCAGGCGCGCTCGAGCCCGGAGCGCACGGCATGGAAGTGGTCGGGGGGAATGGTTGGCGGCGCCGGGACGTAGCGGAAGATCGAGAGCGTCCGGGCCACGTCCGCGCGTGGATCGCCGGCTGCCGCGTTGGCCCAATCGAGGATGACCCGCGCTTCGAATCCATCGCACAGGACATTGCGCGGATGGAAGTCGAGATGGAGTGCGTGCCCGTCACGGAGCCGGCAGGCACGGAGTCGCGTGTGCAACTCGGCCTCCCCGGGTCCGGCCCTCTGCAGCCAGGTCTCATGATCCGTCCAGTCCTCGCGCGGGAGCGTCACAGCGTGGAGTTTCGCCTGCAGGCGTCCCATCGACGTGCCCAACTGCGTGATGCGCTCCGGATGAGCCAGCGCTTCGTCCAGGAGCGGCCGGCCCGCGTACCAGTCCATGACGATGGCGGGCCGCTCCTGCCACAGACCCTGAGCGACGATCCGGGGCACCGGCAGATCCAGCGCGCGCACCTCCCGCATGATGTGCACCTCTCGCGCCCACTGCCCTTGCTGATCCGAACGGAAGAGCCGCAAGGCGTAGATGCCGGACGACACGCGTACTCGCCAGAGATGCGTATCCATCCCACCGGAAACGCCCTGGACGTCGTCGACGTCGGTCAGGCCGAGAGCGGCCAGCGGCTCCCGCGGATCGATAGATTCCTGTGTGCTCACGCCGCCCCGTGCCTCCCGTCGCTTCCTGCCATCTCCGCAGTTTGTCTTTCGAAGGCCCGGAAAGTCGAGCAGAACCCGGTGGACAACATACTGAGAGAGATGGACCCCGAGTGAGCGGGGCGAGAGGAGAAGTACTGTGGCAAGCGCGATGCGCGAGACGATGTGGGCCCAGCCTGGCGAGCTGCGGCGACTGCTGACCGATGATGCCGCCATTCCGCGGTTGGCCGAGCGGCTGCGTGGGCGGCGCGTGTTACTGATCGGCACCGGAACCAGCTGGCATGCCGCCGGTCACGGTTCATTCTTTTTGCGCCGGGCCGGGCTCGAGGCCTGGCCGGTGCAGGCCTCCGATGCCGCCCTCTACGGCCTGGAGCCGACGCCCAACGATGCGCTGATCCTGCTCAGCCATCGAGGCACCAAGACCTTCACCTCGCAGGTATTGGAGCGGGCACGGGAGCGCGGCGTGCCGACCATCGTGATCAGCCGCCTGGGATCTCCGGCGAACGCGGACCTTGAAACGGTGGAGAACGAGCGGTCCTCCGCCTTCACCGGCAGCCACCTCGCCGCCCTCCTGCGGCTGGCCCAGCTGGCTGCCGCGCTCGGTGCGGACCTGGGCGACCTGGCTTCGGTGCCGGCGGCCGTGGAGACCGAGCTGGCGGGGCCGGGCCCTGGTGTCGTGCCGCCCGAGCGTCTCCTCGAATTCACCGGCGCCGGCACCAACCAGTGGACGGCGGCGGAGGGAGCACTCAAGGTGCGGGAGACGGCCTATATCCCGAGCGAAGGGCTCTCGGTCGAGCAGTTTCTACACGGACCGAGTGTGGCGCTGGGAGCCCGGGACACCCTGGTCTGCCTCGACGGCGGTGGACCGATGGCGGAGCGGCTGGGGCAGATAGCCGATGCGGCTCGCGCCACGGGCATCACCGTCCACCACATCGTGCGGCGCGACCTGGGCGAGCCTCTCTCCATCTTTCCACTGACCGCGAACGTGCAGCGCATCGCCCTGGAGTGTGCCGAGGCGCTCGGCACGAATCCCGACAGCTTCGGGTACGACATCCCGGGCCGCCGCGAGACGTGGGGAGCGATTCCTCTGTAGCACGGTTGCCCCCTACCCGATATAAGTGCGGCCGGCACACACCACGGAGCCCGTCGAGCCTCCGCCCTACCTCTCTTCCAGGTACTCCACGTTCGCCAGCTGGTAGAACCGCTTGGTGTCGAAACCGGGCTGCTCGCCGGCCAGGATCTGGGCGATCTCCCGCGTGACTTCATCGCGCTCGTTACTGTCGCTGATCCGATAGAGAATGCGGGCAATATGGTCGATCTGACTCTGATCCATGTATCGCTCCTCTCGCTCTTGGTCCCGAGAGACACCCTAGACGCCGGATAATGGGTAAGTCAACCGGTTCGGGCCGCCGGTGCCTCGGGGCGCAACCCGGCGAACAGGTCAGCTTCGTCGCCGGGTGTCGGCACGTCTGATCGCACCCGGATAAATGATTCGGTCCGCAGCAAAGCCTCGATCAGGTCGTCCGGCATGCTGTTCAGCCAATCGTCCGCGCTGACCTGCGTCTCGTGTTGCCGGAGGGCCCGCAGCTTGCGCGCCACATACTCCGTGACGTCGACTCGCGTGGTGATCAGCTCATCCGGCGTCAGATACGACTCGTAGTCATACCCCTCATCCGCCGATTCCTCCGCCTCGGGGACAATGCCCCGCTCACGCATTTGCTCCCCAACCCAGGTCCAGACCGACCGTGGAGTGGCGGTGTTGTAGACCTTGGGCACCGACCAGGTGGCCGGCCCCACCTCCGGATAACGGTCGGGATCGGCAGCCGCGGCGACGGCGGCGGTGGTCACGGCATGGGCGGTGACATGATCGGGATGCCCGTAACCGCCCCGTTCGTCGTAGGTCACGAGCACATCAGGACGAATCTCCCGGAGCAAGCGGACCACCCGCCGCACTGCCTCGTCACGGTCGGCATTGAGGAAATTCGCCGGGTTGCCGTTGGCGGGGGTGTCCGGCATGCCGGAGTCGCGGTACCCCAGGAAGTGGATCTCCTCGATGCCGAGAACCTCCGCGCTGCGGCGAACCTCGTCAGCCCGAAACTCGGCAAGGCGGGCATGACCTTCCGGCGTATCTCGCGCCGGATCGAGAATCTCCCCTTCCTCGCCTCCGGTGGCGACGACGAGCACGGTGCGCATCCCCTCGTCGGCGGCGCGAGCATAGACGCCGCCCGTTGAGAAGACCTCATCATCCGGATGCGCGTGGACGGCCATCAATGTGAGGTTGTCGGCAGACATGGACACTCCTTAAGAAGATGGTGGGGAGAGCTGTTGCAGCATCGCGGGCTCAAAGGCCTCCAGCGACGGCAGCACGCGGGCGGCGAGAGCCAGCGCGTCCTCGCTCGGCCGGTAGTGGCGGTTCGGGACGGCGATCACGTGCATGCCGGCACGGTGCGCCGCCAGGATCCCGGAGGACGAATCCTCGAAGACGGCGATCTGGTCGGGCGGCTGCTGCAGACGCTCAGCCGTCACCAGAAAGACGTCCGGCGCCGGCTTGCCGGCACCGACCTCATCTGACGAGACGATGACCTGAAAGCACGGCCGCAGGCCGGCAGCACGCAGCACGTCGTCGATGAGGCTCGGCGGTGAGGACGAGGCGACGGCCAGCGGATATACCGCCGCCAGCGTCTCGACGGCCCGGCGGGCACCGGGCAGCAGCGGGAGATGCTCGGCATAGAGGGCGCGCATTCGTGAGGTCACGCCCTCGATGATAGTGTCCGGGGCGACATCCAGCGTGCAACGCTGCCCAATCTGAGCCGCCCATTCCCGCGAGTTCATCCCCTTGACCGTCAGTTCATCCTGCGGCGTCCAGTCGCAGTTCCAGCCGGCCGCGTAATCGTGACGTGCACGCTCCCAATAGACCTCTGAGTCCATGAGGAGCCCATCGAGATCGAAGATGACGGCACTGATCACGCGCTCACACCCGTTTCTCGTGCTTCTTCACGGGTACGTTGACGGCTCCGCGCTCCATGCGGCCGGAGCAGGAAATGATCACGACCGAACCAGCGTCTCAGGGGGCAAACAGCGTCCAGTGCCCCTCGGAGACGACGTCGACGGTGCCGTCGACCACCTGAATGGCGGTCTCGTCGTCGATTGCATAGGCCGGATTGCCGAGGCCCGCCGCCCATTGTTCAGCGGCTGGAAGCGTGTTCTCCGGCAGGTCGGGGTTGTCCAGATGCGGAAAGATCGAGAAATCGACCATTCCCAGCGTGTCGTCGCCGCCCTCCGGCGGCGTCCAGATGACGAAGTCCTCTCCGATGCGGGGGGTCATCACCATGCTTCCGGCGCTCAATCCCACATAGACCGTCTCGCGCAGCGACGGGAAGAGGTCCGCCAGTCCGGACTGCCGCATCCAGTGGCACAGATACAGGGAGTCGCCGCCGTCCACCAGCAGGACATCAGTCTCCTGGACCATCGGCACCCAATACTCTTCTTTGATGCTGGGCAGCGCGGTCAGCTCCAGCACGCCCACGGACTTCCATCCCAGGCCGACCATGCGGCAGCGGGGCTCTTGCCCGCTGATGAACCGCCACGCCGCGCCGAGCCCGGCCATGGGGTGCCCGTATGCTGCGGTGGGAATGCAGAGAGCGCTGGACTCGGCAATCGGTTTGCCCAGGAGACCGACCAGGGCGTCCTGGATGCTCGAATTCTTGATGCCGGCAGATGTGAGAAGTAGCTTCATGATGCCTCTCTTGGTGCGTCTTCAGGGATAGATTGCCCGCTCTCTGCCTCGTCGGGTACGTTTGCGCACCCCACCGCCCGGAGAGCCTTTCCCATGCCCAGGTTCCATGTTGTCACACTTGATGAAGCCCAACGCCTGCTGTTGGAGAAGACGGTGCGCAGCGGCACTGCCTCCGCCCGCACCGTGACCCGTGCTCGCATCCTCTTGAAGTCGGACACGGACGAGTTTGGTCCCGGCTGGATCGAGACCAAGATCGCTGATGCCCTGGATATCAGTCAGTCCACCGTCGAGCGGACCCGCAAGCGCGCTGCCTGGGAGGAGAAGCGAGACCGGACTGCCACCACCGTCGACTGGCGGTTCACGACACAAGATGCACGCATCAAGCTCAAGCGCCTTTATCCCATCCGGGCTCTCGGCCGTGATACGGCAGAGCACCGATGTCGCACGACGGTCGAAGGTGGGGAACATCATAGGACGTGATGGACGAGGACATCGACTGGGACAGCTTTATGGAAGAACACTACGACCCTGATTGGCTCAGGAAGGGACTCATTGATGGGGCCTTTTCTTGGGAGTCGGGGTACACCGGTACGCTTACTCACTTCCTCGATCGATATACCCTGCACGACTCGTACTGGGTCGGCCTGTGGCTCCAGACAACGGGGAGCGGCATCGCCGTCATCCGCTGGGATCTGGCGTGGAACCAGCCGATTGACGACAAGGAGGAGAGGGACGACGTGCCGTTCTGGCCGATCCTCGTCGTCCGCTTTGAGCGGCTGCACGTGGTACGGGTGGTCGATGGCCCGCGCAAGGAAACCAGAGGCGGGGAGTCCATCACCTGGGCTGAATCCCGTCCCATCGGGGAGGCAGGGATAAGTGGGCGCCACGAGACGATCCTCCACGGCGGGGTGGAGATTCGCCTGGTCCACGATCCCGTCGTCTCGATCCTCCTCATCAACCGGTCGGGGGAGGCTATACCGATTCCCGATATCTGACCAGGTGTCAAACCTTTTGCGGTGATCCACTAACTCGTCACATTTTCCCCGTAACCGGCGTTCTCTCTCTATAGACACCCTGATGGGTGCCATCGACAGGACCGGAGGAATCCATGACGCTGCGTACCCTCATCATCGTGACTCTGGGAGCCCTCGTCGTGCTGAGCACACCGGCCGTCCGTGCCGATAGCCGGCTGCTCCACAGAGCGAGTCAGGCGATCATCTTGCGCGGGACGATCAAAGGGATGGGGATACGACGCATGACCAATCCTGACGGCGGCGCCCTGTACCACTGGAAAGGACACGGAACGGTCAGGCCGCTAGGCGTGGTGAGCGGGAGGGGCACCAACCACGCTGTCGGCTTCATCTCGCAGGGCACGCCGACCGGCACCATGACGCTGACCAGCACTGCTGGCTCGATCAAGCTCAAGATCACCTACGATCAGACACGCGGTTTCGCGCCGCTTCCGACCCACGGCCTCTACACAATCACCGGGGGCACCGGCCAGTACGCCGGCGCCCACGGGAGCGGGTCGGTCCTGCGTCACCAGGGGACCTGCTCCGGCGGGACGTCCTCCGGTCAATGCCCGATCGGCGCCACGTTCCCGGTGACGTACCAGTTCACGAGCGGCACGGGAGCGAAGGCGAAAGGATAATATCGCCTGGCGCGGTCAGAGTTCGCTCTCAAGCAGGCGAATGATTTCCTCCCGCGCGGCCCGTTCGATCCAGGGCTAGCGGTCACTGGACGCACTCCGGTGACAGTGGCCTGTGGCACCAAGGACTTACACTGCATGCGCCGCGGCCACGTCCGCTCGGCTCCGTGCAGCGAGATCTGGATGTCGACAGAGGAGCTGCTGCGACGCTACCTTCCCGCCTCCTGACGTCGGCGCCTGGAGGTCTGCCTGGAAGTGCTCTGACCGTCCCGGCTGACTCATAATCAGGACTGAAGTCGCTATGGCTGCCGTCTACGTCGTGTCGGAAAGTCCATCCCGGGTGCGCGCCTTTCGTGGCGCCGTGTTTGGGAATATGTTGGTCCTGCTGGTGCAGTTCCTGCTCGGGATGGACGCCAATCTCTTCGTCAAGGTGCCTGGTCACCACCCGGCATCCAACGCTGCTAATTACTTCGGCGGGGTGGCCCACGTCATCCCCTGGGCCATAGGCGACGGAGCGCTCGGTCTTTTGCGGATCCACGTCGTGCTCGGGCTGCTTCTGGTCCTGGGATCGCTGTCACTCGTCTTCCAGGCGGCCCGGTTGGCGGAGCGTTCATGGCTCATCTGGGCTATTGTCGGCGCGCTCGGCGTGATCGGCGCCGGCTTCAACGGCGCCAGTTTTTTGATCTACCATCACGACTTCAGCTCCATGCTCATGGCAGCCGGCTTCGCGCTGGCCGTCTTCGCGTATGCCGTGCTCTCCTACATCGTGCCGGCCGAGGGACGTCACTAGCCCTAACAACGAACCCCCGCGGAGCCGGGACAGGCTCTAGAGTCTGTTATGAACTACGGCGGGTGAGATGCGTAGACTCCGGGCATGGAGACCCGCAAACCGTACCCCACCGACGTCTCTGACGACGAACGGGCCTTTGTCGCCCCCCGACCTCACGCTGATGACGCCTGACGCGCCCCAACGGGAGCACGACCTGCGGGAGGTCTTCAATGCTGCCCGCTGGATCGTCCACACCGGCTCGCCCTGGCGCTACCTGCCCCACGACGACTTCCCTGGCTGGGACACCTGCTGGCCATTGTGGCCCCGGCCCATGAGCAGGAGCGGAGCCAGGTGGCGCAGCTGGCGGAGGCGGTGCAGGAGGTGACCGGCGAGACGGTGGATCTGGCCTCTGTGGATCAGGGCTCTACCGGGGATGAGGTGACCGAGGCACGTTCCTCTGCCACAGCTTGGCGCGTCTCGTCCACCGCTTCAGGACCGAGGTGCTCGACGCCGTCCTCGGGCACTCCAACCAGCAATCGCCCATGACGCACCAACTGGACCGCGGCATCGCTCGGCGCGATCTCGATCCGGCTGTCGGTCCAGCGCGCCTCCGGTGGCATGCCGGACTGGATGGCGGCCTGGCGGCGGATTTCGGCGCGGATGACCAGACGTCCAGCGGCGTCTATCGTCGCCTTCATACCATGCCTTCTACCACGCTCCCTGGCAGAGTCTCATCTATATCGTCCAGCGCCGGCCATGCCTCTGTCACCCCCAGTACCTCGGTCACGGTCGTCTCCAGAGATTGCCCCTTACCCATAGACCAGGCCGCGGAGAAGGACCCCTCACCCAGCGTGGCGCGCACGGTCCGCAACATCTCCTCGTGGCCGGCCTGAAGGTCCGGCGAGATCGCCACCGTCAACTCCTCTCTCAGCGCGTCGGCTGCGCCTGCGAGTAGGGCCGCAGCCTCGGCCCGGCCGTCGATGGCGACCACACAAGCCAGGCTCTCCAGGATCTCCGACATCCGGTCGCGGGCGCCGATCTCCCAGCCAAGACGGAGGCCCGCGGTCAGCACCGCCTCCGCTCGCGCCGTCTCCTGCTGCAGGAGTGCCACCCGCCCCAGCAGGAGGAGCGACGTGACTTGCCCGTGCCGATCTCCCAGGCTGCGCTTGATCGCCAGGCCCTCGTCCAGCAAGTTCGACGCGCGCCCATACTCTCCCCGCCGGATCGCCACGCGGGCCAGACTGGTGAGAACAAAGGCGGTACCGAGGCCGTCGCCGAGCCGCCGCTTGAGCTGAAGGGTCTCCGTGAGAAGTTGCGATGCTCGCTCGTCGTCCCCCAGTTGGAGTGTGACCCGACCGAGATTGCCGAGTGCCGTAGACACGCCAGACTGGTTGCCGACCTCGCGGAAGAGGTCGAGCGCCTCCGAATGCAACGCCGCCGCCCGGGCGGCATCCCCCCGTCTTGAGTACACGTTGCCCAGACTGGTGAGGGAGTCGGCCACGCCCCGTTTGTCGCCTAGCGCCCGTCTCAACTCCAGAGACTCACTGTGTCGAGCCAACGCCCTGCCGTAATCCCCCTGTTGCCGGGCAAGAGCCCCCGCGCTGGACAGGACGCGCGCCCGCACGCGGCGGTCGCCAACCCCGACATGGGCGTCGAGCGCCGTCTCCAGCCAGTGCTGGCCCTCCCGCAGATGTCCATGCAGCCGCCAGAAACGCCCCAGCTCGCCGGCTAGACGCAAGCCATCTTCGGGCGCGTGCCGCAGTGCCCAGCCGAGCGCTGCCCGCAGATTGGCATGCTCCGCCTCCAGCCGCGCCAGACAGGAGCTCTGAGCCGGCCCTCCCAGAGCGGCGTGCATCTCCTCGGCCAGCGCGAGGTAGTAGCTGAGGTGCCGCCGGCGGGTCGTGTCCTCCTGACCCGACGCTGCCAACCGATCAAGAGCATACGCCCTGACTGTCTCAAGCAGACGGAAACGGGGTGCTGGAGAGGGTGGCGAGCTGCCTGAAGGGGCCGACACAACCTCGAGCAAGCTGTGATCCGCGAGCGCCTCAAGCCGGTCCAGCATCGCAGCCTCCCCTGAACGGGAGAAAGAGGCAACCCCATCCTCCGACCCGGCCACCCCCGTGGCGGCGGCGACGTCGAAGGAACCCGGGAAGATGCCCAGCCGGGAGAACAGTACCTGCTCCTCAGATGCGAGCAGATCGTAGCTCCAGTCGAGCGCTGCCCGCAGCGTTCGCTGCCGGTCCGGCGAATCCCGAGGACCGCGGGTAAGGAGCGACAGGCACTCGTCCAGCCGCGCCAGCAGTGTGTCCGGCGTGAAGAGATTGGCGCGCGCGGCGGCCAGCTCGATGGCGAGCGGCAGACCATCGAGCGCGATGCAGATGCGGGCGATCGCTTCGAGCTCGGTTCCAGCGGGCGTGATCCCGGGCCGCACCGCCCGCGCGCGGGCAAGAAACAGGCGGACCGCGTCGCTTGCCGTCAGGTCCTCCGCCGCACTATCTCCACGACCGTCCGTCGTCGGCATTGTCGGCAAGGGTAACGGCGGCACGCGAATTTCCTGCTCACCGTAGAGGTGGAGCGGAGACCGGCTGGTCGCCAGGATATGGAGGTGCGGTGCTGCAGCGAGCAGTCGGCTCAGCGGTGCTACTCCATCCAGCAGATGCTCCAGGTTGTCGAGAACCAGGAGGAGGTGGCGAAGGCGGAGTTCTGCGGCGAGCTGGGCCTCCGCCGTCATGCCCGGCCGGTCGGCCAAGTCGAGGGCGCGAGCGATCGTGGAGGCGAGGAGTGACGGGTCCGCGAGCGGCGCCAGGTCGACGAATGCCACCCCGTCGGCGAAACGCCCCTCGCCGACGAGGTCATGCGCGACCTGGAGCGCGAGACGAGTCTTCCCGGTGCCGCCCGTTCCGGTCAAGGTGACCAGGCGAGAGGCGGTCAGGGCGTCGCGGACGGCGGCCCTCTCCTCCATCCGCCCAATGAGCGGGGACGGCGAGGCCGGCAGGGGCGCGGGCCTGCGGGAAGGTTGGGACGGCAGTGACGAGGCAGCCACGCCCGTGAGCCGGCGCGCCGTCCGCAGCGCCGCCCGCTCCCCATCGTCCAGATCCAGCACGTCGGCGATACGATCCAGGGCAACCGTCGGGGGCCGGCGCTGGTCGCGTTCCAGCTTGCTGATGTAGTTCGTGCTGTAGCCGGTTCGCTCGCCCAGCTCTGCCTGCGTCAGATGGGCGCGCTGTCGGGCGCGTTGCAGGAGCTGTCCCACCGTGGGGCCGAGTACACTCTCCCCAACTGCGTCCCCCATCCCCCGCACCTCCCTGCCATGCGGATGGCGTGCCCTCACCGATTCCCCTCGGTCTGTCGGCAAGTATAGAACCCCTTCACGGGGAGGTCAACGCCGTCGCGCCGGTCTTTGTCCCAGTATTTGTCCTAGTTTGTCCCTTTCCAAGATGACGTTGGGGGCTCATGGTGGACTTACCCAAAAGAGTGTGGGCCCGCACCCTGACAAGGCCGACGATCGGCTGTCACGAGCACAAGGAGAGCCAACCCATGGAAACGCAGAACGTGTCCTGTCCGAGACAAGAACAGCAGAGGAGAAGACGAATGCGGACCGTACGACGACTCAGCCTGGCGCTCGCCGTGGCGACGCTAGGGACGCTCGCGAGCCTGACCGGCGCCGGCATCACCCACGCCGCGGGTGTCACCTACACCGTGGCACTCGGCGGCACGGCCACCTGCAGCAGCGGGGAGCAGAATGGAGCGAACTTCGGGACGATCCAGGCGGCGATTGACTGCGCCACCGCCGACAACCCCCCGGCCGGCAGCCCCGACACCATCACCATCGCGGCCGGCACGTATGACGAGCAACTGGTGATCAACACTGCCGTGAATCTGGTGGGCGAGGGCGACGCCGTTGTGGACGGGAACAACAGCGGCCGCGTCGTCACCATCTACAACGGCCCGGTGAGCATGACCAATCTGTCTATTCAGGACGGGAATTCCGGCTATGGCGGCGGGGTCCTCAGCTTCGGCACGCTGACGCTCGACAACAGCAGCATCACGGACAACAGCGCCAGCTATGGCGCCGGCGGGATCGTCAGCTACGGCACGCTGACGCTCGACAACAGCAGCATCACGGGCAACAGCGCCGGCAGTGGCGCCGGTGGGATCTTCAACTACGGCGGTACGCTGACGCTGAGCAACAGCATCGTCCGAGGGAACGAGGCGGGGTTCCTCGGCGGCGGCATCATGAGCCTTGGCACCGCGACCATCATCGGCAGCAACGTCACGGACAACACCGCCCCTCAGGCCGGCGGGATCTTCAACGAAAGTGGCACGATGACCGTGAGCGGCGCCACCGTTCGGGGCAACACGGCGGGCTACCGCGGCGGTGGCATCTTGAACACCGCGACCCTGGTCGTGTCCAGCAGCAACGTCGTGCGAAACGCCGCGCCCTCAGGCAGCGGGATCTACAACGCCGGGCTTCTTACCCTGACCGACAGTCCCGTGCAGTTCAACACCCCGGCGACCGACCAGTGCCACAATTGCTGATCGCCTCAGCGCATCATCTCCCGCGCCCCTGACCCCGGCCGGCCCGTAAACGGTGCGGGAAAGGCATCAAACCCCTACGATCCCAGAGCCGCCGGCATGACCCAGTGCCGGCGGCTTTCTGTCGCCGCTGCTCCAAGTTCATAACATCCTCTAGTCGCAACGCCGCTATCCTCAGCAGGCTTGTCGGTCGAGGCTGTGCGGACGGATAGTGGTCTCAGGAGCAGTGGATGGCATCGTTCGAGCCGGTGGGTTTGGTCAAACGAAGTTGCGCGTCTCATCGCGGCATCATCGTCACCAAACACCCCATCGCGACTGCGGTCGGACGCGACGTGCTGGCAGGGGGCGGTAACGCCTACGATGCGGCAATCGCGGCCTCATTCGTGCTGGCGGTCGTCGAGCCGTACATGAGCGGCATTGGCGGCGTCGGCCTTGCGCTCGTCGGGGATGGCGATGGGCTGGTAGTCCTGGACGGCGGGCCGGTCGCCCCCAGGAGTCTCGACGTCACGCGCTTCCGTCCGCTGGGTGATCAGAGTGATGCCGATCTTTTTGGGTGGCCGCGTGTCCTCGACGATGCGAACATCCTTGGCCCGACCAGCGTCTGCATCCCGACCATGGTTGCCCTGATGGCGGCGCTTCACGGCCAGGGCGCCTCGCTGCCCTGGTCAGAGATCCTGGCGCCGGCAGTCGGTCTCGCGCGCGGCTTCCCGGTCGACTGGCTGCTGACACTCAGCATCACGCAAGACCAGCGAGATCTCCGTGCCTTTCCGTCGACAGCCGGGGTGTTTTTCCCGCAGGACAGCGTCCCGGCGTACAACATGGATGGCCCCACCGATAACATCTTGGTCCAGCCCGCGCTCGCCGAGACGCTGGAGATACTTGCCGGCGAGGGCTGGCGCGCCCTGTATGAGGGAGACCTCGCGGTCCGGATCGTCAACGCGCTTCAAGCGGACGGCGGATTCCTCTCCGCCGATGATCTGGCGTCGTATCGCATCCGCCTGTCGCACCCGCTGCGGGTGGACCTGCTCGGCACCGATCTCTGGGTGACGGATGGCCTCAATGGCGGCGCTACCGTCGCCGAGATGCTGTACCTCCACGATGAGCTCGCGCCGCCGGACGCCGGCTGGGGAGAGGCCCCCGACCTCGCCGCGTGGGTGCGCGCCGGTGCGCAGGCGTTCCACGATCGGTTCGCCCAGATGGGGCACGCGGGCGATCATCCGTCACTTGGCACGCGCGATCAGGCACGACGGAGCCTCGCCCAGGCCGAGCCAACCATCCCGTCCGGCGGCCCCGACGGCAGCACGACGTACCTGGCGGTGACCGACGCTGAGGGACGCATCGTCAGCATGAATCTCACGCTCTTGTCGCGGTGGGGTTCTCGTTATGTCGTGCCCGACCTCGGTGTTCTCATGAACAACGGCATCATGTGGTTCGATCCGATCCCGGGCCGCCCCAACAGCCTGGCGCCGGGTGCCCGGCCGCTGGCGAACATGGTGCCGGTGATCGCGACCCGCGGCGGGCAACCGGTGCTGGCCGTCGGCGCCTCCGGTGGCCGCCGCATCATCAGTGCCCTGCCACAGATCCTCACCAATGTGTTCCGGCACGGCATGGATATCCAGCAGGCCATCGCGGCGCCGCGCTTGGAGTTCAGTACGGACCCGATGCTGGCCGACAGCCGCTTTCCGGACGGCACGATCCGACAGGTTGAGCAGCTGACCGGCCGCCCTCTGGCTCGCTATCTACCGCGCCTGGCCAGCAGCGGCTACGCCAGTCCTCTCGGACTGCTCCGGTGGGGGGATGGCACGTGGACAGCCGGCCTGGAGCCGACGAGCATGGCGACGTCCGGGTGTCTCTAGATGGATCTGTTCGATACGCGTTTTGCCACGTACATCCTCGTCTCGGGGCTGTTGATCATGGCACCGGGACCGGACATGGCCCTGGTCACGCGGAATGCGCTCTCCGTCGGGCAACGGGCCGCCTTCTTTACCGCCGCGGGCGTCGCGCTGGGCGTCCTCGGTTGGGCTCTGGCGTCCGCTCTGGGAGTCGGCCTGCTCCTCGAGCGCTCGGTCATTGCCTTTACCGTGCTCAAACTGGCCGGTGCGGGCTATCTGATATTTCTCGGTCTGCGGAGTCTGCTCGGCGGCGTCCCGAGAGATCAGGCTCCGCCTACCCGGGCGCCGAGCGAAACGCTCGACGATCGCGCCGCGCTCAAGATGGGCGCCATCGGCAATCTTCTCAACCCCAAGGCCGGCGTCATCGTCGTCTCGATCCTGCCACAGTTCGTGCACCCGGGTGACACGCCCGCCCGTCTGATCCTGATGCTCATCGCCTTTGAGGCGATGCTTCTCGTCTGGCTCTCCGTGTACGGATTCGTGGTCAGCCGCGCCGGGCACAGCCGGGTCGGCACTCATGTCCGCCGGCGCCTGCAACAGGTCACCGGCGTCGTCCTGATCGGACTGGGCATACGCCTGGCCATCGAGCGGGGATGACGACGTCGAGCCCGCTCACCTGCTGAGCGCCGCGACGGGCTCGACCTGGGTAGCGTCGTGCGTGAGCGGAAAGCGCAGCCGGAAGGTGCTCCCTTTCCCCACCTCCGAGGTCACATCGATCGTCCCGCCGTGTGCTGCGATGATTTGCTGTGTTATGTACAGCCCCAGCCCCGCACCTTTGACCGTCTCGACGACGTCCTCCGCCCGATAGAACCGGTCGAACAGGTGGGGAATGGCATCCGGCGGGATCCCGATGCCGTGATCCCGCACCTCGATCACCACCTTCGCCGCCTCGTCCCGAATCTCGAGCTCAATCTCCGAGCCCTGTGGCGAGTACTTCACCGCATTGGTGAGCAGATTGGCAAGGGCCTGCTCCAGGCGATGGCGGTCGGCGTGGATGACGATCGGGAAATCAGGCACCCGCACGACCACCCGATTCTCAACCCCGTCGAACTGCCGGGCCATGGAACGCACCAGCGGAACGACATCCAGTTCGACGAGGCGCACACCAAACCGATTGGATTCGATCTCCGAGGCGATCAGCAGGTCGTCGATCAGGCGGGCGAGACGCCGTGTCTGGCCGATGATCGTCTCCACGGTCGCTGCGTTATATGTACCGCTCCGCTGCATCAGTTGGGCATGCCCCTGAATCAGTACCAGCGGGGTACGTAGCTCGTGGCTTGCCATCGCCAGAAACTCCTGCTGGAGCCGCTCCACTGCCCGACGCTCGGAGATATCCCGAATGATGGCCGACAGGGACGTGACGACGCCCAGCTCATCTCGGTGCGGAGCCATGCTCACCGAGACATCGATCTCCGTCCCATCCGCGCGTCGCACTACCGTCTCGGCGCTGACCGGCTCGCCGCTGAGCAGCGATCGCATCGCGTCCTGGTACTCGGCTGCGCTCCCGAAGGGGAGAAGATCGGGCAACGGCACCTCCTCGACGGCGGATGCCGCATACCCGAAGAGGTGCTCCGCGCTGCGGTTCCAGCTCTGAATCCGTCCCTCGACGGAACACGTCAGGATGGCGTCGGTCGACGCTCGCACCACATCGGCCAGCTGGTCGGCACGTCTCCGTTCCAGGAGGAGCTCGTGCTCGTAGGCCCGCCGCTCCGCCGCCGCGAACACCGTGCTGACAATCATCACGGGCTGTTCCGCGTCATCCATCTGGAGCTGAGAACTGATCAGCAC
Source organism: Pseudomonadota bacterium (assembly GCA_021324655.1). Classification (GTDB taxonomy): domain Bacteria; phylum Chloroflexota; class UBA5177; order UBA5177; family UBA5177; genus JAJPIP01. The sequence continues at coordinate 19,612 of JAJPIP010000075.1, forward strand.
CGGCCAGCGTGCCCCGTCGCGGCGCACCAGGTCGAAGGTTACTCCCTCCACCAGTCCCTGCATCCGGAGCAAGGGAAAATACTGGTTCTCGTAAAAGATCTTGCCGGCGACCGTCAGCAGATCCTGAAGACGGTGCGACCGAAGCTCCTCATGGGCATACCCGATCCAGTCGCGGAACGTGGCGTTGGCCCGCAGGATCGTACCGTCCGGTGCCGTAAAGATGTACCCGGCCGGAGCCTGCTCATACAGGGTGAGCAGGTTCGCTTTCAGCGTCTCATCGTCCATGGCCGGCCGCTCCCTCGGAGAGTCAGACCTCCAGGAAAGCCTGAATGGCGGCGACGGTCTCGTCGGGTGCGCTGAGCTGTGGGCAGTGTCCGGTTGCCTCCATCAGCACGAACGTGCTGCGAGGCGTGTGGGCATGGACATACTCACCGACATGGACGGGTGCGATCACGTCATCTTGGCACTGCAGAATGAGCGAGGGCACCGTCAACTTGGGGAGATCGTCGCGGTTATCGGAGAGAAAGGTGACGGCGGCAAACTGTCGGGCGATCTCCGGATCGGTCCGGCAAAAGCTGTTGGTGAGCTCTGCACCCAGTTCCGGCCGCTCGGGATTGCCCATGATGACCGGAGCAAGATGGGCCGACCAGCCCAGGTAGTTGCTCTGCTGGAACTCGAGGAGCTCGTCGATGTCGGACCGATTGAAGCCGCCTGCGTACGCGCCGTCGTTGATGTAGCGCGGCGACGGGCCAACAAGAATCAGCTTGCTGAAGCGATCCGGGTTCTTGACGGCAGCCAGCACGCCGATCATCGCGCTGACGGAGTGTCCCACGAAGATCGCCTCCTCCAGGTCCAGTTCTTCGGCAATCTGCAGGATGTCGTCGGCGTAGCCCTCCAGCGTGCTGTACTTCTCGCGATCGTAGGCGGTGAGATCCGAGTGCCCCGCGCCAACGTGATCGAACAACACAATCTTGTGGGTCGCGGCGAAGGCAGGAGCCACCAGGCGCCACATGTTCTGGTCGCACCCGTAGCCGTGGGCGAAGATCATGGGCGTGGTGCCGGACCCGCTGATGGTGACGTTGTTCCGCTCAATCACCGACATGAACAACTCTGCGCCGTCAATGATCGACGGTGATGCGGCCGGCGCCCCACCATCATCCGGCCCAACCACCGTCTCGACTGGTCTCATCCAATCGCATCGTAACACTTGTCGCACTGCCCCCACGGCACATGCTCTCTCTTGTCCGAAGATCCCTCTGAGGGAACGACCCCTGACTCACCCGCGCGGCCGACGGCCCAGGGCTCGTGCATTATCGGCATCGCCGGGTCGTCGTGGCCGGCCCGCGTGCCGGCCAGCCTGACGCCGGCGTCGACCACACCGGGCTGGTCGCCACCCGGGGCGACCACGACGGGATCATGCACGAGCCCTGGCCGCCGGCCCTCCGTCCCTTGACAAGGGACACCGATGGACGGACTATGGGGCAATAGAGCAGTGCATAAAGGAGAGGACTTGTGCCTGGAAAAGTACGACGCGCGGCGTCCGATCCCGTTATGAGCGACATGGAGTCATCGGTCACCACCCCGAGCCACGCTCACCGGAGCCGGTCGGAGGAACCGAGAGAGGATCCGTCCACGGCTATCCACGACCTGATCGCGGAAGCGCGCGACACGATCACGGTCAGGCGCGTTTTTGGTGACCCGTACGAGAAGGATGGAGTGACGATCATTCCGGCGGCGACCGTGCTGGGTGGACTCGGTGGAGGTGTCGGCAATTCCGATTCCGGCGAGAGCCATGGTGGTGGGGGCGGCGGGGGCGTCATGGCCTGGCCGTCGGGCGCGTATGTCCTTCGCGAGGGTGAGGTCACCTGGCAGCCGGCGCTGAACCTCAACCTGGTCATCCTCGGCGGACAACTGGTGGGACTGGTCACGGTGCTGGCCCTGCGCAGCCTCTTCGAGGCGCGGCGGCGAGCCTGACCGTTTCCCCGGCGGGCGGTTTTGACTCCCTGCCTCGGGCGCGGTACAGTCCGTCCAGGAGTTCCGCCTATGTCAGCCATCATCGAGACGGCGAACCTCACCAAACGGTACGGCCGGCATCGCGGCATCGTCGACCTGACGTTCCAGGTGCAGGCGGGTGAGTCCTTCGGCTTCCTGGGACCGAACGGGGCCGGCAAGACGACGACCATCCGCACGCTGCTGGGCTTCTTGAAGCCAACCGCCGGCAGTGCGGCCATCGCCGGGCTCGATTGCTGGACGCAACCGTCGGAGGTGCACCGGGTGATCGGCTACCTTCCCGGCGAATTCACCTTCGACCCGTCCCTGACCGGCGCCCAGATCATCGCCTACCTGGGCAATCTGCGCGGCGGCGTCGACCAGCAGTATGCGCTGTCACTCGTCGAGCGTTTCGAGCTGGATCCCAGCCGAAGGTTCCACGAGTATTCCCGCGGCAACAAGCAGAAGGTCGGGTTGGTCCAGGCCTTCATGCACCACCCCCGACTGCTCATCCTGGACGAGCCGACCAGCGGTCTCGATCCGCTCAATCAGCAGGAGTTCTATCGTCTGGTGGCGGAGGTCCAGGGGCAGGGCGCGACCGTCTTCCTCTCGTCCCACAATCTGGCCGAGGTCGAACATACCTGTCAGCGCGTCGGCATCATCCGCGAGGGTCGGCTGGTGAAGGTCGATGCCGTCCATACTCTCAAAGAGTTGCAGCACTACGAGGTAGAGGTGACCTTCGCCGGGCCGGCGTCGCCGGACTGGTTCCGCCGGGTGCCCGGCGTTCTCGGCGTCTCGCTGAGCCCCGAGGGCCACCGACTGTTGCTCACGGTGCAGGGCACGCTGGGGGATGTCGTGCAGGAAGCGGCTCGACACGACGCCACCAATCTGACCACCCGCGAGCCGAGTCTGGAGGAGGTTTTCCTCCGCTACTACGCCCCAGCGCCGGCCGCGCCGGCCGTGACCGTCTAGCGGACCGCGGCCGTGTTCCGCACGATCTTGACCAAATCACTCCGCGACTATCGCTGGGCCATCCTGGGTTGGGGTCTGGGACTGGGACTTATCGTCTACGCCCAGTACGCGACCTTTGCCGCCACCCTCGGCGCGTCCCCTGCCCAGGTGCAGAAGCTGGTGCAGCAGTTCGAGTTTTTCGGGGAGGCGGCGCGGGTCGACACCCCGGGCGGCTTCGTGACGTTCAAGATCATGGGAGTGCTGCCGGTGATTCTCGGCATCTGGACCGTCCTGGCCGGGGCCCGGTTGACGCGCGGTGAGGAGGAGAGCGGCGCGCTGGATATCGTGCTGTCAACGCCTCGATCACGGCGTGCGGTCATCCGGCAGAAACTGCTGGCGCTGGCCACGGCGGTCGCCCTGATCAGCCTCCTGATTGCGGTCTGGATCCTGGCGGGGATGGCGAGAGCCGGTGTCACGGTGAACGCGGGCGCGGCATTGACGGCGGCGCTCAGCGGCGGTCTCGCCGCCCTTTTCTTCGGGGCACTGGCTCTCCTGCTGGCCCAGGTGATGTCGCGCGCGGCGGCTGCCGGGACGGCGGGAGGATTGATGGCACTGGCGTTCGTGCTGGAGGGCACGGGCCGCGCCCTCCACAACGCGGCCGTCCTCCGTCACCTCAGCCCGCTCTTCCTCTACGACCAGAACCTGCCGCTCGTCCCGGGATCGGCTATCCATGTCGCTCCACTTCTCCTGCTCGCGGCCCTCACCGTCCTCCTGGCCGGCGCGGCGGTCCCGCTCTTTGTCCGGCGCGATATCGGACGCTCGGCCCTGGCAGATCTGGCGTCCCGCGACCGCCGGCCGGTGCCGGCGGGACAGATCATGGCCCGCGAGCGCCGCGATCTGTGGGTGCGGGGCGTCGGGCGGCAGGCGATGCGCCGGCAGAGTGGAATCGTCTTCTGGTGGATCGTGGCCCTCGCGCTCTACGCCGGCTACTTCGTGACGGTCGCCAGGAGCAGCGAGCACCAGTTCCAGCAGCTACTGGGCAACTCCTCGTTCGCCAAAGCCGTCTTCAGCGGCACGAATATCGGCACCAATGCCGGCTTCCTCTCCGCGCTGATCTTTAACTACCTGCAGCTGCTCGTGGCACTCTTCGCCGGTATTCTGGCCGCCCGCTGGAGTGCCGACCTCGACGCCGGACGGCTGGAGCTGGTGGTGTCCACTCCCGCGCCGCGATCGCGGGTGCTGCTGGCGCGTTACGCCGCGCCGGCTGCCGCGGCGTGCCTGGCGGCGGGCGCGGTCTGGCTGGCGATTGTCCTCACGGCCGGCATCAGCGGCTTTCCCGTCAATCCCGGCCACGTCGCTGCGGCGAGTGCCGGCCTCGTTCCCCTGGCCCTCATCACGGCCTCGCTGGTCGTCGCTCTCTCCGGGATCATCCCGCGGGCCGCCATTCTCGGGATCATGGCCGGCTTCCTGGCGGCGTCCTATCTCATCGCCGTCTTGCGGACCCTGCTCGGTCTACCCGGCTGGGTCGTGGATCTCTCGATCTTCCATCAGTACGGGACCCCGCTGCTGACCGGTCTGAACTGGATCAGCGTTGCCGGCCTGCTGGTGGCGGCAGCCATTCTGCTGGGACTCGGCGCCTGGCAATTCGCCGCCCGCGATCTCGACCGCGGAACGGCAGGGTCATAGGCGGAAGTCCGAGACCGGACCCGGGACCGCGATCAACCGCATACCACTCGAGCAGGGCCACGGCCACCCGGACCAGCGCCGCATTGTGGGGGGCCTGGGTCTCCATGGGGCAGCAGTTGAGCGCCACGTCCGGATGAATGGCCGGCAGGCGTTCCATGGGCCATGATAGGGGGCCGGCGGGACGCCGGTTCGAGTGGGCCGGTGAGAACGACCGTGCGGGGAAGGCGGAGGATGGTAGCGGCTGACGAGGAGACACAGACGAGAGAGCGTCCCGAGGACGTCTGGCGGCGATGCGAGCGATTTCTGGGAAGCCGGCCGCGCGGGAAACCGGCGGAGGTGCTGGCGGCCCTGGCCGGGGCGGCCGAGCAGGATGAGATCGGCGATCAGTACGGGTCCGGGGAGGTGGTCGCGGCCTTCGAGGCGGAGGTCGCCGCGATCCTGGGCAAGGAGGCGGCCGTCTTCATGCCCAGCGGGACCATGGCGCAGCAAATTGCCCTCCGCATCTGGAGCGAGCAGAAAGGGACGCGTACCGTCGCCTTTCATCCCATGACACATCTGGAGACGCACGAGGAGAAGGCGTACCAGATGCTGCACGGCCTCCACGCCATCCTGGTTGGAGATCGGAATCGACTCTTGACACGAGAGGATCTCGACGCGGTCGCCGAGCCGATCGCCGCTCTGCTTCTCGAGCTGCCACAACGCGATATCGGCGGACAGCTGCCGGCCTGGGACGATCTTATCGCGCAGGTCGACTGGGCGCACGAGCGCGGCGCCTTTGTGCACATGGACGGCGCCCGCCTCTGGGAGACGGCGCCGTTCTACCGGCGCTCGTATGCCGAGATCGCGGCGCCGTTCGACAGCGTCTACGTGTCGTTCTACAAGACGCTCGGCGCGCTGGCGGGCGCGATGCTGGCCGGTCCGAACGCCTTCATCAAGGAGGCGCGCGTCTGGCGGCGGCGGCACGGCGGCGATCTCTTCCAGTTCTATCCCTACGTCATCTCGGCGCGCACGCAGCTCCACACCCAGCTGGACCGCATTCCGGAGTTCGTCGAGCGGGCGCAGGCGCTGGGCGAGGTGCTTGCCGGCATCGAGGGGGTACGGGTCCAGCCCGATCCTCCGCAGACCAACATGATGCACGTCTTTCTCGCCGGAGAGCGGGAGCAGCTCCTGCAGCGCGCGCAGGAGATCGCGCACGAGGACCGGGTGCTCCTGTTCCGCCGGCTGACGCCGACCGACGTGCCCGGCTGGTGCATGGTCGAGCTGGCGATCAGCGACGACGCGCCGGGGCTGAGCGCGGACGAGGTACGAGCGTACATGACGCGCCTGCTGGCCTGATCCCGCCGCATGCGCGAACCGCCCGCCGACCTTCCGGCCGCCTCACTGCACGCACCGCTCCGCGATGAGTACGGCCTCGACGTCGCCGAGATCACCTATCTGCCACTGGGGCACGACACATCGGCCTGGGTCTATCGCGTGCGCACCCCCGCCGGCGGCGACTACTTCCTGAAGGCTCGGAAGCGCCCCGTCTCCGCCGCCGGCCTGCTGGTTCCGCGCGTCCTCCACGATCAGGGGATCGAGCACGTCATCGCCCCGCTTCCCACCGGCACCGGCTCGCTGTCGACCGGCCTGGCGGACTACACACTCGTCCTCTATCCCTTCGTGGAAGGGGTCAGCGGCAAAGCGGGGGCATGTCGGCGGCGCAGTGGGTCGAGTACGGCCAGATCCTGCGGCGGGTTCACGAGGCGGCCGTGCCGTCCGACTTCGCCGCGCTCATGCCGCGCGAAACGTTCGAGCCGCCCGGCGCCTCGGTGGTTCGCGATCTGGATGCCTACGTCGATCAAACCGTCTCCGTCCGTCCCGGGGAGGCGCGGCTCGCCGCCTTCTGGCGCGAGCACCGGCCGGCAATTCACCGGCTTCTCGCCACCGCGGAGCAACTGGCGCAGATGGTTGCGCGACAGGATCTGCCCTGCGTGCTCTGCCACGCCGATATCCATACCGCGAACGTGCTGGCCGGCGCCGACGGCCGGCTCTGGATTGTCGACTGGGATGAGACGGTACTGGCGCCGAAAGAACGGGACCTGATGTTCGTGGCCGGCCGCGGGATCAGCGATGCCCTGGTCGGGCCGGAGGACGAGGGGTTCTTTTTCCAGGGGTACGGCCCCACCGCTCTCGATCCGGCGGCCCTGGCTTACTACCGCTACGCCTGGGCGATCAGCGACATCAGCGCCAACGGCACCGATGTCGTCCTGCGTCCCGAACTGAGCACGGCCGCCCGGGAGACGGCGACCGACGACTTCATGAGTCTGTTCGGCCCCGGGGAAATCGTCGCCAGAGCTCTCGCCTCGGCATGACCAACGGGGCTTACAGACGCTACCGCGGCTGGAGGAGCCGAATCGTCGCCTGGTGCCAGGCAATCAGGATCGACAGCACCACACGGAGGCCCCAGCGCATGCGAGGGACGAGGCGGCCGACGGATGTCCTCACCCGCTTCCCGACAGTGAGCTGGGGAGCAACGGAACTTGACCAACCGCGATCCGCGCCGCTCATCGGCATCGGGCACCCCACCTGCCGCCTGCCTATCAGGTGGCACGCGGGGCTACCGAAGTGGACGCACGCGTAATCGGAATACAACCTTTCCTGCCCGACGCTTTGTCGAATCCCTCGACTCTCTCGCGACTAGTTCGGTGCCCCGCGCGTATGGGGCATGAAAGGGGTTAGTGGGCCGTTGTGGTGGCGCCCCGGAAGTTGCTCCAGTTCCTTTACAGCTCCGCCCGCGGACCAGTAGTCTTGCGGCAGCGGCCCTGTAGGAACGGACTCGCGGTCTCGGGGAAGGAGACGTCAGACGCCTGTAGTGACTGTATCGGATTCTCCCGTGATCCGGATCGGGCTGCGCTCAGGTGGCGGACTCACGCGCGCGTGCTCAACCTCGTCTGGATCGTTTGCGCTGCGACAGTGCTGCCGGTGGCTGCTTCACACTGAGGAGGTGGGGCTATGAGGTTCAGCGTGGGTCTATCATGCCTCGTTGCCCTCTCGATGGCCGGTACCCTTGTAGCCTCTGAGAGTTCCGCGCGCCCTGGCGATGGTTCTCCGGCTAGCCGCAAGCCCCCGTCCCTCGGGGCGGTACCACCCAACTGCCCGGCAAGCCCACCTCCAACAGTCTATGAACGGGAACTAGGCAGCGGCTTTGGCGGAGGGAAGGTGTGGTTCACGCTTGACATTCCCCTCCCGGAGAGGCAGAGGGGGATTGTGCACCTGGCGGCCGTCCAGCGCTTGGAGCCTTACGGCTGGCCCGTAAAGGTAGGCTGGGTCATCCAAAAGGGAGGTCCACGGCGGGTTACTGTGAGGATATGGAGTCTGCGCACCGGCAAGCTTGCCTGGTCAACGATCAACCGCAACCAGTCTGCGACGCGAGTGGGAACGCTACTGGTTGAGAAAGGTGACCCGACCAATCCCAACGGTTGGTGGGGGGAGACGGCGGCAGTCTACTTTCCGTCGGCTGGATGTTATGCTTTCTTCGCCCAGTGGAAGGGCGGCGCCTGGCTGATCCCGTACGCGGCTGGTCGCTGACGTCCCGTCGGGAGCCGGGCGCGACGCGAGTCCCCTCTCGTGAGGTGAGCCATCAGGCCCTGCTCCTGTGCAAAAAGCGCGTGTGGCCTGCCGCCGTGAACTCGGTCGCTATGCCTTCAACTCGCCTCCCCGCGTTCGGGCACGCCGTAGCGCAGCCCGTCGATGACGAGGCCGAGCATTTTCCCGACGCTGTCCCGCCACTCGGGGCCATCCGGGAGGTACCAGATCCCATTCATGACGCGCATGACGTCCCTGGGATCGACATCGGCTCGCCGCGTGGCCCTCGCCTGGCTGCTGGCCCAGCCCGGCATCACCAGCCCCATCGTCGGCGCCACCAAGCCGAACCATCTGGACGATGCCGTGGCGGCGGTTGACGTGCCGCTGACGCCGGAGGAAATAGACACCCTCAGCGAGCCCTATCAGCCGCAACCCGTTCGCGGCTTCCAGTAAGACGACCACCACGAAAGGAACCAATCCCGATGCATGACCCCACATTCATGTCGCAGGTGACGGCGGCACTCCACGAAGACCGCCTGCGCTCCTTGCAGCGAGATCAGAACCGGCGCCGCCTCGCGCCCCACGATCTCGTCCGCCAGGTTCTCCGCCTGGACCAGCAACCCCGCATAAAACGGGCGGCGTCATCAGGCGCCACGTGCGAGTGCGCGGTCGCTAGCCGGGGCTGACGCACGGCCCGGGCGGGCGAGCGCGTCCTCGGGGCCACTCGGCGAGACGGTTCCCGGCATCCTCCTGATTAGGTGCACAGGTGCGGGGCCCGTTAGGTGCCGGCGTCTCCCGGGATGCCGGACGAGGGAGGACCGAATCCGCCGCCGGGA
>JAJPIP010000056.1 GCA_021324655.1 Pseudomonadota bacterium
GAACTCGGGTGGGTAGGGAGCATGACTTTTCGGCATCGGTGCATCCTTCCGGGATCTTCAGACCCCAAGCTTCAGAGTGTCTACCGAACCGGGTCAAGTCCAGATCATCGCCACTGACAGCGTAGCGCGGGAGCGACTCAAACAAGATGATGAAGTCCGCACGCTCCTCACGCTGGGAGGCGAGGACAAGGTAGAGCTTCACGAGGTGGCCGCCATGCTCGCGGATACGTGCCCTTGCCCAGCCATCCAGCAAGCCAAGCGAGTTGGGAAAGGGAGACGGCAGCCAGCGAGGGCCAGACGGGCGCACTCGTGCGAGGTATAGCGGCGGTTTGTCAAGCGTGAGCGGTGTGTCGTCCATACGTGAACCTCCAGTCTCATGCCACGTTTGCGGCGCAGAGCGCCTTTCCTTGCGGCCAGATCGGCGACGGTCCAGGCGGTCGGTCTTCCCTTCCCTACGGATCAAGTCGCCCCCGTGGCCGGCAAGGCGGCTTGCAACCCAGTTAACGGCATGATCCCATTCACAAGGGCGTTTTCGGTATCGTACACCTGCCCCTGCAACCCGAGGAGAACCCCTGTCCCGTCTGGATGAACATAGCCTTTGCACCCATACGCACCGGGCGGTGAGATTTGCTGACCGGAGATGCTCACCTGACCCGTGGGACTGTAGTTGTACAGGGCGAGCTCTTTGGCGGTGGCATCCGTAAGAGCAGTGACGGAGCCGTCACTCCCGACCAGGGCATACTGCGTCTGGCTGACGCTGAAGGCATCGAGGAGCGTGTCATCTGGCAGCCTCTCCGCTCGCTCAAGACTCATCGAGGGGATACGGAGTGGACACTACGTTCCAGCGTCCCTGCTGCGGCCTGCAGACGCTTGGCGAGAAGCCCCCCAGCAGCGCGGCCTCATCGGGTCCCAGCAGCATCCTTGAACCCGATGACGGCTGGGCGGTGCAGACGATCCGAGGAGCCACGAGATCGGCCCGCCGGCCGAGGCGGGTGGCACGGATGCTGCGCTACACTCTGGCTCGTCATCGAGGGTGATGTGGCCGACCATCTAGACCCGCAAGGACGCGAGATCCACGCCCCCTGGCTCCGCCGTGCCCTCCTGGAGGACTTGCTGCCGTGGGATCAGGCCCAGGTTGTCGATCTCCCCCACTTCTGGCGCGAATACACGGTCCATGACTCCATCTGGAATGGACTCTGGCTCGTCCCAGGTCGAGATCTCGTGGCCCTCATCTCCTGGGACTTCGGTTGGGTCAATAACGATCGGATTCGTGCCGGAGAACCCGACCGCGTCGCCTTCATGACGGATAAGGAATTGGCAGCACGGGACTCGCCCGGTGCCATCTATCTCCTGATGCACTTCATGCCCGTCTTCGCCGTCTTCCAGGATGGTGACGTGAGTGACCAGCACGACCAGACCTACATCGTGTATGCGTCGTCGCACTGGGACCGGGGGGCGCCTGATGTCATGGAAACGGTGTTTGTGAGTGCTGGCGATACCTATCGCCTCCGCATCCGGCACGGATCGCCCTCCCGTGTGCTCTGCATGAACCCGTTCGGGCGCATCATCCCTCTTCCGGACCTGTAGACCCACTGGGCGCTGCAGCTGGGTGTCGCACTTCTAGGCGGGAGCTATCAGGCGTTGCGCGCCGGCAGGTGGTCGTGATGGCAACCGGACATTGCATGGTCTCTGTTGGGGGTTGCATAGGAGGCGGAGCGCTGGCCAGGTAGCGGCCAGCGCCGCCCAGGGCGCCTAGCTCCGCACGTCAGGCGCCACAGCGATCGCCGGGTCATCGCTCCCAACGAGAGAGATGCGCGGGCCAGTGTATCAGCTGGCCACCCTAACCCAGTCGAGCGTGGTTCCGGAAGCGGTGTCCGCTCGCCGTGCCGGCGATTCGTCTGTGCATAGCATCCACTCCCGGACATCTCGCACGTTCACGCTAGGGGGACGGCAAGGCGGCTCCATGATTGACGCCGTCACGCCCTCATTAGTTGGTCAAGCAGCACGTTGAGTGGGGGCAAAGGACCCTCCCCGAGCTGCACCCAGAGCGCAAACTGCGCATTCCCCGTCTGGGACTCAATGAAGTCGCCGACCGCATTAGAGTATGTGACGAGAGCGAAGTAGTATGCCGAACTATCAGTCGGGATCCAACCGCTGTCGGGTCCGTTTATTCTGCGGCGGCCGCCAATATAAGAGATGACGCCGTCGTCGTCAAACGAAAGTAACCGCCTCTATGTCATGGCTGACGTGTCAAGTGACTGACAGGCGCGGACGGTTGGCGGCGGCGAGATCGACCCGAGCGATCAGATAGGTTCTGTGCTTTGGGTTCTGATTCGACCAGGCAGGAGTCGTCTCGGCTCCCGCCTGGTCGGCTTGCTCCCGGCTGTATGTGCCGGATCTTCCTGAGCCTCCTAGCTCCGTTCCCCGTTCAGACTGGCCGGCCCATGGACCGAGATACTCGACAGTGCATCGTTGGGCCTCTTTTGCAGGATGGCATCTGCCATCGGTCCCGCTGCCGAGAGAACCGCATCGCGGCCGGGGTAGCTCACCGGCGCGGCGCTCCCTCCGATGACCCCGATTGCCTTAAGAGCGCCCAGGGCGTCTCGCGTGTAGAGAAATAGATCGGTGGCAAAGGCCTTGTTGTTGGGAGGAATGTCTCCGGCGACGCCGTCCATGGCACGTAGCACGCGAAAGATCGCCCTCTGCTCGGCGACCTGCGTCCCCATCTGGTACATCCATTTGGCCACCATCGGCTGGCCGAGCTCGGCGAACTCCCGCGCCGCGGTCATGTGGACGGCGACCAGCAGCGACGCGGATGTCTCGGCGGTTGCCAGTACCGCTGCCCGGCTGCTGAAAAACGCGGGAGGAAACGTGAACGCGGTGACAAGTGGCGTGGCGCCCAGTGAGGCGAGAAAGTCGATGTGATATTGCTCGCGGGCGGCGGCTGCCTGCTGCGTGGCGAGCTCCCACCCGGTCAAGCCAAGGGACGAGGCATTGGCCAGCGTCGTTGTCGCTCCCGTTGCTGCCAGGTAGTGGGGTGTTAGCACAGCGTTCAGGATGTCCTGGATTGACTCAGGGCTGTACGTCCCCGAGGTGATCGGGGGAGAAAACGGAAAGGAGAATTCCTGTACCCCGTTCGTTTGACCCGCCGCCGATGCCGGCAGAGGAAAGGCCGCCAGCACCATGCCGACTGCCGTGGCCTTCATGATGTGCTTTCGACTGATTGGTGACCGGAGAAGGTCGGCCACCGGGCTGGTCTCGGGAACCTGACCGTCATCGCTCATCGTGCGCTCCTTACCTCTCCTGAGACTGGATGTCTGACATATCGAGGCGTCGACCTCTGGAGTCCAGTCTGGGCATGGAGAGCCGATAGCACCACGTGCAACTCACGCACTTTCTCACGCAATTAGCCGTGAGCTCGGCGCCGAGACCTCCCGGAGGTGGTAGACCGGCCTCCGCGGCGGCGTATAATGCCCCCACACGTCGAAGCAAGCCGACCAGGACCGGGGCGGTGGCAATTCGAGAAGACGCGGCATTCGGCGATTTGTTACGCCGCTACCGGAGTCAGGCGGGGCTCACGCAGGAGGAGCTCGCGGAGCGGGCCGGCGTGAGCGCGCGAGCCATCAGCGATCTGGAGCGCGGCACTCGTTCCCGGCCCCGCCGTGACACCGTGGCGCTGCTGGCGGACGCGCTCGGATTGGACGCGGAGCAGCGCCGGCAACTGGCAGAGACCGTCACACGGACACGCGCGGTCCCCGTGGCGACCACCCGACGTGAGCTAAACACCCTGCTGGCTCTCGAATTGTCTCCCCTCATCGGGCGGGAGCACGAAGAAGCAGCTGTCGTGCATCTATTGCGAGGCCGTGATGTGCGGATCGTCACGTTGACCGGGACGGGAGGTGTGGGCAAGACACGGCTCGCTCTGCGCGTGGCGAGCGAGCTGAAGAGTGCGTACCATGACGGATCAGCTGTCGTGTCCCTCGCTCCGCTAAGGGATGCGGATCAGGCCCTGCCTGCCATTGCGTCGGCTCTCGATGTGGCGGCCGTCCCCCACAGCGACGTCAATGGCGTGCTTCGCGAGGCCCTGCGTGATCGTGAAATGCTGCTGGTCCTGGACAACTGTGAACATCTGCCGGGCGCGGCCGAAGGGATCGAACAATTGCTGTTGGCGGTACCGCGTCTCACGGTCCTCGCCACCAGTCGGGCGCCCCTCCGCATACGGGGAGAACAAGAGTTCGCCGTCGCGCCGCTCGGGATTCCGGGGCCGGACGAGGTGAAAACGGAGACGGACCTGGCTCGCTTTCCGTCGTGCGTCCTGTTCCTGTCGCGCGCGCGTGCCATCGCGCCCGCCCTCGCGTTCTCCGACCGCGACGCCGTTGCGGTCGGCGAGATCTGCCGGCGGCTGGACGGCCTGCCTCTGGCGATCGAATTGGCCGCGGCACGGACGCGGGTCCTGCCGCCGCAGGCGCTCGCCGTGCGCCTCGGCCGCCGCCTACCGTTGCTGCAGGGCGGGCTCCGTGATAGTCCGCCGCGTCAGCGTACCCTCCGCGCTGCCATCGAGTGGAGTTACGACCTGCTGCCGCCCGATGCCAGGCGTCTCTTCGCTCGCCTCGCCGTCTTCCCCGGTCCGTTTGATGTCCCGGCCGCCGAAGGGGTGTGCGATGCCGACCTTGACAGTCTCGACCTGCTGCTCGCCCAGAACCTCCTGGGACGGACAGTGGCCGGCCGCTTCTTCTATCTGGAAACCATCCGCGAATTTGCCGAGGAGAAACTGGAGGAGTCGGCTGACTCACCCGCGCTCAGACGCCGCCACGCGGAGTACTTTCTTGCTCTGGTACGCTCGGCCCACCTCACGCTGGAGGCAGACGGGCCGATGCGCCATGACCTGGTCGTGAACGAATGGGACAACGTGCGTGCCGCGCTTGATTGGACGCGCGCCGCCGGCGAGCTGACCCTCGGCGTGGAGCTTGCTCTCGCCCTTGAGAACTTCTGGGTGACCAGCAACCCGTACGAAGGGTGGCGGCGCCTGGACGAGATGCGCCGCGATCTCGATCAGCTTCCCCTCCCTCTCCAGGCCCACGTGCTCCGCTCCTGCGGCAGCTGCCGGGTCATCGTGGGCGATCATGCGGGCGGTATCCGGTTCTTTGAGGAGAGTCTGGCGCTGTATCGGGCGCTGGGCGATGCGCGAGGCAGCGGTATCGTTTTGCAACGCCTCGGCTGGCAAGAAGCCGCACAGATCGCCCATCCCGGGCGTGTGCTCGCGCAGATTGAGGAGAGTCTCGCGCTCCATCGCAGCATCGGCTTCGCCAAGGGAGAAGCGATCTCGCTGGGCGCTCTGGCCGGTCTGGAACGTCGAGCCGGGAATCTGGACGACGCTCTCGCTCTATTGGAGAGAAGCGCCGTGCTGGCGCGCGATAGCGGTAACTTCTGGTGGCAGGGAAAGATGCTTATCGAGATGGCGGAGGTGCAGCTCGCAAGGGGGAACCTGGCAGAGGCGCTCGACGGAGTGTACGAGGCGCTTCCCGTCTGCCGCACGATCTCCGACCGGGTTCATATGGTGCGGGCGCTGGCCATTCTGGCCCGGATCGCCGCCGCTGCCGGAGAGTCGTCGCGAGCTGGGTATCTGTGGGGAGCGATCGAGGCGGAAGAGCGCCGCTCTCCCGTAGGCTGGTGGTCAGCCGACCGGCAGAGCTACGCGCAGCATGTGCTGGCATTGGGTGACCCACAGTTTGAGAGCAGCCGCCGGCGAGCGTGGCAGCTGCCGTTCGAGGCCGTCCTGGACGATGTGCTGGAGACCGCACGGTAGATAGATCACATTTTCCTCGCGACCCTTTGACACGAGAGCGCCCCTATGGCACTCTGAACCGTGATGCAACGCAGGTTTGATCACCGCTTCTGGGGTATCAAGGCGTCTTCGAGCGGGCGCGTCGTTCCGCCGCGCCCAAAATACGTTGTATTGTAATTAAGTAGCTAGCAAAAGCAGCGGTCGGGCCGGTACAGGGCACGACCGCTTTTTTTGTGTCTCTGCACCGTCTCGCGCCGCTCGAAAGGAGCTTCGCGTGATTGATCTGCAATCCATCGGCAAGGCATACGGCGTCCGGCCCATCTTCTCCGACCTCTCGTGGACGATCGCCGACCAGGCTCGCATCGGGCTCGTCGGTCCGAACGGCGCCGGCAAATCGACGCTGCTGCGTATTCTGGCGGGATGTGAGGAGATTGCGGCCGGAACGACCGCGCGCCGGCGTGGGCTGCGGGTCGCCTACCTGCCGCAGCACGTCTCCGCGGGTCCGCAGACGCCGCTGCAGCTTGTCCTTGCCTCGCGTCCCGATCTGGTCGCACTGGAAGAGGAGTTGGCGTCGGTCGAGACGGCGATCGGGGAGTCGGCAGGGGATCTGACTCGCATGGAGCGCCTGCTGGCCCGGCAGGATACGCTGATCGGGCGTCTCGAGGCGGCCGGCGCGTCGGGGCTGGAAGGGGAAGCGCGGACCCTGCTCAGCTCTCTCGGCTTCACCGAGGCGGAGATCGGCCGGCCGCTGGCCGCGCTCTCCGGGGGACAGCGCAAGCTGGCGGCCCTCGCCGGATGCCTGGCACCGCGGCCCGATGTCCTTTTGCTCGACGAGCCGGAGACGCATCTCGATCTGCCGCACCGCGAGCAGCTGGAGCGGCTGGTGCGCTCGTTCGAGGGTGCGGTGATCGTGGTCTCCCACGACCGCTACCTTCTCGACGAAACGGTGACCCAGATCGCCGAGCTGGAGGACGGAAAGCTGACGCTCTGGCCGGGAAATTACTCGGCCTACGCGGTGGCCAAAGAGATCGCCCTGGCGCGCCAACAGATGCTGTGGGTGAGCCAGCAGAAGGAGATCGCGCGGCTCGAGGAAGCGGTCAAGCGCTTCGAGCTGTGGGCCAGCATGGTGGTGAATGAACGCCACATCAAGCAGGCCCGCGTCAAGCAGCGGCAGATCGATCAGATGGAGAAGATCGAGCGGCCCGTGCTGGAGCGTCGCAAGATGGGGCTGCGTTTGCACAGCGAGATCCGCGGCGGGCAGAAGGCTGTCGAGCTTCGGGAGGTGATGGTCGACTTCGGCCACGAGCCGGTGCTGGTGGATGTTTCCCTGCTGGTGCGGCGCGGCGAACGCGTCGGCATCGTCGGCGCCAACGGCGCCGGGAAGACGGTGCTGGGCAAGGTGCTGATCGGCGAGATCTCGCCGCCGGCGGGAGAGCGCTGGATCGGCCCTTCCATCCGGCCCGGCTACTTCTCACAGACCCACGACATTCTGCCGCCCGACGCCACGCCACTCGACGTGGTCCGCCACGCCCGGGCCATGCGCGAGGATGAGGCGGTCGCCAAGCTCATGAAGTTTCTCTTCAGCTACGAACAAGTGCGTCAGCCGATCGGCACGCTCTCGGGCGGCGAGCGAAGCCGGCTGCAGCTCCTCTTGCTCATGCTGGGCGGCGCCAACTGCCTGGTGCTCGATGAGCCGACCAATCATCTCGACATCGCCTCCGCCGAGGTGCTGGAGCGGGCCCTGGACGAGTACGACGGCACGGTCGTCGTCATCTCGCACGACCGCTATTTCCTGGATCGGATCGTGGACCGGATTGTCGAGGTGCGGGATGGAACTCTGTCCATGTTCGAAGGAGGGTATAGCGCCTGGCGGTAGGCAAGCCTGGGAGCGTAGTGGCAGACCCCCGGTTTGCCGCCTGTTCCGGCCGGCCGCGAGTGCTTGGGACTGAGGGCTTTCCCACGACCCTGCGCGCCCGAAGGCGGGCAGAGCGGAGCTCTGCCACTACGCCGCGGCGGCGGTATCGTCCTGCCTGGGTACCTTCGGCTGCGGACGGCCGCTGGGCAGCGGGAGGGCGGCAATGGCTGCCGTCCAGGCCAGGAACAGCGAGAGAACAATCGTGGGCACCATCCAGGCGTACTCAGGTGCTTGCAGTATGGAGATGAACGGCAAATCAATCACGGTCCACGGCTCCACGAAATAGACGAGCACGAGCGCAGTCGACGCG
This sequence comes from Pseudomonadota bacterium, assembly GCA_021324655.1. GTDB lineage: Bacteria > Chloroflexota > UBA5177 > UBA5177 > UBA5177 > JAJPIP01. The sequence goes on from JAJPIP010000056.1 coordinate 8,011, forward strand.
CAGGCTCCGAGCCAGAGAAGGGGTACCCCGAGACGGTGACGGCGCAGGGTGTGAACGTACGCACCGACCGCGACCGCGATGATGGCGAGGGCGCTGCCGGCGAAATAGGGGCCGGAGCCGTTCACGCTGATTGGCTGTGCAATGTAATGCGACGGCGGAAACGCTCCCGACATGGTGAGCCAGAGCGACTGCAGGGCACTCACCTCGGCCACGAGCCAGATCAGACCGAGCGCCGTCGCCAAAAGGCCGGTCGCCAGTTCGATGTGGCGCTGCATTCTTTGCTCCTCTTCCGGCCGGAACAACGGCCGGTACCTCAGACTACTCCCCCTGTCCACGGAATGCGACCGATCCTTCTCGCGCCAGGGCGACAACCTCACGGGCGAATCGGCCGGCCGATGCCAGTATCTGCCGGCGGCGCCGCGCCGCGGCGCTGTTGAGCGCCTGCGCCAGCACGCGTGTCCCGTCGTCCGGCCGCATGGGATCGGCAAAGAGGGCCGAGTCTCCCGCGACATCATGAAAGACCGGGATGTCCGAGCACACCAGCGGAACGCGCAGGGCCAGGGCCTCCAGAATGGGAAGACCGAATCCCTCTTCGAGAGAGGGCAAGAAGGCGACATCGGCGGCCAGCAGCAGATCGTGCATGGCGTGGCGGGTGAGCGCGCTCCGGGTACCCGGGATACCAAGCGGCACCTGAAGCGAAGCGGCAAGCCCGTGGAGTTCGCCGGCCAGGCACGCCGAGACATCCTCTTCGTGTGGCGAGGCCGCTCCGGTGATGATGAGGGTGGGCGTGAAGTCGTCCGCTAAGAGGCCCGCCACGGCACGCACCGCGTATGGCAGGTTTTTGTGCGGCAGGAGCTTGGATGGGATGACGATCAGCGGCTCACCCGGTGCCCATCCCGCGCCGCCGAGAATCGATCGGGCATCGGCGCCAAGCGCCGGCCAGGGCGAACTGAGGGGAGGGGAAATGACTGTCACCTCGTGCTCCGGAACGCCATGGTGCCGGGCGAGATCACGCCGCCGCTGGTCCGAGATGGCGACATGTCGAAGCCGCCGGGGGAGCAGCGGCGCTTCGCCGGACCAGAAGGCGCTGGCGGCGCTGACGTCCTCGCACCAGGCGACCCATCGGATCGGCACCTCCGCGGCGAGGCGGCACAGGGCCGCCGTCAGGGGTGGATGGAGATAGACGGTGAAGGCATTGTGGACCCAGCAGGCTGTGCATCCCGTCAAGGCTTCCCGGAGGAGACGATCGAGATCGGCGGGCTCTGCCGCGCGGGACGGATGCAGATCCGGGATGACGACGCGCTCGACATCGGGGAGGTTCGTCTGTTCTGCCGCGATGATGCGGACCGGAATGCCCGCGCCGCGGAGGGCTATTGCCTGCGCGGCGAGCACGCTCTCTACACCGCCGATCGCCGGCGGCGCCGTGAAGTGGAGGATGGCGATGCGCTCCATCTCCGTTCAGGCCGGCTGTTCGTACGGCTTGACCGGGGAGCCGAGCAGCCGCCGGCGCCAGCGAAAGGCGCCGTACGCGGCGACGGAGGAGCCGAGAATCATGACGATGCCGGCCCCGACGAAGGGAACGGGATGGTTCTGATGGTAGAGCGGCAGCGCCAGGAACGAGGCAATGGCGCCGCCGATAGAGCCCACAAAGCCGGCAACTCCCTGCACGCGGCCCCGAGCCTGGACCGGTGAGGCGTCGGCCAGCAGACCCTGGGCGACGGGCTGCTGGAAGATGATGACGATGCCCTCGATGACCCCAACCACCGCGATGGCAATGAGATTGTGCATGAAGCCGTAGGCGGCATAGATGCAGCCGGCGGCGAGGCCGGAGACGAGCAGGAACGGCGCCCGGCCGAAACGGTCGGCGATGCGCCCGGCACCGGCGCCAAGGAAGATCTGGGGCAAGGCAAAGACGCTGAACGTGACTCCGATGTATGTGTAGGATCCGCCCAGGTCATGCACCCAGATGGCCCAGAGCGCGCCGAGCACTCCAAAGGCCACCTGCACCGCGAGAAATGAGGCGTAGACCGCGATCAGGACCATGCTGAAGAGAGCGCGCAACGGCGCACGCTCCTCGTGGCGACTCGCCTGGTGGGTCGCCGGCTCGTGGACGCTGGTGATGACCAGCGGAATGGCGAGCGCTTCCACCCCGACACTGATGACGAAAGCCGTCACGAAGCCGAAGTGCTGAGCGATCACGCCGCCGAACAGCGGACCGAGCAGCAAGCCGCCGTTGAGGGTGGCGCCGAGAGCCCCGTACGCCTCGGAGCGATGTTCCTCGGAGGTGACGTCGGCGATATAAGCGCTGGTCGAGGGCTGGAAGGCGGCGACCGTCATGCCTTCCAGCAGCCGCAGCACGATCAGCTCGTTGGGATGGTAGAGCGGGATGTAGAGCAGAGTGATCAGCGGGTGGGTAATCAGCCCGAGAAGAAAGACCGGCACGCGTCCCCAGTGATCCACCAACCAGCCCATCGGCAGCTGCGCCACCAGGGCGCCGACCATGAAGGCAGCCGCCAGAATGCCCAGCTGCGTGGGCGAGGCGTGGTGCGCCTGCGCGTAGAGCATGCGCAGGGGGAAGGTGATGGAGGCCGCGAGAAAGGAGAGGAAGGTGGCGGTGAACAGCAGGCGCAGGTCACGCCGCCGCCAGACATCGCCTCCCAGCAGCCGGATCAGACCGGCGAGCACGTCAGCCGGCCGGAGTGGGAGCGTTCTCGAGCTCGATGGCCTCGATCTCTTCCTGCAATGGAAGGTTGAAGACCTGGGCGTAGAACGAGAGCTCCCCGTCGAGGGTGCGCTTGATGTTCTCGGCCCTTCGGAAGCCGTGCCCCTCTCCCTCGTAGGCGATGTAGGCGAAAGGAGTGCCGCGGGCCCGCAGACCGTGCGCCATGATCTCCGCCTGATTCGGCGGTACAACCTTATCGTCCAGACCCTGGAAGAGCAGGACCGGACTGGTCACCTGATCGATGTAATTGATCGGCGACCGTTCGCGGTAGAGCTCCTTCGCCTCGGGATAGGGACCGACCAGGCCATCGGTATAGCGCGACTCGAACTTGTGGGTGTCGTCCACGAACGGATCGAGGTCGGCAATCCCGAAGTAGCTGGTGCCGGCCGCGAACGCGTCGCGGAAGGCGAGAGCGGCCAGCGTGGTATAGCCGCCGGCACTGCCGCCGTGAATAATCAGGCGGTCCGGATCGGCCACACCGCGCTCGACGAGGTAGCGGGCAGCGTTGACGGCATCGTCCACGTCCACCACGCCCCACTGCCCCTTCAGCCGGTCACGGTACTCACGTCCGTACCCCGTGCTGCCGCCGTAGTTGACGTCGATCACGCCGAAGCCGCGGCTGGTCCAGAACTGCGTGCTCAAGTTCAGTGTGCTGGATGCCGACCCGGTGGGTCCGCCATGGACACTGACGATGAGCGGAGGCAACTCGCCGGCGGGGGCGCGGTAGTCGGGGTTGTGGGGAGGATAGTACAGCGCATGCGCCGTGAGCCCGTTCTCGGTGGGAAACTCGATGGCCTGCGGTGGGGAGAGATACTCCGTGGGCACGGAGAGCCCGGTCGAGCGGCGCAACACCTGGACGGACTGGCTGGGGAGATCAATCTGCACGATGGACAACGGCTCGGTCGGGGAGCCGGCGAGAACGACCGCGCGCCCCGGTTGAGCGACAACACCGCCGATCGACGTGTAGGGGACGTCGATCATCCGAAAACTCCCGCTGTCGAGGTTCAGGGTGTACAGACTGTTGGTCCCGTGCCGGGACAGCGAGCCGACGACCGTGTTCCTGTCGGCAAAGGCATAGGTGGTCATGCCGAAGACCCACTGCGGCGCCCCAAACTCGGCGTCCATGGGATGGAGAGCCTCGATCTCGCCGTCCGTCAGTCGGTACAGATTCCACCAGCCGGTCCGGTCGGACGCGAACACCAGGTGGCCGACGGGTGACCATTCCGGCTGGAAGATCGACTCGCCGGTGCCGCCGGCCACGCGGCGGGCATTCGCCGGCGATCCGTCGCCGGCCACGGAGGCCGTCCACAGCTCGGTTCCATCCCAGGGCATGTTGGGGTGGTTCCAGGTGAGGTAGGCGAGAGTGGCGCCGTCGGGGCTGAGACGCGGGTTGGAGTAGAAGTTGTTGCCGGAAATCAGCACCCGCTCGCTGCCGTCTAGATTGACGGCGACGATGGTATTGTCCGCCTCGGAATCCGGATGGCTGTGGTCCTCGCGAACACAGAGGACGCGCTGCCGCGCCTCGTCCACGACAAGATCGGCGTAACGATAGGCGCTCTCCGCCGTGATCGGCTCCGGCTCGGAGCCCGGTGCCTGCCGATAAAGGCGGTTGTCGTCGAAGTTCGAGAAGTAGACGATGCCGCGCGAGACCGTATAGGCTCCGCCCCCGTACTCGTGGACGCGCGTCCGCACGTTGTATCCCGGTGGGGTGACATCAGACACCTCGCCGTTGGCGTGGCGGCGGACAAGAACCGAACGGCCCCCCTCGGAGGGGCGAGACTCGATCCAGTACGTATCGTCACCATCCAGCACGATCGCGGTAAGACTGACGGCCTCAGAGACGATGAGATCCGACGAAATCGGGGAGCGCCAGGTCCCGTACGGCGCCGTGCGAGTCACAGTCATGATGTCCCTCCCACCACAAGAAGCGATCTCAGTATAGAAGGGAACTGAGACGAGCCCACATCCCTCGGCTCTGCTCTCCCCTTGATTTTCTCGTTCTCCCTACTTATAATTTAGACGAGACTAATTCTTGACTGAGACACTCATGCGCTCGACGGCCGAACAGGACTATCTGAAACAGATTTACCTCCTCCAGGAGGGGAGCGGCCGTGCCACCACCCAGTTGCTGGCGGAGCGGCTTGGTGTCAAGCCCCCCTCGGTGACGGCGATGATCCGGCGTCTCGCCGAGGACGAGGATGGCCCCCTGGTCATGCATACCCCGTATCGGGGCGTCGAGCTGACGCCGCGTGGCCTGGCGGTTGCCCTCGAGATGCTGCGGCACCACCGCCTCATCGAGTTGTTTCTCAGCGAACTGCTGGACGTGCCGTGGGACCAGGTGCACGGCGAGGCCGAGCGGCTGGAGCACGTCATCTCGGAGGAGTTGGAGGAGCGGATCGCCGCCAAGCTCGGCTATCCCACCGTCGATCCACACGGCGATCCTATCCCGTCGCGTGAGGGCATCATGCCGGTGCGGGACCTGTGTCGCCTGACCGACATGCCGGCCGGCGTGACCGGCCGGATCGCGCGGATCGAGCAGCAAGATGAGGCGGTTCTGCAATATCTCGCCTCCCTCGGCTTGACCCTGGACGCACTGGTTCGTGTCGTCGCGATCGCTCCATTCGGTGGGGTGGTCACCGTCGAGGTGGAGGGCTCGGACGGCTCACTCCGTCACGCCATCGGCGAAGGGCTGGCGGAGCGGGTTCTTGTTCAGCACAGCGAGAGCGATCTGCCGGCATGAGCGCGCGTGCGTATCGCTCGCTCGAACCGGCCAGTATCAGTGATCTCGCCCCGGAAGATGTAGCGCTCAACGCCGCGGCGCACGTGGCGCTGAGCGGAGGCGGCCCCGGCCTGCTGCGCCTCCTGCCCTTCTTCGGTCCCGCGTTCATCGCCTCGGTCGCCTATATCGATCCGGGGAACTTTGCCACCAATATCCAGGGCGGCAGCCAGTTCGGCTATCGCCTGCTCTGGGCCATCGTCATGGCCAACCTGATGGCGATGTTGATTCAGACGCTCTCCGCCAAGCTGGGGATCGCCACCGGCCGGAATCTGGCGGAGCTGGTCGGCGAGCACTTCTCGAAAGGGCTTGTTTACCCGATGTGGGCCTTCTCCGAGGTCGCTGCCATGGCCACCGACCTGGCCGAGTTCCTGGGAGCCACGCTCGGCTTGAATCTGCTGTTCCACATCGATTTGCGCATCGGCGTCATCATCACGGCGATTGCCACGTACGGGATCTTGATGCTGCAGCGCTACGGCGTCCGTCCCATCGAAGCCATCATCAGCGCCATGGTCGGCGTGATCGCCGCCAGCTACGTCATCGAGACGTTCTTCTCGCGGCCTAACCTGGGCCTGGTGGCTTATCACAGCGTGGTGCCCTATCTGGGAGGCAGCAGCGTCATCCCGGTTGTCGGCATCATCGGCGCCACCGTCATGCCCCACGTCGTGTACCTCCACTCGGCTCTCACGCAGAACCGCATCATTCCTCGCACCGAGCAGGAGGCCAGGCGGATCTTCCACTTCACCATCCCGGAGATTCTGATCGCCCTCGGGCTGGCCGGATTGATCAACATGTCGATGCTGTACATGGCGGCGGCGACGTTCTATCAGCATCATTTGACGCGCATTGCCGACATCCCCTCGGCCTTCCATACGTTGACCCCGCTTCTCGGCCCCGCTGCCGGCATCGTCTTCGCCATCTCTTTACTGGCCTCCGGCCTCTCCAGCTCTGCCGTTGGGACCATGGCCGGCCAGATCATCATGCAAGGGTTCGTGGGTTTCACCATCCCCCTCTGGCTCCGCCGGATTCTCACGATGATTCCGACGATCGTGATCGTCTGGGCTGGGCTCAACCCCACGCAGAGCCTCTTCTGGAGCCAGGTCATTCTCAGCATGGTTCTGCCGCTCCCGATCATTGCGCTCATCTACTTCACGCGGCGTCGCGACCTGATGGGAAATCTGGTCAACCACACGGCGACGACGTGGATCGCCGGCATCGTGGCCGGCGTCATCCTCGTGCTGAACCTCCTGCTGCTCTACGTATCGGCACACACCCTGGTGCCGGGCGTGCCGGCCCTTCCCGGTATCAATTAGCCGCCGGCAAAGGTGTAGACTCCGGTCCGTCTGAGCTCGCGCTCCTCGAGCCCCGGCACGGTGCGGATGTCGTAGTCGGCGAGGTGGACCAATCCGGCCGGGCGATAGGCGCGGCCGGGATCGCCCATCAGCACCCGCGCGCCCCGGGACGCTGCCGCCCGGAGCCAGACGGCCATGCGCGATGCCATCGGCTGTTCATAAAAGACGTCGCCCGCCAGGATGACGTCGCGGCCGTGGGGTGTGTCGACCAGGGGATCACGGATCGTCACGGGAATGTGGACGCCATTGGCGCGCGCGTTGAGAGCGATGACGTCGGCGCAGAACGGATCGGTATCGGCGGCCTCCACGGACGCGGCGCCGGCGCGCGACGCGGCGATGGCCGCCAGTCCGGAGCCGGCCGCGACGTCGAGGACGCTTTTGCCTCGAATCTCTTGAGGATGATCGGTGACGTATCGAGCCAGCGCCGCTCCCCCCGGCCAGACAAACGCCCAGAAGGGCGGCGGGGCATCGTCGTTATGCGTCGCCGTCTGCAACGCTTCCCAGGTTTCCATGACCTTGTCCGCCTGGTACAGACGGATCGACGGCAGATTGCGGACCGGCTGGAGCCGCGTGTGACGGAGGACGAAGTCGGAGGGCAGGGACATGGCACAAACGTTTCCATGGTATTGTCCGTTCGACCTACTTCCGTCTCTCTCGATTCCTGATAGTCTCTATACGTGACTTTTTCTCCTGCCTCCCGTGTCCTGATAGGCGAGGGTCGTTCCTCGTGAGCCGGCTACGCCATGTCCTTCCGCGTCCCCTCCGCTTCGTCTGCGCCGGTGGTGCCTCCGCGGTCGTTCAGCTGGCCCTGCTGGGCTTTTTCACGACGCACGGCCTGCACTGGCTGGTCGCGGAGTTGTTGGCGCTGTTCGTGTCGGCTCAAGCCAGCTTCGGGCTCAACTCGACTCTGACCTGGCACGATCGGTGGGAGGGGGCTTCCTGGCCCCGCCGCTGGGTGCTATTCCACATGGCGATCGCCGGTACGACCGGCCTGAACCTCACGATTTTCCTGCTGGCACACCAGGTTCTGCCGCCGCTGCCGTCCTCGGCCCTGGGCATCGGCGTGGCGGCCGTGGCGAACTTCCTGATCGGCGACCATCTGGTGTTCCGCCTGGCGGCACCGGCGGTCGCGGCGCCACTGCCGGAGCTCGACGCCTCCTAGACTCGAGAACCGGCTACGCCGCACAGGCGGCGTGGACGGCCGGCACGAGATCGGTGGCGAGCCGTCTCTTGACGACGTACGCGCAGGCGCCCGCTTGCTCCGCCCGGGCGATGCACTGCGGCTCGTCGTACACCGACAGCATGATCAGCCGTGTCTCGGGTTCGGTTCTGCGGATCCGTTTCGCCGCTTCCAGTCCCCCCATTCGTGGCATCGCGACGTCCAGAATCGCCACGCGGGGATGCAGCTCGGCGGCCAGTTCGTTGGCCTCGATTCCATCCACCGCTTCGCCGATGACCGTGATGCCCATCTCGGCGAGAAGGGTGCGGACCGTTTCTCGCACGAGAGGATGGTCGTCGGCAACCAGAACGGTGATGTGAGTGACGTCGGACACCAGGATGACTCCGTATGAACGCTGCATGCTTCACGGTGGGGCTACCTTAAGTGTGCCGGTGCCGACAAAGGCAGGTGAATAGGGTAGGGGCCCTATTTTCGCGCCGAGTGGACCCTATATCCTGGGCGCACCCGGCAGGTCGCGGCAACCCGGCGTCAATACGGGCAGTGAGCCGACCGCCCGGTCAAGAGGAGACGGACGATGCGAGCGGTGTTCTGCTCGACGATGATCGGATCACCGCATCTGTCGAGCGTGAGCCCCTGCGGGTTGGCGAGGCCGCCCAGGACACGGGTGGTGCCGGCATTGGTTAGACGCCACAGCCCGCCATCACCAAGAGACGTGACCCAGATAACGCCGTTACTCGAGACCGCGACGTCATCCGGCGTTGAGAACGAGCCTCGATATCTGATCCGGCCGCGCGGAGGAATGACAACGAGCGTTCCGAGATGCTCGTCCGGCACGAGAACATCTCCGCGCCGATCGACGGCGGCATCCACGGGACGCCCCAGGTTGCGGGCGATGATGCTGGAACGGAGTCCGTTCGCTGCGGTCCGGATAACGGTGCCGCGCGGCGAATCGGGAATGAGAAGGTCACCGGTCCGCGGGTCGCGGCCAATGCCGTCAACCCCCTCCTGGCCGGAGACGGGAACCAGCGCGACCAGGACTTGCACTTTTCGCCCGTGAAGACTGACGACACGGTCCAGGCCCTGCTCCGCCACCACCAGATCGTGACGGCGCGGAATGACGCCTTCCGGCACCGAGAGGCCGCGCGCGATGGTGAACACGCGCCCACCCTGGAGGCGCTCGATCGTTCCCCGCGCCAGGTTTCCCCAGACGAGCCGGCCCGAGGTATCGACGGCAATGTCGTCCGGCTGTCCTCCCGGGACTGCCAGCACCTGCAGCGCGCCGGCGGCAAGGGAGGGCGACGTGGAAGTCGGCGCCATAGCGGGCGCGAGCAGCGTCGCCAGGAGGAGCAGAGCGCGGCGGGTGGGCCGCGCCAATCGCGGGCAATGCATCGGAATCTCCCTTTACTGTGCCACCTTCACTCTGCCGCGCCCGCCAGAGGTCCTGGTGGGGCATATATCCTGCACGACTTTCGGCATCCGGGAATGAGGAGATCACAATGTCCGATACCGATATGCCGAACGTGGACATGACAGACGAGCCGGTGCAGCCGAGCACCGGCGATCACCCTTTCTGGCAGGATCTCAATCCGGACTTCCTCGCCGGTGAGAACTATGGATTGCAAGGCCCGCATCCGGAGAAGGGTCCGCGTAACGCCTATGACGTCAAAGGGGCGCACGACAAACTACAGGGCATGGAGGATGACGACCTGAAGAAGATCCCGATCATGCCCGTGGGCAGCCGCCTCGAGCAGGGCGCCACGTACCTCGATCTTCACCAGGCTCATCCGGTTGAGTTCACGGCCATGGGCAATATGACGGCCGGGTCCGACAACTGGTACGTCCCGAAGTCGGCCACGCCCTACTGGCTGTGGAATCGGCTCATCGGGGTCGAGAACCCGTCGCGCCTGGACACCACCACCTAGCTGCTCGGTCCTCCGCGCGCGATGGTCCGCGGAGGAGATGCCGGAGCGTCGCCCGCTCGCAGGACAAAAGACCAGCGCCTGCACGGTCCGAAGGACCATAGTCATGTAACACACTTTCCGCTTTACTCGTGGTGCTTCTCCACTCGAGAGAGCGGTAGCAAGCGAGACAACCGACAAAGGCAAACCCGTCGTGAGGCGGGGACGCAAAGCCACGGGACTCCAGGGAGTTAGCCGGGTTGCCGAAATGACACGAACCTCCCGTCAAATCGCGCCCGATGACTCCCGGTTCCCGGAACAAGGAAAGGAGGAGTGATCGGGCGCTTGACGTGAGAGGGGTCAGTGGACAACCACTGACGGCCCGACACCGGCGCCAGGCGTCGCGACGCCACATTGAGCAAAGCGGCCGGCTGCACCGCATGCCGGGCCCGCGGACTACCAGAAAGGACCGCCCCTTCCCGGGGGCCTAGAAAGGACCAGAATGTTCAAGACAACTCGCATCCTCGCCGCTGCAGCGTTCCTGGGCCTTGGCGCCGTGTCGCTCGGCGGCGTCGCTCACGCGGCGGGTGGGGCGACGCAGGTCGCGCTGACCGGGGGCACCCTCGGCGTGACGGGGGGATCTCCCGGCACATTCAGCGCGACGCTGACCGGCTCGAACCAGACCGCCGACACGACCCTCGGCACCTACACGGTGACCGATGCGACCGGAACCGGGCTCGGCTGGAACGTCACGTTCCAGGCGACGCAGTTCACCTGTACGGTTGGCACGGATGCCGGCTGCAAGACAGGCCTGACCACCCTCCCGTGGAATTCATTGAGCATCGCGCCGCCGTCCGCGGTCTGCGCGAGCGGTTCGCTCTGTACCGGCGCGCCAAGTGATTCGATCAGCAGCAACACGGCGATCGACACTGGTTCCGGCACCACCCCGGGGTCTGCGGTGAAAGTTCTCTCCGCCGCCGCCCTGAGCGGTATCGGCTCGTACACCGTGACACCCGGCACGATCGGCACCGGTCAGCTGGAGCTCGCCATTCCCGGCAACGCGCTCGCCACGACCTACCACTCCACCATCACCATCACCGTCAACTCCGGTCCGTAGTTCGTTCGGGAGTCGCCGTCCGTGCGGCGGCGACTCCCCTCTCCCTCAGGAAAGGATTCTCGTGCGCACCACACGGTTCTTCTGCCGGCCGCTGGCCGCTCTTCTGATCGGTGCGGCATGGCTCGTCCCGGCCGCAGCCGGCATTGTGAACGCGGCCGGCGCGACCGGTTTGCCGGTGAGCCTCCGGCCCTCTGACGCCGCCGGCAATCTCCTGCCCGGACCCGGATACTTTCGGTTCACGGCGGCAGCCGGCACCACCACCCAGCTCTACGCCCTGGTGGGGAATCCATCGCACCGGACCGGAGAGATTCGGATCGTGCCGGTGGACGCGGCGACCGGTGTGTATGGCGGCGTCACAGCCCGACTCGCCTCGCAGCCGCGGCGACATGCCGGGCGCTGGATACACCTCGCGATGACCAGGGTGACGCTTCATCCCGATCGCGGCGAGGTCGTTCCTTTCACGGTCACGGTCCCCGCGAGCGCCCGTCCGGGTCAGTATGTCGCGGCCCTGACCGCCTTTACGCCCTCGCAGGACACGGCACGGGGACGTGACTTTGCCGTGACGGTGCAGACCCGTCTGGCGGACTTCGTGGTCATCACGGTCCCCGGCGCGGAGCATCGCGCGTTTCGTCTGCGGGGACTGAGCGTTCAGCGCCGGACGGCGAGCACCTATGTCATCGCCTACATTCACAACTCCGGCACCATGATGCTGCACGGGTGGGGATACCTCTGGGTCTGGGGGCCGCGCCACAAGAACCCGATCCTCTCGCGCGCATTAGCCATCGGTACGACTCTCCCGCATAGCACGGCTCAGTACCCCATCGAGCTGGGCGCCCACCCCCTACGCGGCGTGTACAGCTACCATCTAAAGGTGTGGTGGCGCGGCGGCATGGTCACGCGACACGCTGCATTCAGGGTGTCATAGTACTGACCCTGGCACGTCGAGTCGCGACAGATATTGCCGCTGTTGAAAGGAAGTAATGACCCCGGCACGTTCCGTGCACACCGGACTTGCGTATAGGGCCGTTTCCGTCAACTCGTCAATTCGGAGGGAGATCGATGATCAAACGACAGCTTCTCGCCTTACTGCTCATTGTCGGTGTTTTGACCGCCGTCACCCCCGCGACCGGCGCGTCGGCGGCATCAATCCCGCGCGCGCACGCCGCCGTGGTCATGGACCACCCGCACTTCCTCGATAAGACGCGGTTCCTTCTGCATACGGGTGCCGCGTTCTACGCCTTTCATCACTGGGTGATCCGCGTCTGGCAGCAGGGCGGCTTCAAGAAGGGAGCGAAGCACCGCGTCAGCAACATCATCAAAGCCGGCATCGCGACGCTTTTCGCCGCACACGAGTTGCAGGTGGCATACAACATCGCAAAGAAGAGCAACAGCAAAACGTTGCATGCCATCATTGCGCCGGTGCAGAAGCTGCTGAGCATCGCCCAGCGCGCCGGTAGCAGCCTGAGGCACGGCAATTACAACGCGTCGGATGTCCAGACGATGTCGCACGATGTATCGTCCCTGGCATCGACAGCGGCCAGTGCGGGCATACCGATCAGGGATATCGTGACGCCTATTGCCGGCCTCTAAAGACGTAACCGGCCGCCAGCACGCTGAGGCCCTTCGTTCGGTCTAAAGGACGAAGGGCCTCATCATGCCCGGGGCCACCGACCTTGCGTGCCGCCCAACTGCCTGTCTAGAGTGGCAAGATGAGTCTCCGTCGCCGGGACGGAGACACGATGGGGATAGGGCAAGGGATGATGATACGTCGTGTTGTGTCGGGCGTGTCCATTGTGATGATGGTCACCGTAGCCATGATCAGTTCTCTGCGCACCGGGCATAGTGCTCAGGCGGCCGCTGCCGTCACCGGACTCACCGTCCAGGGTAATCAGATCGTGAACGGGAGCGGACAGCCGGTGCGCTTGCTCGGCGTTGATCGCTCCGGGACGGAATACGCCTGTATTCAAGGCTGGGGCATCTTCGATGGTCCCAACGACGCGACCTCGGTGCAGGCCATCGCGTCCTGGCATGTGAACGCGGTGCGCGTCCCTCTCAACGAGGACTGCTGGCTGGGCATCAACGGCGCCCCGGCCGCCTACTCTGGGTCCAATTACCAGCAAGCCATCGTCAACTACGTCAATCTGCTCAACCAGTACGGCATGGCGGTCATTCTCGATCTGCACTGGAATGCGCCGGGCACGACGCAGGCGACCGGTCAGGAGCCGATGCCCGATCAGGACCACGCGCCCGCCTTCTGGCAGTCGGTCGCCACGACGTTTGCCGGCAACAGTTCGGTGATCTTCGACCTGTACAACGAGCCGTATCCTGACTCCAATCAAGACACCACTGCTGCCTGGACGTGCTGGCTGAACGGCGGCACCTGTCCCGGCGTCTCCTTCCCGGCGGCCGGCATGCAGGAGCTGGTGAACACCGTCCGGGCGACCGGCGCCAAGAACATCATCATGCTGGGCGGCGTGGAATACTCCAACAGTCTCAGTCAGTGGCTCAGCTACGAGCCCTCCGATCCGCTGAACAACCTCGCCGCCTCCTGGCACTCCTACAACTTCAACGTCTGCAACACGTCGACCTGCTGGAACAATCAGGTCGCGCCGGTCGCGCAGAAGGTTCCGGTCATCACCGGCGAGATCGGGGAGAACGACTGCGCCGACGGCTACATCGATCCGTTGATGTCGTGGATGGATAGCCACGGAATCAGCTATCTCGGCTGGACGTGGGATACCTGGAACTGCTCGAGCGGACCGGCCCTCATTTCGGACTACACCGGCACGCCCACCAATTTCGGTCTTGGATTCCAGCAGCACCTGGCGGCTCTGGCCGGCGCGAGCCCAACGGCAACCTCAGCCGCCAGTCCGACCACCACGCCGCGTCCGACGTCGACGTCCACTCCGACCGCGACGGCTATCCCTCCGACGAAGACGCCGTTGCCGACCGCGACCCCCAAGCCCCACGGCCACAAGTAAACCCGACCGGCGCCGTCACGTCGGCCACCACTCCCTGCCGGGCGTGCGATAGCATGACGACGCGCAACGGGCGAGATCCGGGCGCGTCTCGCCCGCCTTTCGCTACCCGGAGGCCCGCTCGCCCTGCTGGAGCTGCGCCAGGGCCTGCTCGGCGGCGGCTTGCTCGGCAGCGCGCTTGCTGCGTTCGGTGCCCCGGCCCAGGACCCGCGGTCCGACCCGCACTTCGACCCTGAATGACTTGGCGTGGTCCGGGCCCGACTCCTCGAGGACGTGGTAGGTCGGCGTCTGCTGCCATGTGCCCTGCACCAATTCCTGCAAGACCGATTTCGCGTTGCGGTGGGTGCGGGTGGCGACGACGTGCTCCAGCTCAGGCTCGATGAACCCGAGGGCGAAGCGTTCCGCGGTCTCATAGCCCTGATCCTCGTAAATGGCAGCCAGGACCGCTTCGAAGGCACAGGCAAGGCCGCCCGTGCGCTGCCGCCCCTTGCTCATCTCTTCCCCCCGGCCCAGGAGAAGGTACTCACCCAGGTTGATCGCCTGGGCGTAGCGAGCCAATGATTCCGTACGCACCAGGGCGGAGCGCAGATTCGTCAGGTTCCCTTCGTCCCCTTCCGGGAAGCGATGAAAGAGGAATTTGGCGCTGACAATCCCGAGTACCGCATCGCCGAGAAATTCCAGCCGCTCGTTCGATGGCCACGCCTGCTCGATCTCGTTGAGGTAGGAGCGGTGCGTGAGCGCCTCGCGCAAGATCTCCGGATTATGGAACCGGAGATCGATCGCCTGCTGAAAGGCCTCCACGCGTGCTTCGCTGCCCAGGCTTCGGGGCAGAGCCACCGGTGCCGGCGCCGGGGAAGGGGGGTCAGATAGGGGACGAGAGCGTAGTCTGGTAAGTCGGGATCGAAGCGTCTCGGTCAGGCCACGTGTCATCCGGTCATTTTACCAGCGCGATCTGGCGTACAATCGTGCCTGGAGGAATCCGATGCCCCTCTACGAATACCATTGCTCCGACTGCGACACACGCTTCGACGCGCTCGTCCGCAACCTGGCGGTCGCCGATGAGGTCAGTTGCCGGCACTGCTCGGGTGACAATGTGCAGCGCCTCGTGTCCTCCTTTGGCACCGTCGGCGGATACGACGATCAGATGACGGCGGAGCAGGCCCGCACCGGCGGTTGCTGCGGCGGAGCTTGCGGCTGCGGACACTGATCGCCGCGTTGCCGCTACCCCTCTCGCCCGCCGCCCGGTAGCTGCGGTCCCTGCCCCTGGCGCTGCTGGTCATCGGGCACCACACCCAGCGCCGTCGCCAGGTCGATCTGGTGATCCTGTTCTTGCGTGATAATCTCCTGCAGTGTTTCGGCCAGCGCAAATTCGCCGAGCGCCTGTGCCTGGCGTATCCGGCCCCGATAGTTCTCGATCGTGAAATCTTCCGCTTTCAGGTCGAACCACAGCATGTCCTCGTTGCTTTCCGACGTCCAGATGTCCTGTGGCTGGTGGGTGGGATAAGCGCCGAAATAGTCGAGCTGCCGCGCGATCTTGAGGGCGTGGTCCAGTTCCTGGTGCGCATGCACTTCCAGCTGCTCGGCAATGGACATGTATTTGGCGCGATCCAGCACCTGGCTGAAGATGACGTACTGGATGATCGCCTTGTACTCACGGGCGAGGTCTTCTTGTAGTCCCTGGACCAACTCGTCTCTCGTGACGTTTTCTTGACTTGGGGCGTTGCTCATGCCGGCCTCCGTCTCAGTGATTGCGGAAATCTCTGTGCAAGTCTCTTGCCGAGGCGTCTTCTCCGGTCGCGGTGCCGTCTGCGACCCCTGCCCCCGGACTGCCTCATCCATTCAGCACGAGGCGTTCGCGTGTGATCAGCACGGTCGGGGGGTCTATGCCTACCGCGCGCAGGACGTGTTCGGGACGGACTCCTCCGGCCGAGCCCAGCGCTAACTCGACGTGAAGGTCCTCACCGTCGACGGATGCTGACAGAATCAGGGGACGGATGTCGCGGCGGCGGATCCGACCCCCGTGATCCTCTTCGATCTCGATCGTTTGGCGCGACATCAGGTCGCGCAGACGCTGCTCCAGACCAGGAACGAGTCCGCATCGGATGCGGAACCGGGCACTGCGCAACTCGGCAGCTGCCGGATGCCGGCCGGCCGGCATCTCCTCGACCTCGAGGATGGTAATGCCGTCGGGAACCGAGCGCTGCAGGAGTTCTCTGACGCCGGCCTGCTCGACACGATCACGCAGGGTGATCTCGAGAATCTCGCGCTCCCCGATGTGGCCGACGCCGAGTGGGGCGGCGAGCGACATGCGCGGACGCGGATTGAAGCCTTCCGACAGCTCGAGGGGAAGCGCGGCCCGACGCAGCGAGTATTGCAGGGTTGAAAGGAGATCGAGATGAGACAGGAAGCGCGCTTCGCGCCCCTTGCGGAAGAGGATCCGGAGACGTTGCCGCTCGCTCATTTGCCGATGCAGAACTCGCGGAAGATGCGGTCGAGGAGCTCGTCGTCCACGTTGTCGCCGGTGATCTCGCCGAGGGCATCGGCGGCGGCACGCAAATCGAAAGAGACGAGATCGATGGGCGTTTCGGCGTCAAGAGCATCGCCGGCCAGCTGGAGGGCGGCGAGGGCCCGGCGAAGGGCGTCCGCATGGCGGACATTGCCCGCCACGACCGCCTCGCGATGCCCGCCCAGCACGGCGTCGGCGAGGGCTTCACGCAGGCCGTCCAACCCTCCCGGAGCGACTGCGCTGCTCTCGACCACGGCGGCCGGGGCCAGGAGCCGCACGATGTCGGCGGCGTCCGCGGCGGCGGGGAGGTCCGCCTTGTGGAGGGCGATGACGAGCCGCCCTTCGGCGCCCGCTGCCGCGCGCACCGCCATCTCGTCCTGGGGCGCATAGGGACGGGAGCGATCGAGGACGAGGAGGATGACGTCGGCCACGGACAGCGCCCGGTGCCCCCGCTCGATGCCGATCCCTTCCACCACATCGTCGGTCTCCGTCATGCCGGCGGTATCGACGGCACGGATCGGGATGCCGCGGATCGACAGCGTCTCCTCGACCGTGTCGCGGGTTGTGCCGGGAATCGGAGTGACGATGGAGCGTTCCAGACCCAGCAGGCCGTTCATGATGCTCGACTTCCCGACGTTTGGGCTGCCGACGATCGCCAGAGTGGCTCCTTCACGGAGGATGATACCGCCCTCTGTTCCGTCGATGATGAGCTGGAGGCGGGTGGCGATGTCTTTGAGATGCCGGCGTGTCTCTCGGTCGGCTCGCGGCGGGATGTCGTCTTCCACGAAGTCGACCATCGCCTCGAGATGCGCCACGATCCCGACCAGCTCGTGACGCAGGGGGCCGAGCAAGCGCGTCAGACTGCCGGCCAGACCGTCCATCGCCAGATCGAGACCGGCACTGCCGCGTGCCCGCACCACGTCCAGGACGGCCTCGGCTTGAGTGAGATCGAGGCGGCCGTTGAGGAAGGCGCGCAGGGTGAATTCGCCGGGCCGGGCGGGACGGCACCCGGCCCGGAGGCACAGGTGAACGACGCGCTCCAGAATGAGCGGATTGCCGTGGCAATGAAACTCGGCGACATCTTCTCCTGTGTAGCTGCGGGGAGCCCGCATCAGGCAGCCCATCGCGTCGTCCACGGTCCGGCCGGTCGCCGGATCGCGCATCCTGCCATGACGCAGCCGATGGGACGGCCACCCGGCACTGAGCGTGGGGAAGAGGCGCGGCGGAAGGGAGGCCGCCAGCGGGCCGCTGGCACGCACGATACCCACGCCGCCTTCGCCTGGTGGCGTCACCACCGCGACGATGGTGTCGCTCTCCACGGCCGTGCGTTTCTAGTGGGAGCGACGCGGCGCGATGACCACGCGACGCGCCGGACCTTCTCCGATACTGTACGTCTCCACGTCACCACTGTCACGCAGCGCGAGGTGGATGATGCGGCGGTCGCCGGCCGGCATCGCCTCGAGGGTGAAGGGACGCCCGTTGCGGCGCACACGGTAGGCAACGCGGTCCGCCAGGGTACGGAGGGACTCTTCGCGGCGCGCTCGATAGTTCTCGACGTCGATAACGATTCGCGGCCACTGCCGGCGGTTGCGCGAGAGGATCAGGTTGACCATGAACTGCAGCGCGGAGAGGTTGTCGCCACGCCGCCCGATGAGCACGCCTAGATTATCGCCGGAGATGGCGACCACGACCGGCTGCTCGTCTGAACGCACGGTGACATCAGCCTCGATGTTCATGGCATCGAGGAGATCATTGGTCACTTGCCGTGCCTCCTCGGCAAGGGCTTCCCGCTGTTGGGGGGTCTGGAGGACGGGAGTCTCTTCTTCGTCCTCGTCCCAGATCTCCTCGTCTTCGACGATCTCGACGGCACCCGGGCTCTCGCCGTACTGCTGGGCGCTTTCGGGTTGACGGCGCCACGCTCGAATGCGCGCATCTTCGGCCCCGATGCCGAATACGCCCCGATTTCCGGGCGAGATCACGTCATACGCGAGGTCGTCACGGGGGACGCCGAGCGCGGCCGCCGCCTGCGCGACCGCGTCGTCGACAGTTTTCCCCGAGTACTCAGCCGCGCCTTCCACTTCGTCCTCCTCTGGATCGGTTCACCTTCTTGCGCGCCCGTGCCGTGCCGCCGACGGTGCTGGTCGCATCGGTGTCGTCACCCGTCACAGAACCAGTTGAGGACGTTTTCGCAGCTTTGCCGTTGGAACTGCCCCCGTTCGGCCCGCTGCCGTTAGCACTCGGACGTGCCGGCACGGCGGGATTCCGCGCCCAGGGAGTGGGGAGAAGACCCCACCCGGTGATCCGGTATTGAATGAGGATGCCAATGAGGGTAGATGTGACCCAGTAGAGGGAGAGACCGGATGGATAGCGCGCGGCGAAGAAGATGATGATGAGCGGCATGAAGTTCATCAGGGAGTTCATCATCTGCTGCTGCGGATCGGCGGTGCGGGTGAGCATCATGCGAGACTGGACCCACTGCGTCACGCCGGCCAGGAGCGGCAGGATGAAAAGCGGATCGGGTTGACCCAGCCCGTGGCTCAGCCAGAGAAAGTTGGCGTGGAAGAGACTCCACACGTGCTGAGGGTTGCTCGCCATGTGCGTGACGCTGTAGCAGTGGTTCCACCACTGAGTCCAGTTCGCCGGATGGAAGTTGCCACAGGCCGATTTCGCCCAGACGGGTTTGTGGGGGTACCCGTTCGGGGCCGAGCCGAGGTGCATGAGCGCGTAAAAGAGGCCAAAGAGAATGGGAATCTGCAGGAGCATGGGCAGACAGCCCATCGCCGGGTTGATCTTGTGCTCCTTGTAGAGAGCCATCGTGGCTTCCTGGAGCCGCTGCTTGTCCGCGCTGTGCTTCTTGCGCAACTCCGCGATGAGCGGCTGAAGGCGCTGCATGGCCCGCGCGTTGCGGAGCTGAACGATCTGCAGGGGGGAAAGCACCAGGCGCACGAAGATCGTGAACAAGATGATGCCAATGCCGGCGCTTCCCACTGCGAGAGCGAGCCACACAACGCCCAGTTCCATGGGAGTAATGATGGGGCCGAAAATGTTTTGCACCTGAAGACTCCAGTCTTACGGGACGGGATCGTAGCCGCCGGGATGGAAGGGGTGGCAGCGCGCGATGCGCCGGACACCCATCCATGCTCCGCGGGCCACCCCGTACCTCTCGATCGCCTGCCGCGCGTACTCCGAGCAGGACGGTTCGTAGCGGCAGGCGGGACCGAGGAGCGGCGAGATGAGCCGCTGATACACCACTATAAGGCCGATGACAACGCTACGCATGCCGCGTTTCCTCCGCCCGAAGCGCGCCCGTTTTGCCGAGAGCACGGGCCATCGACGCGTCGAGATCGGCGTACGTTGCCTGCGCGGCAGCGGGGCGGGCAATGAAAACGAGATCCTGTCCTCGCCGCATCTTGCCCAGATCGCGCCTCGCGATCTCTCGCATCACCCGCTTGACACGATTGCGCGTGACCGCCTTTCCCACCCTCTTACTCACGGAGAAGCCCACGCGCAGATCGGGGGATCGAACCGGCAGCACATAGAGCACGAGCAGGGAATCACCGGCAGAGCGGCCGCGGCGCCGGACGCGCGTGAAGTCGCGCGTTCGCAGCAGACGATGCTGCTTGGGCAGCATGTCGGCCCACCTAGACGGTCAGGCGATAGCGTCCCTTCAAACGGCGGGCTTTGAGGACACGCCGGCCGCCCTTGGTCGCCATGCGTGCCATAAACCCGTGTTCCCTCTTGCGCGGGATGCGCTTCGGCTGATACGTGCGCTTCATGATCCGGATCCCTCCCAGTGACCGCCCGAACTCGGGCGTTAAAAACCTCAGCACACGGGTGCTGAGGGACAAAAACACTCTATAAATGCGTCCGATTATAGGCACCGGTTCGGAGCACCGTCAACGAGTCTTATGCGAACTCCCCGGCCCGTGCCAGCACCAGGGCCGACGTCACGATGGCTGCTGTCTCCGCTCGCAAAATGCGAGGCCCCAGTGTCACGACGAGAGCGCCGGCGCCTGCCGCCTGCCGTACTTCTTCCTCCGTCCAGCCGCCTTCCGGCCCAATGAACAGGCTGACGCCGCTCTCATCGAGCGGCACGTCCCTCAAATGGCGGGTGTACTCGCCTTCCCAGGGAAAAATGATCGTCCCCTGCGCCATCGTCAGCGCGTCACCCAGACTGACGGCCTCACGGACCTCGGGCAGACGGCCTCTTCCGCTCTGCTCCGCCGCCTCCCGCACGATCGTCTCGTATCGCCGCTGCTTGGCCGCGCTGGGCTCGGCCGGCACTGCCCGCGCCGTCAACACCGGGACAAAGCCGGTCACGCCGATTTCGGTCCCCTTCTGGAGCACGAGATCCATGCGGGAGCCTTTGAGGAGAGCCTGGTACAGGGTGACCCGTAGACGCGGCTCCGCTTGATTGCGGCGTCGCTCCGCGATCCTCCCCGAGACGTCGCGCCCGACGTGCTCCAGGGTGACGACATACTCTGTCCCGCTCCCAGCGACCGCCGTTACCGTGTCGCCGGGACGGAGGCGCAAGACCTGGCGAATCTGGTGAGACTGCTCAGACGGGAACCGGACGGTATCGCCCTGCAGGCTGTCGGCCGGCACGAAGAAGCGATGCCTCGTCACGAGCGGCGCGCCACCACGAGCCACCAGTCCTCTTCATGGTTGCGACTTACGACCTGGAGTCCCGCGCGCTGGAAGGCATCGACCACCGGCGCCAGGCGCTCCTCGATGATCCCCGAGGCCAGCGCTTCTGCTCCCGGCTTCAACGCACCGGCCAGCTGGGGCGCGAGGTCGATCAGGACGGAGGCAATGATGTTGGCGAGGATGAGGTCGAAAGTTTGACCCGCGATCGCGTCGATTGATCCCTCGTCGATCTCGATCGCTGCCTGCATTCCATTGGCCGCGACATTGGCGCGTGCCACCTCAACCGCGACATCGCTGATGTCGAGCCCCACGACGTGCGCGCCCAGCAGCGCCGCCGCCATCGCGAGAATGCCCGAGCCGGTGCCGAGGTCGAGCACGCGCATGCCCGGCTTCACCCGCTGTTGTACAGCGTCGACCATCAGCTTCGTCGTGGGATGAAGACCCGTGCCGAAGGCCATTCCCGGGTCCAGCTCGATGACCAGATCCTCCGGTTGGGCGTCCCATTCGCGCCAGCTCGGCTTGATGACCACCCGGCCAATGCGCAGCGGATGGAAGTGCTCTTTCCACCCATGCGCCCAATCCTCTTCGTCGATCACGCGGCGTTGCATCGGGCCGATGGGAGAGAGGTCGAAAGCCTGCAGATGCCAGAGAGCCCGTTCGATCTCCCGTTCGCGGTTCGGCGCCTCTGCATTCTCCGGGAGGTACGCTTTGATGACGGGGTTGCCGAGGAAGCGAGGCGGCTCCTCGCCCTCGATATGGGACGAGACCGGTTGCTCGATGGCGACGCCGCCGGTTCCCTGGTCCTGAAACACGGCGGCCACCGCGTCGACGGCTTCCGGATGGACTTCGACGCTCAGCTCTATCCAGCGCATGGTCGGCACATCCATTGAACCGTGAATCGCCATGAGAGAGGAAACGGTACTGGTCGGCGGCGCGCGCGTTCGGTACAAAGTGGCGGGCGAGGGAGAGCCGGTCCTGCTCCTTCACGGTCTCTCCGGTTCCACTCGCTGGTGGCGTCCGGTTGTCCCGGCGCTGGCGGAGCGCTACCGCCTCTATCTGCTGGATCTCCCGGGTTTCGGGTCGCGGCGTCACCGTGTGCCGTGGCGGCCGTTTAACGAGGTGTCTGCATGGATCGTCTCCTGGATGGACGCGGTGGGCATCGGACCGGCCCACGTCGTGGGACATTCCATGGGGGGCGCGCTGGCGGTTCGGTTGGCAGTGGACACGCCGCAGCGGGTGCAGCGTCTGGTTCTGGTCGATGCCGCGGTCGTGCCGATCAGCCCGTATCTGCCGGGCTATGCGCTCCCCTTCACGCGAGCGGTGCGCCGGCTGGCTCCCGCTTTTCTTCCCGTGCTCGCCTTTGATGCGATCCGCGCCGGGCCGCGCACGCTCCGCCGCGCCGCCGTCGATCTTCTCCAGCAGGATCTCCGGCCGGACCTGGGCCGGGTGCAGGCGCCCACCCTCATCATCTGGGGGGCGGAGGATACGCTCGTGCCGCTGCCCGTCGGCCGCCTCCTCCGGGATGAGATTCCCCAGGCGCGCCTCGTCGTCCTGCCCCATGCCGGACACGTGCCCATGTACGACGATCCGGTTGCGTTCGACCAGGCAGTACTGCCGTTTTTCGAGGAGGGGAAGATCAGCTGACGAACCGGAGGATCGTCTTCACAAACCGTGCGGGAGCACTGAAGTTGGCGGCATGCGGCGCGTCCGGAATCACCGCGAGCCGGCTGTCGGGGAGGAGCTCCGCAACCTCCTCCGCCCATTGCAGGGGCACGATGACATCCTGGCTGCCCCGCGCCACGAGCACCGGCTGCCGGATGTGTGGAAGGCGGCATTCAATCCGGTCATTCATCATCACCCGCAGCGTCTCCAGGGCGCGAGGCACGCCCATCTGCGCCAGCCCCTGTACTTCGAGCGGCCAGAGAGATGGGGGCTCGCGCGTCATGTCGACAGCGAGACGCCGACCTTGCTCGGGAAGTGTTCGATGGTACGCGTCGATCGTCGGTCCCAGCAGCACGAGGCGGGACACGGCGTCCGGTCGGCGGACCGCGAGCTCGGTGACAATCTGGCAGCCAAAGGAATTCGCCACGTAGACGGGTTTATCAAGGCCGACTTCCTGCGACCAGCAGTGCAGAGCGTCGGCCAGGTGCGGCAGGGTCAGCGCGCGGGCCGGTTTATCGCTGTACCCCCAGCCGGGGAGATCGGGGACGAAGACACGGCACCAGCGCGCCAGCAGACGGGCCGACGGCACCATATACCGTCCGGACACGATGAACCCGTGAACGAGAACCACCGCGGGTGCTTCGGGTGACGGCCCGGTGAAGTCGCGGCTGTAGATCCGATAGGGGCCCACCTGGCGTCTCATGGCACCTCCCTGGCATGTGGCGTTCCAGGTCCGGAACTTGCGCTGTTCGAGGCGAGGGACCTCATGCAGCTGAAGCCAATCGAAGATCAGGTGGTCGCCGTGGTCGGTGCCGCCAGCGGGATCGGTCGCGAGACTGCTATCCGTTTCGCTCGCCGTGGCGCCGTGGTCCATGTCTTTGACATTGATGCTCATGGGCTGGATACACTCGCGGCCTATCTCAAATCCGACGGACACGCCATCCGGACAGCCGTCGGCGATGTCGCCGACAGCGAGGCCTTGCGGTCCTTTGCCGGTTCCGTGGTCGACGCATGCGGACGTCTCGATACGTGGGTCCACTGCACCGGCATCGGGCTCTATGCGACCTTTCGTGACACGACGATGCGGGAGTTCCGGCGTGTCATCGAGGTCAACCTCCTGGGGCAGGTCCACGGCGCCGATGCTGCCCTGCCGCACCTGCTGTCCAACGGCGGCGCCCTTATCCACGTGTCGTCCATCGAGGCAATCGTCGCCTTCCCGTACCACTCGGCATATGCGGCGTCCAAGCATGGTGTGCACGGCTTCCTGCAGACGCTGCGTGTCGAGTTGCGGCATGATGGTGTCCCGGTCAGCGTCACGGAAATCATGCCGGCGTCGATCAATACGCCGTTCTTCGAGAAGGCGATGACGAAGATCGGCGTCAAGCCAAAGGGGGTGCCACCGCTTTACGAGCCGGGTGACGTCGCGGAAGCGATCCTTTACGCCGCGGAGCACCCCACCGCTCAGATCATCGTCGGCGGTGCCGGGAAGATGGCGTTACGGACGCAGCGCTTTACTCCTGGGCTCATGGAGGCTTTTTCCCGCCGCTTCGGTTATGCGCTGCAACGGACCAATCAGCCCAAGTCTGCCGATGCCCCCAACGATCTCTTCGGAGCGGTTGGTCAGTACGACACCGTCCGGGGCACGGAGGGAGGTCTGACCTTCCGGCACAGCCTGTCGACCTGGTTGGATACGCATCCTCGCGTCAAGCGCAGCGCCGAGATCGCCGCGCTCGGCGGGATTGGCGCGCTGGTTGCCCGACGGATGCGCCCCCGCATCACGGCCGGCAAGGGGTAGCGTTACCCGCCGAAGGCTTCTTTGACCTTGTCGAAGAAGCCGCCGCTCTCGTCTCCGCCCAACTCCTGCGCCAGCTCCTTGAAAAGCTCCTTCTGGCGGGAGGTGAGCTTGGTGGGGACCTCCACTTTGGTCACGACGTGCAAATCCCCCCGCCCGGTGCCGCGCAGCCGTGGAATGCCGCGGCCCCGGAATCGGAAGGTCTTGCCGTTCTGGGTTCCGGCGGGAACCCGCAATTCTTCGTCGCCTTCCAGCGTCGGGACGGTCACGTCCTCCCCCAACGCCGCCTGGGCCACATTGATCGGCAGTTCGTAGTAGATGTCGATCCCGTCACGCGTAAAGAGGGGATGCTCCTCGACGTCGAGGACGATATACAGATCGCCGGGGGGGCCGCCCTTCGGGCCGATCTCTCCCTCGCCCACCAGCCGAATCTGCTGGCCCCGATCCACGCCGGGCGGGATCCGAACCGTCACTTTCTTCTCGCCCCGCACCCGTCCCTGACCGTGGCACACGGCGCATGGTGTGCCGATGAGATGTCCTTCGCCCCCGCACGTATCGCACAGAACGACGCTCACGAACTGACCGAAGACGGATTGCTGGACGCGGCGCATCTCTCCGCTGCCGTGACAGCGCGAGCAGGTCGTGGACCCGCTACCCGGTTCGGCACCAGTCCCGGAGCACGTCCGGCACGCCTGTAATGTGGGGACTTCGATCTCCTTCTCGGTGCCGAATGCGGCCTCCATGAAGGTGACGCGCATGTCATACCGCAGGTCGGCGCCGCGTTGCGGAGCGTTCGGCGACGGACGCCGCCCGCCGAAGAAACTCTCGAAGATGTCGGCGAATCCGAAGTCGGCGAAGCCGTCGGTGGCCGAGGCCGTGCCCCGGTGCCCGTACCGATCGTACGCCGCCCGCTTCTGCGGATCGCTCAAGACCTCATACGCCTCGTTGATCTCTTTGAAGCGCATCTCAGCATCAGGTGACTTATTGACGTCGGGATGATACTGGCGGGCCTGCGCTCGGAAGGCGCGCTTGATCTCGAGATCGGTTGCCGATCGGGAGAGGCCAAGAATGTCGTAGTAATCGCGTTTCGTGACCAAAAAATGAATCCTAGCGGGCGCGTTTGTCGCGTGTGTGGTGCATTGTACCGAACGGTTTAGGGACCGACATTCTCCGTTTCCGCAGCGTTCGCGATCTCCTCTGCCTGGCTTGGCTCGGTGACCTCGGCCGCGGTGTCGCCGGCCTCCGGCGTTTGTTCGGATGGGGCCCGAGCGATCTCGACGAGGCTGGGCCGGATGACACGGCCGTGCATGGTGTACCCCGTCTGAAGTTCCTGTACGACCGTTCCGGGAGCCGCGTCGGCCGTCTCCTTCTCCGAAATAGCCTCGTGCTCGTACGGGCTGAAGGGTTTGCCGGCCGCCTCGATCGGTGCCAGCCCCTGACGCTCCAGGATGGCTTGCAGATGACGCTCGATCAGGATGATTCCGTGGATCCAAGTCAGCCGTGCCAGGTCGCCGGGAATGGTGGTCAAGGCACGCTCGAAGTTGTCGAGGACGGGGAGGAGCTCGCTGACCAGACGCATCGTGGCAAAGCGCTCCATGTCCTCGCGCTCCGCCTCGGTCCGTTTCCGCAGGTTGGAGAGATCGGCGGCGGACCGGTGAACGCGCGCCTCCAACTCCTTGATGCGCTCCTGCGCCTGGGTCAGATCCTGACGCAGGGTGGCAACGTCCTCCACCATGGCCGGCGCTTCGCGCTGCGGCCGCTCTTTCTTACGCCATTTGACCTCGATCTCGTCGCCGGGCGCGGATTCCTGGTCGGGCTGGGTGGGAGTCTCCTCAGTCATGGCTCTCTCTCAATAGGTATGAGTCAAGTCGGACATCAAATGAGTCATGTAGCGCACGATCGTGACGGCCCGCGGGTACGCCATACGGGTGGGACCGATAACACCGAGAAAGCCGCCCTCACCGCCGGTGCCGTAGCGGCCGAGGACAAAGCTGTAGTCGTGCATCAGGTGGCCGGCGGCGTCGCCGCCCACGACGACGTGGACGTCGCCGGGGGGCAGGCCCGCGAACAGCCGCGCGGCGGCGGCGGCGTGATCGAGGAATTCCACGACCTGGCGGATGCGCTCGTTCATGGCACTCACCGGCTCTCCGTGGCGCAGCTCCATGAACTCGGGCTGGCGAATCATGTCCCCAAGCCCCGCATGGTAGACCTGTGCCTCACGCTCCTCGCCGCGCCGGAGGAGGCGGGCCACCATCTCTACAATCGGCCGTTCTGCCGGGACCGCCCGGTCCGCGACCGTCTCCACCTGGCGGGCATCCATTCCCTGACACTGATTTCCCAGACGCTCCGCAAGGTGCTTGAGATCGTGACTTGACCACGGCTCGCGCAGCGACATCGTCTCTTGCAACACGGTCCCGTCCCGCAGAACGACCAGCACCAGGACCACCGACGGTTGGAGTTCGATGAGCTCGAGGTGGCGCAGCTGGACCAGCGAGGGCCGCGGGGCGGCGACCAAACCGACATTGTGGATGCGGCGCGCCAGGACGGTCGCCGCCAGCTTCAACCAGTCCTCCAGGTCGGCAGCCTCACTGAGTTCGCGCCGAATGGTCATCGCCTCGACCGGCGACATCTCGCCCGTGACCATGAGTCTCTCCACGTAGTAGCGATACCCCGCGTTGGTGGGGACGCGTCCACCGGAGGTGTGGAGATGCTGGATGTAGCCGAGCTCGGCCAGGGCCGCCATCTCGTTGCGAATCGTGGCCGGGCTCACCCCAAGCGGAGCCGCTGCCAGGACCGCGGCCGAACCGACGGGCCGGGCCGTCCTGATGTACTCCTCGACGATCGTCTTGAGGATGCGTTCCTGTCGTTCCGTGAGCTCCATCATCTATCCTCCACGGAGGATCGTTAGCACTCTACCCCTCTGTCTGCTAACACCTCGAATGTATCACCCGTGAGGCGGAGACGTCAACAGTTTGCGGACGCTACAATGCGCTGCGATGTGGCAGATTATCGGGCATGAGCGAGTCGTGGCGGCTCTCCAGCGGCCGCTCGAAGCGGGCCGCTTACCGCACGCCTTGCTGTTCATCGGGCCGCACCGCATCGGAAAGACTCACCTCGCCCTGCAATTGGCCGCCGCCTTTAACTGTGAGGGAGACGACCCTCCCTGCGGCCGTTGCCTGCACTGCCGGCAGATCGCCGCCGGCACCCATCCCGATGTCACGGTTGTGGCGCCCGCCGACGGCAAGGAGAGCATCCGCATCGAGCAGGTGCGCGAACTGCGCGATGCCGGCGCCTTGCGGCCCTTCCAGGGGAAGCACAAGGTGTACATCATTACGGGCGCGGAGGCCCTGACCGATCAAGCGGCGGATGCCCTCCTGAAAACGCTGGAAGAGCCACAGCCTCAGCTCACCCTGATCCTCACGGCGAGTGACGAGACGGCCCTGCCCGCCACGATTGTGTCGCGGTGTCGCGTCATGCCATTCCAAGCGGTGTCCACAGACGTGCTGGTGGCAGCGCTGCGTGAGCGTGGGGAGGAGCAGGCGGCGGATCTGGCGCGTCTGGCGAACGGCAGCGCCGGATGGGCTCTGCAAGCAGCGGCACAGCCGGCGCTGGTGAAGGCGCGCCAGGATATGGTGGAGCGTCTGGCCGAAACGTTCAGTCTGGATCTGGAGGGGCGGCTCAAGCTTGCGGAATCGTTGGCGGCCGACCGCAAGGATCGGGGCGCCGTGCGCGCGGCCCTGGAAGTCCTCGCCTTGCTGGCGCGCGACCTTTTGCTCATCTCGCAGGACCTTCCACCGCGTCTCGTCACCGGCGACACGCAGACGCGCCTCGCCGCGCAGGCGACCCGGCTCACGCTGACCGAGATCCACCGTTCACTGGAGTCGCTTCGTCTGGCGATGGAGCGCATTGACCGAAACGTCGACGGGCGGCTGACGCTGGAAGCTCTGTTCACGGCCCTGCCGTGAACGTGGCCGGCATCCGCCTCGGTGACGGCCGTCTCGTCTGGGTGGCCGCGGAGGGAATGGACCCGCAGCCGCTCGACGAGGCGGTGGTGCGCATCGGCGACCAGAGTCTGACGGGGGTCGTCGTCGTCGCTCCGGCTCAATTGAGCGGGAGCCCGGACGTGGCCGGCCATCTGGTCTCCGCACAGGCACGTGAGGTCCCGCCCCTCAGTTGCGATGACTTACCGGGCGCCGCCATGCCTCCGCTCGGGACGGAGACCCCGGAGGGCATCGTGACGGCGATCAATGCGGTGACGGGCATGGTGTCCTTGACGCGCCCCGACGGCGAGCGCGTGGAGTTTCCTTCCAGCCGATTGGAATAGCGGTGTCGGGCGGCCGGTCGGTGGGCCAGTGACAATCGCCACACGATGGAAACGCTCTCGCTGGATGAAGCCCTCGTGCTGGTATGGGGCGATGGCCCGGCGTGGAGGTGCGGCGCTGTTCTTGCAGCAGGCGGGTAGACCCAGCGTGAGGTGACGACGATGAGTTTGCAGCATCAGATCGAAGACTTCCAGAAGGAACTGACAACGTTTCCGCTCAGCGAGGACCTGCCGGCGCAGGATCTCGAACAGCAGGCCCGACGGCTGGAGTCATTCATCGATAAGGTGGATGCCGTGGTACGGCAGGAGGTTCGTGCGGTTAACGACGGTGAGACCGATGACGCCCTGGCGGCAATTGGTGAGGCGCGCGAGAGGGTCCGCGCCGCGCTGGACGGTCTATGCCGCGAGGGGCACGATCACCAGGGGATGTGTGTCATGTGCTTCAACATGGCTCAGGCCAGCGTGGCGGACGCCCTGGAGGACCTGTGGGCTGTCGCGAAAGCAGAGAAGGTCGGCAGTTGAAATGGGGCACCGGCCGGAGATTCTCCGGCCGGTGCCGTAGCGGAGCAATCAGGCGACGGCTACAGGATCGGCAGGTAGCGCTCCAGTTCCCAGGGAGTGACCTGCATCCGGTAAGCGTCCCACTCCTCGGTCTTGGCTTCCACGAAGCGCTCGTAGACGTGCTCGCCCAGCGCTTCCTGGATCACCGTGTCGTGCTGTAGCTCGCGCACGGCATCCATCAGGGAATCCGGCAGCGTGCTGACCCCGGCTTCTTTCCGGCGTTCCTCGGTGAAGTGGTAGAGGTTCTCCTCGATGGCCGGCGGGACCGGGAGACGGCGCTTGATGCCGTCGAGACCGGCGGCCAACATCACGGCGAACGCCAGATACGGGTTGGACGAGGGATCGGGGAAGCGGAGCTCGATGCGGGCCGACTTCGGCTTGGAGGGGGAGATCTTCGGCACGCGAATCAGGGCCGAACGGTTGGTCCGCGCCCAGGAGATGTACACCGGCGCCTCATAGCCCGGCACCAGCCGCTTGTACGAGTTCACCGTGGAGGCGAGCACGGCCGACATGCCGCGAGCGTGGGCCAGCTGGCCGGCAATGAAGTGACGAGCCACATCGGACAGCCCGTATTCGTCGTTACGATCGCCGAAGGCATTCTCGTCAGTGCCGGCGTGGAACAGGCTCTGATGAACGTGCATGCCGGAGCCGTTGACCCCGAAGATCGGCTTCGGCATGAAAGTGGCATGTAACCCGTGGCGCTGCGCCACAGCCTTCAACGTGTACTTGAAGGTGACGGCATTGTCCGCGGTGTCCAGCGCGTGGCCATAGCGGAAGTCGATCTCGTGCTGCCCGATGGCCACCTCGTGGTGCGACGCCTCGACCTGGATACTCATGTCCTGCAGGGCGTTCACCATCTCCTTGCGGACCTCGATGGCGAGATCGGTGGAGAGGTCGAAGTACCCGCCGTAATCGTGCGGCAGCGGCTTATCGCTCCCGTTCTGACCCGGCATGAGGAGGAAGAACTCCAGCTCCGGTCCCGTGTAGTAATCGAATCCCATCTCGTTCGCTTGACGCAGCAGCCGCATCAGCACCTCGCGCGGGTCGCCCGGGAATCCCTCGCCATTCGGGGTCATGACTCGGCAGATGACGCGTGCCGTCGTGTTGGCGCCGCGCTCCCAGGGCACGATGCGGAAGGTCTCGATCTCCGGCTGCAGGTACATGTCCGATTCGGCAATTCGGGCGAAGCCTTCGATGGATGAGCCGTCAAACCAGGTACCGTGTTCAACGGAGTCCGGGAACTGGTGGATGGGGATGGTGACGCTCTTGACGGCACCATTGATGTCGGTGAACTGGAGGTTGACGAAACGGACACTCGCCTCCTCCGCCTGCTTCATCACGTCATTGAGAATCGCCTCAGACACGAACGCCACCCTCCACTTGTTTTCAAGATGATACCAGCGTAGTATCGGCTCGCGCCGGGTTAAAATACCGGGCGATGAACGCCCTCATTCCCCTCCATGAAGAGATCCTGGCGTGCCGCCGCTGCGAGGCAGAGGGCTTCATTTTGCCGGCTGCGCCCGTGGTTTCCGGCCCCGTGATGAGCCGCATCATGCTGATCGGCCAGGCGCCGGGACGCGTCGAATTGGTCGAGCGCCGTCCCTTCCAGGGCAAGGCGGGACGCGTTCTTTTTACCTGGCTGCGCTCGGTGGGGATCCATGAAGACGAGTTCCGGGAGAGCGTGTACATGACGGCGATCACCAAGTGCTTCCCGGGACCGGCGGCCGGTGGAAATGGGGACCGCCGGCCCTCCGCCCGCGAGATTGCTCTCTGCCGGCCCTTCCTCGATCGGCAATTGGAGATCGTGCGCCCCGCGGTCATCCTGCTGGTGGGCGGCCTCGCGATCGAGCGCTTCCTCCCCAAAGCGCCACTTGCCGACCTCGTCGGGCGCCGCATCGAGCAGGACGGCCGGATGTACATACCGCTTCCCCACCCTTCGGGCGCCTCACGCTGGCTCAATCATCCGGAGCACAAGGAATTGCTGGCCCGGGCCATGGAACAGGTTCGCGACGCGTGGACCGGCCTGGGCGAGAGTCGCGGCGAGGATGTGAGACAGCGCACGGTGGTCGCAGCCGGCGCGTGAAGGGTTAGTTCCTTTACGGTCATGCTTCCTGCGCCTACACTTGATTGACGGCGCTATAGTGAGGCCTGACGAGGTGACGCCCATGATTGATGAGGGAATGGAGCCGATCGGCGAGGGATCGGCGCGATCATCGGACAACCCGGCGCGCAAGCTGTTCCTCGCGTGGCTCGGCGCCATGGCCACCGCCTATGACACGACCGAGGACACCTTCGAGCGCTTCGTTCGCCGTGGCGAGCAGGTTCAGGACGAACTGGAGCACAGGACGCAAGACGTCACGGGTGGGGCGGAAAGCGCCAACATGCGCATGCGCGATTCGATCCAGATGCTCTCGCAGACCATCCGCGATCAATTGAACGTTCCCAGCAAGACGGAGATCGACGCCATCAATGTCAAGCTGAACATCGTGCTTCGCAAGCTGGACGACCTCTCCATGGCGCAGACGATGGGAGTCACGCCGCCCCCGGAACCGCCCTCCGATATCGTCCCCTAACGACGAGGCCGGTCCTCATGGACCGGCCTCACTGTATTTCACGGCCGAACGTTCGGGTGGATGAGATGCAGTAGGCGCCGCACGCCGATCATGATGCGGGGGCCGGCCCGGCTGATCAGATCATCATTGAAGGGGTAGATGCGTCCGGTCTGGACGGCCGAGATGGACTCCCAGCCCGGACGTGCCTTCACGTCGGCCGGCTTGGTGCCGTAGTTGGAGTCACCCAGAACGATGATCTGCGGGTTCATTTGCACCAGTGATTCCAGCTCGAGCTGCGGATAGCAGAGGGTCCCGCGGCATGTCGTGACCGCATCGGCGACATTCTTGCCGCCCGCCAGTGAGATCGCGTCGTCTATGAAGGTTCCCGGCCCCGCGGTATAGGGCGCGGTGGGATTGGTGGCATCGATCTCGTAGTACACGCGTGGCCGGTTCTTGACGTGCCGCACGGCGTTGCGGACCTGGCGCATCTGAGCCTTGAGCGTCTGAACAAGTCTGTGTGCCGGCGAGATCGCGCCGGTGGCGCGGCCGACCAGCGTGATGTCGTGCAGTATCCCGTTGAGCGATGCCGGGTCCAGGATAATGACCTTCAGTCCCAGTTCGCGCATCTTCTGATACGTGCCGAGCTCGGTCTGGATGTACGGTGCGAAGACCAGATCGGGATGGACACTCTCGATCGTCTCGAGGTTGAAGTCGGTGCCGCAGCACCCGCCCTCGACATGGACGAGGTTGGGAGCCTTCACCGGATAGTCACGCCCGAGCTTTGAGGGCCACTCCGAGGGATAGCGGAAGTCGCGCGACTTCCCGTCCGGAGCGGCGATGTCGGTCGCGCCCTCGACATATTTGCTGCCGTCGGCGACGATGCGGTTCTCCAGACCGAGAGCAAAGAGGATCTCGGTTTGCCCGGGGAAGAGCGTCACCAGCCTGTTCGGCCGCGTCGGAATGCGGACATGGTTGCCGTGATCGTCGACCACGGTGACGGGGAAGAGTGAGTGGTGGGTAGATCGCGCCCGCGCGGCGCCGGGGGCGGCCAGCGTCAGGACCGTGAGGATGACGAGGAGCAGTCGTTTCATGGGACCTCTGAACAGGTGATGGATTGGTCGGGATGGAGTGGGCGGCCCTCGCCCCGCCCTCTCCCCCACGGCGACGGGTGAGAGGAGAAGGACAGAGCAGGGCTCTGCCACGACAAGACCGTGGGGACCGAAGATTACACCTTCGCGGTCTGTTTCCCCTCGCCCGCCGCGATGGGAGAGCAACGGGTCAGATCAGGGCCCGCCATGGGATTCACAGGCCAAGCTCCGATCGAGCACGTTGTCGGGTGAGAGGGTGAGGGCCGTCCACGCGATGAGCGCGGCGCCCCGTCGGTGACCGGTAGCACCAAAATCGAAACCCCTGCTACCAGGCAGGGGTTATTCGGAAGGCTTGACCATGCCGTCCCCCTTTACCGACGAAGGTTGTACGGGCGTCGGCGGGGAGCGGTTTTCTGGCTTGACTGACGTCTCACAGTAGCGTGGACTGCGCCGGTTTCACACCGGACTTGCCCGGACTCTCCGCCGTTTGCGAGTGCGCCTCAGACTAGCACGTCGCGCGCGACGGAACGGAAGCCGTATTATGTGCATCAAAATGTCTTGCAGGTGAAGGGAGTGTCATGATCGAGACGTACACGGATTGGTCGGCCGAGGATCTCTGGCAACATCAGCAGGCCAATTTCAGCGCGCATCTGGCGATGATGTACGCGTACCTGTCCGATCACGATTTATCACCGGACGACTTCATCCAGTACGTCGGCGAGCGGGCGGCGCCCGGCTGGCGTGACTGCCGCGACCCGCACGACATGCTGAACGGCATTCTCCTCAACGTTCAGGCCAACGGCGGTTCGGTGCACCGCGCGTCGTTCAACGGTGACCACGCCGAAGCCACCGTGGCGGCGCCGGTGCGGCTGGAAGTTATGCGCTTTTACGGCGTGCCGCAGGATCTGGCGGAGCGGACCTGGGAGAAGTATCGCCCGATCGCCGAGGCGCTGGGCCTTGCGTTTTCGTGGGAGAGCGCCGGAAAAGACATCTACCGGATCGCGA
Organism: Pseudomonadota bacterium; assembly: GCA_021324655.1. Classification (GTDB taxonomy): domain Bacteria; phylum Chloroflexota; class UBA5177; order UBA5177; family UBA5177; genus JAJPIP01. The sequence continues at coordinate 42,168 of JAJPIP010000056.1, forward strand.
TCAGTCGCGCCTAGCGGCCTCGATCGCTCCGCCGCCGATCACCCGATCGTCGTCGTAGAAGACGGCAAACTGGCCGGGAGCCACACCCCACACCGGCTCGGCAAACTGAACGTGCGCGCGGTCGCCGTCGACGGTGATCGAGGCAGCGCGCTCCGGTGATCGATAGCGAATCTTCACGGCGCACGCGAAAGGATTCTCCGGCGGCTCGTCCGTGAAGGCGAGCTGAGAGCAGGTCAATCCGGTGGCCGCAGCGTCCGCCCGACTGCCGACCACAACCTGGTTCTCACGCGGACGCAACTCGATCACGAAGCGCGGGTCGGGAGCCGGGATACCCAGTCCCTTGCGCTGACCGACCGTGAAGCCGGAGATGCCGTCGTGCCGGCCCAGCACATTGCCGTCCCGATCCACGACGTCGCCGGCGCGCACCGCCTCCGGCACGCGCTCCTGCAGAAATTGCCGGTAGTTACCCCCGGCGACAAAGCACAACTCGACGCTGTCCGGCTTCTCGGCGACCGGGAGAGAGAGATCCCGTGCGATCTGGCGGGTCTCCGGCTTGGTCAGGTCGCCGAGGGGGAAGAGAATGCGCGCCAGATGCGCCTGGGTCAGGGTATGCAGCATGTAGGACTGGTCCTTCTGGGGATCGACGCCCTTGAGGAGATCGTACCGGCCGTTCTCCCTGTCATAGCGGACACGGGCATAGTGACCGGTCGCCACATAATCCACGCCCAGATCGTCGGCCAGCCGGATGAGGCCATCGAAACGCACGAACTGGTTGCAGCGCACGCAGGGATTGGGC
>JAJPIP010000022.1 GCA_021324655.1 Pseudomonadota bacterium
AACGTGGCGGGCAGGTAATCGGCGAGGTCATTCGCCACCGGGCGGTGGGAAAAGAGGGAATACCCGAAATTGCCGTGCAAGAGGCCTCCGGCGTACGTCAGGTATTGTTCCCAGATCGGCCGATCAAACCCGAATTGATGGCGGAGAAACGCGATGGTCGCCGGGGAGGCCCGAGGACCGGCATACAGCCGGACCGGGTCGGCGGGCACCACGTGAGACAGGAAGAACGTGAGGAGCGAGATGCCGAGCAGGACCAACACCAGCGCGATCATCCGGCGGACAACGAGGCGAATGATCATGAGCCGGTCTTAGAACGTCCACCGCCGATACGCGGTCTCTGACGGTGGCCCCGGCGCCAGGTAGAGGACGGGGTTCCGGCCAAGTTGCATGATGAGCGATCCCAGGGTGACTCCCTCCCCGGCGCTCGCCCGCGGTACGGAGACCGGGACGCTGCAGTCGCTCAGCAGCGCCTTGACCCGGTCGATCGTGACCACCTCCGACTCATCCTGTAGCCCACGCTCCAGAAAGAGGAATCGCTGCTCCGAGTCGGACAGAGGCTTCGCGTCATGGCCATCTTCCGATTCGGACCCTTTGCCGAAGGAGAGACTGAGGACGCCGTGTCCGGCCAGTGGCTGGTTCTCGTGCATCAGAGGATGGTTGGTGTGATAGATCCTCTTCTGGCCGGGCATAAACTCGACGACTCCCTGCGGGGCGCACTCGAAGTCTGCTACCTGCTCCGGTCCGCCCACGGCCATGTTCTGGGCTGACGCATGCGGGATCGTCTGCACGAAGGTCGTCGCCTCGTGCCATGACCGGAACTCAAGCACGCGGCGGATGACAAAGGAGACCGGCAATCCCTGTAGCCGGTAGCCCAATTGCGAGATGGAGTTCACGCAGATACCGATCGCCTGATTGTTGAGGCCGGTTGTCCCGATCAACCCAGCTGCGGTAAAGACAAGACTCTCGAGACCGTCCGGATATCTGACCCGCAGCAATGTCTGCGTGCCGTCGTACGTTTTCGGAAGGTCCATGTTCTGGGCCAGGATCGGCGGGCCTCCCTCCCCGTAGACGGCGAGCGTACTGCAGTGCTCCGATCCGCCGCTCCGACTCCGGACGTAATCGAACCGGAAGAACCACTCCTCGTCCATCAGTTGGTAGGCGTACGCAACCTTGAACGGAAGATTGGCGCCTTCGCCGATACCCCGGACCTCCTCCAGCAGGTCCGGAGTCCACCGTTCGACGGCCGGCATGAAGTCGCTCGCTTCGAGAAAGCGGTCAATATACTCCGCGGGAGGAGTTCCTGTCCTCCGGTGAATTCTCTCCTCCCAGCGCTGCACGCCGTCCGCAATGAGCGAGCGCAGCTCTTCCCCTTGCGTCCTGCCACGATCCCGGGGCGTGCCCGTGACCTCGACGACCGCAATGTCTCCCGGTCCCGTCACCATGCCGATCCTCCGCGTGCCGTTTCTCTATTAAGAAGGTAAGCCTTCCCGGACCCCAGTCTGCTACGCGCCGGGCGTTCGGGCGGGAGACGGAGGCATGCCTCCGTCTCCCGCGACCGTTACGACCGATACATGGGGTAGAAGAAGTACGTCTCGAGGTCCAGAGGATCGTACTCGAACCCGTGCAGATTGGCGCGCAGGTAATTGACCTCAGCCGGTTCGGCCATCCAGATCGCCGGCGGATCGGTCTTCAAGGTGATGACCTGCAGCCGCTCCGCTTCCTTGACCAGAAGCTTCTTGGGTGCATACTGCATTTCCTTCAGCAGGCGATCGACCTCCGCGTTATGGTAGAAGCCGGCGTTGGCTCCGGCCGATCCCTTCTCCCAGGACGCCACGAGTGGTGACGCGGCATCGTACGGGTCGTTGTAGTCCGGCCACCAGCCGTACGACATGAGGTTGGGGCGCTGGGCCGGCGGTGTATCACCGTAGAAGATCGTGTTGAAGGACGCCTGGTCCAGCCCCTGGAGCTTGAGGGTGATGCCCAGTTGCGCCAGCTGGGCTTGCAGGATCTCCCCGGCCGTCTGGTAGGCCGGATACGCCCCCAGGTACGTGTACGTCAGTGTTGTTCCAGGGCCGACACCCGCCTTCTTCAGCAGGGAACGCGCCTTTGAGATGTTCGTGGGGTACGGCTTGAGCTTCTTGTTGAAACCGAGAACGCGGCTGGGAATCGGGCCGATCGACCGGCGCGTGCCCTTGCCGTACGCCGCATCGATCATGGCCTTGTAGTTAAAGGCGTAGGACAGCGCTTGCCGTGCCGCGGGACTCGCCAGCGGTCCGTATTCCGTCATATCGATGTAGGTGAAGAGCGTGGCGTTGATGGGGAGCACCCGCATCGCCTTGTTCTTCCGCATCGCCTTATCGTCCTGGGGCGTCAGGTTGAACCCAAGGTCCGCCTGCCCGCGGGTTAGAAGCTCCGCTCGCGTCGAGGCTTCCGGGACGATACGGATGATGACTCTACTGAAATGACGGCCGGACCACCCGCCCCAGTACTGCGGGAAACGCTGCATCACCACCTGCTGGCCGCGCTGCCACTGGACCAGGCGGTAGGGGCCGGTCCCGGCATCGTGGTCGGTGATCCAGTTGTGAGCGTACGGATCGCTCGACGTGACGTGCCGCTTCAGTGCCTGAGAGTCGAGGATCTGCCCGACGTTCTTGGACGCAATGGCGTTGATGAAAATCGCCGACGGCTTCCCCAGATCAAACTGCACGGTGTACTTGCTGACGGCTTTGATCTGCGCGAAAGGATTGGTAAAGAAGCGCCCCAGGATGTAGGAGCTGGCGAGACCGGCCTTCACCGTCCGCGCCAGTGAATAGCGGACATCCTGCGCCGTCATGCAGCAGCGGCCCGTGTGAAACCGGACGCCGTGCCGGAGGTTGAACGTCCAGACCGACTTGTTCTTGTTCGCATGCCAGGAGGTGGCAAGCAGGGGAACAAACCGGCTGATGTTGACACCCTTGTAATAGTCCACCAGGGTCTCGGCCATATTGCGGATGATCATGACGTTCGCCGCTGCTGAGACTCCCGCCGCCGGATCCAGATCATTGGGATCAGCAGGCGTCGCCACCGTCACGGTTCCCGAGTTGATGAACGCCCCGTGACTCGACGACGCTGCGACATGGCGGGCCGACAGCAGTCCCGTGCCGCCCAGGAGCGCAAGAACGACGATGGTTCGCATGACCGCCGGCCACCACCCGCGGCGCTGCATCGACGAAATGGGCATCATCCGGTACCTCCTCCGCGACTTCGCAGACGTACTCTCTTGACCTGAGCTACGATGCCATTAGAGTGTTTCGGTAGAGTAAAGTCAAGATCGCCGGCATCCCATAGTGGCAAGGGAGCGTGGCCGAGTTGAGTACCGACGGTGGGCAGACGGCGGGCGGAGTCAGCGTGTCCGGGATTGCCCGTCAACAGGGAGAGCGCGGGTCCGGGAACACGGTTGCGGCGCCGCATCTGCGGATTTCGGAAGCGGCCCGGCTGACGGGTGTCAGCCCGTCGACCATTCGCGTGTGGGAGGCGAGCAAGCTGGTGAGCGCGCGCCGTCATGGACGATACCGCCGCTACTCGGTTGACGATCTCGAGCGCCTCAAGACGATCGCCGCTCTGCGCCGCCGCGGATTTGGACTTCCGGCGATCCGCGAGTACCTGGTGACCGAACAGCCCGGATCGGCCAACTCGAGAAAGCCTCCGCCGGCAGCCGGCGTGGGACGTACGCTACGCAAGGCGCGCCGGCGGCGGGGCATCACTCTCAAGCAAGCGGCCGAGGCGAGCAATCTCTCCGTCTCCCACATCTCGGCTGTGGAGCGAGATCTCGGCAACATCTCCATGACGGCGCTGCAGCGGCTGGCTCATGCGGTGGGCCTTCAGGTATCAGATCTGTTCGGCATCCATGCCCCTCCTGAGCGACTGGTTCGGTCCGGGGACGGACCGACGCTCGTGCTCTCCGATGGGCATGTCCGCATGCAATCTCTCTCGGTGAGTGCCGCACTCTTGCAGGCCCATATCTTCGTCGCTGAACCGGGGGGTGGGTCGGAGGGAGCATATCGCCACGAAGGCGAAGAGATTGTGCACGTGATCGAAGGGGAAGTGGAATTCTGGCTTGATGAGGCAGAGCAGTACGTTGTCGGCGCGGGCGATTCCCTCACCTTCCCGAGCACCCTTGCCCACCGCTGGCGCAATACCCTGCCCCGCCGTGCCGTCATGATCTGGGTCAATACGCCGATTTCTTTCTAATGAGCGTGACGTCGAGAAGGAGGTGATTCCATGGAGGGAATCGTCTACGTCAATGGCGAGTACATTCCGGCTAACGAGGCGAGCGTCTCCGTCTTCGACCATGGCTTTCTCTATGGTGACGGCATTTTCGAGAGCATGGTCTCGACCGGCGACTTCATCTTCCGGTTGGAGGATCACATCGATCGGCTGTATCGATCGGCAGCCGCTCTGCGGCTGCCGATCCCGCTCGACAAAGAGACACTGGCCGATGCCGTGCGAGAAACCGTCCGCCGCAATGACCTCTCTCATGGCTACATTCGGCTGCTGATCAGCCGGGGGCCCGGTTATCCATCGCTCGATCCGCGCGCCGCACCCGCACCGAGCGTGATCATCCTGGTCCATTCCCGGGATATTCCTGGCGGTGGCGCGAACGACGGCGTCCGTCCCGAGGTACGGGCGATCGAGGTCATCCTGGCCGCCACGCGGCGCACGCCATCGGAGTGCCTCGATGCGCGCATCAAAGCCTGCAATTATCTCAACCACATCATGGCGCGCATGGAGGCGATCGAAGCCGGTGTCGACGACGCCGTGCTCCTCGATATCGAGGGGAACGTGGCAGAGGCCACGGCGGCGAATCTCTTCGTGGTGCGCGGGTCCGTCGTGAGCACACCTCCGGTTGGCAATGTCCTGGAAGGCATCACTCGCTCCGTGGTCATGGAGGTCGCCGGTGAGTTGGGGTACCGCGTCGAGGAGCGTGATCTGACTCCTTATGACCTCTACACCTCCGACGAAATCTTCCTGGCATCGACTTTTGGCGGTATCACGCCGGTTGGGAAGGTGACGGGACGCGTGATCGGAGACGGCCGGCCCGGTCCGATCACCATGCAGGTGCGGGAGAGAGTGCATGCACTGCGGGACAACCAGTCGGTGCCGGCGGTGGCTGCCACGTAGCCGGAACATGACGTCACTGCCTTGCGAGGATCGCATCCCTTGCCTATGATGGCTACTAATCGGTCATCGCCGAGTGAGTGGAAGGAGACGCGCCGTGATCTCGTCATGTGGCACCAGGCAGCGACTGACCCGGGCACTATCGATCGTCGGAGTAGCCGGTTTGCTGGCCGGCAGCACGATGCTGTCCCCGCTGGGCGTTTCCGCGCAGCACTCGGGCTGGGTGACCTCCCATCCGGCGGCTTTTGTCGATCAGGGGACTGTCACCATGGTCACCGACGGCTCGGCGGCCGATCTGGATCCGGCCTCGGAGGAGCTGGCCTCGTCCGACAACATCGATCGCAATATCGGCAATACCCTCGTCGATCTGAAGGGCTCGAGCGTGGGCCAGGTTGTGCCGTCTCTGGCGCAAAGCTGGACCATTACCAACGGCGGCAAGCGCTACATCTTCAACCTGCGCCACGGCGTCTATTTCCACACCGGTCATCTCATGACCTCGGCGGACGTCGTGTACTCCCTGACACGCACCATCAAGGCCGGGCTCACCAACAGCTATCTGCTGACGCGTTTCATCAGCAATCCGGCAAAGCAGATTCGCGCCGTCGGGAAGTACCGCGTTGAGATCGACCTGTCGCGGCCGCAGCAGTTCCTGTTGCTGGCCCTCGCCGACAGCTACGTGTGCATGATTCTGGATTCCAAAGCGCTCAAGGCGCACGCCAAGGGGAACGATTACGGCCACGCCTACGCCACCTCCCACGACCTGGGGACCGGTCCGTACCGTATCCAGAGCTGGCAGCACAATCAGCAGGTCACCCTGGTGCGCTTCCCCCGATATTGGGGCGGCTGGAGTGGTCCGCACTTCAGTAAGGTCGTGGTTCAGACAGTCCCGGAGTCATCCTCGCGGCGGGAGTTGCTGGAGCGGGGGCAGGCTGATCTGACCTTCGACCTGACGCCGCAGGATTATCGTGCCATGCAGCACAACTCCCGGCTCCAGGTGAGTAGCCCCTACGGCACCGAGGTCGACTACATCCAGTTCGACGACTACGGCAAGCTCAAGAATCCCGCCGCCCGGCAGGCCCTCTCCTATGCCTTTGATTACAACGCGCTGCTCAACGGCGTCATGAAAGGGTTCGCTCGCCGCGCCACCGGTCCGTATCCGCACGTCCTGCTCGGCTACAACCCCCACGGCTTCACCTATCAGACGAATCTCAGCAAAGCAAAGGCGCTCTTTGCCAGGGCCGGGATCAAGGCCGGCGCCACCCTCACCATGGATGAGTACCCGAGCACCGACCTCGATGCCGCCGGCCTCATCCTCCAGGCGCAGCTCAGTCAGATCGGCATCAAGCTGCAGATCAAGCAGATGACGGAGGCCACTTACAACGGCATCCTGTACGGCACCGAGGGACCATCCGGGCGGCCGGATCTGATGCCGTTTGGCTGGTGGCCGGACTTCAATGATCCGTACGACATGGCAGTTCCGCTCGTCGCCTCCTGGTCGGCCGGTGCCAACGGGGCCAACGGCGGCTACTACAAGGACAGCCGAGTCGACAGTTTGCTGAAGCAGATGGAGACCGCGCGGCGCTCCGTTCTCGTCAACGATGCGCACGAGCTGCAGAACATTGTGACGCAGAAGGACCCGGCGGCACTCTGGCTGGTCGAGCCGGCACAGACGACGGTGTTGCAGCGCAAGCTGAAGGGGTACGTCTTCAATCCGCTCGAGCTTCAGACGTACAACTTCTACACCATGCACCACTAGAGAGCAGTGAGAGGGGCGAGCCCGCCCGGGCCGCCCCTTTCACACTCACCCCATGATCCGCTTCGTCGTCCGCCGCCTCGCCTTCCTCGTGCTGGTTCTGCTCGGGATCTCCCTCATCACGTTCGTGCTCTCCCACATCGTCCCGGCCGATCCGGTCCGGCTCTATGCGGGTCCGCGGGCGACCCCTGCCACTATTCGGCTGATCCGCCATCAGCTCGGCTTCGATCAGCCTCTCCCCCAGCAATATCTGCTCTACCTGTCCAACCTCCTGCACGGCAACTTCGGCTATTCCCTCGAATCACACCGCGCCGTCTCCGCCGACCTCTATGACTATCTGCCGGCCACCATCGAGCTGACCCTGGCGGCCGTCGTCTTCATCCTCGTCGTCGGGATTCCTCTCGGCGTCCTCTCCGCGGTGTTGCCGGGCTCCATCGTCGATCAGGTCGGGCGGGTTATCGCCACCACTGGTGTCGCGCTCCCGGCGTTCTGGCTGGGTCTGATGGCGCAGCTGGTCTTCTTTGATCTGCTGGGCTGGCTTCCGGCGGGCGGCCGGCTCAACGAAAGTGCCAACCCCCCGCCCCACATCACGGGTCTCTATACCGTCGACAGTCTCGTGAGCGGCCAGTTCGCGACCTTCGGCCAGAGCCTGTTCCACCTGCTGCTCCCCGCGGTTGTTCTCGGCTACGGCTCGCTCGCCGTTCTGACACGGCAGATCCGGGCCAGTATGCTCGATGTCATGGGACAGGATTATGTCCGCACGGCACGCGGCAAGGGGATGCCGCGCCGGATCATCGTCATCCGGCACGCGCTCCGCAATGCCCTGGTCCCCGCCACCACCGTCATGGGGCTCCAGATCGGGTACCTTTTGGGCGGTGCTCTCCTGGTCGAGGATGTCTTCTCATGGCCCGGCATCGGCCGCTACGCCACCCTTGCCACTCTCACGCTGGACTACAACGCCATCATGGCGGTGACCATCGTCGCCGCCCTCATGTACGGACTCGTCAACCTCGTGGTTGATCTCCTCTACGTCGTCATCGACCCCCGCATCGCCTACTAGCTGTTAACCGAATGCTTTCACCTCACAACTAAGGAATCCTCGTGGCGCACAAGATGGTGACTCCGGCCGACGCGCAGATCATCCAGGATGATATCGGCCTGCCCACGATCAGTCGCGGGCAGCGCTTCGTCCACCACACGATCACCCAGAACCTCCTGCTGCGGCCGGTGCACCTACTCGGCGTCGTCATCGTCGTCGCCGTCACACTCCTCGCGTTCTTCGGTCCGGTGATCGCTCCCCACAACCCGGTTATTCCCGACTACACCGCGATGCTGGCCGGCCCATCCGCCAACCATCTCTTCGGGACGGATCCCATCGGCTACGACATCTTCAGCCGGATTCTGGCGGGTGCCCGCCTGTCGCTGGGGACAGCCGTGTCCGTGCTGGCCATTGCCCTCGTCATCGGTCTTCCCCTCGGCGCACTCTCCGGCATGGCCGGCGGGTGGATCGACGAGGTGGTCATGCGCGTCACCGACATGTTCCTGGCGTTTCCGGCGCTCATCCTGGCCCTGGCCATCGCCGCGGCTCTCGGTCCCGGACTGGTGAGTGCCGCCATCGCGCTCTCCATGGCCTTCTGGCCCTGGTATGCGCGCCTCCTGCGCGGTCAGGTGCTCAGCCTGAAGAACATGGATTACGTGCAGGCGGCCACCATCATCGGTACGCGGCCGGTCGGACTCATGTGGCGCCATATCTTGCCCAATGCGCTGAGCCCGATCATCGTCGAGCTCAGCATGGACGTCGGCTATGCCGTCCTGGCGACAGCCTCACTCAGCTTCATCGGTCTCGGCGCCCAGCCGCCCAGTCCGGAGTGGGGAGCCATGATCGTGGCCGGACGCGACTACCTGCGGACCGCCTGGTGGACGGAGGCCTTCCCGGGCATCGCCCTGACCCTGACGGTCCTGGGCTTCAACCTGACGGGAGACGGCCTGCGCGACGCACTCGACCCGCGCGCGGCCCATATCAGATGAGAGGAGAAGGAGCGATGGAGAGAGACGGGACAGATCAGGGGATTCTCATCACGGGGGCACGTGTCTACACGGCCGACCGGCACCATCCCTGGGCGGAGGCGGTCCTGACGCGTGGTAAACGGATCGCCTATGTGGGGAGCGAGCAGGACGCGCGTGAGCAAGCGGGGGATGGAGTGGAGGAGATCCACGTCCCGGGCGGTCTGGTGACGCCCGGTCTCAACGATAGCCACGTGCACATGACGATGGGCGCGTACAACCTCACGACCCTCAACCTGGAGGGCGTGACCACGCTGCCCGATCTGCAGGAGCGCTTGCGCGCGTATGCCGCGGAGCATCCCGAACGCGAGTGGATCGAGGCCTACGGCCTCGCCTACGAGCCCCTGACCGGCCTCGATCGCCCCGAGCGGGAGGTGCTCGACGCGGCCATCCCGGATCGTCCCCTCTTCGTACGTGCTTTTGACTCCCACAGTAGTTGGTGCAACAGCGAGGGGCTGCGGCGGGCCGGCATCGAGCGTGGCGCGGATATTCCGTTGCCCAATGAAGTGGTGGTCGACGCCGAAGGAAACGCGACCGGCATGCTGAAAGAACGCCTGGCGTACAACCTCGTGCAGGACGCCATCGGGCATCCGAGCCCGCAACGGCGCGACGCCATGCTCTGCGACGCCATGCGCTTCGTCAACCGCCTCGGGATCACCTCCGTCCAGAACATGGATGCCGATCTCGACCGCCTGCAGCAATACCAGCGCCTTCTGGAGCGCGGCGACCTGACCATTCGCGCGCACCATTACATGAGCGTCTGGGAAGGCACGCCGCCCGAGTATCTCGACGAGGTCGTCGCATTCGCTCAGCAATACAGCGGTCCCTTCAACCGCACCATCGGCATCAAGATGTTTATCGACGGCGTGGTAGAGAGCAAGACCGCCATGATGCTGGAGCCGTACGCTGACGGGTCCGGTGATGTCGGAGTTCCGGACATGGATCCCGCCGTGCACCGCTCCTTTGTGCATGGCGCCCATGTCCGGGGCCTCGACGTCACCACGCATGCCATCGGCGACCGTGGGGTGCGCACCGTTCTCGACAACTACGAGTCCGCTCACCAGGAGTTCGGCCGCGGCGAGCGCCGCCACCGCATCGAGCACATCGAGGTGCACCACCCCGACGACCTGCCACGCTTCGCCCGGCTCGGCGTCACCGCGTCCATGCAGCCGTTGCACGCCGCGCCCACCACCGACCCGCGGTACACGCCCTGGACCCAGCTGGTCGGACCGGAACGTGAGCCCTATGCCTTCAATTGGCGCAGCATCCTGGAAACCGGCGCCCATCTCTCCTTCGGCAGTGACTGGCCCATCGTGACGCCCGATGTCCGCATCGGCTTGCACACCGCCCTGACGCGCACCAACCCGGAGGGTGAACCGGACGGCGGCTGGCAGCCTCAACAGGCCGTCACGCTGGCGCAGGGACTGGACGCCTACACGCGGGGCGCGGCGTATGCTGAGCGTCAGGAGCGGGTAAAAGGGACGCTGGGGGCCGGCAAACTCGCCGATATCACCGTCTTCGCGCGCGATCTCTTCGCCCTCGCGCCCAGGGAGCTGCCGCAGACCGGCATTGCCGCGACCATCGTCGACGGACGCATCGTGTACCGCTCCCAATGAACGGGTCGCGACGCATTTGATGGTTGCGTGACCCGCCAGACCCCCGTATAATCCCACCAATTACAGACAGGTAACGCGTGCGGGTACCTGTCGAGGGAAAGCGCACCTAGGGTTCCGCGTTCCTTGCGAACGGACTGGACCGAGCGGTGCGGGCCGGTCGGTTACACCCGGGGGACAAAAGCCCGGAGGGTGAGGTTTCGCTCGCCGGCCTCGTGACGCGTGGGGAGTCCATTGATGGCCGCAACCGTCCTGCTCGTTCGTCACGCGGAGAGCGCCTGGAACCGAGCCGGTATCTACCAGGGGCAGAAAGATACGCCGCTGAGTCCCCTCGGCGAGAGGCAAGCGTCTCTCATCGCGTCCCACCTGAAGTCGATCCCGATCTCCGGCGTCCTCAGCAGTCCGCTCCGCCGCGCGCGAGCGGTCGCTTCCGCCGTCGCTGCCCACCACGGACTCGAGCCCGTGCTGGAGCCGCGTCTCACCGAGATCGCACACGGGGTGTGGGAGGGCCTGTCGCGCCACGAGGTGGTGGAGCGTTTCCCCGATGACTACCACCGCTGGGTCCGGGAGCCACACGCCGTCACCTTCCCCGGTGGCGAGTCACTGTCTGACGTGCATCGCCGTGCCGTGCCCGTCATCGCCGATGTGCTGGCCCGGGCCGGGACGTGGGTGGTCGTCACGCATGACACGGTGGCGCGGCTCGCCATTGCCGCCGCCGGCGGGCGCCCGCTGCACGGTTTCACCGACGTTTCGCTGGAGAATGCGGCGATCTCGACGCTGGTGGGGCCCGATCTTCTGGGAAGCGTCCGGCACGTCAACAGCACGGCGCATCTCGCGGATGCGCGGGCCGATCTGGAAGGACAGGCCCTATGACCCGTGTCCTGATCGCCGATCCACTTGGTGCTGATGGGATTGCCCTCATGCAGCACCGGCTTGCCGTCACCGTCGCCGGTGAGAACGACGTGGCCTCCCTGCTGCCGGGCTCGGAGGCCCTGATCGTCCGCAGCCGCACGAGAGTGACCGACGATCTGCTGGCCCGCGGTGATGATCTGCGTCTGGTCGCGCGCGCCGGCATCGGCGTCGACAACATCGACGTCGACGCGGCGACGCGCCGCGGCATTCTGGTGGTCAACGCGCCCTATGCCAGCGTGCGCTCCGCCGCCGAACACACTCTCGCCCTCATGCTGGCCGCCGCCCGCCGGCTGCCGGCCGCCGATGCCGGCGTACGCTCCGGTGCCTGGCGAACGGGCTACAGCGGGACGCAGCTCGCCGGCAAGACCCTGGGTGTCATCGGTGCCGGCAAGATTGGCCGTCAGGTCGCTCTGCTTGGCGCCGCCATCGGGATGGACGTCATGGCCCACGATCCCTATCTGCCACCCGCTGCCTGGAACGATCTCGGGCTGACCTCGCGGCCGCTCGACGATCTGCTGGCGGTCTCCGATGTGGTGACTCTCCACATCCCACTCCTCCCCGAGACACGGCATCTCCTCGATGAGACGCGTCTCGCACGCATGAAGTCCGGAGCGATCCTGGTGAACTGCGCGCGTGGCGGTCTGGTGGACGAGGCGGCGGTTGCCGTGTGCCTGGCCGATGGACACCTGTCCGCGGCCGCTTTCGACGTCTTCGAGGATGAGCCGCCCGCCGGCTCGCCACTCCTGACGGCACCGAATGTGGTCCTGACACCGCATGTCGCCGCCTCTACCCGCGAGGCACAGGCCCACGTCTCCGTCGAGATCGCCCACCAGGTGCTCGATTACTTCGCGGGCCGCCCCGTCGCCCACGCCATTAACCCGTCCGTTCTGGGAGTGTCATGATGCCGAGCAATCTTCGTGTCCCCGGTCCTACCCCCGTTCCACCCGACGTCGCGCAGGCCGGGGCACGCCCGATGGTCAACCATCGTGGCCCGGAGTTCGCCGCCGTCATGCGGGATATCATCACCGGTCTCAAGCCGTTTTTCGGCTGTGCCGGCGACCCCCTCCTCCTGACCGGTTCCGGTACCGGAGCCCAGGAGGCGGCGATCGTCAATATGCTGTCTCCCGGCGACGACGTCGTTGCCGTGGTCGGCGGTGTCTTCGGTGCCCGATTTGCCGACATTGCCGCAGCGTTTGGCGCGTCGGTGCGGCGCGTCGACATTGCCTGGGGACAGGCGGCGCGGCCGGAGGTTGTCGCCGCTGCGCTGCAGCCGCTGCCGCGTGCCGTCATCCTGACCCACAACGAGACCTCGACCGGCGTGACCAACGACATTGCTGCCCTGGCCGCGGCCATTCGAGCTGTATCGTCCGAGACACTGATCATCGTCGACGGTGTCAGCTCCATTGGTGCTTTGCCGTTCGAACTCGATCACTGGGATGTGGATGTGGTGATTACCGGGTCCCAGAAGGCCTGGATGTCGCCGCCCGGGCTCGCCATGGTTGCGGTGAGCGAGCGTGGCTGGGAGGCGTTCCGGCAGGCTACGATGCCTCGCTACTACTGGGACTTCGGCAAGGCGCGAAAGAACGGCGCCAACGGTACGACGCCCTTTACCCCGGCGGTGGGCGTTGCCTTCGCCCTGCAGGAAGCTCTGCGTCAGATGCTGGCGGAAGGGCCGGAGAACGTTTTTGCCCGGCACCGGACGATCGGGAGTCTGCTGCGGGAAGGCGTACAGGACCTCGGGCTCGAGCTCTTTGCCGAGCCGGCGGCTGCCTCCAATACGGTGACGGCCGTCCAGGTGCTCGACGACGTGGACGCCGGGGCGCTACTGCGCGGACTGCGGGAGCGGCACGGCGTGGTCGTAGGCAGCGGCCAGGACTGGCTCAAAGGCAGGATCTTCCGTGTCGGGCATATGGGTTTCGTGCGAGAAGAGGATGTCGAAGCCGTCCTGCGCGCCCTGCGGACCGAGCTGGCGACGGCCGCGGCCTGAGAGGACGCCGGCGCGGTGAAGCGCGTGCTCATTACCGGCATGTCGGGCACCGGTAAATCGACGGTTATCCGCGCGCTTGCCGCCCGTGGCTACAAGGCTGTCGATCTCGACAGCGGCGAGTGGTCCCATTGGGTGCCGATGGCCGACGATGGTCCCGCCGACCCTCCGTCGGCGCCAGGATCAGCCTGGCAGAATCACGACTGGGTGTGGCGTGAAGACCGTGTCGCCGTTCTCCTGGCGGACAGCGATGCCGAGATGCTTTTCGTCGGCGGCACGGCAGCCAATCAGGGAAGGTTCCATCCGGATTTCGACCATATCGTTCTGCTGAGTGCTCCGGTGAGCGTGCTCGTCGCGCGGTTGGCATCCCGGGCCACCAACGACTACGGCAAGGATCCCGACGAGCTGGCGCGGGTTCTGCAGCATGTCGACACGGTTGAGCCGCTGCTTCGGCGCGCCGCCTCGCTCGAGATTGATACCCGCATCCCGCTCGATGACGTCGTAGACGCCGTCGAAAGCGTGGCCCGATCCTGACAGGGCCCGTTGACGGATCCCGCCGAAGACTACCGTCTCACGCAGGTATACGCGGCGAAGACGGCTGATGGATACTCTGCGTCCCGAATCTCGAATCCCGCCCGCGCGATCATCGGCTCCAGGAGCCAGCTGTATGTGCTGTACTCCTCGCGAACGTGCGTGGCGAGATCCGCCGCGGTGTAGCCCTCCTCGGGCCGGGCGGGGGCTCGAGCGAGCCACCCGTCGATGACCCGGGACGCGTCTTCCGGCGCGAAGGAGTAGACGAGATCTCGGAGGTAGAAGATTCCTCCGGGACGTAGCGTTGCCGCCACTCGCTCCAGAGCCAGTGACTTCCAGAAGTCCGGGAGGTGATGCAAAGCATTCCGGGAGTAAGCAAAATCGGCCGGTGCGCCCTGATGCGTGTATGTGAGAAAGCCGCTGTGGGCCGCGTCGATATTGATCAGACCCATCCGACGTGCCCGGTCCCTGAGCATGTCCAGCATCGCGGCAGACGCATCAACCGCCACGACGCGGCCACATGCCGGGGCCGCGGCCAGCGCGAAGGTGCCGGTCCCCGCGCCGAAGTCCACGAGCGTGCTGGTGTCGTCAAGGCCGAGCCTCTGCAAGCGAGCAAGGTCGCTGCTTGGGTCGGTCTGGGCCTTGCGGTCGTACGCGGCCACGTAGGCGGGATCCAGGTGCTCGGCGCCCGCGTGGGCCGGCTCGTCGAAGAACCAGGGTGGACGATTCATTTCCAGCTCACCGTTCCAGCCACGGCCGGAGCCCGTGGTGTATCGACCCTGCTCCCCGTCAGACGCGTTCGCCACGTCTCACACTATCAAGGGACCGATGCAGTCCGAGAGGCAAGAGGGCAGGGGACGCGGCCAGAGTTAACAGAACCTGCCGGCGAGCAAGATTGTGCGCGTCGCCGATCTCACCAACCTGGCGCGCTGCGGCGCGCCTGTACTACCCTGCGGCCACGAGGAGGTGTGACCTATGCAGCGCGTCGAGGTCGTGGTCGTCGGTGCCGGCCATGCCGGGCTATCCACGAGCTATTTCTTGAGCCGCGCGGGCATCGAGCACCTCGTCCTCGAGAGAGGTCTGGTCGGGGAGAAATGGAGGGGGTGCTGGGATTCTTTTTACCTCAACACGGCCAATGGGGCCTTCAATCTCCCCGGCGCCGCCTATGCCGGCGACGAGCCGGATGCCTTTCTCTCCCGTGATGAGACGGTTCGCTGTCTGGAGGAATACGCGGTAAGCTTCCAGGCTCCCGTGCGGACCCGGACCCGGGTCGTGGCGGTTACGCACTCTGCCGACCGATACGTCGTCGAGACTGATCAGGGGAGCGTGGAGGCACGAGCGGTCGTCGTCGCCAGCGGCTATTTCGCTCGGCCCCGGATCCCATCCTCAGCGGCCGATCTGGCTCCGGACATTGTCCAGGTGCACTCCAGCGCGTACCGGAATCCGGATGGCCTGCCGCCGGGAGCGGTCCTCGTCGTCGGCGGTGCTCAGTCCGGTCCGCAGATCGCGGAGGATCTCCTGGAAGCGGGGCGTGACGTCTACCTGGCCACCAGCCGAACCGGACGCACTCCTCGCCGGTACCGTGGTAAGGACGGGTTCTGGTGGATGCTGCAAGCCGGGATCTACGACCATCCGGTGGATCAGCTCCCCGATCCCAACTTCAGGTGGGCTCCCGGTCGACTTCTGTCCGGGACGCGGGGCGGGCATACCATCAACCTCCACGAGTTTGCCCGGATTGGTATCCGGCTGCTTGGTCACTATGAGAGCGGAGACGGCTACCGGCTCGCGTTTGCACCGAACCTGCACTGGACCCTGGCTGAGTCTGATGCCTTGACTGCCAGGCTGACCAGACAGCTCGACGAATACATCGAGCAGGCAGGGCTGTCTGTTCCCCCACGTAACCCGGACAATACCGACGACTATGACGGGGACGATGGTTTCCGGCTGCCCGAGGTGACCGAGTTAGACATGCGGTCCGCCGGGATCAGCAGCATCGTCTGGGGGACCGGCTACCACGTGGACTATTCCTTTGTCCGCGTGCCGGTGTTCGACAGGACCGGCCAACCCATCCACCGCCGGGGCGTGACCGCTTTCCCGGGCCTCTACTTCATGGGCATTCACTTTCAGCACACGGGCAGATCCGACCTGTTTTGCGGAGTGGGAGACGATGCGGCCTTCATTGCTGCTGCCATTGAGCACCAGCTGGCGACGGCGAGCGACAAATCCTAAGACCTTCGCGTCCGCATCCCGCAGGTCGACAGCGCGCTCTTTCGACGGCTCGGCCGAATCATCGAGGACCCGGCAGCCGCCCATCACGTCGGCCAGGCAGGCCGATCACACGCTGACGGCGAGACGGACCCGTACCAGGTCGCCGAGCCCGAGTCCCTCGGCCCGCCGGACGTCCGCTTTCACCGGCACGATGTACTGCCCGTCTTTAGGCCAGAGCGATGTTGTCCAGGTCGTTCTTCCGATCCGCGCCGTGACCGGGATCATGCCCCAGCCGTAGCTCACGACGGTGGACGCTGCCGCCAGCTCGAAGCAATCCTCCGGCGGCACGGTGATGAAGTACCACGGGGCCGGGCCCTTCCAGAACCACATCTTGCTGCGGAACTCGAACTCCATGGGCGCAGTGTAGCAACCGAACCGGCACTCGCACCGCGCATGATCCGGGGACCGGCGGTCACCCGGCCGCAAGATCGAAAGTCCCCGGGGAGGATTAAGAGCAGCCTCGTCCTCGCAGCGCGCACACCGGGCGCGTCGGCGTCTGTTGTGGACGCGGCGTGGGGGAAGCGCCCGACGTTGGTGTCGGTTGCGGCGGGAGTGGTGGCGGTGCGGTGTGCGGTACCCAGACCGGGCGTGAGACGGCGTCGAGTCCGTTGCCGGCGGCGGTGAGCTTGACCGCCGGGCCGCCGGCGTCCGGCTCCAGATACAGCGCGAAACCGGTGCCCTCAGCCTGCAAGAAGGCGATGGTACGGCCGTCCGGGCTGAAGGCCGGCTGCCCGACCTCCCCGGAGGCGATGACCGTTGGGGAACCGAGCCGGTACCCGCCCGATGAATGGATCAGAGGCGCGACGACGAGTTTGCTCGCCGTCCCCTCGGACTGGACATAGGCGATGTGACCGCCGGCCGCATCGACCGCGGGCTGCACGATCTCCCCGCCGGGCGCCGTGAGGGTCCAGGAGGCATTGGGATTGTTGAGATTCCCGATCATGAGCTGGGAATAGGGCTGCCCCACCGGCACGCCATCCTGATATGAGTAGCTCCAGTGGTCGTAGAGGAAGTCATCCGATCTGCCGATGAACTGCGGATCGGTATCCCCGCCGGCGCCGGCGGCCGGCTGGGTAATCTGCCGGAGATTCGAGCCGTCCGGGTTCATGGCGTAGATCGCCAGATCGATCTGCCGGCTTTCACCGGCCGTCGACTGGAGCTTGTACCGATCACTGGAGAAGAGGACAGTCCTGCCGTCGGCGCTCCACGACGGCCATGCTCCCCAGATCCCGTCGCTCGGATCGGTGGGATCGGGTGGTGCATCATTGGTGATCTGGGTGGGCGTCTGCCGTGTCTGCAGATCGTACACGTCGATGTTCGAGGCGTCCTGCGCCCAGCGCATGAAGACGAGCGTGTGCCCATCGGCTGAGATGGCCGGCGTGTCGGCAGCGGTCATCCAGTTGGGCATGATGTCACTCGACTGACCGTTCCACCTCATCTCGTAGAACGTACCGCCGGATGCGTAGATGAGATCGGCGGGCAGGCGAGTGGGGGAGAGCGATGGCACGGCCGTTGGAGCACGCGTGGCCGGTCCCGTTTCCGTGGTCCGGGGCAAGGGAGTCGCGGTGCTCGTGGTTGGAGATCCCGCCGGGGCGGTGCTGGTGGCGGCCGTGGCCGGCGTGCTGGTGGCGGACGCAGCGGGATGCTCCGCCGTGATCGGGGCGAAGAGTTTCTGCACCACCGGAGTGATGGTCTGCCAGTCGGGATCGAGGATATTCTGGCCATCCGCCGTCGTGTCCGGCGTGCAGTACGTGGGAGCGGAGAGAACGACGCGCGTGATGTGTGAGGGCGGGATATGACGCGCCAGGCGGGCGAGGTCAAACAGTTTGTTGGGACTGAGGTCGGTCTGGAGCATGCCCTTCATCGCGTTGGCCAGCTCCGGGATCTTGAGGAGAAGGTTCCAGCCGTTCGCCTGCCGCTCCAGCTGCATCAAGACCTGTTGCTGCCGCGCCGACCGACCGAAGTCGCCGGCCAGATCGCCGTGGCGGGTGCGGACGTACTCGAGCGCTTGCCGGCCGGACAGATGAGTCCAGCCCGCCGGGATGAAGAGTCGCTCGTAGCCGTACGGATTCGCCGATCCCTGATCGTTGGGATAGAAGTCGTCGAGGATGGGATGACTGACGTCGATCGTCACCCCGCCGAAGTCATCGACCACATGACTGAAGCCGTTCAAGCCGACCCACGCGTAGTAGTCGATGTTGACGTTGAAGAGGGACTCCACCGTCGCCCGAGCCAGGGAGACACCGCCGATCTCGGCGGCCGTGTCGATTTTTCCCATGCCCACCTGAGGGATGTCGACCCAGAAGTCGCGCGGAATCGACAGCATGTTGACCGTGTCGTGGACGGGGTCGATGCTGACCACGATCATGCTCTGCGTCAGGGGATATTTCTGGACGAACTTGGCGTCGTTGTCACTGCCGAGGAGCAGGATATTGATGCGCCGGTGGCCGAAGAAGTTGGTAATCGGCGTTACCTTCGGTTCTGGGGCGAGGCGCGGCGCGGCCACGTAGGTGGCCTGCACATCCGTGTAGACGGTGTGTACTTCATAGGCGAGCCAGGCCAGGGGACCAACGATGACGAGCAGCAGGGCCAGGAGAATGCGCCGCAGGAATCTCATCGGCCGCTATTTCCGGCCGGTGTGTGTCGACCGACAGCCGCCGACTGGACGAGGATGAGGTGGCATAACCGCAGAGCGCCGTCCCCCCGAGCGACGCCATGCTCGATAGTCGTTTCTATTGCGGTTCCTCGTTCTCCGGATCTCTCGCCAATCTCGTGGGCAGTATCGGTGATTAATGGCCGCAGGTCAACCGCTTTTCCTCGGGTTTGCCTGCCTCAGCCCCACGGGAAATGATCCTCCGCAGAGCACCTCTACTCCAGGGGGGCAACATGACAGGAGGTATACAACCAGATGACAAGCGGCGCCTGAACTGTTCCCATCGCGATCATTGTCATCACTTTCGCATCGAATCGTCATCTTTGCCGCGTAGAGTGAAATCGGCGGAATCCCACTCCGCCGGACTGTGCGAAAAATGCGGCCCTTTCATTTCCTGACCACCAGGCGGATCATGCGATCAACATCACGTCGCGCCACAATCATGTTCTGCGTCCTGACGGCACTCCTGGTGCCGGGACGGTTGTCGGCGCAGACCGGGCTGTCATTGCCGGCGGCCTTCCATGCGACCATCATGGCATCGGGCTTCACCGAGCCGACGGCGATCACCATTGGCCCGGACCGCCGCCTGTACGTTGCCCAGCAGAATGGCGCCTTTCTCGCCTTCAACGGGCACACGACAGTGACCATCGCCTCCGTGCCCGGTGTGCCGCTCGGTCTGGCCTGGCATGGCCAGACCCTGTACGCGTCCTGGACCGGCCATATCTCGAGGCTGACCCCTTCGTCCGGCTACCGATCCTTTCGCTCGCGCGTCATCGTCAGTGGACTGCCGGTAGGCAAACACCAGAACGACGGATTGACGTTTCGCGGCGGCTGGATGTACGTCGGCGTGGGGTCAACCTGCAACGCCTGCACCGAGAGCGATGCGCGCAGCGCGACCATCATGCGCTTCCATCTCGACGGCAGGCACGCCCAGATCTACGCGCGCGGGCTGCGCAACCCTTACGGTCTGGCCTTTCGGCCGGCCACGGGCCGCCTCTACGCCACCGACAACGGTCGTGACGACTACGGCAACTCGGTGCCGGATGAGCTGAACCTGATTCGGCAGGGGGGGAATTACGGCTGGCCGAACTGCTGGGGCCGCGGCCAGGGGGCCGGCTGTGCCGGCACCATTCCCCCGGTCGCCGAGTTCGAGCCGCATTCCTCGGCCGATGGGTTGGTCTTCTACACGGGAGTGACCTTCCCCAGACGCTATCGCGGTGACGCGTTCGTCGCGGAGTGGGGGGACAGTGTCAACGGTCTCGGCACCGGACACATCCTGAAACGCGTGCATTTTGCCGGCTCGCACGCGACCGTCTCCACCTTTGCGACGGGATTCAGCCATCCCCTTGCCCTTGCCGTTGGGCCGGATAGTTCATTGCTGGTGGCCGACTGGGGGACCGGCATCATCTGGAGCATTCAAGCGAACGGCCATTAGCGATCGAGACAGGCAGGGCGCTGGGCAAAGGCGCCGCAATGTCGAGCAGCCGAGGCGAGAATAAGGCGAGGGACACCCTGGCTCCTCAGAGGGGTGAATCGGACGACATCGTGTAGCCGGGATGGTTCCCGGCTACACGAAATGATCGTCTACGGATTCCAGCCTGAGCCCGTCCCCGATCCGGACGTGTTGCTCGAGGGCAGCGTGTAGACCGCCTGAATGACAGCCGCGGCGGTGGCGTGCCAGGAGACCGAGGCCGCCTGGACATGTTTCGTTCCCATCCCCGACTTGATCACCCACCCTTTGAAGGGCCAGGTCTGAGTGTTGGTCGGCGTCTCCTTGAGCTTCAGTTGCACGCCCCTGGGGACGGAGAAGCTGCATTTCGCCTTACCGCAGGTCTTGGCAGCTTTCATTCCGTGCGCCGTATATGAGAGGCGCACTTTCCCCCACACCGTCCCGCCGGTCGTGGTGATCTTCACCGTCACCTTGACCGTGCTACCCGCGGCTCCGGCCGGAACCGCCTGACTCACCAGGACGAGAAGTCCCAGGACCATTGCTCGTAGCAGAACCATCGCTCGGCTCCTTTCACGACTGTCTGCCAACCGTCCCCCCTTTCTATACTGGTGACTCTGGAATGTCAACCGGACCTTGAATGTGGCCCAGGGCTCGTGCATTCTCCCGTCGTGGTTGCCCCGCGTGGCGACCAGCCCGGTTTGGTCTACGCCGGCGTCAGGCTGGCCGGCACTCGGGCCGGCCACTACGATCCGGTGATGCCGATAATGCACGAGCTCTGGAATGTGGCCGGCGGTCGTGTCGATTTCGCGGGGAGGCGTTCGTATAGAAGGTGAGAAGCCGGCAAGGGACCGGCGATACTGCAAGGAGGAATACCCATGAAGCATTATCTCCTCAGCGTGATCACCCCGACCGACGGACAGCAGCCTCCCCCCGAGGTGCTGGGGCCGATTATGGCGAGAGTCGAGGAGGTCAACCAGGAGCTGAAGGCGGCGGGCTGCTGGGTCTTCGCGGGCGGATTGAACGCCCCCAGCACGGCCACCGTGGTGAAGGCGAACGGCGGTGATGTACTGATGACCGACGGGCCCTTCGCCGAGGGCAAGGAGTACGTGGGCGGATTCACCATCCTCAAGGCGCCGGATCTGGATGCGGCCCTCGAGTGGGGCAGCAAGTTTACCCGCGCCATCGGCCTCCCCATCGAGGTGCGGCCCTTCTCAGAAGTGCGCGAGGATCTGTGACCGACCACGCGTCGCGAGTCGGCTCTCGGATCGAGGGCGTGTTCCATGAGGAGTACGGCCGGGCGGTTGCCGTCCTGGTCCGCCACTTCGGCGACATTGACCTCGCCGAGGAGGCGGTCCAGGAGGCTTTCGCCGCTGCGGTCCGACGCTGGCCCGTTACCGGCATCCCACCCAGTCCGGCCGGGTGGATCATCACGGCCGCACGCAACCGTGCCATTGACCGCCTCCGCCGTGAGGCTTCGCGCGATGACCGGTATGCGCAGGCGGCCCGACTAACGGATCATGATGAGCCTGACGAGGAGGGACCGGTGGACGACGACCGCCTCCGCTTGATCTTCACCTGCTGCCATCCCGCGCTGGGCATGGGGACGCAGGTGGCACTGACGCTTCGGTTACTCGGGGGTCTCACAACGGCCGAGATTGCCCGCGCCTTCCTCGTGCCGGAGCCGACGATGGCGCAACGTCTGGTCCGGGCCAAGGGCAAGATCCGCGACGCGCGGATCCCATATCGGGTGCCGAAGCAGGCCGACCTCCCTGGCCGGCTACGGGCCGTGCTGGCTGTGATCTACCTGATCTTCAATGAAGGCCACACGGCGAGCGCGGGTGACCACCTGGTGCGGGAGGATCTATGCGCCGAGGCGATCCGACTGGGGCGCCTCCTCGCCGAGCTCATGCCGGACGAACCGGAGGTGCTGGGGCTGCTGGCGCTGATGTTGCTCGTCGAGGCACGGCGGGAGGCGCGGGCCTCGGACGCGGGCGAGCTGGTGCTCCTCGCCGATCAGGATCGGAGCCGCTGGGATCGCTCCCTCGTGGAGGAGGGTCAGGCCATCGTGCGGCGCTGCCTCCGTCTCAACCGGCCGGGTCCGTACCAGATCCAGGCGGCGATCAACGCCGTCCATAGCGATGCGGCAACGGCGGCGGATACCGACTGGCGCCAAATAGTTCGCCTCTACGATCTGCTGCTGACGCTCGATTCCAGTCCAATCGTCGCGCTCAATCGAGCCGTTGCCGTGGCGGAGGTGGAGGGACCTGAGGTGGCGCTGGACATTGTGGAGGCTCTGAACCTGGATTCTTACTACGTGTTCCATGCCGTGCACGCCGACCTGCTGCGCCGGTTGGATCGGAATGAGGGAGCCGTCGCCGCGTACGAAAAGGCTATTGCTCGCACCGAGAACGTCGCGGAGCGAACGTTCCTGGAGCAGAGGCATCGGATGCTGACCCAGCGTCGGTCGCGGAATTCCAATCCCATCACGTCGCGGTAGAAGACGACTCACTCGTCGAGGTCCCGTCCTCGGTTGACCGTATCGGCTCCTGCGGAGAATACGCGGTCACAAATTATCCTCTTGCACGATGACCTCAAAAGTGATATCTAATAGATATCACTTTTGCCGGGAGACAGTCATGAACCAACAGGAGCAGCCGGCGGCGGTAGCGACCGAGCCGGTGGGGCACCAGGGAGCGCGGGTAGCGATCCGGGAGCGCCCGGCGCTGATGATCAGTGGATGGCTTGCTATCGTGGTCTTGCTCGGCTGCATCGCCGGGACGATCGTCGCGGTGCAGGTGCACGCCGGAGTGTGGACGGCGCTCCCTATCGTCGTCTTTGTTCTCGTGCTGAGTACCCTTGTCATCGTGGCTCCCGGCCAGAGTCAGGTCGTGCAGTTCTTCGGCTCGTACGTCGGGACGGTGCGCCGTCCGGGGCTCTGGTCGGTGGTGCCGTTGACGGTGCGGCGGGCAGTGAGCCTCCGGGTGCGGAACTTCGAGACCAACCGCCTCAAGGTCAATGATGCCGACGGGAATCCCATCGAGATCGCAGCCATTGTCGTCTGGCAGGTGGCCGACACCGCCAAGGCAGTATTCGCGGTCGATGACTATACCGACTTTATCTCGGTGCAGGCCGAGTCCGCGTTGCGGCACGTCGCCAACGGCCACCCCTACGACGAGACCGAGGGGACGGGTACCTCACTGCGTGGCTCGACGGATGTGGTGGCGGCGCAGCTCGCCCGGGAAGTGGCCGAGCGGGTGGCGATCGCCGGCATCGAGATCGTCGAGGTGCGGATCAGTCATCTGGCCTATGCCGCCGAGATTGCCCAGGCCATGCTGCGCCGGCAGCAGGCGAGCGCGGTCGTGGCCGCCCGCTCCCGCATTGTCGAGGGGGCGGTCGGCATGGTGGAGATGGCTCTCAACCGGCTGGCGGAAGAGAATGTCGTGGAGCTCGACGAGGAGCGAAAAGCCGCGATGGTGAGCAACCTGATGGTTGTGCTGTGCGGTGACCAACCGCCGTCCCCCATCGTCAATGCCGGAACGCTCTATTCGTGACGCGCGAGCGCAAGCCGATCCTCCTCCGCATGGACCCGGCGGTGCACGATGCACTGTCCCACTGGGCGGCGGACGAGTTCCGCAGCGTCAATGCCCAGATCGAGCTGCTCCTGCGCCGGGCGCTGGCCGATGCCGGCCGGCTGCCCAAGCAGACGGGACCCCTCCCGCGCCGCGGCCGGCCCCGACTGGACAAGAGCGAGCAGATCGAGGCGGATTGAGCCGGCACCCTGGAGGTGGTGAGACGACAGGCGCTCCATCCTGTCCGGCGCGCCGCACCCGATCTTTCCGCGCCTGTGGCCGAAGGTGCGGGTCTATGACTAACCCCGTGGAGGGACGCGATGTAGCTGGTCTCCAACGATACCGTCCTTCCATACTGATCACGGCACAGGACACGGCAAGCCCGATGACCGTGAAGGAGTGAGACTGTGGCAGAAACCGACGCGATGAACAGCCCAGTACCCGAGATGCGATTGGAGTTGGTGCCGGTTCCCGTCTCCGATGTTGATCGCGCCAGGTCGTTCTACGAGCAGGCGGGGTTCGCGCTCCTCGTCGATGTTCAACCCATGCCCGGCATGCGGGTAGTCCAGTTCACACCACCCGGTTCGGCCTGCTCCATCGTCTTCGGGACCGGTATGCAGGGAATCTCGGACATGCAGCCCGGGTTGGTCAAGGGGCTTCATCTGGTCGTCGCCGACATGGAGACGGCACACGCGGCGCTGGTGCAGCGCGGCATCGATGTCGGCGAGGTCACGGAGATGGCTGGAGTGAAATATGCCGGCTTTAGCGATCCGGACGGCAACCTGTGGTTGCTGCAAGAATTTCCGCCCGCGACGCGGCAGCCCGGACAGAGTTTCTATATGGGGCCCGACCATGCGAGCTAACGGCCGGCCGGACCCGCCATGACCGACAAGGTTTCTGATCCTCGCATTGACGCCTACATCGATGCCTTGCCGTCCTGGCAGCAGGACATCTGCCGTACGGTACGGAGACTCGCGCACGCCGCCGATCCTGCGGTGACGGAGACCATCAAGCGCTCCAAACAGCCGTACTTCGTCTTGGAGGGCAACATCTGCGCCCTGCTGGCGACGAAGGACCACGTGAACGTCTTTCTCTACGATCCTCTCGTTCCCGATCCGGAGGGACTCATCACGTCCGGCCACGACAACCAGACGGGACGCACCATCGCGATCTATCAGGGCACGGCGATCAACGAGGAAGCGCTCCTCGCCATGTTCCAGGCGATCATTGCCCACAATCGAGCCGGAGGGTGGAGGAAGCTGGCGCGAGAGAGGTAATGGGCCCGGCACGTGTCCTCACCCGTATTCGTATACGCGCCGCGGCACGATCCGAAAGCTGACACGATCCTGTCCCGGATACGCCGAGGGATCCTCGCCATACCGGCGGGCCAGCGTCATCGCATCCTCAACCGCCGGGTTGCCGGTGCGGATCAACTCGGCGGTGCCGGCGATTCTGACGAAGTGGAGTGGCCGATCGGCATCAGGAACGAGCAACGACACGTGTGAGTCACGCCGCAGGTTCCTGACCCACCGGCGATCAGCCCGACCGTTGACCAACAGGCCGGTGCTCTCGAGGCGGTAGTGGACGACGACCTGGTGCGGCACGAGATGAGGATCGTTCGTCGCCAGCACCGCATAGCGAGCGGCCGCAAGGTACTGCCGCACGGGATCCAGGAGTTCGCCTGGATCACTCATGGTGACCGCGTCCGCCGAGAGGCGTGGAGAGAACGATCTGCATCCGGGGCACATCGGGAGAAGGCAACACGTTCTCTTGCCACTGCGAGCACACGACGGCCGGGCGGAAGCCCTCCCCTTCGGCAAGCCCGACGATCTCGTCCGGGTAGAACAGCTGCCATTCCATCGACTCTCGCTCGCCCCCTCCGTAGTCCAGCGTGACATGGAGGCGGTTGCCCTCCATCCACTTCGTCTCCTCGACGTGTCTGCCGCCGCTCTCGAGGGTCCGGGTACCAGGGTGCGCCTCAAAGAAGGCTCGGTGGTACAGGTCGAGCACGAGCCGGCCGCCGGGTCGAAGCGCCCGCGCGAGCTCGGTAAGTAGGTGCCGGTTGGTCGCCGGATCGAAGTAGCCGAAACTCTGCCACATAATGATCGCCGCGTCAAAGGGGCCGGGAAGATCGGACAGATCCCGCATATCACCTTCGATGAAGCGCGCGCGGGTTCCTCGCAGTGTCTCCTCGGCCTGCCGGAGAGCAATCGGATCTCGATCCAGTCCGGTGATGACATACCCGCTCTCCGTCAGCGGAACGGCGTGACGGCCAGGACCGCAACAGAGATCGAGCACCTGCCGATACGCAGGAAGAGGCAGGACGCGCTGCAAGAAGGCCACCTCGTCGTCCGTGACCTGGCCGGGAATGTGGCCCAGGAAGGTGTCGAACCAGATCCGGGAGTACGTGTTTGCCTCGATGCCGTTGATCCTCCCGCTGATCATATTCCCAAACTATGGAAGACAGCCGTACAAGAGTCCTGCACCAACCGGGAGGGAGAGTCCTGATGGCACAGACCACGGTATCCGTTCGCACGCTGCACAATGCCTCCACGGCCGTTGGCTGGTCCGGGAATCGCACCCTGACGATTGACCGGCCTGAGGCAGCCGGTGGCCTGGGGTTGGGCTACAGAGGCAACCATTCGCGACCTGATTGTGCACACGGACCGCGTGGCGGAGATTCACAACTCGCTGCGCCGGGGAGCGGACGTCACGCTGTCCGGTTTCGAGGCGGTATCGGTATCACGCTGATGGGGTTGGTCCGGAGAAGGGGTGCCCGACTCGGTGCGAGGAGTTGGGAATCGACCAGACGGTTCGCTCACTGCCCCATTGCCGTTTCTTTGGGGAACCAGCGCGTGGAGAGGACCGTCCGGTCCGCCAGGATGATCATCGCCTCGTAGCCAAAGAGACGGGTGGTCCAGGCCGGTCCATCGATCCCCATGGCGAAAATCGCGGTGGCATAGGCATCGGCGGTCCCCAGGTCCGGGCCGACGATCGACACGGAGAGCACGTCGGAGGGGGGCTCGCCGGTGTGAGGGTTGACGATGTGCTCGCCCCGCTCGTAGGCGCCGGAGGTGGCCACGGCGAGATCGCTGACCGTGACGACCGCGGCGACCTGGTCGCGCTGGAAGGGGTGGCGGATGCCCACCCGCCACGCGGCGTCCGGCAGAGCCCCACCCCGCACCACGACATCACCTCCGGCATTGATGCCGTAGTTTCCGGCGCCGGCCGCGTCCAGGATCCGGGCGGCGCGGTCCACCGACCAGCCCTTGACGAACCCGGAGGGATCGATTCCGGTGGTCATGATCGTGCCGCCGGCGGCCGTCAGGGGAACCGGCAGGTG
>JAJPIP010000098.1 GCA_021324655.1 Pseudomonadota bacterium
AGGTTATGTTGACAAGACGCGATGTGATTTTCGGAAGTGCGCTGGCGGTGACCGGCACGCTTCAAAGGTCCAAGAAGCTAACTATGTATGAGGCGGCCACCGATTTTGGGATAGATCTGCTGGCGCACCACTATCGCACAGCGGATCACGATCACGGCCACGACGGTTAGCATTTCACCCTGACTCTGTCTTCAGGAGGTGGAGGAATGCTTGCACGGCCGTGGTGAGGTACTTGTCCCGGCGGTGGGTAAGGGTGATATGGCGGTTCGCGTGGGGAACGTCCGTTAAATCGAGGGCGACCAGGCGGCCGTCCTGCACCTCCAGGCTCACCGCGACCTCCGGCAGCAGCGAGATGCCCAGATCGGCTTGAATCATGCGCTTGATGGCCTCCACGTTGTCCAGCTCCATCGTCACCTGCTCCTCCACGCCGGCCGCGCCGAGCAGTCGGTCCACGTAGGCGCGCAGGTTCGTACCGGCCTCCATGAGGATGAGCGGGCTGCCCGCCAGCTCCGCCGCGCTGACCGAGCGGCGCGCGGCGAGCGGGTGGGTAGGCGGCACGACCACGCACGTGGCGAAGTCGGCCAGAATCGTGGCCTGCAGCGCTGGATCGTGGACCTCGCTGGTGACCAGGCCGATGTCCACCTCATTGGCGCGCACCATCTCCAGAACCTGCGCGGAGACGCCCGTATGGACCGAAATCTCGACGCGGGGATGCGATTCGCGGAAGCGGCGCAGCAGCGGCGGCAGGACGTAGGTGGCGAGCGTGCTGCTGGCGCCGACGGCCAGTCGCCCCGCCGACCCGGCCTCAATGTCGGCGATGGCATGCCGGGCTTCCTGCACTAGCCGGACGATAGCTTCGGCATAGCGGTGCAGCGCCTCGCCCGCCGCCGTCAGATGCACCGTGCGGCCCAGCCGGTCGAAGAGCCGTGTCTGCAGCTCCGCCTCCAGCGCCGCGATCTGGCGGGTGACCGCCGGCTGCGTGAGATAGAGCGCTTCCGCCGCTCGCGTGAAGCTGCCATGCGAAATGACCGCCTCGAAAGCCTCCAGTTGGTACAGTTCCATTCTATGCGCCTGGCGTATGAATTTTATAAAAACAATTCATTTGCAGTATACCTTCATCAAGCGGTAAAATAGACTCAACTTCAACGACGGCACATTGGGCCTTGGGTCCTGGGCACAGCCTCGCAATCGGCGGCTTTTCCGTCCGCAGGACGGTTGTCCGAAGGACCTCCAGACGGGTATTTCAATGCCCGGAGAAATGGGCGGTGAATGGCCCGGCCGCTTTCGATCGGGGGCATAAGATCATGGCAACCCAAAACCTGTTCGATTCGCGTCAACAATTTTCGTTCGGCTCCGGACGGTCCGGACAGTTTACCTCCCTGCCGCAGCTTGAGAAGGCGGGCGTCGGGCCGGTCTCGCGCCTGCCGGTGAGCATCCGCATCATTCTGGAGTCGGTGCTGCGCAATGTGGACGGCAAGCGGGTGCGCGAGCAGGACGTGCGCGCCCTGGCGAACTGGCAGCCCAATGCCGAGCGGACGGAGGAGATTCCCTTCGTCGTGGCCCGGATCGTCCTTCAGGACTTCACCGGCGTGCCGCTGCTCGTGGACCTGGCCGCCATGCGCTCGGCGGTCGCCCGCATGGGCAAGGACGCGGGCCTCATCGAGCCGCTGGTGCCGGTCGATCTGGTCATCGATCACTCCGTGCAGGTGGACTATTTGGAGGTCCCCAACGCGCTGACCTTGAACATGGAGATGGAGTTCAAGCGCAACCGCGCCCGCTACCAGTTCCTGAAGTGGGGCATGCAGGCGTTTAACGGCTTCAGCGTCGTGCCGCCCGGCATCGGCATCGTCCATCAGGTCAATCTGGAGTATCTGGCGAAGGGCGTGCTGGAGAAAGACGGCGTCTACTACCCCGACACGCTGGTCGGCACCGACTCGCACACGACCATGATCAACGGCCTGGGGATCGTGGGGTGGGGCGTGGGCGGCATCGAGGCCGAAGCCGGGATGCTGGGCCAGCCGGTCTACTTCCTCACGCCCGACGTGGTCGGCGTCCACCTGAGCGGCGCGCTGCGGACCGGCGTGACCGCGACCGATCTCGTGCTGCACATCACGCAGATGCTGCGGCAGGCGAAAGTCGTGGGCAAGTTCGTCGAGTTCCACGGCGAGGGCGCGGCGTCGCTCTCGGTGACGGACCGGGCGACGATCGGCAACATGGCCCCCGAATACGGCGCGACGATGGGCTACTTCCCGGTGGACGAGGAGACCTGCCGCTACTTCCTGGCGACCGGGCGCAGCGAAGAGCACGTGGACGCGATCCGCCAGTACTACAAGGCGCAGGGCCTATTCGGAATGCCCCGCCGCGACGAGATCGCCTACAGCACCCTCCTCGATTTGGATCTGGCGACCGTGCAGCCCGCCGTGGCCGGCCCGAAGCGCCCGCAGGACCGCATCGACCTGACGGACGTGAAGACGAAGTTCCATGACCTGCTGCACAAGCCGATTTCCGAGAGCGGCTACAACAAGCCCGAATCGGAGGACGGCAAGCGGTACGTGCTCCGTATTGGGGGCAATGGCGCCGGCACGGCGGTGCTGGAGGGCGGCGGCGAGCAGGACCCTGCAACAGCGCCGTTGGCGGTGGATAACCATGTCAGCATCACGAACACCAACACGGAAACCGAAGTCGAGATGATGCAGAACCGCCCGACCCCGGACCGGGTGGAAGAAGTGTCCGGCGAGTTCGCGAAGGTGGGGGACAGCCTGGGACACGGGGACGTGGTCATCGCGGCCATCACCTCCTGCACGAACACCTCCAATCCGAGCGTGATGCTGGCCGCCGGGCTGCTGGCGAAGAAGGCGGTCGAGAAGGGACTGTCCGTGCCGCCGACGGTCAAGACTTCGCTGGCGCCCGGCTCGCGCGTGGTGACCGAGTATCTGCAGAAGACCGGCCTGCAGCCTTATCTGGACGAGCTGGGCTTCCAGGTGGTCGGCTACGGCTGCACGACCTGCATCGGCAACTCCGGCCCGCTGGAGCCGCACTTAGAAGAAGTCGTCACCAACAACGATCTGGTCGTGGCGAGCGTGCTGAGCGGCAACCGCAACTTCGAGGCGCGCGTGCATCAGAGCGTGAAAGCCAACTTCCTGATGAGTCCGCC
>JAJPIP010000035.1 GCA_021324655.1 Pseudomonadota bacterium
GGCTCGCATGCCGTCCAGGTGCTCCACCGTGACCTCCTGGCGCAGACCTGCAACATGGCGTATCGCCGTGATGCGCTGGAGAAAGCCGGGGGGGTGGATCCGGCCTTTCAGCGCTGGTTTGAAGACACCGCGCTGGCGGCGCGCGTGCTGCGGCAGGGTGAGATCGTCTTCGCGCCGGAGGCGGTCGTGGTCCACCAGGCAAGGGAGCGTCGCCCGCTGACGAGAGAAGACTGGCGCCTGCTGGTCGCCGACGAGCGGCGGCTGGCACGCCTCTACCCGGCCTTCTACCGGCGGGTCCGGGGACCGGCCGTGCTGCCGGTGATCATGGCGCGTTGGTTGGTGGGGGCTCCCATCAAGTCGCTGCTCTCCGCCCTGCGAGACGGCGCCTCCCTTTCCGACCTGGCCCGGCTGGCGCACTTGCTCATCAGCGAGCGTCGCGACCTCCTGGCGGAGCTGTTGGGCCGGTAGCAGACCACGGAATCGTCGGGCGGGGCTCCCATCACGATCCGGCGGGTCAGGGCAACAAAAAAGGGGCGCCGTCGAGGCGCCCCTTCTGCTCTGTCTCCCGGTTAGCCGAGATAGCCGCCGGTGAGGAAGGCGATCACTGCCAGGATGACGGCGATCACCAGAATGATCCAGATGATGCTGAGGGCCAGGTGGAAAATGCCACCGAGGCCGAGCAGCCAGGCAATGATCAGGATCACCACGAGAACCCAGAGTAGATTAGCCATTGCGAAATCCTCCTAGAAAATCCCTGTGTAGACGTGAAGCAACCAGAGTGCGACGACAAGCAGGACGAGCACGACGACGGACCACACGATGGTCTGGATCAGCTGACTGGCGGCAAAAGCGTTGCCGACCGGATCGGAGTGCTGGACTACCGTGCGGCTGACGGGACGCCGTTCCACCACGGTGTTTGGCGTCGTGTCCACAACCTCAGTGGCCGGAGTTTCCTGAACCACCTCAGTATCCGGGGTCGTTCGAGTGACATACTCTTCAGGCATAATTCCCTTCCCTTTCTAGAAGATGTGCAGCACACCGTGGAGGATCACCACCACGGCAATGACGACGA
Source organism: Pseudomonadota bacterium (assembly GCA_021324655.1). Lineage (GTDB taxonomy): Bacteria > Chloroflexota > UBA5177 > UBA5177 > UBA5177 > JAJPIP01. The sequence goes on from JAJPIP010000035.1 coordinate 1,073, forward strand.
TCAGGAGACCGATGAGGAAGGTGAGCAGCATCGTTGTGCTCGAGCCACCTCCGCTCGTCTCTTCCACAACGGGCATGGAACAACTCCTCTTTAGAAGATGTGGAGATACACGTGCAGTAACCAGAGCGCGACCGCCAGGAGGACCAGCACGACGACCGACCAGACGATCGTCTGGATAAGGGTTGCTGCCCCCGCTGCCGAACTACCCGCGTCGCTGTCAGTCCGAACTATGCGCTCTTCCGGCATGTTGCCTGCTCCTTTCCGGATCGCGTGAAACCTCTTCGATCTCCAACATCCCCGGCTCGATCCGGAAACCCGAGAGATGCGTTTGTAGTGCCTCGATGATGATGTCGTTCATGCTGCGATCGTCCAGGGCGGCTTTGACCCGCAGTGTCCGATGCAGTCCGTCCGGTAACTCGACCGTTGTCTTTGCCACCGGTTCCTCCAATAGCTGTCATTCCGTCTTTCCGTTTTCATGTATGGCAAGTAGCGTGCCACGTCCCATGACGATGGGTTTATGTGTGAAGAATGGACACGACCCCCTACCGATGCCGCATGAGGGGATCCCGCCCGGACACAGATGTCGTGAGGCTGCCGGATTCGGCTCGTCTAGCATGGGGAGTGACGGACCAACCCTCTGCCCAGGACATCGAGCGCCGCGTCTTCGAGATGCGCGGGAAGGGTGCGCCCTGGGTCGAGATTCAGCGTGATCTGGGACTAACGCGCCAGCAGGCGCGGTACGCCTACCAGCGCGCCCTTCGAGCGGAACGTCGCAAAGCCAAACGCAGCTGATTTCCGCCTGCCAGGCCCACCTCAAGGCAGGCCCATGGTCCTCGACCCGGCATGTCCTGCCGATATCGTCGTGAAATTTAGGAATTTAATTCCCAGCTAACAGCGGGCTAACTCCTCCCTAATGACCCGGCGGTATGGTGCCTATGACGACCAAACACCGGCGATTCAAGGGAGGCTATCGTGGCGCAACCGGTCTGCAAGAAGTGTGGCGGCAAACTCGTGTACGAATCGTATCCGCTGGAAGAGATGCTCGTGATGAAGTGCTTCATGTGCGGGAAGATCGACTCGTACCGAGAGCTGTCCCGGCAGGAGTCTCGCACCCTCTTCCGCAGGGTTGATCAGCCCGTCCGTCTCGCCTCCTAATCGGATCTAACACCTATCGAGCCGGCTCTTGGAGCCGGCTCGTTCCGTTTAACCGCCCGGCGGTCCGCTCCACGGCTGCGGCTGGGTCTGGACAGGCAGATACAGAGGGTGCCGTGGCTGCCCCACTGCGGTGAGGCCCAGACAGAAGGCGCCACGGAATAATCGGCCGGCGTCCGCGGCTCGTCCCCGCAGTGAGCCGTGATTGCCCCAGGCGACGACCAGGAGATCGGAGCGGATGGATGCGGCCAGGTAGCGATCGTTCTCCGGCCCGACCGGGTCGTCCGCTCGAGCCAGCACCGACGGTTCCGCCGTCCGGTAGGCGAAGAGATTGAGCACGCGCAGCCGCCCGAAGCCCCAGGCACGGGCGAAGGCGATGCAGCGCCGGATGGTGGGGTCGTCGCGCTCGGCGTCGGCCGCGCTGGGATTGAGCATGACCATCGTGACCTCGGGGCCCTCATCCCAGGTCCGCGTCAGCGCATAGCGATACGTACCGGATGGATCGAAGATCGCCCCGCGTTTCATCCCTACAATGGTGCCATGCCGCCGGAGCGCCGCGACCGCCATCCCTATCTGATGTATGAGGAGATCCATCTCCAACCGGAGACCGTCGCCCGCTCGCTGCAGATCGTCGCGGAGAGCGGTGCCGACACCATTCGCGTCCTATCCCGCGCCCGGCGCGTCCTCCTCACCGGCGCCGGGACCTCCTTCAACGCCGCTATGGTCGGGGCGCAGGCTCTGCGCCGCTTCACCCGCGGCCGCGTGGAGGCACAGGCCATCGAGGCGTACGAGCTCGTCACCTACTTTCCGGCTCTCCGCCCCGACGATGTGGTGGTGGCGCTGACGCACTCGGGCGAGACACACATGACCTTGCGCGCCCTGGAACGAGCCCGCCGTGCCGGCGCTGAGAGCGTCGTCATCACCGGCTTCCCGGGCAAGGAGGCATCCTCCCTGGCCGCTCTCACCCTCCCCACCGGTCACGCCGAAGAGCGCTCCTGGGCGCACACCGCCGGCTACACCGCCGCCCTGACTACCCTCATCGCCCTCGCCAACGCCCTCGCCGATCCCGCCGAGCACCTGGATCTTTCCCCGCTGCCCGAGGTCGTGCGTGACACTCTCGGCCTGGAGGACCTGGCGCACCGACTGGCGGCGCAGATCGCCCTCTATCTCCACGAGAACGCTCGTGCCGATCTCTGGCTGACCGGCGCCGGGCCCAACGAGGCTACAGCCGGCGAGGGCAAGCTGAAGCTGCTGGAAACGACCTATCTGCCGGCCGCTGCCTTCGAGCTGGAGGAGATGCTGCACGGGCCGCTGGCCGCCGCCTCGCCCGCGACCCTGCTCATCGTGCTGGCGCCGACCGGCCCCTCCATCCGCCGCGCGACCGACCTGGTCCATGCTGCCGAGGCCATCGGGATCGCCCCCCATGTCGTGACGGGAGAGGACAGCGAGACCCTCTTCCCCGGCGCCCATCGCCTCCTCATGCCGGAAATCCCCGAGATCCTGACGCCGATCCCCTACGTGATTCCCCTGCAGCTGTTTGCTTACTTCCTCTCCGTCGCCCTCGGCCGCAACCCCGATCTCCTGCGGAGAGAGGAAGACTCCTACCGACTGGCCCGCGAGCGCTACGCGTAACGGCAACCGGATCCGCTTATCGTCGGGGCGAATCCGCTCCACTCGGCAGCGGCCATCCCTGTGCCGCGCTATCGAGAATCAGGCAGTTCGGCCGGCGATATTCTGTGCGACGAGATCGGAGGTTCTGGCCGCGGTGCGCGGAATTGTTGCCACGATCCGCGTCCCGCTCTGCGGTGCCGTCGTAATTTCGAGCGCCCCGCCCAGTAAGCCGGCGCGCTCGCGCATGCCGTACAGGCCGAGGCGTCCCTGGCGGCTGGGCGCGGGGACATTGACCGGGTTGAATCCCGCACCGTCGTCTTCGACGACGAGTTGGGCCGCCGAGCCGGAAACGGACAGCGAGAGATGGACCTCCGAGGCGTGCGCGTGCTTCCCGCAGTTGGTGAGCGCCTCCTGGGCAATGCGGAAGAGCGCGACTTCCTCCTCGGGCGACAGCATGCCGTCGAGATCCGGCGCGGCCACGTCGACGTGACCGCCGTAGCTCAGCTCGTACTCGCCGGCGAGCCACTGGAGAGCCGCGGCGAGGCCGACGTCGTCCAGGATCGAGGGGCGAAGGTTGTGGGAGAGGGCACGCGTCCCATCCAGCACGCGGCGGGCGAGCATGTAGACGCGCTCGAAGCCGGATCGCAGTACCGGGTCGTCCGTCGGAATGCGCGGTTCGAGGACATCGAGGCCCGCCAGCAGGATAGAGAGGGACTGCGCGGTCTCATCGTGGAGCTCGCGGGCGATGCGCTTGCGTTCTTCTTCCTGCGCTTCCAGGACGCGCGCCGCAAGGTCGCGTGCGTGCTGCATGCGGGTCATCTCCGCGCGGCGTCGCTCGGTGACGTCGCGGGCGATCCCCTGCACGCCGACAGGCTGCCCGCCTGCGTACAGCAGTTGGGCATTGACGTCGATATTGACGCGCCGGCCGTCCTTCGTCTTGACATCGAACTCGCCGGATCCCGGCGTGCCGTGTTGGAGACTGTCGAGCACACTCTGGATACCCTGCAGCTTGTCCGGGGGCACCAGGTCCGCGATGTTCATTGTCAGGAGCTCACTGGACTCATAGCCGAGCAGGTCTGCGCCGGCGCGGTTGATGGACGTGAAGTTGCCGGTCAGATCGTGGGTGTAGACGATATCGCTGGCGTTCTCGAAGAGGGTGCGATAGCGGGCCTCACTCTCGCGGAGAGCCTCGGCAGCGCTCTCTGCCGCCGCGCGCGCCTCTTCCGCCTCACCTTTCGCCCGGAAAGCCAGGTAGACGAGCACCATGGCGGGTGCGAGGAAGGCGACGGTCGAGAAGTTATGCGCTCCAATGAGCCCGCCGATCAAACCGAGCAAATACTGGGCGCCTTCAAGCAGGTACGACTGGCGGGCAGCCGAGACCACGATGCGGACCGGCGGTTGACCGACCAGCCGCCGAACGAGAAGGGGGAAAGTGACGATATCGCCAACCCACAACACAAGGGCCGTGAGAATCAGAAGCACGCTGTAGACCGCACCATGGCCGGGCAGATGCGCGACCGCGCACGCCGCGAGCACAACCAGGCTCCGGCGCGATGTCTGCACGACAATGTCCGGCAGCAGGGTGCCGCGTCTTTTCTGAACGGAGATCTCGCCGACGAGTGATCCGATCACCGCGCCCGTCGCCGCGAGTGGCGGGACGAGGAGAACCGCGAGCAGGTAATAGGCCGTGCTCGAAAGATAGATCTTGCTCTTCGGACTGACCTGCAGCGGGAATTGATACGCTCCGACAACCGCCAGGACGAGCAAACCGGCGAGGAGCCAGGTTCCCCACCAACCGGCCGGAATCACCGCGAGATAGGTGCGCCACCAGCAGAGCGCAAGGGCAAACAGAGCAGCGCAGCCCGCGACGGCAGCCTCGGACGGTTGCACATGGAGTCGCATCGGATCTGCCGGCAGTTTACGGAGTGACATCCACCACGATTTGCTGGTTGCTGTTGCCCGACATCGAGACGAGGGTGGCGCTGTTCGCGGTCACCGCATCGACGGACGCATCAACCGGGACGGTGGTGCCGGTGCTGACCAGCGTCGCGACACGATAGGTGGTGGAGGTACCGCTGGAGACCAGACGAAAGACCTCTTTCGGACCGAGCGGGCCAGACGTGTAGGTGATGCTGTTCACGCTGATCCCGGCGGGCGCGTGGATGCTATAGGCGACCTGGCTGATGTCGCTCTCCGAGTCGTTGATCGTGGCGCTGAGATCCAGGGTCACGCCATTGGAGAGGACGACAACCGGATCGCTGTAGCAGGCGCCCAGCTCGGCGTTGGCGCGCGGGGCAAGCAGGGGGCTCCCCACCAGCGCGAATGCGAGAGCGACGGCGCCAAGCAGAAGGCGAGTCACGGGGATTCCACGGAGCACATTACTTCCCATTTCCTGACCTCATGGTGTAGGTGGTCCCACCGTCATCTGCCCGGCTGCACGGAGATGCATCTGCGGCAAACCAAAGCCGGAACAAACGCTATGCCCATCCACGGGGGGCATACGCCCTAAGGGTATCGCCCGTCACGTCGTATTTGTATAGGGTCTGCACCCTATTTTTCGTCTAGGGCGTGTCCTAGAGATCTCCTTCTCTCAGCTTGGCCCGGGCAGCGCGCCCGTGTTCCCACATTGATTGGAGGCCGTTCCGTGAGGCACGGCCAGTGGACCCCACTGCACGAAGCAGAGGAACGAGTATTCCTTCGGGGCGTAGGCGAGACCGGTCCAGCTGGTGCCCAATAGGGCGTAGCTGTCTTCCGTGTTGAGCGCCCAGTAGGTGAAATTGAGGTTGCTCACGGCATAGCCGGAGCTGTTGGTGGAGGTCGGGCTCTCGCTGCTCTGAATGAAGTTGATCAGGTCGGTAAACCACTGCCCCTGCGAGCCGGCGCCCGAGGTGTCGACAGCGCTGCTGGTGTTCCCGGTCCCGAACTCGCCGATCCACACGGGTGCCTGGGTATAGGCCGTCGCTCCCGTGTTGCTCCAGGGGTAGCTGCTGTGTCCAGGCCAGACCGGGTTGATGCCGCCGGAGAGGTTGAGATAGGCCCAGTGGTTCACCCAGAGATCGGAGAGACTGGAGGCGGAGCAGCCCTTGGTGTAGCACGTGCTGCTGTTGAACCAGGACTGCGCGTACTCGGCCGGACCGTAGTCATGGGCGGAGTACACGAGCTGATTGGAGACCGCGGGACCGAGACTGGAGGCGCTGCCCCCAGCGTTGAAGACAACGGGAGCGCCGGGATTGCCGGCATTGCCGTTGACGCCCTGCAGCTGGCCGCCCCACCAGTAGTAGTCGTAGGGACCGCCGCCGGCGGTCCCGGAGGCCGTGGGGTACTGGCTGATGCCCTCGACGAAGATCAGCGGATAGCTCCAGCCGTGGCTGGAGGCATCGCCGAGGATGGAGTCACCGGCGCGCTCGGCGGCCAGGCGCCAGTCGACACAGGTGCTACTGGAGGCGCAGGCCGGCGCGAACGGATTCGGATTGGGGTTGGAGGCCGGGGAGATGCCGTCGCCGGTGCCCCAGGTGGCGCCGGCCGTGTAGGCCGTCCGTGAGGGGGTGTGCGGCTCATTGCGCAGGTCGTACCCGATCACGGTCGGGTAGCCGTCGGAGGCCGTGTCGTTCACCGTCACGGTGTCGGTTGAGCCCTGCGTCATCTGCTGGCCATGGACCCAGCGCTGCATATTCACCCAGTCGTTGATCCAGCTTTGCTCGGAGTAGCTGGAGGTGTACCAGAGGCCGTTCCCCTCCGCCGAGTTGCCCGCCTCGGACCGATGGTTATCCAGGATCACGTGGAGGCCGATGGAGCCGGCATAGTTGATGATGAGCGCCAGGATGTCGCGGGAGTGCTTGCCCTTGCAGGCCGAGCAGGCGCTGATGGTGTTCGAGCCGGGCGTCGGATCCGACTCCCACATCTGGTTGGAGAACGGGATCCGGATCGTGTTGTACCCGTCTTGCTTGACCTCATTCAGGATGTACGTATAGTCCTGGCAGCACATCCCGTGCGCCACGTACGACTTGGTTTCGAAGCCATACCAGTTGATGCCGGTGATCAAGTAGGGTGTCCCGGCCGGAGTCAGAATTTGGGTTCCGCTGGTGGTCCACCCGCCGGCGGCGGCCACGCCGGATGGCGGAAATGCTCGTGAGATGCTCAGAACCGACAGGGCAAAGCAGAGAGAGACCAGCACACGAGCAATCCGAGACATAGCTTCCTCCCACAGTGACCGTTGTGACGTCAAGAACGTGATCCCTACAATCCACTCTATGTCCCGGCTCGTGGCCTGCCTATAGGGTCAAGACCCTAATTCTGTCTAGGGCATCGCCCAGGCCTGTTCTCGCCACCGTGCCTGTCTTCTCGCCCGGTCACTCTTCCCTGCCGCTCATTCATGAGGAGAGCGAAGGCCCCGCTGCGGAACCCTCGCTCCCCTCACGACCGGAGACGGCGTTCGAGAGCGTCATGGCCACCGACCCGATCGCGCCGGACGCGGCGGTCACGGCCGCACGCGACCGGTAGCGAGACTGGAGATCCCCCGACCGAATCTGTGATAGCGGCGTGCGCCCCCAGTGATCCCCGGGCTACCAGGGAGGGGCGGCCTCCCGCCGTATCGGCTTGAGTGGGGCCACCATCCTGTGGTCGTGGCGGCCCCGTGGCGTCTTGGCATCAGAGGGGCCACTATCCACCTGCCGGGGCCGCCTCCTACCGTATTGGCATTAGAAGGGCCACCATGCCCGGTAGGGGCCGGCTCCTACCCTACCGGGTCAAACGGGTCAACACCCTCTGGCCGGGCTCGGCCACGATCAGGCGCGGCGTGGGACCAGCCAACACCCGCTGGTTGGGGCCGACTCCTGCCGCATTGGTGTCAGGTAGGCCACAACCCTCCGGTCGCGGCCGGCTCCTGCCACGCCGGGTCGGATAGGCCACCCTGCCTGGTAGGGGCCGGCTCCTGCCGTGCCCGCCTTCTCCCTCGTGCCAATCCCTCTCGAGGATTCCCGCCCTCTGTCTTCCGCACGTCGGCCAATCCCACCATGAGGGAACGAGGGGCCAGGGCGGGCACGGCAGGAGCCGGCCCCTACGGCATGTCGTTGGGAAGGCACTGGTTGTGGCGCCGTGAGAGGATCGGCGGGACGGGCGAGGCAGGAGGCGGCCCGGCATATCGTCATGATGCCAATAACCGTGTGCGCCGTGAGACGATTGTTGGGGAGGGTGCGGCAAGAGGCGGCCCCTACCGGTCCCATGCGCTCGCCCCGCCGCCCTGGAGTGACGCTTCCACCTCCTGCCAGGTCGGCAGAGCCGGCATCGCGCCCAGCCGGGTGCAGGCGAGGGCGCCGGCGGTGCAGGCGATACGGACGGCGTCGGCGACATCCCCGAGTGACAGGCGGCTCAGATCAGTACCGGCGCGGCGCGCGATGCAGAAAAGGAGCGCCGCCATAAAGGCGTCGCCGGCGCCGGTGGTCTCGATCACCTCGACCCGTGGTGACGGCGCCGACCCGGTTTCTCCCCGAAAGCGCCAGATCGCTCCCCGCTCGCCCTGCGTGATCACGACCAGTGGCGGGGCCGACAGCGCCTCCAGTGACCGCCGCACATCCTCCTCGCCGGTCAGCAGCCGCGCCTCGTCCTCGCTGACCTTCAGAATGTCTGCCTCCAGTAAAGGCGCGATCACCCGCCGCGCTGTGGCGAGATCCGGCCAGCTGGAGAGGCGGAGATTGGGATCGGCGGCAATGGGAGTGCCGGCGGCGCGCGCCAGATCAATGGCGTGCAGGGTCGCCTCGCGGGCCGGCGAATCGAGGAACGGCATCGAGGTCACGTAGAGGATGGACGCCCGCCCGGGCAGGACGTCGGGGATGTCACCGGGACGGAGGGTGGCATCGGCGCCGCGGTAGAAGAGGAAGTCGGGAATCCCATCGATGCTGGGAGCCACGAAGGCGAGGGAAGTGCGGTCCGTCACGCGACGAACCGCGCCTGTCTCCACACCGTGTCCTCGCAGCGTCGCCAGGAGGGAGTCGCCGAAGGGGTCGTCGCCGACCGCGCTCACCAGGGCGGCTCGTCCGCCCAGTCGAGCGACCCCCGCGGCGACGTTGCCGGGAGCGCCGCCGGGGTACCGGAAGGAACTGCCGGGCGGAGGCGAGATCGCCGGCATCCGGCGCCACCATGTCCAGCAGCACCTCGCCGACGGCCACCACATCGAGGTCACGCATGGATCATCCGGCGCTGTGAGACGGCAGGCATGCTAGGGCGGGCTGCGCTCCTCTTCGGTCTCCCCAAATCCGGGGTTCACGCTCGGCGGCAGCGGGTCACCAAAGCGGTCAAACGTGGGCGTCTTGGGGCGCCGGCCGCCCGGAAGGCGCAAGAGCGCGTAGACGTACAGCAGGAAAAAGAAGACGGAGAGGACCGACGCCACCGCGATCACGATTTCAACGATCGTCATCCTGAGCCCTTCCTCGATCCCCGAATCGTGATGTCGGGCGCGAGGGAGACGATGTCGTCCCAGGGGATGCGCTGTCCGTGCTCTCGCTCCGACCAGCCGAAGCGGGTAATCCAGCTCCGCGCCCCTATCAGGAGGCTCTCGACCCGTAGCTCGTCCCCGGCTCGCGCCACGGCGAGATCGTACACGCGACCCAGGTCGTGGCCGTCGGCGTCGCGGACCTTTCGTCCGATGAGCTCCTGGGCGCGGATTATCCGGTCCTGAGACGAGTGGGTCATCGTCGGGACCACGGCAGGGGTGAGATGAAACGGTCCCAGAGCGCCTCTTCGGTGTGGGTGGCACCGACCTGGTGTCGATCGACATCGACCTTCACCACCACGTCGATGCTCATCACCTTCTCCCAGGGGATCTCGATGGGTTGGTCCGCCGCGCTTCCCAGCAGGCGTTCCTCAATCCACCGGCCGAGCCGGGCCAGGAACGACGGCAGCATGGGAGAGAGGGAGCCCGGTCCCATGACGATCGCCCGCACGACCGCGGCGCCATCCGGCCGTAGCTCGAGCAGAATATCATCCACTTTGCCCATCTTGTCTCCATCGCAGTCATCCAGTTCCTTGTCCATCACGTCACGGAAGAGATTCATCTCATCCACCTCCGCCGCCGCTGAGAATGAAGAGCGGAATGGTCGCAATCGTCACGATCGTGAGGATGATCAGAAAGAATCCGCTGGAGATGTTGGCCAGGAAACCGTTCCGCATATCTCCCATATACACCTCATCGTTGGCGACGATGAGCAAGGGGATGAAAGTGAAGGGGAGGGAGAAGGCGGCCAGAGCCGTGGTGTAGATCGTGAGCTGGATGGGATCGACCCCGGTGAGTCCAATGATCACCGCCACGAGGATCGCGACGAGGTAGGTGAAGACAAAAGCCGGCGCCTGCCGTGGGTTATGTTCCTGGCCCCAATCCCAACCGAAGAACTGGGCGATGCTGTACCCGGTGCTGAGGGACGCCTCGAGGGCTGCGCCGCCGGTATCGGCGAAGGCGCCGAAGGCAAAGACGGCAAGTCCGCCGATGCCGAGGGCGGACACCACGGGAACCGGAATGCTGCCGAAGCTCGCCGACTTCAACCCGTGCAGGAAGAACGTCTGCGCGGCCACCACCATCATGCTGATCACGATCAGCGACCCGAATGTGAAGCCGATAATCGTGGTCATGCGGTTGGTGACGAAGTCCTTGCCCGTCCACTCCTCCTCGATGGCTCCCGATGAATAGAAGTAGATCTCGTAGGGGGTCATGAAGGCGCCGATCAGGCTGACCGCGGAGAAGGCATAGGCGGAGAGGCCCGTGCCGCCGGGAATGCTGGGGATGATGAGCTGGCGGCCGACCTCCGACCATGGCGGATTCATTTTGACGGCGGCGACAACGAAGATGAGAATCCCCAGACCGAGGAGCGAGGCACCGTTCTCAATGAGTTTGAATGAGGAGAACCAGAGGATGCCGGCAATGAGGAGAGCCGTCACCGGCAGCCACCAGAGGTAGCTGATGCCGGTGACGATCTGCAGGACGAGCGCCATGCCCGAGATTTCGATGACGATGGTCAGGACGTTGACCAGCGTGGCCACGACCATGGAGATCGACGCGATGCGCCAGCCGAGCCGCTCCCGGATCACGTCGATCAGGGTGCGGCCCGACGTGATGGCGACGCGGCCGGCCATCTCCGCGTAGACCATGATCCCGAGCACGCCGACGACGACGGTCCAGAGCAAGGCAAAGTGGTACTGCGCGCCCGCCTGGGAGCAGGTCACGAGCTCGCCCATATCGACGAATCCGCCGATCGCCGTAATGATGCCCAGTGTCAGACTGCCTATCCGCCCCATAGGCTTGCCGCCGGACCTCCTAGGGAGTAGCGGTGGGCGTCGGCCGAGCGACCGCCGTCTGCTCCGCCTGAACCGTCGCCACCTGCTGATGAACGCTGCTCTGGCCGGTCAGGCCGCTGAACACCCACAACCCGGCGACGACCACCAGCACAGCCACCAGGACCTTCCTCACACGTCCGCCGTTAGCAGCTTTCAGGCCATCCCTAATGATGAACCTCTCCCTGCCCCTACGCCGGGTCGCGGGCCGGCCACAGTCCTGTATCTTCTGTTCCCGCGAGGGCCGGCCGATCCTTCTCGCCCCCCCTTCGGTGTTCGATCGAGCCGGCGCTGCCGTTATTTCTGCAACGGATGCTCGGTCCCGACTTCGAGACCAGGGGCACCGCGGTGGACGCGATGCGGCGGGAGAGCCACGCCGTCCAGCAATTTACCCTTCGGCCGCCTTGCCCCCGGCGAGGTTGGCACGGATCTCGTCCGGCGTGAGTGGACCGCCGGCCTGCTCGACGAGATAGTCAGTCGCGGTGGAGAGCTGCCGGCAGACATGCAGCGGGATGGCGATGTCGTAGTCGGGGAATCTGAGGTGAATCTGCACCTCATGCATATTGACGTCTACTTCCACCTGGTCGGGGACCTGGATGGATGTCATACTATCTCCCTCCTTCACAGTCTGCCGGTGAGCCCGCAAGGGATATGCCATCCCTCTCACATGCCGGCCTCGTCCCGCTTCCGCCATTCCGGTGGCACCCGGATCGCCACCAGCCGCCCGCGTGCCCGCTCCTCCCCGTCGGAGACCAGCGAGCAAGTGAGCACCGTCTTCTTCCCTTTGCGCTCCTCGATCTGTGCCCGCAGCTCAAGCGGCTGATCCAGTGGCGTCGGCGCCAGATAGCCCACGTCGAGCCCGCCGGTGACGCACCAGATTCCCGGCTCGCTCGTCATCTCCCGCCCCTCTTCTCGATAGTGGTTGGCAATGGCCGTGCAGACACAGTGGCAATCGATGATAGTGGCGATGATGCCGCCATTGAGGATGTGCTCGGGCCCGGCGGCGAACCAGTCCCACGGCTGCCACCGGCAGACCGATTGCGCCCCGTCCCAGTAGCTCTTGATCTGCAGTCCGTGCTCATTGAGCGGTCCGCAGCCCCAGCAGTGGTTGCCCGGGATCTGGTCTTGAAAGGCGACGTGTGTCTCCTGAGGTGTCACAGACCGGGCACTTCCTGCTCGATGATCTCGGCGGCCGCGCGCCGAATCTCGTCACGTTTGGCATATATGCGGCCGAGGGTCGGGGTCTCGCTCACGCCACTACAGTACCTTACGTGAGTCTCATCGCCTGCTCGATCACTCGCACCCGCTCCGTCAGTCCCCGCTGCCGGCTTGTCTCGAACTGAAGGGAGAGAGGCGGGACCCGGATCCTGTGGCCGTGCCAGCGGATGACCTCGAGGGATGCGGCAGCGATGGGGCCCTGGTCGCTGGGATACTCGGCGTCGGCCAGCGGGACCACTCCGCCCACCCACTCCACACGCGCGTGGAGGAAGGCCCGGGCGAAGGAATTGTGGACCCATCCGGGTGAGGCGATCACCGGCTGCACGAGATAGTCGAGCAAGAGGCGCTCCAGACGAGGCATATCCTCGTCCGCGACCACCAGGTCGATGTCGCGCGGGCCGACCGACAGCCCCCTCGCCGCCAGGGCCGCGCTTCCCAGCAGCCACCAGTCGATGCCTTGCCCTTCCACGAACCGAAGCAACTCCGCCAGTGCCGTCTCCCAGGGCACAGGAATCGCCCTGGCCGCCTGGAGGATCATCGGCTCGGCAAAGCGTGCGAAGTTCTCGCAGGCGCGCGGCACGTACGGATTGCCGGCCGCCGCCGGGCCGCCGAACGAACCGTCGGGAAGGTCCTGGTAGCCGAGGTCACGGACCGCGTCGTGGTATGCCGCCGGCACGTCCTCCACGACGATCCACGGCTCGCCATTGATGCGCTCCAAGTGGGTGTGCATGCCGATGCCCCTCTCGGCTAACGCCTCGTTCAGGGCGGTCCGATTTCAGATAATTGTGGGCCAAGAAGGGAACGATCCTCCATTCCGAATCGATTGCCTCGGTCCACGGTCTTACCGCCTCCTACACTGACGATACGCGTGCCTTCGACCTCTCGCCCCTTCCCGGAGGAGACCTCTGGAATCATCACCCCGAAATACTCTACCGATCGTTGACGGGCATCTCGATCTGGCCGAAAACGTGACGCTTTTTGGACGCGACCTGACCGCCCCGGTGACGGAGATTAGAGCCGCGGAGAAACGGACCACCCGGCAGGCGACGGTCTCCCTCCCGGAGCTGGAGCGAGGCGGCATCGCCGTCGCCGGCGCGACGGTCACCCCCGGCTTCCTGGTCGCGGATGTCGGCCCCAACTTCGAGCCGCGATCGGCCCTCTACTCCACTCCGGAGCAAGCCGAGGCCCAGGCATTGCGCCAGATCGACCTATATGAGGCGTGGCAGAGCCAGGGACGCGTCCGAATTCTGCGGTCGGCGACCGACCTGGATCATCACCTGGAGCTGTGGCGTGACGATCGCAAGACCGGTCTGGTTCTCCTCATGGAAGGCGCCGACCCCATCGTGCATGTGCAGGACCTGCCCAGGTGGTGGCAACGGGGTCTGCGGATGATCGGGCTGACCTACGGCGATACCGTCTACGGCACGGGCGTGGCGTCGGGACGTGCCACACCGAGGCGCGGCGGCCTCACCCCGGCCGGCCTCGCTCTGCTGGATGCCATGGCCGAGCTCGGGTTCATCTGCGACATTTCGCATCTCGCCGAGGACGGCATCCGGCAGGGGCTCGACAGCGGCTTCCCGCGTATCTGCGCCTCCCACGCCAACGCGCGGGCGCTCACCCCCACCGACCGCCATCTTAGCGACGAGGTCATTCGGGCCGTCGCCGCCCGGAACGGCGTTATTGGCCTCGTTCTGTACAACGGATTCCTCGAGCCACGCTGGCGGCAGGATCACTCGCTGCCGGTCTCACTGGCCGAGCATCTGCGCCGGCACGCGGAGCACATCGCCCAACTGGTTGGCTGGGACCACATCGGCATCGGGTCCGATCTCGACGGCGGTTTGGGGCGAGAGGAGAGCCCGTGTGAAATCGACACGATCGCCGACCTGTCCAGGGTCGGCGATGCGGTACCGCCCGAGGCGCGGGAGGCCGTCCTCAGCACGAACTGGCTGCGGTTTCTACGAGAGGCCTTGCCTCTCTGAATCCTCGTCCCGCTTACAATCGGCCATGCAGGAGGACCCCACCCACTGCACCATCTGCGGGCAGCGCTTGCACCGGCTGAAACACCCGGTGGCACACAGCAACACCATGCGCTGGGATGCCGAGATTCGTACCTGCCCCCATAACATCCACCGCACCGATCACTACGGCGACCCGCGCCATGATGAGTGGCATCTGTGCGATCACGGCTGGGTCCAGAGAGAGTCATGACCGACCTCGTCTCGCCCCGCATCGCCGGCCTGCAACCCTCGCCGACGATCGCGGTCGGCAAGGCGGCCCAGGAGCTACGCCGGCAAGGCGTGGACGTGGTGGACTTCGGACCGGGCGAGCCGGACTTCGATACGCCCTGGCCGGTGCGCACCGAGGCGATCCGTGCCCTGGAAGAGGGCGAAACGCACTACGCGCCGAGCCGCGGGATTCCGGCGCTCCGCACGGCGATCACCGGCAAGCTGGCGCGTGAGAACGGTCTCCACTACGAGCCGGACGAGATACTGGTCACGCCCGGCGCCAAGCAGGCAGTGCTGGAAGCGGTCTTTGCCACCACCATGCCGGGCGACGAGGTGATCCTCTTCGACCCATCCTGGGGCTCGTACGACGCCATCGCCCGCCTGGCCGGCGCCGTTCCCGTTCATGTGCCGCTGCGCGCCGACTTCACCATCGATCCGGAGCGCGTCCGCGCCGCGCTTACCCCCCGTAGCCGCCTCATGATCGTCGGCACGCCCAACAACCCGAGTGGGCATGTCCTGACTGCCCGAGAGCTCGATATCCTGGCCGGCGTCGCCGAGGAGCGGAACCTCGTCCTCATCTCCGATGAGATCTACGAGCGCATCGCCTATCCCGGCGTGCGTGTCGTCAGTCCGGCCTCCCTGCCGGCCCTACGCGGCCGCACCGTTACCATCAACGGCTTCTCCAAGGCTTACGCCATGACCGGCTGGCGTCTCGGCTACGCCGCTGCGCCGCTCCCTCTCGTCGAGGCCATGCTCAAAGTCCACGAGCACTCCGTGACGACCGCCACAACCTTCGTCCAGCTGGCCGGTATCGAGGCGCTGAACGGCTCGCAAGAGCCGATTCACGCCATGGTCGAGGAGTTCACTCGCCGCCGCGGCCTCATCGTCGAGGGATTGCAAGCTCTGCCCGGCGTCTCTATCGTTCCGCCCCAGGGCACCTTCTACGCCTTCCCCGACGTCTCCGGTACCGGCCTCACCGGCACCGAACTGGCGCACCACCTCCTCCAGGCCGGCGTGGCCGTCACCCCCGGAGCCGGTTTCGGCGAGGGGTGGGATACGCACATTCGTCTGTCCTTCGCCACATCAGAGGAGCGGATCAGAGAGGGATTGAAGCGAATGGCGGGGGTACTGCAGGGGGAGACCGCGGGAACCATATAGGGTGGCGGGGTGGCCCTCACCCCCAACCCCTCTCCCATCGCAATGGGAGAGGGGAGATGTGATGCGAAGGGGGCGGGAGATATCCCGGTCTCGGTCGCCGTCGCGTATGAGGACAGCGCGACCTTCCCCTCCTACTTCCCCCTCGCCCACCGCAGCGGGAGAGCAGCGGGTGAGACCAGGGCCTGCCGCAGGGGTGACAGAGACAGCCCTGGGCGCACACGTTGTTGGGTTAGGGGGTGAGGGCCAGTCGGAAGATGAGGGCCACTGCCACCCTTCCGGTACCAACCATAGTCCTCCCCTCACTGGCCACCTCACTTTTCTCTTCGCTACACTACCCTGCGTGCTACGTCTGTTCTCCCTCCTCATCCTTCCACTGGCGGTTGCCTGGAGCAGCGGGGCGGCTGCTCCCTCGCCGGTGCCTCATCCTTTCCCGGCACCCCCGGTTCGCGCGCATGCCGCGGTGGTGATGGATGCCGCTACCGGTAAGGTGCTGATGGCGGTCAATCCTCATCTCCATCTGGCCATTGCCAGCACCACCAAGGTGATGACGGCCGTACTGGCCCTGGAGCACGGCAAGCTCTCCGACCGCATCAAGGTTCCGGCCTCCGCCTTCAACTACGAGTGGGATGCCACCGTCATGGGCTTGAAAGCGGGTGAAACCGTCACCTTGCGTGATCTGCTCTACGGCCTGCTCTTGCCTTCCGGCGCTGATGCCGCGAACACCATCGCCATCCACTATGCCGGTAGCGAGTCGCGCTGGGTGAAATGGATGAATCAGAAGGCGGCGAGCCTCGGCATGCACGACACGCACTACCTCACCGCGCATGGGCTCGATACGCCCGGCCAGTACAGCTCCGCCGACGATCTGGCGCTCCTGGGCCGCTACGCCGCCGCGATCCCGCAGCTCGTCGCCATCACCGATACCCCGTCCTACACCTGGAACGGCCATGTCCTCCAGAATCTCAATCACGTCATCCGCTGGTATCCCGGCGCCGACGGCCTCAAGCCGGGCTATACCGATGCCGCCGGTATCTGCCAGCTCCTCGACGTGCACCGTGAGGGCAAGCACCTCATCGCCGCCATCCTCAATACGCCGGATGCCGTGATCGACGCGCGCGACGTCCTCAACTACGGCGTCGGCGATTTCACCTGGATCCAGACGGCCCTCGCCGGCGACAGTCCAACCCTCCAGATCAGTGGGACCGACGCGCGTGGTCCTTTCATCTACTTCCCCGCCTCCGGCCACTATCTGCGCCCGCCCTTCCTGGCGGTCTACCAGAGCGACGGGTCGGTCCCGTCACTCGGCTTTCCGCGGACCGAGCCGGCCCGGCAGAACGGTGTCCTCACGCAGTACTTCCAGAACGGTGCCCTTGCCGTCATCCACGGCGCCATCACGCGCCTGCCGCTCGGTCTCTCCGCCGTGACGGTGCCGACTCCGACGACCACTCCTCCGGAAGGGACCGCCACGCCGCCGCGCGGCACGATCCACGCCCGCGGCAATGCCCGCAACACGACGGTCACGGCCGCCTTTCGGCACTACGCCGCTTCTCATCCCCGTCTCGGCGCGCCGGTCGGATCTCCCATCACCTTCGGACCGGATCCCGTTCAGGTCTACCGGTACGGCGCCCTGGTCTACGATCCCACCACGCGCACCGTCTGGCTGCTGCCCCTCGGCGACCACGTCCTGGCGTCCGAGCACGTCCTTCCCAAAGGCAGCGGCAATGCCTACCCGCCGAATTTCGCGCCCCAGAAGCTCCTCAAGCAGATTGGCTGGCTGAGCGGATAGCGCGTCGCAACATACCGTCGGGGCCGCCTCCTGCCGTAGTGGGATCAGACAGGCCACCATCCTCTGGTCGGGGCTGGCTCGTGGCGTCGTGGCATCGGACAGACCACCATCTCCCGGTCGGCACCGCCTCTTGTGTCTTGGCATCAGGGGGACCACCATGCCTGGTCGGGACCGACTCCTGCCGCATTGACATCAGACGGGCCATCATCCACCTATCGGGACTGCCTCCTGACGTCTTGGCATCAGAGGGGTCACCATCCTCTGGTTGCGGCCGGCTCCCGACGTCTTGGCAGCAGAGGGACCACCATCCTCTGGTCATGGCCGCCTCGTGGCGTCTTGCCAGCAGAGGGACCACCCTGCCTGGTAGGGGCCGGCTCCTGCCGTGCCCGCCTTCTCCCTCGTGCCCATCCCTCGCGAGGCTTCCCGCCCTCTGTCTTCCGCCTGTCTGCCAATCCCGACATGAGGGAACGAGGGGCCAGGGCGGGCGCGGCAGGAGCCGGCCCCTACGGCATGTCGTTGGGAAGGCAATGATGGTGTGGGGGTGAGACGATCGTCGGTGCGGGCACACCACATGGTTCGGATGTCAATAACCGTGTACGCCGTGAGACGATCGTTGGGACAGGCGACGCCGGATCCGACCCCGACGGCATATGGATGGGATGTCAATGATGGTGTCTGCCGTGAGAGGATCGGCGAGGAGGACACGGCAGGAGCCGGCCCCGACGTTATGTGGTGGCGGCATTGCCGGTCAGATGCCGGGCGATCGACGCATATCCCCGCGCGCCGGCCATCAGATCCTCCACGGTGATGTATTCGTCGACGCGGTGGGCCAGGGCCTCGTCACCCGGCCCGAAGCCGATGGTCGGGATGCCGAGCCGACCGGCGGTGCCGCTCCCATTGGTGCAGAAGGCATAGTGGGTCAGCTCGCCCGGCAAGCCCACTGCCTGCAGTCCCTGGCGGCTCAGCCGTACGATTTGGGCATCCTCGCCGTAGAACCAGGCGGGAGCGAAGTTCGGCGCCACCACCCGGGCTCCGGTGTACGTCGTCAGATCGTCTTCGGCGATGCCGGCCTGTCCGGTAGCCGGGCTGCCCCGCAATGCATCCGCCATCGCCTCCTGGATCTCCCCCAGGACGCTCTCCGCGCTCTCGCCGGGTAGGGTGCGGCGATCGTAGGTGGCGACGGCGTAATCCGGCACGACGGAGAGCGCGGGATACGGGCGGGTCATGACGTCGGTCAGCACGAGGATGCCGGCGCCCAGGATCTGGTGGGTCGGGGGCCGAAACCGACGCAGCGCTGAGATGACGTCGACCAGAGCATCGGCCGCGTTCACTCCAAGTTCCGGGCGCGAGGAGTGGGTGGGCCGGCCGAAGGTCTCCACGCGGATCTCGGCGCGCCCGCGCTGTCCCCGGGCAACCTTGAGATTCGTGGCCTCGCCGATCACCACGTAATCCGGACGCACGCGCCGGGCAATCTCTTCCAGGGCCGGGCCCTCGATCATCTCCTCGGCAATCGAGGCGGAAACGACCACCGTCCCGTTCTGCAGAGACGGCGCGAGGGCCGCGATGCCGTAGAGGGATGCGGCCAGCGGGCCCTTCATATCCATGGCGCCGCGGCCGTAGATGCGGTCTCCCACCCGTTCCCCGTCGGGATTCCGTGCCCAGGCAGCCGGATCGGTGACGCCGACCGTATCCATATGAGAGTCGATTAACACGGTTGGACCGGTGCCTGTTCCCACCCGTCCCGTCACATTGCCCAACCGGTCGACCTCGACCGCGAAGCCCAGCCGTTCCATCTCGGCCGTGACCAGGGAGGCGACTGCTCCCTCCTCACCGGACGGGCTGCGGGCGGCGAGGAGCCGCACCGTGAAGTCGACGAGCGCCACGGAGTCGATGACGTCAGGGGCGGCCGGCATGTCTCATCTTCTCGCACTATGGTGGGAGAACGGGAAACGATCCTTGGGGAGGAGGAGAACAATGACCAGCTTGCCCAGCCGCACCATCGTGGAGGGGCTCGACCGGGCCGGTGCGCGCGCCATGCTGAAGGGAGCGGGCTACACAGATGCCGATCTCGCTCGCCCTCTCATTGGCGTTGCCAACACCTGGATCGAGACCATGCCCTGCAACCTCGGTCTCCGTGGCCTCGCCCGCGATGCCAAGGCAGGGATCCGCGCTGCCGGCGGCACGCCGATGGAATTCAATACCGTCGCCATCTCGGACGGCGTGACGATGGGGACGGAAGGGATGAAGACCTCGCTGGTGAGCCGGGAGGTGATTGCCGACTCCATTGAGCTGGTGGCGCGGGGGCACATGTTCGACGCCCTCCTCTGCCTGGTGGGCTGCGACAAGACCATTCCCGCCGCCGCCATGGCACTGGCGCGTCTCGATCGTCCCGGCGTCATCCTCTACGGGGGATCCATCATGCCCGGCCGCTTCCATGGAACTGACGTCAGCATCGGCGACGTGTACGAGGCGATCGGGAGCGCCGCGGCGGGACATATGACGCCCGAAGAGCTGGGTGAGCTGGAGAATGTGGCCTGTCCGGGTGCCGGTGCCTGCGGCGGGCAGTTTACCGCCAACACCATGGCAATGGTCATGGAAACGATCGGTCTCTCGCCGCTCGGCTTCAATGCCATTCCCGCCGTCGACGCCGCCAAGCAGCGCGTGGCGGAGGCGACCGGCACGCTCGTCATGCAGGTGCTGGAGGCCGATCGCCGCCCGCGGGAGATCCTCACCAAGCGCGCCTTCGAGAACGCGATTGCCGCCGTGGCGGCCAGCGGCGGCTCGACCAACGCCGTCCTCCACCTGCTGGCGCTCGCTCACGAGGCCGGCGTCGACCTGCACATCGACGAGATTGACGCCATCAGCCGGCGCACGCCCCTGCTGGCCGATCTCAAGCCGGGCGGCCGCTTCATGGCGGTCGATCTCTACCGCGCCGGCGGCACCGGTGTGCTGCTTCGCCGGCTGATTGACGGGGGCTACGTGGATGGATCGGCTCTCACCGTCACCGGACAGACCCTGGCCGAGGAATGCGCCGCCGTGGCGGAGACGCCGGGGCAGGAAGTCGTGCTGCCGCTCGATCGGCCGCTGCGCGGCGAGGGTGGCCTGGTGATCCTGCGGGGGAACGTGGCGCCGGAGGGAGCGGTGGTAAAGGTGACGCACCACACCCCGACCTTCCACCGCGGCCCGGCCCGTGTCTTTGATTGCGAGGAAGACGCCTTCCAGGCGGTGACCGGCGGGAGGATCCGTCCCGGCGATGTCGTCGTCATCCGCTATGAGGGGCCACGGGGCGGTCCGGGGATGCGCGAGATGCTGGCGGTCACCGGCGCCATCGTGGGCGAGGGGCTGGGCGAGTCGGTGGCGCTGGTCACCGACGGCCGGTTTAGCGGTGCCACCCGCGGCCTGATGATCGGGCACGTGGCGCCGGAAGCCGCCACGGGAGGACCGCTGGCCGCCCTCCGGGACGGCGACGTCATCACCATCGACGTCGAGCGACGGCAGCTGACGGCGGAGAACGTCGACCTCGCCGCCCGTTTGGCGGACTGGACGGCGCCGCCCCCGCACTACATCCATGGAGTTCTGGCCAAGTACGCCGCGCTCGTCGGCTCGGCCTCGCAAGGGGCCGTCACTGCTCTGTGATCAGGTCCTGCGCCTTGATCACCATGGAGGCGCCGGGCTTGTCCCCACGCGAAAACGGCGACATCCAGGACAGGCGGCAGGACTAGCGCTCCTACGCATCGACTTCACTCAACTTTCCCGTGTGCACGTCATAGGTGAATCCCCGGACGCGCACGCCCGGGGGAATGAAGGGGCTGCCCTTGATGCGCGCCACATCATCCCGCACGCTCTGTTCGAGGTCGGCGAAGGGGAGGAAGTCGATGTGAGAGGCGTCTTCGCCGGTCTCCAGCGACAGTTTCCGTTGGAGATCTTCATTGGTGATGCTGAGCATGCCGCAATCGGTGTGATGGATGACAAGGTACTCGTTGGTCCCCAGGAGATGCGAGGAGATGATGAGGGAGCGGAGGGCGTCATCCGAGGCACGCCCGCCGGCGTTCCGAATCACGTGGGCATCGCCCAGGCCGAGGCCCAGGAACGACGCGGGATCCAGACGCGCGTCCATGCACGTCACCACGGCGACCCGTCTGGCGGGAGGCGCCGGGAGATCGCCCTGATCAAACCCCTCCGCAAATGTTCGGTTCGCCTGCAGTAAGTCATCGGTCACGGTCATTCTGCTTTCCTTCTCGCCGGCCCGCGATGGTGCCGATACCTGTGATGTTTTGCGCCTTCCCGGGTGAGCAGAGCGACGAAATCCGGGAGATCGGCCATCCGAGAATACCGCGAAACCCTTGACGTTTACCCATACTCCTGCTACGGTGCACGACGTGATTGATATCGGTGCCGTGTGCGATCGGATGGCGCACAAGATCTATGACCAGCCCCTCAATCGCGCCCAGCTGGCCGATGTGGCCACCGTGCTCCTCTTTGTCTGCCGAACCCTGCGCCACGACCTGAGTGATGATTCCTTCGGCCGCCTGGGTTGGCCGGATGCACGTCGCATGCTGGGACGTGTCGTGGCCTGCGAGCAGCGGCTCTTACATCTCGGGCGGCACTGGCAGACGTCCTCCGAGCCGGCCCTCGTGCGGACGGTCGATGACGTCATGCACAAACTGGTCTCGGTGCTGGCCGTGCTGGAAGAGGGACAGACGCACGGCCATGACCGGGACGAGTAGGACGGCGCTCCGGCGCGGATCGCCGCCCTCGGGGCGACGTGAGAAATGCCGCTGTCGGTTGACCGGCAGCGGCATGATTCCCGGGAAGGTTTTTGCGTGCTGAGCCCTCCCTATTCAGTTGTCGCTACTTCTAGTGCAGGATCCGGTCCAGGCTTGGCTGCGGACAGGCAAGCCCTCGTCCCCTTTCACTATGTCCCGATGCGGGGATAGGGGCATCAGGGAAATTACTGAGATGATCGTCCATCACCCCTTCTTCCCCTTTTTCTTGCGCTTCTTCTTTTTCCCCTGCAGGACGGGGACGATGCCGTGCTCGAAAATCGCGCCGTCGTAGGTTTTCGGCACCAACACGTTGAGTCCGTGGGGGACGGCGGAGAAGGCATAGCTGATCGGCCCGTCCTTATCCAGGTCAAGAACGCTACCGTCCAACTGAAGGGGCAGGGGTGAATCGGCCTGCACGGTGATCCTCGCGGCCCGATAGCACTCTGACGAGGCCTCGCTGGGCTGTCTGTGAATCACCAGCGAGGTGAGCTGACGCACGGTGCTCAGGACACCGTCCGTGGTGAAGATGCACAGATCGAGCAGGCCATCGTCGACGTAGGCGTTCCGGGTGATCTCGGTGAAGCCGCCATAGTCCCGGGTATTGCCGACGACGATCTCGGAGACGGCACCATCCCATCGCACGCCATCCATGTTGATCTGAACCGGGACGGTCTGCAGTGCCGGCAGCGCCTCCGCCGCGGCGACACCGACGGCCAGCGGGCCGATCCGGTTCTTCAGTCCGCGCGAGGTATGCTGCATGACCGTTCCATCGGCCCCCAATCCCGCCATCATCAGGAAATGGTGGGTATGCTTCCCGTCGATCTCCACCTTGCCCAGATCCACCCGGACGCGCTCCGACACCATAAGCTGCATGGCTGCCACCCGCGAGCGCTGAGAGATCCCGATCTGCTTCGACCACACGTTCTCGGTGCCGCCTGGAATCGTACCGACCGCGACGTCACTCCCGGCCAGCGCGTCCACGATCTCGTTGAGCGTCCCGTCGCCTCCGCAGTTGACGATCGGATCGAACCCGTCCTTCACCGCCGTGCGGGCGAGACGGGCGGCATCGCCCTTCTCGTGTTTCTCGCGGACCTCGACCTCCCAGCCCTGGGCCGTCAGGATCGGCAGCGCCTCCTCCAGGTTGAACGTGTCGTCCTTCGAGCGCGCGTTGACGATCAGGCAGGTGCGGATCTGCCGGTCCTTCTTCTTGCCTCCCACGGCTACCGCTCATCCCGCGCCAGCAGGCGCGGCCAACGAGCGCGCGCCCAGAGATAGAGGTGAGCGAACAGCACCAACCAGAACGCCCCGTCCAGGGCGCCGCCGAGAGTATCACTCGGCCAGTGCTCGCCCTCCACGATCCGTGACAGGGGCATGAGCACGATGAGCGCGATCAAGACGATGCGAATCGCCCAGACCAGGGCGGGGTGGACGGCCCGGCGCACTTGAAATGTGAGGAAGAGAAACAGTCCGAAAACCGCCGTGGCATACGCGACGTGTCCCGAGGGGAAGCTGTAGGACGATGTGATGTGCTGCAGAGGGTGCACACCGTAGCCCCATGGGCGTGGCCGATGATCCCACGCGCTCAAGAGATACGTGGACACCGACTCCGCGGCCGCGGCGATCGGAATCACGATGGCATCGAGCCAGCGCCGGAGCAGCAGGAAGATGCCGATGATGAGCGCCAGCGTTATCACGCTTGGGGTCGGCCAGTTGAGCGTGCTGATGCCCTCGAGCCCGGCCGTCAATAGGCCCTTGTGCAGGAGGGCATGCTGTACGTCGACCTCCATACCTACATCGCCAGGGAGCGGACCGGGATGCCCGCGGACGATCATTGACAGAGCCGCGAGAAGCGCGAGCAGCACGATCTCGAGGCCCAGGAACACAAACAGCGCCGGCCCTTGATGGCGGCTGGTGACGGTTACCTCCCCACGCCGGCTTGCCGGTGCGCTCAATCCTTTCGCTCCTTCTCGAGTTGATGAAAGTCGTGCTTCTGTGCAACTCCTGCTGGTGACCTTTCTGCCGGCAGGAAGAGGGCCAAGCAGGGCAGCGAAGCACCGGGTCGTCACCGGAGCAGATGTCGACCGGTTTCCGGCTTGATGTCCGGCACACGGATCTGAATGTGAGGAGGGAGGGAGGGATACCGTCCGCTACGACACGGCCCCTTGCACACACGTGGCAGCACGATCCCGCAACAACGTGCGCTCGCGAGCATTTTGGGTGAGGGCGGCCGCCCGCTCGAACTCGTCGCGCGCCTCATCCAGACGCCCAAGCTTCACCAGGAGGTCGCCACGCACGCTCGGCAGGAGATGATACGCTCCCAGCGCCGGCACGGTCATCAGCTCGTCGACGATCTCCAGGGCCGCTGCCGGACCGAATGCCATCCCTATTGCGACCGCACGGTTCAGCTCGATAACGGGGGACGGAGCGATCTGAGCCAGCGCGTCGTAGAGCGCGACGATCCGCTCCCAGTCGGTCTCCTCCGGTGTCCATGCTTGTGCGTGACAGGCGGCAATGGCGGCCTGAAGAGTATATGGACCGGGTGGGGAGCCAAGCTCCGTCGCACGCCGGAGTGCGTCTAGACCGCGCTGGATGAGGAGACGGTCCCAGCGCGAGCGGTCCTGATCGAGCAGCAGGATCGGCTCTCCCGTCGGACCCACCCGCGCCCGCAGGCGCGACGCCTGGATCTCCATCAGCGCAACCAGGCCGTGGACCTCAGGTTCTTCCGGTATCAGTCCAGCCAGGATCCGGCCAAGCCGGAGCGCATCCTCGCAGAGCGCGGGCCGGATCCAATCCTTGCCGGTGGTCGCGCTGTAGCCCTCATTGAAGATGAGATAGATCACCTCCAGCACCGACGCCAGGCGAGCGGGCAGTTCGGCCGTGCTCGGCACCTCAAAGGGGACATGCGCCTCCGCGAGGGCCCGCTTGGCCCGGACGATGCGCTGGGCAACGGTCGCAGTCGGGGTGAGAAAGGCGCGGGCGATCTCCTCCGTCGTCAGGCCTCCGAGCAAACGGAGCGTGAGGGCGACCTTCGCCTCACGAGACAACACCGGATGGCAGGCGATGAAGACCAGCCGCAGCAGATCATCGCCGATATGGTCGTCGATCGCGTCGATGTCCGGCACACCGGGCGCTTCCTGCATCTCCAGTCCGCGCCCCAGTTCCTCGACCTTCTGCCGGAATCGCTCGTTCCGGCGGAACAGGTCGATCGCCCGATGCTTCGCGGTGGTCATGAGCCAGGCGCCCGGTTTCTCCGGGACACCTGGCTCCGGCCATTGCTCCAGCGCGGCGACGAGCGCATCCTGCGCAAGCTCCTCGGCGAGATCCACGTCGCGCACGATCCGGACGAGCCCCGCGATGAGCCGCGGCGCCTCTATCCGCCAGACGGCCTCGATCGCGTTGTGGGTTTCCGACACTACTGCTGTGCCTCGACTTGCGCGCGCAGATGCTGCTCCTGCTCCAGGATCTCGGGCGGCAGCGCCTCGGCCAGATCTTCCGCCTCATAGATCGGGCGTATCTCGACCTCACCTCCCTGGAAGGGGATGCGCTTCGCCCACTCGATCGCCTCGTCCTTGGATCGCACTTGCCACAGCCAGAATCCCGCGACCAGCTCCTTGGCCTCCGTGAAGGGCCCATCAATCACGGTCCGGTCCTTACCGGAGTACGCGATGCGGACGCCCTTCGAGCTGGGCTGGAGGCCATCGGCCGCAAGTAGCATGCCCGCCTTCACCAGTTCTTCGTTGAATCTCCCCATCTCCTCAAACTCCTCGGGAGACGGCAGAACGCCTACTTCCGACTCCTCGTTGCCTTTGACCATCACCATAACTCGCATTGTCGTCACTCCTTGGAGAGTAATGTTGGATCTGGAGCGGATTTTCGGGCCGTCTGGATTGCCCGAACTCTCGCTCTATCAATACGTCGAACAAGTGGCGCGGAAATCGACATGCCCCGGATTCTCTCTTGAAGTTCGTGTCTCTGCCCAACGTGCCGGCCCCTGTCGACGGGAGACGGCTTCCTGTGCATCAGCTCCTTCTGCCGGGTCGAACCGCAAGCGCGCCATGGAGACGCGCGCTGTGTCGCGACGCGCGTCCTCGTGTCGCTCCTGAGCGTACCGGTTAGATGCGCGACGGAGCAGAGGTTTCGAGCGGTGCTAGCATCTGGCGCTATGGCCCCAGCCCATCCCAATACCCGTCCGGGTATCGATTACATCGGCGTCTCGGTGGGCGCTCTTCTGGTCAACGATGACGGCGCGGTCTTTCTCTCCCGCCGCGGTCGGCAGGCAAGCAACGAGCGCGGCTGCTGGGAGACGCCGGGCGGCAAGGTCGGCTTTGGTGAGACCCTGGAAGACGCCGTGCGGCGCGAGATGCGTGAGGAGTACGGCATCGACATCGAGATCGTGGCGCAGTTTCCGGCCGAGGATCACCTGCTGCCGGAGGAGGGGCAGCACTGGGTGGCCACCACCTTCCTGGCCCGCCTGGCTCCCGGCTCCGAGCCGCGCATCCTGGAACCCGATAAGTGCGACGGCATCGGCTGGTTCCCGCTGGATGCGCTCCCCTCGCCGCTCTCCGCCATCACCCAGCGTGATCTGGTGGCGTATCGGACATGTGTTGCGCGACAATGTATTGGAGGGATCGACGCCCAGGAGGGGATGTCGTGAATTTGGTCTCTCGGGTGGGCATGCAGTACCGCACGCTGCTGGTTCTGCTCCTCCTGGTACTTTCGCTTCCGCTGCAGGCAATTGGCCGACCGGACACGGCGGTCGCGTCTGGTCCGATAACGAATCCGGTGTTTCGGATCCTCACTCGAACTCCCGTCGGGCTGGTGTATGTCGATGCGGGAACCGGCGACCTGTACGCCGTCACGGCCCGTGGCGTCATTGCCATTGATGCCCAGGGCCAGGTGCGCCAGGTCTATACGTCCGTCCCCAGCGAGTACATCTGCGGGCTTGCCATCGACGGGACGAACCACCACATGCTGCTCAGCACGGTGATCTTCGATTCGTCGATCATGCCGTCACCTGCACCCCTGCCACTGGCAACCAGCATGGCCAGGGTCATCGACGCGGCGTCCGGTCAGATCCTCAACTCCTTGACGATCTTCCGCGGCCAGACGGTCTGTAACCCTGCGGGGCGGTCTTTCGTCGCAATCGACCCCGACAACGGCCACGGGTTCGTATCGGATTACGCGAGCGGACAATCGGCCATGATCGATGTGGGTTCGGGAGCGTTGCTGCACCGGTTTCAGATGGATCTTCCCTGGGTTTTTCCCCCAATCGTTAATAATGCTCTCCCGTGGGTCGTCGACTCGCAGCGTCACCGGCTGGTGGTCTCGACGGTGCATCGGTGCACATCATCGTGCTCCAGTTGGCCACACATCATCACCATCGACACGAATAGTGGACAGCTCATACGCTCCACGCCATCGCGGAGCGCACCCATAAGCGTTCTGGCGCTGGACGACGCGACGGGCCGGGTGTACTTCCTGCCGGAAGCCCTCGCTCCCGGCGATGTGTTCGCCCTCGACGATAGTTCGGGAAAAATCGCCGCACACGTGCACGTCACCCGCATGTACGGCGATGGTAATGTGACCGGAAACGTGACCGTCGACTCGAGCACTCACCATGTGTACCTGTACATCGGAGGGACGGCCCTTGCCGGCGCGTCGGGCTCCGGGAATGGCCCTGCTCACCTTATCGTTATGAATGGACGGGCCACCCGTGTGCTGCGTCGGCTCCGGATGCCAAACCCGCGGCACGATTACAGCGCGGGTGCGACGTTAGTCGATGCCGGTACCGGCCGGCTCTTCGTCCTGGTCGGCGCCCACTTCCTCGTGCTGGATCCCTCGACTCTTCGCCTTCTCCAGACCATCTCGTTAGCACCGCTCTTCCACGGGACATACATCGGCATCGATCTCGATACCATGACCCACCGCCTTCTCGCGTTCGGCCCGAGCGGCATCGTCGCGCTGAATGAGGGATAGGGGAATGTACACGCGGATCCGGAATGAGAGAGGAGACCGGCGTGGAGCGCCAGGTGCCGGCCCAGGAAGTCGGTTGGTCCCCAGCATCTCGGCAACCGTCTGTCAGGAAGCCCCATCGTCTATCACAGGCATCGAGCGGGGAGCGTGACGGGGTCCTCGACGCCTGACGATGATGCGCTCCGCGAACTGGCAGTCCGGCTGCTCGCCTCGCCGTATCCGGATACAGTCGGTCCAGTGGATATCGAGGAGACATCGGTCCTAGTTGGACGCCTTCCGCCGGACCTACCCGTCGAGATCCCCCTGCTGCCGGACGCTCAGGTTGTCGGCAGCTTCACGCGTCCCCACCAGTGGACCATGGTGCTCGAGGTCGGGCAACCGGCTCAGTCAGTTCTGGACTTCTACCAGGCACGTCTCAGGGCGGCCGGCTGGAAGGATCTGTCCTTCGCCTCCCCCAGCGGAGGTTTCGTCAACGTCTCTTCTCCGGAGGAGAGCCCTCACACGTTCGTGGATGACGACGCCAACGCCCACCTCTCACTTGATCTGACCAGCAAAGCGGCGAGTGAGACGGAGATCCTCCTTGACCTCACTGTCGATCCGGAGGTCGTGCGCCGCTTCCAGACGTCTGGTCGCGATCTACTGCCCAGCCGACGCGTGAGGTTCGGGCCCATTCCCGATCTTCATCCGCCGTCTGGTGCCTTCCAGCAAGGTGGGAGCGGCGAAGCCGGCCCGACGAGTGCGAGGTCCACAGCGGAGTTGTGGACCGAGACTTCACTCGCAGCCATACTGGCCCACTATGGCCCTCAGATCGAAGCCGCAGGTTGGAGCAAGCGTGATGAGGATGTCGCCGACAAGGCGGCGTGGTCCACCTGGAGACGTCACGGTCCCACGGAGCCGGAGCAGGCGCTTTTCTATGCGGTGCGGCTCCCTGACGCGGCGGATCACTACCTACTCACGATTGAGCTCGGACTGGCGCGCCTGCCGCGAGAGGACGAGCGTTGGGGCGGCGCGAGTTGGGGCACCATCTCGTTCCAGACTGACGGATGACCGACAATGATCCCCTCGCCGATACTGTGCTTCGACTCCTCGCCGCACGACAGGGGCGCCCAGCGGAGCGGCCGCGGTTGCTTCCGCAGTCCTTGCCTCCGGATCTGCCGTTCGATCTCCCGGTGCCGCCTGAGACGCGACTGGTGGGTAGCCTGGCGTCGGCTAACGGCGGGACCGTCATTCTGGACACGAGTATGGAGCCGCGCGCCATCATGCTGTGGTATCGCGACGCCCTGGCCCACAGTGGGTGGAAGAGCTACTCGATGGAGGACCGTATCGGTGAGGGAGTGGACAAATCTGAGCAGGTCAGCGTTCGTCGAACCTTCTGGCACCCGCGGAAGCGTTACTCGGCCGCATTGCATGCACGGCGCAGTGACGCCGGGCGGGCCGACGTCGAGCTGACGGTAGATACGAGTGGTCGATCAGCCGAGAATGTGCAGCGGGCCGAACGCTGGAGACGGATTCACCGGGGCCATGTGGGCAACGGGCGCCTCGGCGTCATTCGGGCCATTGTCAGTGAACTTCGGGTCTGGTGGGAGAATCCGCTCTCCGGTATCAGGGCGCCGATAAGAAGCCAGTATCGGGAGGAAGGTGGTGGGAGCTCGAGCTCCGGGTACTACCACCGGCACGCAGAGCTGCGGACGTCTCTGGACATCACTGGGCTAGCGCGCCACTACCATCGTCAATGGGCCCGCCGCGGGTGGCGCCTTCTCGATGAGGGGGTAGCCGGTCCAGTAGCGTGGAGCTTCTGGGAGAAGGAGATAGGTGGGAAACGCCGGGAGGCCCGCTGGCTCGCCCATCATCTGCCCGACACGCCCGAGCAGTACTCGCTCTCCATGTCGGTCGCTCCCGGCGGGGCTCGATCTGGGGCATCCATAGTGTCCAACTAGCTGAGCCTAATCGCGAGCGCATATACATCCAACACCCCTGCGGCGCGTCGCGACACCGGGATCAAAAGACAGACGTCACTCCTCTCACACTTCGAGCCGTGCCTTCGCGATCCGCTCGCGCTCCTCTTCCTCGGCTCCCGGGCGGGCCATCCGTGCGTCTCTGAACCGGCTGTACTCGGGTGTGTGATGGAAGTCTGGCCGGTCTCTGTGTTGCCTCTGAAGCCTTCAGCTCTCCGCGAGTTCTTGATCGACCGCGGCTCGAAGAAGGGGAAGGTCGTGGACTATTGCCTGCCAGACCTGGTCGAGGCGGATCTCTGTATATGCGTGAGCCAGTACATTGCGAAAGTCGCTGATCTGCCTCCACTAGATGTCCGGGTGACGGGCCTTCAGGTCGTTGGAGAGGCGCGCCGCAGCATCGGCCAGAGTCTCCATGCGGCGCAAAACCGCGTCCTGCGTCCGGAGGTCTGTGCGGAAGACCTCCTCACCATCCCGCGTGTACAACTCGACCAGGTTGATACTCTCCCGAACGTACGCCAGGTAGACGAGATCACTCCTCACAGAGGCACGGCCTCTTGCAGGATCGATTCACGTAACCGATTGAGCCCGGCGCTATCCACGACGTCAACATCGCGGTTGAGAGCGGACGCGAGAGATCGTCTCAGATCGCCGAGTAGCCCAAAGTAGGCGAAGCCGGTGGCGTCACTCTTGATGTCGACGAGGAAGTCGACGTCACTGCCGGCATCAGCGGTACCGCGTGCCACCGAACCGAAGACGCGAACGTTGCCGGCATCGTGCTCCGCGGCGATGCGCAGGATCTCATCCCGGTGCGCGCGTAGCTGCGCCAGAGTAATTCTGGGCCTCTCGTCCAGCCGAGACTCCGGTGGCACCGTCGATGTTCTCCCCTGATCGCTATTGGTCGTCCTGCTTCGAGAACGCCCCAAGACCACAGACACTATCGTGAGAGTCGCTCGATATCCGGGATGAACCTCACCTGAACTGATTCTGCCATGCCCAGCCTGTAGCCCCTTCCTGATCGATGGGAATAGGGAAGAAGGAACACCGAAAACCTGACGATGATCTGTGGGGCCGGCTGTAACCTCACCCTCCCCTCTCGCGTTACCACAAATGAGAGGTGAGGTATGGCCCGGTCCTCGCGCGTGCCGGCCTTGGTGGCCGTCGTTGGTTTGATATTCCTCTTCCCCGGGCCGGCTCGTGCTCATGTCGCGGCGGCGCGGGCATGGTCCACCGGGTTGGCAGTGCCGGCCAGCCAGGTCCGGACGAACGGTCCGCGCGCCGATCAGTTTGTCGATGTCGATTGGCTGGATCCACGACACGGATGGGCACTGGTTAGATCCATCTGCGATCGGTCGGGCGACCGCTGTCCTGAAGTCGAGGCGACGGCCGATGCCGGCCGAACGTGGCGGCGGGTGGCGCCGGCGTCGGCTTTCGGCTGCGCCAAAACCGCGCTCTGTGTCCGCGCCATTCGCTTTGTCACGCCCCGCATCGGGTATCTCTACGGCCCAGCCCTGTTCATGACGGCTAATGGCGGCCGGACATGGCGACGCGTCTCGGGTCTGCCGGTTGAGTCGCTGGCCGTCGCCGGGCGGCAGGTGTTCCGTCTCGTGACTCGCGGCACCGGCTGCCCTGGCCCATGCCGTCCCGTCCTTCAGACAGCGGAGGTGGGAGCACGTCAATGGGCCGCTGTCCCAACCTGGCACGACGAGTCCCTGGGCTTCGGGGAGCAGCTGGTGGTCGGCGGTCACACCCTGTACACCATCTTCACCGGCCACCGAGCGGGAGGCGCGAGATCGGCGCACGCCACGCTCGAGATCTCACACGATCAGGGGCGCACCTGGACGACCCGGGGCGATCCCTGCGGCAGCGTCGCCGGACAGGAGGAGGATACCTCGGCGGTCGCCGCCCACGGTAAGTCGATCGCCATCCTCTGTGTTGCCAGGAACGGCCAGGGCCCAAACGTCACGGCGCTCTCTCTCGACGCGGGGACGACATTCACCCTCGGAGCACCTCTTCCCGTCGCAGCCCCCGAGCAGATCGCCGTCGGCCGTTCTCGCCTGGCAGTCGGGAACGGCGGGATCATCGGCGGGGGGAAGTTCACCTACGAACTCGCGCTCAGTAACGACGGCGGGAACACCTGGACCACTGCTGTTCACGAGCGCCGGACGGTCTACGACAACCTGGCGCACGGCTCGCTGCAACTCATCAACCCGTACACCATCGCCTGGGTCGGCTATCCCTACTACCTCTGGTGGAGCGCCGATGGGGGACGGACGTGGCAACACGACCCCGCACCGTGATGGCGCGTGGGGCGTCGCTTACCCGCTCAGCCGCTCGATATCCGGGATGAACTTGTTCCACGACGGATCATACGACCCGTGCAGGTGCTGGTGTACCCAGTAATACCGGCTCACGCGCGGCTGACGCGGCTCGCTGAGGAGCGCCATGTGGGCCTCCTTGGGCGAGCGGCCGCCCTTCCGGTGGTTGCACGTCTTGCAGGCGCTCACCAGGTTCTCCCAGCGGTGCGGGCCGCCCCGGTGGCGCGGAATCACGTGGTCGATCGTGAGATCGCGCGACTGCTTACCGCAGTACTGGCAGGTGTAGTTGTCGCGCAGGAACAACTCACGCCGCGTCAGCTTGGCCACCGGATGGACCCGCTTGATCAGATAGAGCAGGCGGATCACCGAGGGGCACGGGTAGAGCGCGCTCGAGGTATGGACGACCGCGGTGCCCGTCTCAATCACCTCCGCTTTGCCGTCTCCCACCAGAGAGAAGGCCCGGCGCACGGGACAGACGTTCAGCGGCTCAAAGTTCTGGTTGAGCACAAGGACGCGCGTGTTCATCATCGGCCTCGTGCATACACAAAGCCGATGCCGGCTGTGTCTGGGTCGGCATCTGCGTCCATGGCGGATTGTACAACGAGAGACAGCCGCTGTGACGTCGAATTTCGGTTGCGCCCTGCGCGCTTTCGGGTCACAATGCCCTATGTCACACCTCGGCCCTCTTGCACGTTTTACGCCTGAAACCAGCGCAAGGGGGGAACTCTGGCAAGGAGCGCCACGCTGTCTCTGACCGGCACCTGGCCGCGTGAGGCGGAGGACTCGCGGGAAGAGCGTCTCATCGCGCTGATGGATCGCTATGAGCGTCCTCTCTATAACTTCCTGCTTGCCCTGGTGCGCGATGGCGATCTGGCCGCCGATTGCACACAGGATACCTTCCTCCGCGCCTACGAGAATCTCGGGAAAGGGAAGCCCGTCACTACCTCCTGGCTCTATACCGTGGCCCGCAATCGGGCCATGGATGAGTTCCGCCGCCGCCGCCGTCTCGAGCCCACCGACGAGGCGCTGGAGCACCAGTTCGTCGAGCACCACGCCGATGAGACCTTTGCCGTGCAGGCGACCCTCGATCAGCTCGCTCCGCACGACCGCGAGGTGCTCTACCTGGTGGATGTCGCCGGGTTCAAGACCGACGAGATTGCTGCCATGCTCGGCTTGCAGGCGGCTGCCGTCCGGCAACGTCTCTCTCGAGCTCGCGAGCGCTTCCGCGCCGTCTACCGGGGGCCGGCATGACGCACGACCAGATTCGTGACCTGCTGGCGCGGCGGACCGAGCTGACGCCTCTCGAGGACGCGACCGTGCAGGCCCATCTCGAGGGATGTCCCGAATGCCGCATTGCCGCTCGCGATTACGATCGCCAGATGGCCGCTCTGCGGTCGCTGCCGCTCGTTCCGCCACCTCCCGTGCTGCGTGATCGCATCATGGCGGAGATCCAGCGGCCGCCGGCCCGCCGGTTTCGCATGGTCTACG
The DNA here is from genome assembly GCA_021324655.1 of Pseudomonadota bacterium. Lineage (GTDB taxonomy): Bacteria > Chloroflexota > UBA5177 > UBA5177 > UBA5177 > JAJPIP01. Next base: position 35,039 of record JAJPIP010000035.1, read on the forward strand.
GTCTCGGTCCGCTGGCGGCTGCGGCCGTGATTGCCCTTGGCGTCATGTCGTTCCACCACGCGCCGCATCCGACGGCGTCCAGCCGGCAGACCTTGGGTGCCACGCACACGCCGCTCCCGCCGACGGCTCGCCCCACGACGAAGGCGCACGTCTCGCGCCGGCACATCTCCCGGCACACGGGGCGACGGGGCCGTTCGGCCGCTACGCCTCTTCCGGCGGTGCCGGGGAGCGGAGTTGCCCTGGGTGCGCCACCCACATCCGTTCCGCCGACGGCAGCGCTCCCGCCGGCACCCGCCCCGGTGACCACGGTCCGCCACGTCGGCATCGCCCGGACATCCCGACACGCCGCGGCGCCCACCGCCCCGCCGGCGGCTGGACATACCCCGTCTCCCGGGTCACCACCCACCACGGGAGCTCGTCCCACCGCCACCGCCTCTCCGGGACCGGCGGTCTCGCCCACGCCATCGCGAACAGCCATCATCGCTGCTCCCCTCCAACCCAGCCCAACGCCAACGCCCTAAATCCGAGCGAATCACTCGGATTTAGACGGTCTCCTTTGCTACATTCGGGCTGGAGACATCTGGTAGTGCGAAGGGACGGAGAGACGGTGCAATGAGCACAGGCAACGTCTTGGTTTTGGGCGCCATCGCCGGGGCGACGATCTTTCTCGGCTTGCCCATCGCTCGCCTCAAGAATCCCCCGCGTGTGTTGCAGGGCTTCCTCAACGCCGTCGCGACCGGGATCCTCTTCTTCCTGCTCTACGATGTCCTCTCCGCGGCCAGCGCCCCGATTAACGCCGCGCTGGCCGGCCACCGGATGGACTCGTTCTCCTTCTACCTGCTGGCGCTGGTCGGCGGGTTGGCGATCGGCCTCCTCGGCCTTGTTCTCTTCGAGCGGCGCATCCTGCGGGGAAGTGACGGGGCGCCGATCTCGGGCATGCACCTGGGATACATGATCGCGGCCGGCATCGGCCTCCACAACTTCTCCGAGGGGCTGGCCATCGGTCAGTCCGCCTCGCAAGGCGCCATCCAGCTGGCCACGCTCCTCATCATCGGGTTCGGGCTCCACAACATGACCGAGGGTTTCGGCATCTCGGCGCCCCTCGCCGGGCGCGTGCCCTGGCGGTTCATCCTGGTCGCCGGCCTCATCGGCGGCGGACCGACCTTTCTCGGCAGCGTGGTTGGAGTCGTCTTTCATGCCACCGTAATCTTTGTCCTCTTCCTCGCGCTGGCGGCCGGATCTATCATCTACGTGCTGTGCCAGCTCCTGCCTTTGCTGCGCCGTGTGCCGGCGCACGAGCTGGCCATGGCCGGGCTGGTCGTTGGTTTCGCCGTGGCCTACGGGACCGATCTCGTCCTCATCGCAGCCGGGGCGTGAGTCTCGACCTCAGCGGCCGCGTCGCCCTCGTCACGGGCGCCGGACGGGAACGGGGCATCGGAACCGCCACCGCCCGGCTACTGGCGGAGCGCGGAGCGGCTGTCTTCTTCACGTACTGGCATGCCTTCGATCGGGCTCAGCCATGGGGCGCGGAACCCCGGCATCCCGAGCGACTGCTGGCCGATCTCCGTGACAGGGGAGTTCCGGCGGAGGCAATGGAGATCGATCTGAGCCGGCCGGAGGCACCGGAGCGCTTACTGGATCGCGTTGCGGAGACCCTCGGCTTCCCCGATATCGTCGTCAACAATGCGGCGTACTCGACGGCAACCGACTATGCCCACCTCCACGCAGCGGCCCTCGACCTGCACTACGCCGTCAATCTGCGCGCGCCCGCCCTCCTCAGCGTCCTGTTCGCCCGCCAGTATCAGGGCGGTCACGGGCGGATCATCAATCTTGTCACCGGCTCGGCGCTGGCGCCCATGCCGGGCGAGCTGGCGTACAGCGCGACCAAGGGCGCCTTGGAGACCTTCACCCGCGACCTGTCGGCCGGCGTCGCGGGTAAGGGTATCACCGTGAATGCCGTCCAGCCCGGTCCCACCGACACGGGCTGGATGACGGAAGAGCTACGGGCAGCGATCCTGGGACGATCCCCCTCCGGGCGGCTGGGGCAGCCGGAGGACGCGGCGCGCCTCATCGCCTTCCTCGCCGGCGACGAGGCGTGCTGGATCACCGGCCAGCTGATCCATTCGGAAGGTGGCTGGCAGCGGGGGTAGGCTGTCTCCCTTCAGGATTCCGACGCTTTCTCCAGCGCCTTCACCTGGTTCTGATCCAGGTCCAGCTTCACCCGGTCCGCCTCGATCGCCGTGATGTGAGAGGCGGGAATCGCCGTATCGTGCGTAAAGATAAAGCCGTGCTTGACGACGATCTCGCCGACCTGATTGGTCGTGGGGTCCGTGACAACCGCGTCGATCGATCCCACCTTGTGCCCGTCGCTGCTCACGACATCCATGCCGTGCGTCACGCCCACCGTTCCCTGCGGTGTGTTGACGGTGACTTTCGTTTCCTCGGGATAGTAGATTCCAGCGGGCCAGAGGAGCGCTCCGGACGGATAGGAGAAGCCGGCGGTGGGGATCCAGCCGGCGGGGGGTGACTGGAACTGCACGTCGACATAATCGGGGAGCGCTTTCAACCCGTCCTCGTCAACGCTCAGCTGAATCCTCCCATCTTCCGTCCGCGCCACGTCGCTCTCCGGCACCACGATGTCGCGGCCCAGGAGCGTTCCGGTGCTGACCACCAGATCCGTCATCTTCATCGTCTCGGGGTTCACCACGATGAAAGCGACGGTGCCCAGTTTGTTCCCGTCCGGGCCGATGACATCCTCTCCAGGATTGATCACTGTGTCCATGCAAACCTCCTTGGTCCGGACCGGTAGGTCAGAGAGACGCGAAGACGGCGCCGGGAGTCGCGCGGAGGGGCCGAACGCCCGGCGCTAGTCCCGGATAGTGATGCTGACGCAGTGGACTTCGCGTGGCGAATGGACGCACTCGAAGTAATGCACAAGCGTGCCGTTGCGGAGGCGAGCGATGCCCCGGTACATCATGACGCAGTCACAATCGGGACAGCGCGCAACCACATGCGGCTCATCACGGGGGCCGGCGAGAATATCGGTCTCGTACTCGAAGACGCGCAGGTGCGTGCAGTCAAGCCGGCGGGGGCGATGACGGATGAGTTGTTGTTCCACTGACCCAAGTATGACCGATCGATTAGATTTTGGGTACCCTCTCATGCTGCGCTTCCTGTTGCTGATCGTCGTCATCGCGGCCGCCCTCGGGCTCGCCCTTGCCCACGGCGTGCGTGGTATCACGATCGTTCTCGCCGTCGCGGTCCTGGCCGCGGCTATCCGCGCGCCACTCTTTCAGCGCGTAGCGGGGGCGTTGGTCCGCCTGACCGGCTCGCGCCGGCGGGCCGCTGCCCTTGTCATGGCGGTGCTGATCGGCGCTCTTCTCGCTGTCACGCTGTACAACCTCGTGCGTTAACACTCCGACCGGAAAGGTCGCCAGCAAGGAATCCCATGACACGACATTCAGGCCGGCTCGCACTGAGCGTGCTCCTGGCCGCCACGGCCCTTCTGGGCATGGTGTCCCTGGCGTCAGGCGCCGGCCTCACGCCGCGCGCCACCTCCGCCGGCGGGAGCGCGGGCGGCTGGGCAGTCCAGACGAGCGGGACAGGCCAGGCCCTCTTTGCCGTCGCCTGCTTGAGCGCACAGCGCTGTATGGCGGTCGGCGCGGGAGGCACAATTGTCGCCACGACGAACGGCGGCAAGACCTGGCGGTCCCAGTCCAACCCGCTCGCCGGCACGTCGACCGTTCTCTACCGCATTGCCTGCGTGGCGAACAGCACCTGTTACGTCATTGGGCGTCCGAATATCATCCTGGTCACCCACAACAGCGGTGCGAGCTGGAGCGTTCATCGGATCACCCTCGCCGGCCTGGGCCCCGAGCTCATCGACGCCACCTGCGTGGGCGCGCAGGTCGCGTCCTTGCGCGGGCGGCCGGCCCTGTGCCGCCTCGGTCTCCTTGATCTGGCCTGCCCGAGCGCGAGCATGTGTCTTGTCGCCGGCACACGGCATGTGCCGGCACGGATCGGCGTCCTCGCCCCCGTCGTCTTCCTGACGGCCGACGGTGGAACGACCTGGACCCGGCAGCACATCCCCACCACGATCCCGTGCCAGGGCGACTGTACCCCGTCGAACGCGCGGGTTCCCTATCCGCTGGAGTGGATTGACTGTGGACCCGGGGCGCAATGCCGGGCCGGCGGGGCCACTTTCCTCGGCTCTCATCCCGGATGGGCCACTCTCGTCATTCGGACGGCAAGCCCTGGGGCACCCTGGACATCACTCAAGCCGATCACCAACGCGGGGTTTGGACCCGCTCCCGACTCGGCGGTCTGTCCCACGGCACTGCGGTGCTATGGTGTCTGGACGACAAGCCCGTTCCAGTCCGGGAACGAGATCTGGCTCTCGACCGATGGCGGCTGGATCTGGCAGGGAATGAGCAGCGGGTCGACCCGGCTCCGGAACGCGATTACCTGCGCGGCAGCCACGACCTGCTATTCCGTGGGAAACCGGGGCACGATCACCGCGTCGTCGAACGGCCTGCCGTTCCTCGCTCAGATCAGTCACACCAGCCAGGATCTCTACGGTGTGACCTGTGTTGCCCTCCGGATGTGCGTTGCCGTCGGCAACGCAGGGACGATCGTCGCCCGCAAGAACGCGTAGGGTTCGCTTAGTCCAGAATCACCTGGGGCTCGATCTGGCCTTCCGTCGCCGGCACGCCCCGGGCGACGCCGACATACTCGAAGCCCAGATCGGCGAGCTGCTCCGGCGCGTAGAGGTTGCGCCCGTCGATGAGAAGGGGACGCCGCAGCAGACTCCGCACCCGGGTCAGATCAAGGTTCTTGAACTCGTTCCACTGCGTCACAAGCACGACGGCATCCGATCCGGTCACCGCCTCATAGGCATCAGGGGCAAAGCGCACATCCTGGGTGGTGACCGCGGCTGCGGTGGTCATGGCGGCCGGGTCATAGGCGACGACCGTCGCCCCCTCCGCCCGCAGGAGTTCGATGATCTCTAACGCCGGTGCCTCGCGCACATCGTCGGTATCCGGCTTGAAGGCCAGTCCCAGCAAGCTGATCTGACGGCCGGCGAGAGCGCCGAGGCGCTGCTTGAGCGTCTCCACGACCCAGCGGCGGCGGGAAGCATTGATCTCCATGACCGCGTCCAGGAGCTGAGGGTGGAGCTCGGCGTCGGCCGCCATGCTCATCAGTGCTTTGACGTCTTTCGGGAAGCAGGAGCCCCCGAAGCCCAGGCCCGCGTCGAGGAAGGCGGGACCGATACGGGCATCGTAGCCCATGCCCTGGGCGACCTGGGTCACATCCGCCCCCAGCCGCGCGCAGATGCCGGCGATCTCGTTGATAAAGGAGATCTTGGTGGCCAGGAAGGCGTTGGAGGCGTATTTGATCATCTCGGCGGTGCGCAAATCCGTGATGATGATCCGGCTGCGCAACGGCAGATAGAGGGCCGCGACCTTGTCGGCGGCATCCCGGTCCGTCGCTCCCAGGACAACGCGATCGGGATTCATGCAGTCTTGCATGGCCGAGCCCTCCCGCAGGAACTCCGGGTTGGAGACCACGGCAAAGGGGATGTCGGAGCGGCGGTGCTCGTTGATGATGCTGGTCACCAGATCGCCAGTGCCGATGGGGACGGTGCTCTTGTTGACCACCACAATGGGATGGTCGAGGTGCGAGGCAATACTCTGCGCCGCCGCCCGGACCTGGGAGAGGTCGGCGCCGCCCCGGCCGTTATCCGGCGTGCCCACCGCGATGAAGACGAACTCGGCGTCCTGGAGGGCCTCACGATAGGAGGTGGTGAAGTGCAGACGGCCCGCGCCGAGATTCCGGATCACGACCTCCTGCAGTCCCGGCTCATGGATCGGCATGATGCCTTGCCGTAGCCGGAGAATCTTCTCCTCGTCGATATCCAGACAGGTCACCTGGTTGCCCATATCGGCAAAGCAGGTTCCGGTCGTCAGACCGACGTACCCGGTTCCGATCACGGCAATGTTCTTCATGCGCTGCTCATCCCCCTGGGGCCGATGGCGCCGGCCCGTCCGTAGTGTACCAAGCTCTCTTATGTCTTGTGTACGGTACTACGTACCATAAGCGCGTGCACATTGCATACGCATCCTTTCCGAGTGCCCTCGGCGCCGTCTGCTGCGCACGCAGCGAACGTGGGCTGGTCGCGCTCGACCTCGATGCCTCTCCCGCCGTATTCGCGCAGCGACTCCTCGCGCGGGGGTTCATCCCGGCGTTCGATGCCGATGCGCTCCCGGACGTAGCTGCCCAGATCGAAGAGTATGCGGCGGGCGAGCGGCGCGCCTTTGACATTCCCCTGGATCTGTCCCACCTCACGCCGTTCCGGCAGGAGGTGATCCGCGCTGTCTGCGCCATCCCGTATGGCGAGTGGCGTTCCTACGGCCGGATCGCGGAAGCGATCGGGCGCCCTCGGGCGGCCCGCGCTGCGGGGACAGCGATGGCCACCTGTCCCATCTCCCTGATCGTGCCCTGCCACCGCGTGGTTCGTGCCGGTGTAACGCCCAAGACTGCATCCGGCGATGCGGGCGAACGGGCACGGCTGGCGCTGATCCGTTTCGAGCGACGCGTGGCAAGAGAATTGCTCTAAGCCCGTTCGCCTCTCGCCCGAGGCATAGCCACCTCCCGAGCTAGAAGGACAGCGCGTGTCAGTACTCGAGGCCATCCAAGACGTCGACCTGGAGATCCTCGAGGATCCCGTTGAGGCGGCCTCGGCCGCCGGTCTTCGCTATTACACGGATCAGCGCCCTGGTATCCGTCGAGAATCACACGGCGACGGGTTCCGTTACGTCGGACCTGACGGAGGTGAGATCACCAGCGAGCGGACCCTCGGCCGGATCAAGTCGCTGGCCATTCCGCCCGCCTGGACCAACGTCTGGATTTGTCCGTCTCCCCGTGGCCATCTGCAGGCGACCGGCTACGATGCGCGCGGCCGCAAGCAGTATCGCTATCACCCGGATTGGCGGCAGGTGCGGGATGAGACCAAGTATTACCGCATGATCGCCTTCGCCGGCACCCTCCCCGACATTCGCCGCCGCACCGACGAGGACATTGCGGACCGGGCTCTCACGCGGAACAAGGTTCTGGCCACGATCGTCCAACTCCTCGACCGGACGGCGATCCGCGTCGGAAATGAAGAGTATGCCCGCGAGAATCACTCCTACGGACTGACCACCCTTCTCAACCGGCACGTGCGCGTGCAGGGCTCCGACGTGCGGTTCCACTTCCTGGGCAAGGGCGGCAAAGACCATGTCGTGACGCTGCATGACAGGCGTCTCGCGCGGGCCATCACGCGCCTGCACGACATCCCTGGCCAGGAGTTGTTCCAGTTTGTCGATCACGACGGGATCCGTCACTCCATCGACTCGGGTGACGTCAACGCCTATCTCCAGGAGATCACCGGGGAGCACTTCACCGCCAAGGACTTCCGCACGTGGCACGGCACGGTCCGGGCGGCTCAAGCTCTCTACGAACTCGGGCCCTTTAGCACGCAGACCGAGGGGAAGCACAACGTCACGCTGGCCGTCACGCGTGCCGCCGAGCATCTGGGAAACACCCCCGCCATCGCGCGGAAGTCCTACGTCCACCCGGCCGTTATCGACACCTATCTCGCCGGGACGATGCTCGAGGCCTTCACCGCGGGCCTGGAAGAGGCCACGGAAGAGACCGATCTCCATCCTGAGGAGATCGCCACCCTCGCCGTCCTGGAAGATGCCCTGGCCCGCGACCGCGAGCAGGCAGAGCAGAAGGCGGGGTAGGGCCGGCGGCCCTCACGGCGGAGTGGCCCTCACCCCCGGCCCCTCTCCCATTGCGATGGGAGAGGGGAGATATGGATCGAGGCAGACTGGGGACGGCAGTGCCTTGAGCGTCCAAGGGAATGGGGACGGCGCGACCTTCCCCTCCTACTTCCCCCTCGCCCACCGCAGTGGGAGAGGGGGTTGGGGGTGAGGGCCATCCGCGGGGTGAGGGCCGCCGGCGTGGGATCGGGGAAGTCCGGCCCTACGCTCCCTTATTCCCGGCCGGCACCAGCGCGAACAGCTGCAGCATCTCGCGATTGAATGCCGGGATGTCGCTTGGCTGGCGGCTGGTGACGAGATTGCCGTCCACCACCACCTCGCGATCCACATAGGTCGCGCCCGCGTTCCGGATGTCGTCCTGGATCGTGTAATAGCCGGTCATGGTGCGGCCGCGAGCCAGGCCGGCCGAGATCAGCTCCCACGGCGCGTGGCAGATCGCGGCAAACGGCTTGCCCTCGCCGTTGGCGACCTTCAGGAAGCTCTGGACATCAAGGTTCATGCGGAGGTGGTCGGCGTTCGTCCCGCCGCCGGGCAGGAGAACAGCACCGTAGTCTTCCGGCCTGGCCTCGCTCAGAACCCGATCTACCTGGACCGGGGTGCCCTTCTTGCCGGAGATCGTCCCGCTCTCCGGTGAGATGATATCCACCTGGGCGCCGTTGTCGCGCAGCGCCTTGACCGGCTCGGTCAGCTCCGAATCCTCGAATCCGTTCGTCGCCAGACACGCGACGCGCAAACCATTGAGATCAGGCATCGTACTCTCTCCTTCCAGGGGTCTCCCCACGGATGCGGCAACATCCGGACCAGACTTTAGTCGTGAGGACGGCCCCGCAGCGTTTCCTGGTGCTCGCGCTGCGCCTGCAGATCTTGCTGCGCCTGGACCTTGGCCTGGACTTCCTGCGTCTGCACGATCGACTGCAGCACCTCATCCGGATGGGCGCCGTGGAACTCGCGCCAGGCGGCCGTCCCGATCGCCTGCAGGAGACCGGCGAGCGGCGCCCCGAAGAGCGCGCCCCAGATACCGAAGAGCTCGGTGCCGGCGACGAGGGCGACCAGGGCAGTGGCGGGATGGATGCCGACGGCCCGCCCCACGATGCGCGGCCCCAGCACATCACCCTCCAGAATGTGGACGAGGATGAAGTAGCCCAGCACCAGGACCGCCTTGAGCCAGCCGCCGAGGAGAGCGAACGCAACCGAGATCGCGCCGGAGACGATGACGCCCAGCACCGGCACGAACTCCATGAAGAAGGCAAGGATGCCGAGCAGGACGGCGTACCGTACCTGCAGCAGCTCCATACCGGCGCCGACCAACACCCCGATGAGGATCGCCATCGTCAGTGTGCCGCGGATATAGCCGCCAACCACCTGGTTGATGATGGCGAAAAGCAGCGTGGTGTTGCGGCGCTGCCCGACCGGCGTCTGGCGCCGTAGCCACGTGGCGAGGCGTTCACCGTCAATGGCAAGGTAGACGGATAGAATCAGCACCAGAATCACGTCCACCACCGCGCTGACCACACCGGCGATGATGCTCAGTGACTGCGTCGCGACGACCTTGCCCACGCTCTGCAGCTGGGATGTGGCCTGCAGCAACGCCGCATTGAGCTTGACCTGGGTGACGCCGAGGGGATGCAGCACGTGGACCAGTTGAGGCTCGGCCCCTTCGAGGTGCCTGGCATAGGTCGGAAGGGAACTGGCCAGCGCGCTGACCTGGTCGGCCGCCGTCACGATGACGAAGGCGACGAGACCCAGGATGATAGTGAACCCAATCAGATATGACAGGGCGATGGCCAGGCCGCGCGGCATGAAGCGGTGCAGAAGCAGGGTCAGCGGCCGGAGAGCGAAGGCGATGATGGTGCTGAGGATGAGGGTCAGCAGCGTCGCCGTCACGTGCGACAGCAGCCAGACGGCCACGACCACCACGGCCAGCCAGGCCAGGATGGTGAGGGGAATAAAGAGGGCGCGTTGCCACTCGTCGGCGGTGTCCGGCATAAGTTCATTGTACGGGCGTCCGGGGTAGATACTGGGTCAAGGACGTGATCGGAGAGATCAATGCAGAAAGTGGAGAAGACCGACAAGGAATGGCGCGAGCAGCTGGCGCCGGAACAGTACGCCGTGCTGCGGCAGGCCGCCACCGAGCGCCCCTTTACCGGGAAGTACACCTACAGCACCGAGACCGGCATGTATCACTGCGCCGGATGCAACGCCCCGCTCTTTCGCTCGGACGCCAAGTTCGAGTCACACTGCGGCTGGCCCAGCTTCACCAACCCCGCCGATAACGAGAACGTGGAGCTCCGCCCGGATACCAGCTTCGGCATGCTCCGCACCGAGGTGCTCTGCCGCGCCTGTGGGGGCCATCTCGGGCACGTCTTTGACGACGGTCCCGGCCCCACCGGCCTGCGCTACTGCATCAACAGTGCAGCACTGGATTTGAAGAAAGAGTGAGGGGTGAGGGCCATCCCTCCTACCGCCGAGCTGGTCATCATCGGGGGCGGGGTGGTTGGAGCTGCCACCGCCTTCTATGCGGCTCGGGCCGGTCTGCGGCCGGTGATCCTGGAAGCGCGTCCCCGATTGTGTACGCTCACCACGCCGGCCTCCACCGGGGCCTTCCGCCTGCAATTCGACAACGAGGAGGAGACGCGCCTGGTGGGCCGCTCGGCCTACCTCTTCAACAACTTCGCCGAGATCACGGGTCAGACGGGCTACGATCTCGGGCTGCGCGTGCAGGGGTACCTCTGGTTGACGACCGAGGAGGAGGGACGAGAGCGGCAGCGCCGGCTGGTGGCGCGTCAGCACGCCTGGGGGCAGACCGACATCGAGATGCTGGACGGTGACGAGGTTCGACGCCGCTTTCCGTACGTGGGTCCCGATGTCATCGGCGGGCGCTTCCGCGCCGGGGATGGCTTCCTCGATCCCAAAGCGCTCACGCTGGGGCTGGCCCGCGCCTCGGGTGCCGTCATCTGCACGGACACTCAGGTCCTCGGATTCAAGATAGGCGCAGGCCGCGTGCGAGCCGTCGAGACGGCGCGAGGCCGCATCGAGACGGAGCGGGCCGTCATCGCCGCCGGGCCCCTGTCCGGTGTGGTGGCGGCTTTCGCCGGGCTCGATCTGCCGCTGCAGACCGTGGTGCGCCAGAAGGTCGTGATGCCGGAGGTGCCGGAGGTGCCGGCACAGGCGCCAATGACGATCGACGACGACACCGGAGCCCACTGGCGCCCGGCGCTGCGCGGTGCCTATCTCCTCTATACCGATCCGGAAACGCCGCCCACGCCGCCGGCCCAGGACGTCCCGACCGACCACCGCTTTGCCTTCCGTCTGCTCGATCCGGCGAGCCCGGTCTCGGTGGCGCGTGTCACCCCGTTCTGGCGCGATGTCTGGCAGCGCGCCTCGGCCCACTGGCTCCTGCAGGCGGGCCAGTACACCATGACACCCAACCGCCGGCCGTTGATCGGCGCGACGGCGGTCGAGGGGCTCTTCCTTAACACGGGCTACAGCGGCCATGGCATCATGGGCAGCCCGGCGGGCAGCGAGCTCTTGATCGACGTGATGACGGGCCGCCGGCGGGAGAATCCCTTCCGTCCGGGCCGGGCGTTCCTTCCTCGCGAGCACGACCGGCTGTAAGAGCCCCCGTCTCTTCCCGGGGCGGTCCGGCTTACTTCTCTCCCAACTTGAAGGTGTCCAGCGCGTGCTGGAACTTCTGCTGGTACGACTTCACGATGCCGGTGGGGACGATCATCTCGATGTCATAGCCGTGGCGTGCCGTGTTGAGATGGACGTACTCGTGATCGGGCGGTAATCCATTGGTTTTCTGCAGCACGAGAATGGCATGGTGACCGGCCATGGTGAGCCGGTAGAAGACGAGTGTGTTCGGCCCCTGATGGGTGACCTCGCCGTTGAAGATCGTCGAGTAGTCGGGCCGCCGATCGTTGACCACGACCCGCAGCTGGGCCGAGGATCCGGTGAAGCTCACGATGTAGCTGGGAACGCTGTCGGCAATGGAGCGGTCGGTCTTCTGCGTCCATCCCGTGGGGTATTGCAGGGAGAAGTGGTATGCCTTGTCGGTGTAGGTGGTATACGGGGCGGAGCCGCAACCGGCCAGGACGGCCGCGACGGCAAGGACGAGGGCGAAGCGCGTGCCGCGCATCCGGAGTCTTTCTAGTGTCGGGTTCTACCAGACGATGGTACGGGCAGCATGGGGTAGGGCGGCAAGGACACACGCGTCAGGCTGTGCATTTTCACCGGTTTGTCGCCATGGATGAGCCGTTCGTTGCTTTTCGATACGCTCACTCGTTTATTCTCATAACGACTGCCGTGCACGTATGACACGTACGGCGTGTCTGGTCGTGGGATAGATGGAGGAGGTGCGGGGAGAGAGTAGCGGATTCTGTGCCCAACGGCGATCCCAGAAATGACCAGAACCTCTGGAGGAGGGAAACTCGATGCAGAAAAAGTGGAGCAAGCCGCTGCAAGCAGTGGCCAGCGCGCTCCTGGTGGCCGGCCTCTTTGTCCCGTCTGCGATGGCGCATGGCGTGGCGAAGCATTCGTCCGCGCCCAAAGGCACCATCATCTTCTCGGATAACCAATTCCCCGACACGCTGAATCCCTGGCAGACCGACGCCGCCGTCGATACCGAAGTCGAGGCGTTCGTCGCCCCGGGCGGAACGTTCCTTGATTACAATCCCCGCGGCGCGCTGATCCCAGAAATGCTGGTCAAGGTGCCGACGGTCAAGAACGGCGGTATCAGCAAGAACGGCAAGACCATCACCCTGACCCTGCACAAGGGACTGAGATGGTCGAACGGTGATCCGATTACCGCGCAGGATTTCAAGTTCTGGTGGCAGGTCGGCATGGATTCGACCACCGGCCCGTTCTGCGCCGGCACCTGCGATCACATCAAAAGCATCACCCTGCCGAACAAGTACACGGCCGTCCTGCACATGAGGGACGTCTACGCGCCGGCCGTGCCGCTCGCCATTCCCGGCCTGCTGGATCACAACTGGAAGACGCTCGGCGGATCGGTCGCCTCGGCGGCCAAGGTGCTGATGAACACGGCATTCAACTATGAGGGCCCCTCGTACGTCGGTGCCGGTCCCTATAAAGTGACGCAGTTCGTCAACAACGTTCGCATCGAGCTGGCTCCCAATAAGTACTACAAGTCTCCCGCCCCCGGTGGCGCCCCCAAGGTTGCCAAGTACATCTTCCTGTTCTACTCCGACGTGGACACGGAGATCGCCGGCGCTGCCAAGCATGAGACGGACATCACGACCGACTACACGCTGGCCCAGCTGCCGGAGCTGCTCGCCAACAAGAGCAAGTTCACGACGAAGTTCGTCACCACGTTGAGCCCCGAGCACATGGAGCTCAACATGCTCGATAAGACCGTCAACGGCGCGCCCAACCCGCTGGTCAACCGGAACGTGCGCCTGGCGATCAACCTCGCGATCGACCGCTTCGGTATTCAGAAGAGCGTCTTCGGCATCAGCAATCACAAGCAGGCCGCCAACCTCTTCACCTACGATGCGCCGCTCATCGAGACGCCCAGCATCAAGCAGCCCTTCGCCGATCCGAAGATCACGGGTGCCTGGGATCCGCTCCGCAAGAAGTACGTCCCGTACGGTCCCCAGTCTGTGGCCGACGCGAAGAAGCTGCTGAAGGGGACGCCCTGCGCCCATGGGTGTGATCTCCAGATCACGTCCACGACGCTGCCGCAGCGCGCCGCCGAGGCGGCCGTTGTGACGTCCAACCTGGCGAAGATCGGGATCAAGTGCAGCTTCCAGGCCATTCCGTCGTCCACCTACTTCGCGACGTTCCCGAAGGGTGGGACACTCCAGACCGGCCACTTCGAGGCAGGCATCTTTGCCTACGTCGGCGTGATCCCCGATCCGGATCAGTGGAAGACCAGCGTGATGTCCACTTTCATCAACCGGCTCGATCCGAATCACTCTCCTGTCGACAAGAATGACTCGGGTCTGCGGGACGGCATCGTGGATAATGCCTTCAAGAAGGCGGCCGCCTCCTTCAACCCGGCCGTTCGTCGCCATTGGTACTACGTCGCCCAGGAGGAGATCTCCAAGCAGGCGATCTGGATCGATCTCTCGATCCGGCCCGGCTTCTGCACCTGGGACTCCAAGGTCAGTGGCGTTGCCACCAACGGGTACCAGAACTCGTTCTGCACCTGGAACGGCTACGCTCTGCGCTACCGCTAGAGCCGAGCTAAGGACGGAAGGGAAGGGCGTACGCGCCCTTCCCTTCCTCTTTGCCGTTCCTTGACGTAAAATGAGCACACCGACCGCGGAGTAGCCTCACCATGACCACCTACGTCATCCGCCGCCTGCTCCAGAGTTTCATCATTCTGATCGGCCTCTCGCTGGTCTTTTTCCTTATCCTGCACCTGACACCGGGCGGACCCTGTAACGCCGAGGAAGCGCAGAGCGCCCAGTCGGCGGCCATGGCGAAAGCCTGTGTCTTTCGTTTGGGCCTCAATCAGCCATTGCCGGTTCAGTACTTTAAGTGGATCGGCGGCTACCTCCACGGCGACTTCGGCATGTCGTATCTCGGCATCCCGGTCTCATCGCTGATCCTGCAGAAGCTGCCGGCGACCGTCCTCCTCATGCTGACAAGCTATCTGCTGCAGCAGCTCATCGCGCTGCCGCTCGGGATGTTCTCGGCGCTGCGCCAGTACTCCTTCTTCGACCACGTCTTTACGTTCCTCTCCTATGTCGGACTCTCCATGCCGACCTTCTGGCTGGGCCTGATGTTGATCTACGGCTTCGCCGTCAACCTCAACTGGTTTCCGACGGCGGGGGTGCAGAGCGCGACCATGCCCATTTTCTGGACAGGCTCGTGGTTCCACCTCTTGGGCCACGATCCGGCCCTGGTGCTCGGGGACCTCGCCAAGCACCTCATTCTCCCCGCCATCACCCTCATGGTGATCGGCATCGCCGTGGACAGCCGCTTCATGCGCGCCTCCATGCTCGAGGTGCTGCATCAGGACTACATTCGCACCGCCAAAGCGAAGGGACTGAAGACACGCCGCATCATCCTGAAGCACGCGCTGCGCAACGCCATCTTGCCGATCGTCACCAATGTCGCGCTTTTCCTGCCGGCGCTGATCGGCGGCGCCATCATTACCGAAACGATCTTCTCCTGGGCCGGCCTCGGGTATGCGTTCTTCACCGCCATTCAGCAAAGCGACTACCCGTACCTGCAGAGCTTCCTCATGCTCACGGCGCTGGCTGTGCTCCTGGCCAACCTGCTGTCCGATCTGGCCTATGCCTGGGTCGACCCGCGCATCCGCTACGACTAAAGAGGAAGGCATGAGCGATGCAAGAGCCCGATATTGAGGTAACCGGAGCGCTCTCCGATCAGGCGCCGTGGCCGATGAGCGCCGCTCACGCCGACGCGGTGATCCTGGACGAGACCGAGGATCAGGTCGTCGCCGAGCCCATCGGGCAGTGGACGCTCGTCTGGCGCCGGTTCATCCGGCACCGCATCGCGCTCATCGGCGGGGTCATGCTGATCCTGCTGATCTTGATGGCGATATTCGGGCCGCTGCTCTCGCCGGAGTCGCCGCTCAGCTTCAACTACTTCGCGGGGAACAAGGCGCCGGAGTTGAACTGGCGGTATCTCATGGGGACCGATGCGCAGGGCCACGCCATCATCATGTACATCCTGTACGGCGCCCGGATCTCCCTCGAGGTTGGCGTCTTCGCGACAGTGCTGACCTCCATCATCGGGGTGCTGGTGGGCTCGATCGGTGGGTTCTTCGGCGGCTGGGTCGACGCCGTCATGATGCGCCTCACCGATGTCTTCTTGACGCTGCCTTTCCTCCCGCTCCTCATCCTGCTCAGCGCCTATACCGGCGGCGGCAATATCACCTTTGTCATCCTCATCCTCGGCCTTCTCTCCTGGTCGCCGACGGCGCGTCTGGTGCGCAGCTACTTCCTCAGCCTGCGTAGTCAGGAGTTCGTCCAGGCCGCCCAGGCACTCGGCGTTTCCAGTCCGCGCATCATGTTCAAGCACATGCTGCCCAATGCCCTGAGTGTCGTCATCGTCTCGTCCACCTTGAACGTGGCCGGGTTCATCATCGCCGAGGCGGCGATCGACTTCCTGGGCGTCGGCATCCATACGCCGAACGTCAGCTGGGGGCTCGCCCTCGCCAACTCGGAGAGCTATATCGCCGACGGTAACTGGTGGTGGCCGCTCTTCCCGGGGCTCGCCTTGCTGATTACCGTTCTCTCCGTCAACTTCCTGGGTGACGGCCTGCGCGATGCGCTGGACGTTCGCGCCAAGGTCGAATAACACCAGGGGATGTATTTGTGGCATTAGAGACAGAGCAGGCGCAGCGCGCCCCCCGACAGGAGGGGACGCCCCTCCTGCAGGTCAAGGACCTGCACACCAACTTCCAGACCATGGACGGTGTGGTCAAAGCTGTCGACGGTGTCTCGTTCGATATCCAGCCCGGTGCCAGCGTCGGCATCGTCGGCGAATCCGGCTCGGGGAAGAGCGTCACCTCGCTCTCCATCATGCGGTTGGTCGAGCGTCCCGGCTGGATTCCAAGCGGGTCGATTATCTTCCAGGGCAAGGATCTCCTCAAGCTCGACGACGAGCAGATGCGGCGCATCCGCGGCGAAGACATCGCCATGGTTTTCCAGGAGCCGATGTCTGCCCTCAATCCGGTCTATACGGTGGGCGATCAGGTGGCGGAGATTGTTCGCGCTCATCACAGGGTGGGCAAGCGAGCGGCCTGGGCGCGGGCAGTCGAGCTGTTCAAGCTGGTCGGCATCCCGGCGGCGGATCGGCGGGTCCACGACTATCCGCACAACCTCTCTGGCGGCATGCGCCAGCGTGTCATGATCGCCATGGCGCTCGCCAACGATCCCGACCTCCTCATCCTCGACGAGCCCACCACCGCGCTCGACGTGACCATCCAGGCCCAGATCCTCGATCTGGTACGCAACCTCCGCGAGCGCGTCAACACCGCCGTCCTCCTTATCACGCACGATATCGGCGTGGTGGCGGAGATGTGCGACGAGATCATCGTCATGTACGGCGGCAAGATCATGGAGCACGGCACCACACACCAGATCATCGACGACCCGAAGCACCCCTACACGCGTGGTCTGCTCGCCGCCATCCCCGCGATGGGCATGAAGGGACAGCGTCTGACCGTCATCCCCGGGACCGTGCCGAGCCCCTTACGGATGCCGTCCGGTTGTCCTTTCCGCACTCGCTGCCCCAACGTCATGGACGTCTGCAGCAACTACCCCACCTTGAAGACGCTGGACGACGGCCGCCAGGTGTACTGCTGGCTCTACGAGCGCTAGGAAGACAAGAATGACCGAGGTATTGAGCGAGCAGCAGCCGGCCGCAACGGCCAGTGACGTCCTGCTCGATGTGCGCAATCTGAAGACGTACTATCCCGTCCTGGGCGGCGTCATGCGCCGGCGTATCGGCTGGGTCAAGGCCGTTGACGATGTCTCCTTCAGTATCAAGCAGGGCGAGACTCTCGGACTGGTGGGAGAGTCCGGTTGCGGCAAGACGACGACCGGCCGCTCCATCGCTCGCCTGCTGAAGCCCCAATCCGGACAGATCATCTTTGAGGGGAAGGATCTGCTTGCCCTCAAGGGAAAAGAGCTAAAGCGCGTTCGCCGCGACCTTCAGATCATCTTCCAGGATCCGTATTCCTCCCTCAATCCGCGCATGCCGGTCGGGGAGATCATCGGGGAAGGGTTGATGGTCCACGGTATGAAGGATCGCCGCGAGCGCGAAAATACCGTCAAGTATTTCCTCGACGTCGTCGGCCTGCGGCCCGAGTACGCCCGCCGCTATCCGCACGAGTTTTCCGGCGGCCAGCGGCAGCGCATCGGCATCGCGCGCGCTCTGGCACTGCGCCCCAAGCTCATCGTCTGTGACGAGCCGGTCTCGGCACTCGACGTCTCGATCCAGTCCCAGGTGCTCAATCTCCTCAAGGATCTGCAGAAAGAGTTCGGCCTGACCTACCTCTTCATTGCCCACGATCTGAGCGTGGTCGAGTACATGAGCGACCGTGTCGGCGTGATGTATCTCGGCAAGATGGTGGAGATGGCGGAAGCCATCGATCTCTACGCCAACCCGCGCATGCCGTACACACAGGCCCTCCTCTCCGCCATCCCCATGGCGAATCCCGCGATGCGGTCCCAGCGCCAGCGCATCGTTCTGCAGGGAGACGTGCCCAGCCCACTCAACCCGCCGTCGGGTTGCCCGTTCCGCACGCGGTGCTGGATGGCCCAGGAAGTCTGCGTCGAGGTCAACCCGCCCCTCCGCAACGTCGGCCCCGAACACGACGCCGCCTGTCACTTTGCGTAGGGGGTGAGGCGGCCCTCACCCCTCCACCCTCCCATGCGCCATTCCCCTCACTTCATGTCCGCGGCCGGACCGTGGGATCTCGCTGCCCTCGCGCGGTCCATCGCCGACATTCACCACCGGCTTGAAACCATTCCCCCGCGCATGCCGATTGCCGTCGGCATGGCAGCCGACCCCGTCTCGGTCGCGGCGCTTCTGGCCGCCGAGGATGGACGGCGGCCGGTCCTGCTGCTTCCCCCCCAGGTCGAGGCGCGCGAACGGGAGAACCTCCTGGCGGCGGTTCGACCTGCCGCCCTCGTTGCCCCGGCGCGTGTCCCGTGGGTGCAGCGCCTTCCGGGCACCGGCTCCGACGTCGCCGGCGGCGTGATGATCTCCCTGCCGCTGCCGGACACGTCACACGATCTCGGCGATGTGATCTGCCAGCGCACCTCCGGGTCAATGGGACCACCGCGCCTCGCCGTGCGATCCCGTATCGGCATCGAAGATGAAATACACGCTCTGGAGGGCCGAATCAGCTTTGCCGGGGAGCGGATCCTGTGCGCGTCCTCGCTTGCCCACTCCTACGGGCTGATCGCGGGACTGCTCGCTCCGGCCCGGCATGGTGCCGCCCACATTGCGTTTGCCGGCTCGGCGCAGGAAGCCTGCCGGCTTGCCGCTACAACGCGCCCGACCCTGATCGTCGGTCTTGCCTCGACCTATCAGGCCTTCCTCGACCACGATCTGCCGGGGGCCTTTCTCACCGATGCTCGTGTCCTGCTCAGCGCCGGCGCTCCGCTGCCCGCCGGCCTCTTCGACGCCTTTTGGCGGCGCTACCATCTGCCCATCCGGCAGGATTACGGCACGACGGAGACGGGTACCATCTCGCTCAACTATCCGGACGCTCCCGATCCCGAGAGCGTCGGTGTCCCATTACCGCATCTACACGTGCGGGTCGTTCCGGCCGGTGATGCCGGGGACGAAGTACAGGTCCGGGGACGTGCCGTGGCAGCGGGATATCTGGATCGGGAAGAGATCCGCGCGGCGAGCGACGGCGACGGGTGGTACCAGACCGGTGATGGTGGAACCGTGCGGGAGGACGGAAGGCTTTGTCTCGGCAGTAGACGGCGTGAACCGATCGTGGTGGGCGGTGTGCCCATCGCGCCCGATGCCATCGAGCGCGCCCTCCAGGATGTGTCGGGCGTGGTCGAGGCAGCGGTCGTTCCCGCGAGGCGGGGCGGGCAGACGGCGATCAAGGCAGTGCTGGTGGCTCCAAACGTCAGTGAAGACGAGATTCGCCGGGGCCTTGCTCGCTGCCTTCCTCCCGACGCCATCCCTAGCGTCATCATGCCGATCCCCGCCCTGCCGCGCAGCCCCGCCGGCAAGATCCTGTACAGCAAACTGGAGTCGGACGCCCCATACAGCGCCGACCAATCCGACTGATCGCTGAGACCGACGTGTCGATGGGGGCGGCCTGACGCCTCTTACGGCCAGCTGGTCTCCGTCATGGGCGTGACGATCGCTTCCTGCAGCGCTGATTCTTTGGGCATCTCCAGCGCCAGCAGGATCACCTTCGCCACATTCGCCGGGTCCTGTAGGTTCTCCTCCTGCGGCATCGGGATGCCCTGCTCGGCGAAACGGTCGAAGAAGTGGGTGCGCATGCCACCGGGAATGATCGTCGTCACCCGGATGCCGTAAGGCCGTCCTTCCACGCCCAGCCCTCGTCCAAACCCGACCAGGCCCCACTTTGATGCGTGATACGCCGCCGCATTGGCCCAGGCTCGAGTGGCGGCGGTGGAGGCGATGTTGACGAAGTGACCGTCGCCGCGCTCGCGCATATGCGGGAAGGCGGCGCGGGCGAAGAGAAAAGGGGCGCGCAGGTTGACGTCGATCACCTGATCCCACTGATCGATCCGCATCTCTTCGACCGACACCGTGTGATCGACCGCCGCGTTGTTGACCACGATACCGAGTGAGCCCCATTCGCGCAGCACACGATCAACCGCTGCCTGGACCTGCTCTTCCCTGCTCACGTCGGCGCCGATTGCCATGCTCTTGCCGCCCTGCGCGATCAGTTCCTCGCAGGTCTGCCGGGCCCGGTCTTCGCAGATATCGACGCATGCCACCGCCGCGCCGGCCCCGGCCAGGGCCCGAGCGGTGGCGGCTCCCAGGCCGCTGCCTGCTCCTGTCACGATCGCCGTTTGTCCGTCGAGAGTACCCACAGTCGCTCCTATAAAGAGTGTGATGAGGCGAGCGCTTGCGGCGCGCCTAAGGTGGGGTGCACGTTGAACTCCTCGATCAGCTCCCCAAACAGCTCGGTGGCGTTACGAGTGCGATCCGGCACATTGGTGGGAAGGTCGAGGTGATAGGTTCCGGCGGGCAGAATGCCGCAGCCGCCGTACTTACGGATCAAAAGGAACTGCGCGACGACTTCCTCGCCGGAATGATTGGGCGGCAGGCGATCCCACCAGGAGAAGCCGCCGACATCCAGCAGCTTCGCCCGGTCGTAGAGCACGTTGGCGCCTCCGACCCAGGCCACCTTGTAGCGCACCGTTCGCTCGCCCCGGCAGAGCCGCTCCTCGAGGTGCAGCGGGTTGGCGGCGTTATTGACGAGATGCCGCTCATAGGGAATCGCGTCCGGCGTGAACGGCTCGGGACGCACCGGACCGTCCCACAGCTCGATGTGCTGCTGGTGTGGCCGCACGTCATCCAGGTAGTGCAGGCCGGTCGCCGCGCAGCCGACGAAGCCGCACCTTTCGGCGCGGATCACGTCCAGCATGCGCTGCATCACCGGGGGATCGAGGATGACGTCGTCGTCGAGATAGTGGACGTACGGGGCGGTGCTCTGCGACAGCAGGAAGTGCCGCTGCTCCGCCTGCCCCCGCCGCGGCACGTGTCGGTGCAGCGCCACGTCATGTCCATGCCGCCGCAGCGCCCGGACCAGCATCTCGATCTCGAGGTCGTCCAGATAGTCGTCGTCGGGGTCGGCTTGCGAGGAGACGACGACGTTGAAGTCCCTAAAGGTCTGGCCGAGGAGGCTGGTCAGGACGATAGCCAGTCCCGTCTTGCGGCGGTAGGTCGGAATCAGGACGTCGACCAGGGCCACCTACCCCACCTCCACGCCGCCGAGGGTGAGAGCCGGCGCCTCGTGCCCCGCGCTCACCAGGAGGTCGGCGTACAGCGAGGCGGTGCGCCACGCGCCGGTGGCCCAGGTGAAGTCGCGCTTTACCCGCTCGCGTGCTGCCCGTCCCATCTTGTCCCGGAGCATTCGATCGTCCAGGAGGCGTCGCAGCGCGTCCGCCAGCGCTTTCGGATCACGCGGCGGGACGAGGAGTCCCGTCTCGCCGTCGGAGATGGTGTACGTGATGCCGCCGACTGCCGAGCCGATCACCGGCCGGCCGCACGCCATCGCCTCCAGAGGGGTGAGCCCGAACTGCTCGTACCAGGGCGTGGTCACCACGGTGTCGGCTGCGCTGTAGTAGTAGCGCAGGACATCCGGCTGGCGCTTGCCGGTGAACCGGATGCGGTCGGTGACGCCCAGCTCAGCCGCCAGATCCTGCAGGACACCGATCTCCGGTGTCGCGTCACGGTCCGGCTCGACGCTTTCCCCGCCCACGATCAGGAGCATCACCGGGAGATCCTCGAGGTACGGAAGCGCCCGGACGACGTTGCGGATATCCTTGCGCGGCAGCAGACGCCCGATATAGCTGATCACC
The DNA here is from genome assembly GCA_021324655.1 of Pseudomonadota bacterium. GTDB lineage: Bacteria > Chloroflexota > UBA5177 > UBA5177 > UBA5177 > JAJPIP01. Next base: position 56,892 of record JAJPIP010000035.1, read on the forward strand.
AGCTTGTCGCCCGGAATCTCGACGAGGGTACGCGCCTCGTGGCGCGGTACGGGAAAGTAGAGGGCCGGATTGACGGCGGAGGGAATGACCACGACCTTCGCCGGGTCCGCGCCGTACCGATCGATCAACTCATCCTGCTCCCAGGGACACTGGGCGATGATCCGGTCGGCCGCTTCGACGATCCCGAGCTCCACCGCGATCCGCTCGGGCGGGCTGGTGTCGTCCTTCCCCTGAAATTGCTGCTTCGTCTTGCCGGTCGCATGGAAGATCTGCACGAACGGGATCCCCAGCTCCTGCTTGGCCTCCGCGGCCGCCCAGCCCGACATCCAGAAGTTGCCGTGAATCAGGTCGTACCCGCCGGAGCGCGCCGCGAAGTGGAGGAAGTCGTCACGAAACTCCGGCATGTACGGCCAGATGTCGTCCTTGAAGAGCGGGACGGCCGGACCGGCCTTGAGGTGGATGACACGCACGCCGCGCGCCAGCGGAACGACGCGGCGCGCGTTCGGATCGTCGCGCCGGACGAAGACGTCGACCTCATAGCCGAGCCGGGCCAGGTTGCGGCTCATCTCGTCGACGTACACGTTCTGGCCGCCGCTGTCCACCCCGCCGCGTACTGCGAGCGGACTGGCGTGTTCGCTCAAAAAGGCAATTCTAGCCACTGGCTGCCATCCCTCCTGACGACCGCCGTAGCGCAATGGCACGCCCAAACGCATCGTCCCAGGCTTGTCGGAATCGATCCAGACTGAAGCGCTCGCGCGCCAGAGCACGGGCATTCTCGCCGAGGGCGCGCGCTTCTTCCGGATGCGCGATCAGGTAGCGCATCCGATCGATCAGGTAGTCAACATCGCAGGAGATAAATCCGTGCACACCATCCTGTAGAACGGAGGGGACCTCGGTGGTGGCGAGCGCGACGATCGGCATGCCGATTGTCATGCCCTCGATGACCGCCAGCGGCAGGCTGGTGTAGCGCATCGGGCTGAAGAGGAAGCGGTACTCGGCGACGCGGTGATGGAGGTGACGGTAGGGAATATCGCCCAGGCCGCCGAACTCTTCCGTCTCCATGCCCGCGATGTCGAGAGGGATGTCCTCCCGGGCGCGCAGGAAGATGTCGTAGCCGGCGATGCGTGGCCGCCGTTGCATGCCGTTGACAATCGTGATGCCGGCCGGCCGTGTCCCTCGATACCGCGCATCCGGCGCGATGGCCACGCTGTGCTCGACCACCGCCGTCGGCGTCTGTCCGTTGTCCCACATCAGCCGGTTGAAGTGCGTCACATGGACCAGCAGCATGGTGGGATCGTCCACCGGGTGCCGGGCGTCATAGGGGCTGGCCTTCGGCGTGTTGTGCTCCAGATAGATGGAAGGTAGGGCACGCTGCCGGGCGGTGAGGATCTCCTCCGCGTCGGGATGGAGGTTCTGGGATGTTTGGTAGATGATGAGGTCGAGATCGAGGTCGCGTACCCGCTCCGCCGGCACCTCGTGGACGTTGTCCGGCGTGTCGAAGGTCGGCCCTTTGCCCATGTAGCCGGACGGCTTGCCGGGCTTGGTGGGGAGATACCAGTCGTGATCGGTGCGCGCTAGGGCATTGAGGTAGCTGCCGTGGATGTGCCAGATCAGGATCTTCAGGCGTTGCATACGGCGACTCCCGCGTCGAGGATCGTGTCGGCAGCGGCGGCCACCTGCGCGGGCTCCAGCAGGCGGAGGCAGGGATGGTCGATCGGACACACCCAGTGGCCGCACGGAGCACACCCGGTCGGGTAGCGCACAACCCGGTGCAGCGTCGTGTCGAGGGGAGCCCAGCGTTCGGGATCCGCCGCACCCCAGGCGATGACGCTCGGCGTGTGGACGGCATCGGCGATGTGGGCCGGCCCGGTGGAGTTGCTGAGGAAGAGATCGAGGCGCACGATGACGGCGGCCAGCCCACCGAGCGAGGTGCGGCCGGCCAGACTGACCGCCGGCCCCTCCAGGAGACGGGCGACGTGATCGACGAGTGACGCCTCCTCCTGCGTCCCGGTGAGGACCATCGTGCCGCCGTGCCGGCGGGCGAGGAGATTGGCGGCGGTGGCGAAGTGTTCGGCCGGCCAGCGTCGGGCGGGGGAGCGGGCACCGGGATGGAGACCGATGAGCGGCCGGGGCAAACCGGTCAGAAGGGACGCCGCTTCGCGCTGATCGGCGGACGTCAGGGGGAACTCGAGGTCGATGCCTCGCTCCGGGCAGCCGAGGAGGCGTATCAAGCCAAGGTTGCGCCGCACCTCCGGACCGGAGGGATAGGGCGCCGCGATATCAAGCCAGTCGGGCCGCTCGCCCTCGTAATAGCCGGCAGTACGGGCGCCGGCGAGGGCGCGGACGACGCGGTTGCTGACCGAGCCGTTGCCATGCATTTGGATCACGAGATCGTACTGCTCGGCCCGTTGTTCGGCCAGGAAACGCTCCGTGCCGCCGGGCTGTGGCCGGATTTCCGCCAGGCCGGGGAAACCGGGGAAGGGAACAAAGCGATCCACATAGCGCCCGAAGCGCCGGGCAAAGGTCGCCGCCCAGGGCAGGGAGATCAGCGTGATCTCGGCGTCCGGATAGCCGGCGCGCAGGGAGCGCAGGGCCGGTACCGCGACCAACAGATCGCCCAGCTGCAAGGCACGGAAGACGGCGATGCGCATCGTCACGCGCTCCGATCTCCCAGGGCGACAGGAACCGAAGACGGAGCCGGCGCGAGAAGCTCCTCCGCCGCGTCGACAATCATCTCCGCCGTGACCAGACGCAGGCACTCGTGCCCGTACGGGCAGATGCGGGCATAGCACAGGCGGCACGGTACCTCGTGGAAGAGTTGGCGATGCGGGACCTGCCAGGGGCCCCACTGCTCGGGCGGATTGGTGAGGGCAAAGAGAGCGACCACCGGCGTGCGGACCGCCGCCGCAATGTGCATGGGGCCGGTGTTGTTGGTGACGGTCAGATCGGCAGCCTTGAGGAGCCCGCAGAAGACGGGAAAGGAGAGTTCTCCGGCGACGTTGAGGACCGGGAAGTGCATGCGCTGTGCGATCCGCTCCGTCAGCTCTCGTTCCTCTTTCGTGCCCGTCAGGATCACAGAGGCGCCGAGTCGCTCGATCAGTCGATCCGCTGCCTCCGCATACTGCTCCCAGGGATAGGTCCGTGCCGGCATGCTGCAGCCGGGATGGAGGGCGATCACCGGGTGGGGTAGGTGCCGCACGATGTGCTCTGCCTCAACCTGGGCCCCTCCCGGCACGTCGAGCACTAATTCCGTCTCCGCCGGTGCGATGCCGATCGCCCCGACCAGGTCGAGCCCGCGTTCCACCTCGTGCATCATGTGATCCGGGTGCTTGTGACGGGTGGTGAGTAATGAGCCGGGGCCGTCGATGGAGGCGGCAAGGCGCAGCGGGATGCCGGCGAGATAGCAGAGATAGGCGGCCGGCAGCGAGCTCTGCCGGAAGGAGGTAAAGATAATGGCTCCGTCGAATCTCCCTTCCCGGACCCGCGCGATCATCGCCTGCTCTCGTTCCGGATCCTGTGGCAGGAGATGCCAGGGGTCCATCCAGGGCGCCTCATAGACGATGACGTCGTCGATGTCGGGATTGAGGCGTGCCACCTGCGCCCCGACAGGACTGGCCAGCAAGGTGAGTGAGGCATCGGGGAGGGCAGACTTGATGGCGTGGAGCGCCGGCGTCGTCACCAACACATCGCCGAGGTTATCGAGACGGATCGCCAGAATCCGGCGCACTGCCTGCCAGCGCTCGTCGATCATGCCGGCACTCCGATTCCGCCCTCGCGCGCCAGGGCGACGATCCGTTCAATGACCGAACTGGTCGAGAGACTCTCCATGAGCGGGATGATCATCACCCGACCGCCGACCGCGGCGACCGCCTCGGCTTCCGGCAGGTGGACGTCTGCGTAGTCGCCTCCCTTGACGTGAATGTCCGGGCGGAGGGTGCGAATCACCGATTCCGGCGTCGGCTCATCGAAGAGCAGGACGTGATCGACCGGATCGAGCGCGGCGACCAGGGCCAGGCGGTCACGCTCGCTGTTGATGGGGCGGTTCTGCCCCTTGAGAGCACGGGCACTCCGGTCGCTGTTGACGCCCACCACCAGGATGTCGCCCAGTTTCTTGGCCTCCCGCAGGAAGTGAACGTGACCGGCGTGGAGGATATCGAAGACGCCATTGGTGAAAACGACTGTCTGGCCGCCGCGCGCGGCGAGGGTGGCGGCCAGCGACGCGGCGGTGGGCGGTTCCTGCTGGTCACGGCTCACCCGCTGGAGGAGTTCTTGATGCTGGACGGAGGCGGTGCGCGGCTTGGTCACCGCGATCCCGGCCGCATCCACCCCGATGCGCACCGCATCGGCAGCCGATGCGCCACCCCCCAGCCCGAGTGCCAGGGCGGCGGTGAAGGAGTCACCGGCCCCGATGTCGTTGGCGTGGGCGACGGGATGCGCCGGCACGTGCACGACCTCGCCGTCGCGGCCAAGCAGCAGAACACCTTCCGCGGCGAGGGTGATCGCCGCGTACTCGGTCTCGACGACCTCCAGCAGGCGCCGGCCAATGCGTTCCATCTCGTCCAGGGCGATCAGGCCGTCGGCATGGGCGGCGGGCTCGATGGCCAGCCGCGCTTCCAGGTGATTCGGGGTGATGATCGTGGCCCCGGCCGCCGCGACGCGGTGCAGATCCTTGGAATCCACGATGAGCGGACGGTTCACGTGGGCGCGCGTGGACCGCAACAAGTCCAGTAAGGCAGGCGTCACAACGCCGTAGCGATAGTCGGACAACACGATCAGATCGCACGCGGGGAGGGCTGCGTCCACCGCTGCCAGCAGTCGCGTCTGCGCTTCCGAGGAGGGCGTGGCCGTATCGCCGGCGTCGAAGCGCACGACGTACTGATCATCGGCAAGGATGCGCAGCTTGTGCAGGGTCGCCACACTCTCGTCTTCCACCAGCCGGCTGTCGTCCACATCGTGGGCTCGGAGCGCCTGCCGCAGCATCATGCCCGGCAAATCAGCGCCGACGAAGCCGACAAAGGTCACCGTGGCGCCCAGCGCCCGCAGGTTGACGGCGACATTGGCAGCGCCGCCCGGGGCCCGTTCCTCCGCCGTCTTGCGGACAACCGGTACCGGCCCTTCCGTGCAGAGACGCGCGGCCGTCCCCTCCAGGTAGCTGTCCAGCATCGCGTCTCCGATGACCAGGGCATGGAGATGCCGGAAGTTGCGGACGACGTCAACCGGCGATGGCATGCGGTTCCTCCCAGGAGGCGGGGCGGTACGCCAGGTCGGTCGGTTCGCCCTCGCCCGTGAGAGCACGGACGATCTGCAACGCGTGACGGGTGTCGCGCGCCACATAGGTCGGCGTGCGCAGCGGGGACGTTGGGGTGGATTCGGTGCCGACGTCGACCAGGATGGTCCGGCAGCCGGCGCGGTTTCCCGCCTCGATGTCGTCCAGGATATCGCCCAGCATCCAGCTCTGCTCCAGGTCGATTCCTAGATCCTCCGCCGCTCGCCGCAGCATGCCGGGCTCCGGTTTGCGGCACTCACACCGGTACGAAAGCTCAGGAATGACGCCATCCACGTGGTGCGGACAGTAATAGATGCCGTCCAGGGTGACGCCGTCCCGCGAGAGATGACGGCGCAGCGAGGCGTGCATCTCGTCAAGATCCTCTTTCGAGAAGAGGCCGCGGGCGATGCCGGACTGATTGGTGATGACGACCAGGGCGAAGCCTGCCGCGTGGAGGGCACGGAGATCCGGGGCGATCCCGTCATAAAGGACGAGATCCTCGGCGCGGCGTGGGTAATGGCGGGGATGGACCAGCGTTCCGTCGCGGTCCAGAAAGACGGCCCGCCTCATTCCGCCCCCTCGGTCAGAGCGCGCTCGGCGGCGTCACAGAGCAGGTGCGTGACGATCACGTGGACCTCCTGGACGAGGGGTGTGGCGGGCACCGGTGCCCGAATGGCGATGTCGGCAGCAGCGGTCAGGCTGCTGTCGCACGCGCCGGTCACCGCGACGACGGACAGACCGTGGTGTCGGGCCTCCAGCGCCGCCGCCAGCAGGTTGGGCGACTCGCCACTCGTCGAGTATGCCAGGAAAAGGTCGCCGGGCTGTCCGAGGGCGCCAACCTGCCGGGCAAACACCTGCTCGTATCCATAATCGTTGGCGACGGCGGTGAGGATGGAGGAATCCACGGTGAGGGCGATCGCGGCATAGGGGGCACGCTCGCGCTGGAAGCGCCCCACCAGCTCGGCGGCAAAATGCTGCGCCTCGGCCGCACTGCCCCCGTTCCCGGCCGCCAGCACCTTGTGTCCCCGCCGGAGGGTCGAGATCAACAGGTCGGCGGCGGCGGGGAGTGCCGGATCCCGGCCGAGCATCTCCAGCGCAGCCGGCAAGGTATCCTGCCGGAGCAGGACGCCGTCACCCACCGACGTCGGGGCCTGATACAGCCGAATAGGCTCGCTGGTCATAACCCTCCCCATGGCGTACCGTGTCTTGCGTTGTGGTGCACGCGGCACTGGACCACACTATCTAGTAGGCAGATCCTCTCCTTCCATGCTAGGAAGAAGAGATAGCCCCTTCATCGTGCAAGTGCACAAACCTGTGCTGATGACAGGAGATGTCAATTAGGCAGTTGCACAGTCGCGTGGGTCGGTGGGGAGGGCACGCAGGACGAGAGCGAGGCGAATCTGGACGGCGTCGTCGAAGCGGCGTGGGTCGAGGCCGGTGAGGGACGCAATCTTGTCGAGGCGATAGGAGAGGGTGTTGCGGTGGATGGTAAGGGCGGCCGCCGTTGCGCAGGGGGAGCAGTCGTGGGCAAAGAACATCTCGAGCGTCTGGAGCAGCTCCGGCTCGTGGTCAAGTGGGCTGAGGAGAAAGGTGGCGAGATCAATCTTGGTCCGCTCGTCCGAGACGCCCACGAAGCCGGCTATGCCGAGCCCGTCGAGGCAGTGCACCTGGTTCTGGCCGTGGAAGCGGCGTCCCAGAGACAGCGCGACGCGTGCATCCTGATAGGACCGTGCCAGACCGTCGATGCCGGCGTGGTAGCGGCCGATCCCGATACTGATATCGGACCGCGTGTCGGCGCGGAGGCGGTGGAGGAGGGCGAAGCCGGCACGCTTGAGAGCGGCCAGGTTGGCCCAGGACGGGCCGAGACTCTCCACCGGACGCTCAATCCAGCTCAACAGATCCTTCGTATTGCTCGCCTTGAGCACCGCGACCTCACCCTGACCAATGTAGGCGCAGATGGTGTCATTGGGCAGCTCGAAGAAGTCCACGACCGAGCCGATCACCAGTTGTGAGCGTCGCCGGATGCGTTGCTCCGACGGCTCGCCCTGCCGGCTGCCCAGGATGTAGTCGGCGGCGTCGATAAGGATGACGAGCCGCGGCGCCGCCAGGTTCATTCCGAGGATCTGCGCCTCGCGCAGAATGGTGGCCTCGTCGGCCGCCGAGTTGTGCAGCAGGTCGTGGATGAACTTGTTCTTCAGCTCGTGCTTGTTGGGGAGGCGGTCGACGACGGTGGCCTGATTGATGATGAGTTCGGCCATGACGCGGCAGAGGCGCGGTGAAATTGCCTCGCCGTTGGTGGGAGGGGAGATGACCACATCGCCGCACTCCGCATCGAGGTGGAGCGGCACGCACAGGTCATCCTCCCCGATCTCCAGATAGGTGCTGTCACGCCCCGGGTCGCTACAGGCCACCACCAGCCCGTGCTGATCGACCACCGTGACCGTCGTGCCCAGAAGCTCGGCCGCCCGTTCCGTGACCGTCTCCGCGACACGCTCGAACTCTCCGGTCACAATCGCCATACGTGCCACCCCTTACTTGTGCAGATGCACAGCCGGTTCCTGGGGCGGCAACTAGCAGATTTCGTACCAGCCCTATCCTTTGATCTCGATCATGCCGTTCTCGATCCGGGCCTCGTAGGACGGCTCCGGCATGGTGGCCGGTCCGTTGACCACAGAGCCGGTGCGAATGTCGTACTCCGAGCCGTGACAGGGACACCGGACGACGTAGTCCTCCAGTGTGCCCCCGGAGAGCGAGCACCCGGCATGGACGCACGTGTCGTCGAGGGCATAGACCTGATCGCCCTCGCGGACCAGCAGAACGGACAGATTACCCGCCTGCCCCTTCGTCAGGGTTCGCTCCGGCAGGTCGGACTCCGGCATGACGGGAGTAAAGGAGGATGGCGGATGCTGAAATGCAGCGTGATTGATGGGGTAACCATGCAGGTAGACCTCGTTGCCGCCGAGGTAGGCGCCCGCTGCCATCGCCGCGTAGCCGAGATTGGAGAGAGCGACGCCCACGGCTCGCCCCCCCGCGAGGCGAGCGAAGAGCGAGCCCACATAGAGGAGAGTGGAGGTCGTCATGGTGAGCCCGTGCATGAGCCCCGTCGTCATCTCCTCCCCATAGGTATCCATCCAGTCCGTCAGGCCGCTAGCGATGGTGGGGACGGCGGCGGCGAGACCGGTGGCAAGGGTCAGATCGGCGGCACTCTCCAGGTCATCATTACCGCTGAGTGAGGCAATGGTATCGAGTACCATGGTCGCCGTCCAGGCGCCGACCGGGACATCGGTGAGGATGGCATGCAAGGGGTGGCCGAGCCACACGCCGTTGAGGAAGTTCTGGAGCTCCTTCTGCGGCCCGCTCTCATTCTCACGTCCGTGATAGAAGTCAGTCAGGGCCTTCTGCAGGGGCGCACCCAGCGTGTCGAGCCAGGACTGCTGACGGACGAAGTTTCTTACCATTTCGTTCATGACGACCTCCTGAGGCGGGTGTCCCGGTACATGCCTCTTCTCATCATGGATTAATGCGGCCTCGCGCCGCGCGACATCGACCTCGGTCGCTGTTCTGTCAGCCGCGAGATTGGGAGGGTTGTCGACTCAGGGCGCAAACCGGGCGCGCCACACCGCGCCCGCGCGAGTACCAAAGGCGGAGGGGCAGCCGCTGCGGCCCTTCCGCCACTCACCGCATGATGTGTGTGTTTGTGATTGCGGTGAACTGGCAGATCAGGGCGGCCACCAGAAAGACGAGGCCAAGGGCAATCTCGTTGAAGTGCCGCAATTCACGTCCGCTCGCCGCGAACGCGAACATGACCAGGGCCGCAATCATCAGGATCAGCGCCGCGACATCCATCCTCTATTCCTCAGCCCCAGATATCCGGCCGGTAGCGGTTCTCGGCCTCCATCCGCGCCATGTAGGCTTCGGCCCCTCCAGCCGTCAGTTGGCCTTGCTCGGCGAAGGTATTGACGAAGGCAGCCCGGACATCGTCCCGCATCGTCTGCGACCCACAGACGTAGATATAGGCACCTTCCTGAACGAGTGTCCAGATCAGTGCCCCTTGCTCGACGATGCGATGCTGCACATACTCGCGCTTGCCTGGTACCTCGCGCGACATGGCGACGTGCAAGTGGTCAAGAACTCCCTCCGCCACGAACTGCTCGATCTCCTCGCGATAGATGTAGTCGAGCTTGCTGGACCGAATACCGTTGAAGAGCACGGCCGGACCCAGCGGGATGCCGGAGCGTTTCATGGCCAGGCGCTCCCAGAGAAAGGCGTGCATGGGCGCGTAGCCGGTGCCGGCCGAAACGAAGATCATCGGCTTGGTCACGTCTTCCTGGAGGTGGAAGCCCTCCGCTCGATCCAGGAACACGTTCACGCGATCGCCCTCACGCAGACTGTGGACGTAGTGAGAACTCATCCCGGTAAAGACGCGCCCCTGAATGCCGGGAACCGGAGTGATATGGGCACCGACCGAAATGTGCGCCACGGTATTGCCGTGGATGCGAGGACTCGAGCTCGTGGAGTAGTAGCGCGGCCGGAGTGGTTGCGCCACTTGCAGGAAATCGAAAATGTTGATCGTGCAGGATTGAAATTCGTCGAGTAGGTGCAGCACGTTGTAGCCACCGGCACGAATAGCCGTCCGGAGCGTTGAATCGGAACCGTCCGGGTTCATCAGGATGCTCTTGATCTCCTCAAGCTTTTGCCGCTCGTCCGGCTCGAGCGCCTTGGAGAGTAGCAAGTCGACGAACGGAACAGTCGGCATCGACGTGATGTCGACCAGACAGGTAAGGACGTTGCGCACCTGCAGCGGAACTCCCTTGGGGACGGCGCGGACTTTCATGCTTCTGGGAACGGAAAAGACCCCATCGAGGGCCGCGCCCAGGTGCTGCGCCAGTCTCTCTACTACTTCCTCGTCGTTTTTTGGACAGACGCCGAGGTGGTCTCCGGCCGTGTAGGTGAATCCGGGGGGCAGACTGACCTCAAGGTGACGTGTCCGCGATGGCGACTCGGGCGCCTGAAGCTCACGGCAGACGAGGGCGCGCACTTCCGAGGCGATGATCCCGACAGCGTTGGTGAGGATCGTCGGGGCCACAATCTGACCGTCCAGCGAGAGGGTCATGGCGGTATTCGAGTCAGTGGCAGTGAGCGCCTCTTCCGCCGCCTTCTCGGCAGCAAGGCGTGCGGCCGCGGCATCACTGGGCTGCGCTCCCGAGAGCTCGATCAGCTGCGGCCAGACACGGTCGTTCCACACCGTGTGCGTGTCCTCCCAGGTCGGCGATCCAACATCACCAAACGCGAAGGAAGCCAACGGCGTGGCGCCTAACTCCTCCAGCCGGCGATGGACATATCGAGGGAAGGCAAGGAAGGCGTTCCACTGACTGTTACCCAAACCCCACACCAGATACCGGCAGTTCTTCCAGGTCTCGCAGCCCGGTTCCGTTTGCTCCAGCCACGCCTTGAAAGCGATGGCGTTACCAGGAGGGTTCCCGGTGTAGGTAGCAGTCATGATGATCAGCAGCCAGGGCTGGGTGCGCTCCGTCAGGTTGACTAGATCGTCCAGGTTGATGACCTCGCTGGTGTACCCGTAGATGCGGCTGCGGTCCGCAAATCGCTCCGCGAGCTCTTTACTGGTCCCAAAGTTACTCCCGTACGCAATGACCAGGTGACGGAAAGGGCTCGCCTCCGGGATCTCGGAGGGACGGTCCCACGAGCGATCACGGCCCGTCTCAGCGGCCGCATTGGCGACCGCTCGGCTCTTGCGCTCAGCGAGCGCGCTCCGTCGCTGCTCGGCGTCTTCTCGCGGCAGCCGGATGATCGGGACACTCACCGGCTTGGTGGTGGCAGCCGTGTTCTTGACAACTCTCCCGCCGGGGGCGAGGCGCATCCGGTAACGGTTATACATCTCGAACAAGATGACGCGCAGCATCATGAACGTCACTTCTTGCGCCATACACTGCCGTGATCCCACCGAGAAGGGGATGAAGGCGTGACGAGGCCGTTCGACCACCTTCTCCATGGCGAACTGGTCCGGATCGAACTCATCTGCCTTCGGTCCCCAGTAGCGGGGATCACGTTGTGCCGCCAGAGACCCAATCAGGATGATGTCGTCTTTGCGGATGCGATACCGGCCCAGCATTCCGTCCTTGAGGCTGCGGCGAATCGTGACCGGCATGGGCGGATAGATGCGTAGAGTCTCCTTGATGACCTGCGTCATGTACGGGAGCGCCATGAGGTCGGTGTATTGCAGTTCGTACTCCGGGTCTCCCCCGGTAATCGAATCGATCTCTGCGATGAGTTTCTCCTCGACATCCGGATGGGTAGCGAGAACGTAGCCCAACCATGCACCGATGATCGAGGGGCCGTTGAAGCCATTGGAGAGGTGCATCAGAATCTGATCGCGAATGGTGGCTGGGTCGAGATGTTCCCCTGACTCCGGATCGGGGACGGTGATGAGACGGGTCAGCAGGTCAGTTTGGTGACCCAACGGACAGGTATTGAGCCGGCCCTGGACGATGGCTTCAGCTGTTGAGAACAGCACCTTTCCATCCTGCCGGTACTTCCGCTTGCGCCTGCGTTTCGATGGTCCCGAGAGGAGAGTGAAGTCGGGCCGGGGCTCGACGATCCGTCTGATGCTCTCCTTCGTGCTGTCCGGCACCGCCCTCGCGAAGGCGCTCGGTCCGGGGTTTTCCTCCAGGAGGCCAAAGTCATAGTTACAGGCACCGCGGCCGGAGACCTCGAGCGCGTACCGCTCCATCCAGTCCTTCAGATCGAGCGGTGCATCGTCGGGCATGCTCTCCCAGGTGTCGATCATCCTCTTGGCCAGCTCTCTCATGCGTTCGAACTGCGTTTTTTGATGGGCCGGCGCGTACCAGGGCAGCATGACGCGGCGTACGCGGTTGTAATACTCGCTGTCGCTGACGATCGAGATTCCACCGCCACGTGAGCCCGCCAGCTGGTCGAAGAAGTTGATATCTTCAACTCGTTTCCCGTACTGCTCTTCGTTCGACGCGATCTCATCGAGCAGGTCAGGGTCGGAGACCATCACCAACCGCCACTTCTTGGTCGGGATACCGACCGCGTAGATGTGACCGAAGCGGCGGTAATACTCCAACTGCGTATCGTTGTCGTTGAGAATGTCGAAATTAGCGAAGCGCTCACCCTTCGGAACCAGCCACCGCACGGCCCACGGAATCTCCAGTGGGCCTTCCTCTGCGGCCTCGGGGGCGGCCGAACTTGCCGCCGGATGGTGCTGCTTCAGGGAGGCGGAGGTCAGGGTGGGCGAGCCGACACGAACAGGCGGCGTTGAGCCTTCTTTGAGGCGGCCGACCTTGAACGTTTGGGCCAGCTTCCAGGCCTCGTCGGAGTGGCCCGCCTTGTTGAATGCCTGACTGGCGTCGTGCCCGTAGGTCTGGATATAGACCTCGGCGCCGCCCGGGTGGTGGTAGATCCACTCGCTGACGTCATAGACGCCGCCCCACATGACGATCCAGTAGTCACCCGGCTTGTCATGACGGAGAATCTCGTCCCAGTCGTACTCCGGAAGCCGGCGCGTGTCGTCGGGGGCATCCTCCGGCGCGGCCAGAGGACGGAGCTTTGGGCCCGCCTGATGTTCTCCCGGACCACGTCGACGCGGCCCATCCGGAACCGTCATGGTGGGACGTGGCGGGCCGGGCGGTGGCGTCGAGCCCGCTCTCACCACACCGATTCTGAAGGAGTGGGTCAGCAGCTGCGCTTCGGCAGTATGCCCGATGGACTCAAAGAGTTCGGTAACGTCCTGTCCCCAGGCACCGATCAGAATCTCGGCGCCGCCGGGATGGCGGTACATCCATTCGCTGACGTCGTAGACGCCCCCTCGAAACACGATCCAGAAGTCGCCGCTCTTATCGTGACGAAGGATTTGTTCCCAGTCGTACTGGGGGAGATCAGGCGATGAAAGTGTGCCACGGACGTCGCCTGTTTCCTCTACCCGATCCAATGTCGAAGCCATGCCGCGAATATCTCCCCGTCCACGCGCCCAATGAAGAAGTCGCGCCTACTGTCTTCCGGTACGACCCGTCCCCAGGTTTCCTGACACCGAGTTGTGAGTTCTCGAAATGAACTCCGTCGACAGACGTCGGCGCGAATAAGACATTTTGGTCGCGATTTTAGCAGCTTCTACGTCGGCTGAGCAAACATTGTACGGGTTTAGCGCATGCCGTACGGGCGTCTCCCTCTTCTCATCCTGGACTAATCCAGGCTCGCTACGCTGGCAACAGGGAGAGACATCACCATGTACATCTTGCGCATCATCGGGCCGCGCGGCAGCACCCTGGCCCGGCATCATCTTGACAACCGCCACGATCTGGACGCGCTCTGCTCCGTCTACCGAGCGATGGGATACAAGCCGGAGGCACTGGTCGTCGAGTTGCCCACGGCACAAGCAGCGTAATCAGCTGTAGACTGCGACCTTGAACCACCCCGTCGGCGTGCTGTAGCAGACCGGGCTCCAGACGTCGAAGTCGTTCCAGGCGTGGTAGCCGCCGAAGCGGTCTTCCACCACGCCCTGCATGCCGAGCACCGGGATGTAGACGCGCGTTCCGAACGGGTAGTAGTCGTTGGCCAGCATGCCGTAGAACACCGGGCGGCCGCTGGCGGAGAGCCAGCCCGCCGTCCCGGGACAGTATGAGGTCAGGAATGCCCAGATCCAGGTGCCGTTGGGAACCCGCGACTGGCGGCGTGGGTGATGGTGCCGTTTCCGCGGCACGGTGAGCGTCGGGACCGGCACCGGTGTGCCGGCGGGGACCGCCACGGTCGGGACGACGGGAGTAGCAGTCGCCACCGCTGCCGTGTCGGCGCGGTTGGTATCTGTGTTGGGCTGCGCCAGAGCGCTCTGCGACCCGCCGGCGATAAGAAGGACAGCGAGGAGAACGACCGTCGTCGCTCTCGCAGGAGAAGCGGGCCGCGACGTCGGTTGCCGTCGCACAATTTCCACTATGCCGATGGCTTCGCGACACTGTCAAATGACCGGACCGGATACATTGTGCAGGCGAAACCTCACGCGACATTCGGCACGCGGCAAGGTCGAACAAAGTCTGCGGTGGGCCTGTGCTATGGTCGAAACGGAGACCCCGCGAGGGAAGGATTGACATGCCGGCGCCGCGCGCCGAGGCGCTACTCACCCAGTGGAACTGGGATCCCAGCCTGATCCTCGGTATCCTGGCGCTGGCAGCGGGCTACGCCTATGCGGTTGGGCCATACCGCCGGCGCCGCGATCTTCCACCCGCCGGTGGCGGCCGGATTGCCGCCTTTGCCGCCGCGGAGCTCCTGCTCGTCTTCGCGCTGATCTCCCCGCTCGATGCCGTCGGGGATGAGTCGCTCTTCAGCGCCCACATGGTGCAGCATCTTCTGCTGGCCGCCCTCTGGCCGGTCCTGATTCTGGTGGCGCTGACGCCCTGGATGGTGCGCCCGGTATTCACCGGGCCACTGCGGGGGCCGTTCCGGTTCCTCACCCACCCGGTCGCTGCCATTGCCCTCTTCAACCTGGACATCTACCTCTGGCACTTCCCGTATCTCTACGACCTCACCCTGCAGAACGAGGGGATCCACATCCTCGAGCACCTGACGTTCATGGCCTTCGGCCTTCTCAATTTCTGGCCGATCCTCAGTCCCATCGTCGAGCAGCGCCTGAGCTACCCGCTTCAGGTCTTGTACCTGTTTGCGGACGGCATGTTTATGATGGTGTTGGGAATCGTCTTCACGTTCTCTCCGCTCGTCTTCTATACCCCCTATGTCTCAGCTCCTCGGTTGTGGGGCATCTCGCCGCTGAGCGATCAGCAGTTGGGCGGCCTCATCATGTGGTACCCCGGTAATCTTCCTTACGGCGTTCTGCTCGTTTCCGCCTTCTACCGTTGGTTCGACGGCCGCGAGGTGGGGGCGGGAATCCAATCTCCTACAATTGATCCTCACCTCCCCTAGGGGAAGAGAGGACGGAGGACGGGATGTCTTCGTTTGTCAGCCGCCCCAGGATCTCTCCTCGCCTGCTGATCACCGTCGGCGTGGCGCTGGCCCTCGTGCTCCTGGCGCTGCTGCCCGAGACCGCTCTCGCCAGCGCGCCGCGGCCTAACTGGAACCCCGGCCCGCCCTGGGCGCCGCTCGATCCCAAGTCGCCCGAGATGCACATGATCTCCAATCTCTTCTGGATCATGCTCGTGCTCTCCGGGATCGTCTTCATCGGCGTTTTCGGCGCGCTGATCATCTCAATCGTTCGGTTTTCCGCAGGGCCCAATGCGGCTCCGGGGCCGCAGATCTACGGGAACCGCATCGTCGAGATCAGCTGGACCGCTATCCCTTTCCTGATCCTGATCGGCGCCTTTATCATCACCGCCAAGTACATCCACGACATCAACACCTCGCAGGCTGCCGGCCCGCCGCTCAATATCATTGCGCGGGGGCACCAGTGGTGGTGGGAGTTCTACTACCCCAGCCTCGGGGTGGTGACCGCCAATGAGGTGCATGTCCCGGCCGGCGTTCCTCTCCACTTCCATGTCGAGTCGGCCGATGTCATCCACTCCTTCTGGGCGCCGCAGCTGCAGCGGCAGATCGACGCCAACCCGGGTCAGGACAACGCCGTCTTCGTGACGATGCCCGAGACCGGTGTCTACGGCGGCGCGTGCTATGAGTACTGTGGTGACGCTCACGCCTGGATGAAGTTCGAGGTGATTGTGCAGACCCCACACGACTTCGCCCTGTGGGTCAAGCACCAGAAGTCGCCGCCCGCCGCGCCTTCTAACAGCCTCATCGCCCTGGGGCGGACCGTCTTCATGACCCACACCTGTATCAAATGTCACACCATCACCGGTGTCCCCGGAGCGAGCGGCTCGGTCGGCCCCAACCTGACGCACGTGGGAAGTCGCTGGGCCATCGCCGCCGGAGCCCTGCCGGTTTCGGTTCCGACCGTCATGATGTGGATTCACGATCCCAACGCCTATAAGCCCGGCGTGCTCATGCCCGGCTATCCGCTCCTGAGCCAGAAGGACCTGCGTGCCCTGGCTACCTATCTCGTCAGCTTGAAGTAGAGGGAGTCCATGGCAACCAGCGCTCTTGAGGAGATCCGCGCTCACCCGTTACCGCGGGTGACCAGTTCCGAAGGCTTCCTGGCCTGGCTCAAAACCACCGATCACAAGTTGATCGGCATCATGTACCTGCTGTTTG
The DNA here is from genome assembly GCA_021324655.1 of Pseudomonadota bacterium. GTDB lineage: Bacteria > Chloroflexota > UBA5177 > UBA5177 > UBA5177 > JAJPIP01. Next base: position 73,342 of record JAJPIP010000035.1, read on the forward strand.
TGGCCTTCTTCTTCGTCCTCGGTGGGTTCGAAGCGCTCCTCATGCGCTGGCAGCTCGCCGTGCCCCAGAACAACGTCATCTCGGCGCAGGTCTTTAACCAGCTCTTCACCATGCACGGCGTGACGATGATTTTCCTGGTCGTCATGCCGGCGCTCATCGGGTTCGCCAATTACTTTGTGCCGATCATGATCGGTTACCGCGACATGGCGTTCCCGCGCCTGAACGCGATGAGCCTCTGGCTCCTGCTCTTCGGTGGGCTCCTCCTCTATTTCAGCGTGCTGCAGGGCAGCATGCCGGCCACCGGCTGGTTCGCCTATGCCAACCTGTGGGAGCAGCCCTACACCATGAACAACGGCCCGGTCTTCTGGGCCGCGGGACTCACCGTGCTGGGCGCCGGCTCGATCGCCACCTCCCTGAACCTGATCGTCACCATCATCGCCTACCGCTGTCCCGGCATGACGCTCAACCGGATGCCGCTCTTCGTCTGGATGGTGCTGGTCAACTCCTTCCTCATCATCTGGGCCATGCCCTTCCTGACGGCCGATTCGATCCTGCTCCTCTTCGACCGCTTCCTGGGCACGCACTTCTTCGTCTGGCAGCAGGGCGGCAACGTCGTGATGTGGCAGCACCTCTTCTGGGGCTTCGGCCATCCCGAGGTGTACATCATGATCCTCCCGGCCTTCGGCATGATCTCCGAGATCATCCCGGTGTTCTCACGGAAGCCGCTCTTCGGCTACACCTTCGTGGCCTTCTCCGGCGTGGCGATCGGCTTCATCTCCTTCATCGTGTGGGCGCACCACATGTTCACCGTCGGCTTGAGCGAGACCGAGCAGGCCTTCTTCGCCGCCACCAGCATGATCATCGCCGTGCCGACCGGCGTGAAGATCTTCAACTGGCTGGGCACGATGTGGGGCGGACGCATCTGGTGGACAACCTCCATGAAGTTTGCCGCCGCCTTCATCATCGAGTTCACCATCGGCGGCATCTCCGGCATCATGTTCTCCGTTGTGCCGCTCGACTACGCCAGCACCGACACCTACTTCGTGGTGGCCCACTTCCACTACGTGCTGTTCGGCGGCACCATGTTCATCCTGATGGCCGCGTCGTATTACTGGTTCCCGAAGATCACGGGGCGCATGCTCAACGAGCGACTGGGGACCTGGCACTTCTGGTTGCTGGTGCTCGGCTTCAACCTGACCTTCTTCCCGCAGCACTTCCTGGATGCCATGCCGCGGCGCGTCTACACCTACACCAACACGGCGTGGGCGATCCCCAACATGCTCTCCTCGATCGGGGCGGCCATCCTGTTCGTGGCGTTTGCGATCTTCTTCTATAACATCTGGATCAGCCTGCGGCACGGCAAGGTGGCCGGCCCCAATCCGTGGAGCGCATACTCCCTGGAGTGGCTCCTGCCTTCGCCGCCACCCGCCTACGGTTTCACCGAGATCCCGACGGTGCGCAGCCGGCGTCCCCTCTGGGATCTGGCACACCCCGACCAGGCCGACTGGCGCTTCGAGCACCACGCACCGGCCCCCGCCATGGCGGCGCCCGTGCCGTCGGGCGGAGGGGCGACAGCTGTGGCCACGATGCCGCGGCCCGCGGCCCGCCCGGCCGAGCACAAGGGCTTCCAGATCTCGCCGGGGCGCATGCTGGTCCTCTTCTTCATCTCCTCCGAGTCCATCTTCTTCGTGTCGCTCATCGTGATGTACTCGGTCTACTCCTTCCACTTCAGCAGCGCTCAGCTCAACATTCCGCGTACCTATTGGTTCAGCCTGGCGCTGTTCGCGAGTTCCGGAACGATGATCATCGCCGAGAAGTTCCTCGACAAGGGGAACAAGAAGATGTTCAACGCCTGGCTGATCGTGACCATCGCTCTTGGCCTTACATTCCTCATCGGCCAGGTCACCGAGTACGCCGCCCTCTATCACGACAACGCGACGATCTCCTCGCATGGAGAGTTCGGCACCACCTTCTTCACGCTGACCGGTTTCCACGGCTTCCACGTGTTCGTGGGGCTCATCGCGCTGACGACGATGCTCTTCCTGTCACGCCGCTGGAAACCGGGGTATGACACGCCACTCAAGGGTGTCGGCTACTACTGGCACTTCGTCGACGGCATCTGGGTGTTCATCTTCTCGATCGTGTATCTGCGGACGTTGTTCTAGTTGTGAGTTATGAGCCGTGGGCGTCGGCTGGTGGTTGCTTCCACCCGCCGCCCGCTCATAGCTCTCCCGGAGGAGGAATGACTATATGAGCATCGAGGGCCCGGCAGCACCGCCGGGAGGGGCGCCGCCGCTGACGCCCATCACCGAGGAGGTGCCGACGGCGCAGCATGAGGTACATCTGCCGCCGCTCTCTGTCTGGCCGGTGACTCTGGCAGCGGCGATCACCATCGCGGCAGCGGGACTGGTCACGATATGGCCGGTCAGCCTGGTCGGCGGGATCGTTGGGGTGTACGCGATTGTTGAGTGGGTAAGGGAGCTGTTCCATGAGCATGACCATGCAGGAACTCACTAGAAAGCTCCTGACCCGTGAGGCGTTCCTGGGTCTCTTCACGCTCTCGTTTGGTGCGGTGGCCGGACTCGTGGTCGGTATCCCGATCATCGGCTACGTCCTCGGTCCGCTCATTGAGCAGCCTCCCGAAATCTGGGAGAAGGTCACCTTCGCCGGCGGCCCGAATCGGGGCCGGCCGGTGATGGCCGATTCCATTCCGATCGGTCAGACGGAGGAGGTGGCCTTTCAGGCGCGTGGCCCGCTCCCCTGGGCGGGAACGACCGCGACGCAGGGCGCCTGGCTGCGGCGCACCGGTCCGTCCAGCTTCATTGCCTATGCGATCTACTGCACGCACCTCGGCTGTCCGGTGCACTTCCTACCGCAGCCCAAGATCTTTCTTTGCCCCTGTCATGGCAGTGTGTTCAACGCCGAGGGGATCAACATCGGCGGGCCGGCCCCGCGTCCGCTGTTCACCTACAACATCCGGGTGCAGAACGGGCACGTCCAGATCCGGACCCACCCGCTGCCGGTCATCACATAGGGGGAGCCTGGATTGGGTGGGAGAGGTGTTCAGCGAGACCGCCGCCAACAGATTCGCGCGAGGAAGAAGATATGAGTAAGGGAAGCATCGCCGAGCCCCCGGAGCGAGGCACGGTGCAAGAGACTCGTCCGGCCATCCAGAGGGGCAACGCGGCGCCGTCCGGCCCGTTGGGGACTCTCTTCAACTGGGGGACCGCGACGTACAACTTCCTGGATGGGCGGCTGGGGATCGGCATGATCTACCGGGCGACCGCGGCTCACCCGATTCCTCGCAGTGTCAACTGGTGGTACGTTTTCGGCAGCGCCACTCTCTTCGCTTTCACCTTCCAGGTCGTCACCGGCATCTTTCTCGCGTTCGCCTATGTTCCCTCCCCCGATCACGCGTACCAGAGCCTCTCCTGGATCACCCATAAGGAGTTGTTCGGGAACGTGATTCGCGGCATCCATTACTGGGGTGCCTCCGCTATGGTGCTGCTCATATTTATCCATATGACGGCGCACTATCTGACCGGTTCTTATAAGTACCCGAGAGAGTTGCAATGGCTCTCCGGTGCCATCCTGCTCTTCTGTACCCTGGTCATGGCGTTTACCGGGCAGCTGCTGCGCTGGAATCAGGATGCCTACTGGGCGGTCGTGGTCGGCGCCGAGCAGGCGGCACGCACGCCGTTCATCGGCTCGTGGGTTGCCCAGCTCCTCACCGCCGGCCCCGTCGTCGGCGGCAATACGCTGACACGCTTCTATGCCATTCATATGCTCCTCGTGCCTGGACTCATGTTCGGGCTGATCGGCATGCACCTCTACCTCGTCATCTATAAGGGCATCTCGGAGTGGCCGGTGCCGGGCGAGCCGGTCGATCCCGCGACCTACTGGGAGAACTATCAGCGCATCCTGCACGAGGATGGGGAGCCCTTCTTCCCCGCCGGTACCGCCAAGGACGCCTTCATGGGCTTTCTGGCGGGCGCGGTTGTGGTCGGGCTCGCCATCACGGTCGGGGCCGCGGCGCTCGGAGCGCAAGCCAACCCGATTGCTCCGGCCAATCCCCGCCCCGACTGGTATCTGATCTGGTACTTCGCCTTGCTGGCCCTCATTCCACCGGCCAGCGAGAACTTCTTCATCATCCTGTTCCCGCTGTTCGGCTTCCTCATCCTGTTGCTGATGCCGCTCGCCAACAAAGGAGAGCGTCACTACTCACGCCGGCCCTGGGCGATTGCCGTCGTGATCTTTGCCGCCAGCGCCACCGGCCTCCTCGTCTGGTATGGGTACCAGTCGCCCTGGTCGCCGGTCTTTATCAACGATGTGACCATACCCTCGGTGCCGGCGCAGGCGATGCGTGGCCTCAATGCCACGCAGCTGGCGGGCGCGCACCTCCTGCATACGGAGGGCTGTATGGCATGCCACATGATCGACGGCGTCGGGGGGCAGCGTGGCCCGAACCTGTCGGCCATCGGCAGCGTGCTGACCAGGAACGAGTTGACCTGGCGCATCATGGCCGGTGGGAACAACATGCCGTCCTACGGCAACACCATGACCAACAAACAGTTGAATGAGATCCTCGCCTACCTGCAGTCAAGAACGGCCGGCAGCGCCGTCATCCCTCAGTCCGGATCACATCAGTAGCGTCCGGGTTCGGGACACACCAGTTGAGGGATGCCACACCATCATGACGTAGACGGTTGGTCTCGATCGGAGAATGCGTGGCGCCCCGGAACATCGTGGCGAAGGGGCGTCCGGACGGTGTCAGCGAAGGGCAGCCCGCCATCGGGATAGATTTACCGGGCGACAATGTCCTCTGGTTCCTCCGGCACCGCTATTTCCGAGTGCCCAGCCGTTCGCACCGCCGGCTGCCGCCGCGCCACGATAAGCGCGCCCACACCGAGCATTGTCAGTCCCGCCGCCGTGGGAAAAACGGCGCTGATGGCGTGGGCGGTGACCACCGTCCCGATCAGCGGGCCGATGGCCAGCGCAACGCTTGTCGGCAGGAAGGAGAAGGACATGATGCGGCCCCGGATGGCATCGCCCACCGAGGTCGAGAGCACGCTGAAGCCGAGCGAGAAGTTGGCGGCGAGCACCCCCGCGATCAGCGCCCAGAGCACGGCGAAGAGTGCCAGGCCATGTGCGAGCGCCGGCAGCGGCCAGAGGAAAACGGAGAGTGCCGTCCCGGCGATGAGGACGCGCCAGTGCCCGGTGCGGTCGGCCAGCAAGCCGGCGGCGGGACTGATGATGAGCGCCGTCAGGCCGCCCAGGCCGATGACCGTTCCAACGGCCGTTCCTGGGTCATGACCGTGGTAGAGGCCGGTAACGGCGAGCGGCAGATAGGTGATGGCCAGCATCCAGCCGGAAGAGAGGAGAAAGAGCGCCGGGAAAAGGGTGCGGAGACGGGCTGACCCGGCGATGATCGTGACCGACTCTACCGCCATCCGCAGCACCGGCTCCTCGCCCTGTGGCCGGTAGGTGTCACGATAGGCGACGGAGAGGGCGACGACCACGACCAGTAAAAGGGCGACGTCGATGCCGAGCAGAGCGCGGAAGCCGATGCGGTCGAGGAGCGGGCCGCCGAGCAGCGGGCCGATAAAGACGCCGAGGGGCTGTGAGCCGTTCATGATGGAGTAGGCCAGACCGCGTCGGCCCTCCGGTACCCGCTCGGTCAGAGTGCTGAGCATCAGTCCGGTGTTACCCAGCGAGAGGGCGGAGAGGGCCCGTGCGGCGAGAAAGATCCAGACGTTGGAGGCCAGGATGGTCAGTACGCCGATCAGTGCGTGGACGAAGAAGGATCGAATGATGAGGGGCTGCCGCGAGAAGCGATCGGCGAGCGCGCCCCAGAGCGGCACCAACGGAATGCCAACGGTGGCCGAGACGGCGCTAATGATGCCGACCCAGCGGCGTACATCGTGCGGCGCGATGCCGAGATGGGGTAGGTAGAGGGGCGTGAAGGCGCTCAGCTGCCCCCAGAAGATCACCTCGATGAGGCTGGCGAAGGTGAAGAGGGCGAGCAGCCACACCCAGGAGCGGTGGGGCATGTCGCAGTCTACCGGTTGGCCAGATCCATGTATATGCATATAATGCCATGGGAGGGACGCGGTGGGACGAACCGGAACCGGCCCCTTGCCGCCGGGTGAAGCGCGGCAGGAGTTTCTGGAGCAGCAGCCAACCTACTGGCTGAAGCGCTGCTACCAGTCGTTACGCCGCACCGTGGAGGCCCGCCTGCGTGACTGGAATCTCACCCTGTCGCAACGCGATGTCCTGCTCGCCCTCTACGAGGAGGGCCCGCTCGACCTCACCGCCTTACGAGAGAGGTCCGGCCTGGAGCAGAGCTCGCTCTCCCGGTTAGTCGACACGCTGGCACGGCGTGGTCTGGTTGACGTCGCTCCTGGTGCCGATCGCCGGGTGCGGGTGGCCTCGCTCACCCCTGCCGGGTGCGATCTGCTCCTGCAGACGCCGGGGTCAACCGCGTTGGGTGGGGCGCTGATGGTCGAGGGTTTGAGCGCGGAGGAGCGGACAGAGTTGGTTCGCCTGCTGCGCGCCTGCAGCATTAATTTGGAGAGACAGGAGAGAGACTGATGGGAGTCGGGAGCATGCGGGATCAGTTTGGAGCGCTCAGAACCCTTCAGACCGGTTATGAGCCGGTTGAGTATTTCGCGCTGGAGGCGCTGGCCTCCCAGCCGGGTGTCAATTTGCGGCGCATGCCGATTACCGTCAAGATCCTCCTGGAGAATATGCTGCGCCTGGCCGCTCTCGGCTCCGCCCATCCGGACGACGTGCGCACTCTGGCGCGTTGGGCGCCGGGCGCCAGGCTCCAGGGCGAGTTCCCGTTCCTCCCGACGCGCGTGCTCCTCCAGGACTTCACGGGCGTGCCGGCGGTGGTGGATCTCGCCGCCATGCGCAACGCCATGGCGCGTCTGGGCGGAGACCCCCAGCGCATCAATCCGCTGGCGCCGGCCGATCTCGTCATCGATCACTCGGTGCAGGTCGATCTCTTCGGGACCGTCCTTGCCTTTGCCCGCAACGTCGAGCTGGAGTACGAGCGTAACCTCGAGCGCTACGCCCTGTTGCGCTGGGCGCAGCGCGCCTTCGATCAGTTCAGCGTCGTTCCGCCCGGCACCGGTATCTGTCACCAGGTGAACCTGGAGTATCTCTCACGCGTTGTCCAGACCCGGCAGCTTGACGGGCACACCGTTGCCATGCCGGACACGCTGGTCGGCACCGATTCACACACGCCGATGGTCAATGGGTTGGGCGTCCTGGGCTGGGGCGTCGGCGGCATCGAGGCCGAGGCGGCGCTCCTGGGACAGCCGATGTATCTGCTGCTTCCCACCGTGGTCGGCTTCCGCTTCCACGGCCGTCTGCCGGACGGCGCCACCGCCACCGATCTCGTCCTGACCGTCACCGAGATGCTGCGCCGGCACGGGGTCGTCGGCAAGTTCGTGGAGTATTCCGGACCCGGGCTCTCGCAGCTCAGCGTGGCCGACCGCGCCACCCTCTCCAATATGTCTCCGGAGTACGGCGCCACCGCGGGTCTCTTCCCGGTGGATGACGCCACTCTCGACTACCTGCGTATGACCAATCGTCCGCCGGAGCTGATCGATCTGGTCGAGTGTTACACCAGGGCGCAGGGGCTCTTCCGCACCGACGAGGGGCCCGAGCCGGACTTTTCCGAGACGCTCGAGCTCGATCTCTCCACGGTCGAGCCCAGCCTCGCCGGTCCGCGGCGTCCCCAGGACCGTGTCGCCCTGCCCGGCGTCCCCCAGAACTTTCGCTCCGCCTTCCCGGAGCCCGAGGAGAGCGGCGGCGGGACGGCGGTCGCCACGCGCCGGCGGGTCGAGTTGACGCTGAATGGCGTGCAGACCGCGATCAGAGACGGCTCGGTCGCGATTGCCGCCATCACCAGCTGCACCAACACCTCCAATCCCTCGGTCATGGTCGCTGCCGGCCTGCTGGCCAAGCACGCCGTCGAGCGCGGTCTGACCGTCAATCCGGCGGTCAAGACCAGCCTCGCCCCCGGCTCGCGTGTGGTCACCGATTACCTGGAAGGCGCCGGTCTCTTACCCTATCTGGAGGCGCTGCGCTTCCACGTCGTCGGCTACGGGTGTACAACCTGTATCGCGGCCGGGACGCCGGTCCTGCTCGCCAACGGAACAGCACGTCCTATTGAAGACATGCCGAGCGCCGGTGGTGCGATCGTCTTCGGACCGACCTCCGGCGGCGCACTAGGTGTCGCCGCCCAGACAGAAGCCATGGATCAAGGCCGGCGCGAGTGCGTTTCTGTTGTCTTGCAAGACGGCCGCACCCTGACCTGCACGCCCGATCACGAGTTGCTGTGTGCGGACGGGCGCTGGGTACGCGCCGACGAGTTGGTGCCCGGTAGAGATCGCGTGGTGATGGGCCTGGAGGCTCCGCTCGATGTCCCCGGTGACGATGAGATTGGATACGTGCTGCAGGCGGGGGAGCTGACGTTTACGATGGCTACCCCGCAGGAGCGGCTGCGCACTCTCGCCTTTGCGCGTCTGCTGGCTCACCTTCTCGGTGACGGCTCGATCAGTGCGGCCGGCCAGGGACGCATGAATGTAGGGCAGGCGGTCGACCGCCGGGTCGTCCTCGACGATATCGAGCTGCTGACCGGCCTTCGCCCGGCCGCGACACGCTACGACGAGCGCAAATGGGCCATCGTGCTGCCGGTGAGATTGACCAACGCGATCCGCGCCCTGTCCGGCGTCCGTGTCGGGCGACGTATTGAGCAACCTCCCTGTCTGCCGGACTTTGTCCTCAGCGAGCGCTGTCCCACCGCCGTGGTGCGTGAGTTCTTGGGTGGTCTGTTCGGAGCGGATGGGCAAGCTCCCACCCTCCATCGTTGGGGCGCGAGCGAAGAGCGGTCCACGCTCGAACCGCCGCAGTTCGCACAGAGTTCCAGACCAGAGCACCGAGAAGCTCTCCAGCGCGTCATGGAAGATATCCTGCGCCTCCTGGGACGCTGCGGCGTCAACACCACCGGCGCGGCTCTCTACGACTACCCCACCCGCCGGGCCGCGTCCTCGTACCCCGCCGCGGGGGATGGAATCCCGCGGATCGAGGTGCGCCTGGTGCTCGCCGACGGACTATCCTTCGTGGAGCACGTGGGCTTCCGCTATTGCATCGACAAACAGATGCGCGCCAGCGCGGCGGCCGTCTACTGGCGCACGGTGAAGATGATCCACGAGCAGCGCCTGTGGATGTCGGCTCGCCTGGAAGAACTGCACGAGACGCAGCCGGCGTTGCCCTTCTCTCGGGCCCGCCGGGTGGCTGCCGAGGAACTGAGCCGGAGCCAGGCCGTGATCTATCCTCACTACGCGCTTCTGGAGGGACACGATCGCTTCTCGCGTCTTCCCCAGGTCACCGCACGCGCCTTTCAGCCTCTGCATCGCGAGAGCTGCGACTTCCCCTCGCCCGTGGCGATGTTCAAGCAGATGGGGGTGCGGGGATGGTTTGCGCCCCTGCTTCCACGAGCGGAGAGCGACGGGAGCAAACGGTACGGCGCCGAGAAGGACGCGCTGACGGTCCCCACCTTTAGCCTCCAGGTCGCGGATCGCCAGCCGGCAGGTATGCACCATGTGTTCGACCTCGCGGTTGATGATCTCCATGCCTTCGTGGCCGGGACGTTCGCCGTCCATAACTGCATCGGCAATTCCGGCCCGCTGCTCCCCGAAATCTCCGAGGCGGTGCGCGAGAACGACCTGGTGGTCTGCTCCGTCCTCTCCGGTAACCGCAACTTCGAGGGTCGCATCCACCCCGAGGTCCGCGCCTCGTATCTCGCTTCACCGCCGCTGGTCGTCGCGTACGCCCTGGCCGGCTCCATCGACAAGGACCTCACCCGCGAGCCGCTGGCCACCGACCCCGACGGCAACCCTGTCTACCTCTGGGAGCTCTGGCCCTCGCCGGAAGAGATCGCCGAGACGGTCAACCGCGCCGTCAAGCCGGAATTGTTTGCCGATCGCTACGGCCATGTCTTCTCCGGCGACGAGCATTGGAAGACCCTCCCGGTCCCGGAAGGCGATCAGTACGAATGGGATCCGAACTCCACCTACGTCCGTGAGCCGGACTTCTTCCAGGGTCTGGCCCCCGAGCCCGGTCCGGTCGGAGACATCACCGGCGCCCGCGTCCTGGCCCGCCTCGGTGATTCCATCACCACGGATCACATCTCGCCGGCCGGCTCGATTCCTCCCACCTCCCCGGCCGGGCAGTACCTGATCGATCACGGTGTCGAGCGGCGGGACTTTAACAGCTACGGCGCGCGCCGCGGCAACCACGAGGTGATGATCCGCGGCACCTTCGGCAACATCCGGCTGCGCAATGAGATGACGCCCGGCAAGGAAGGGGACTGGACGGCGTTCCAACCCGGCGGCGAGGTGATGCGCATCTTCGATGCCTCCGAGCGCTACCGGCAGCAGGGCACGCCGCTTCTCGTCATTGCCGGCAAAGAGTACGGCTCCGGCAGTTCCCGCGATTGGGCGGCCAAGGGCCCGATGCTGCTCGGCATCAAGGCGATCATCGCCGAGAGCTACGAGCGGATCCATCGCAGCAATCTGGTGGCCATGGGTGTCCTTCCGCTGCAGTTCCAGAACGGCCAGACCCGTGACTCGCTGAACCTGGACGGCACCGAGACGTACGACATCACAGGCCTGAGCGACGATCTCAAGCCGGGTCAGACGGTGACGGTGCGCGTGACGCGGGAGGACGGCAGCGCGTTCGACTTTCCTGCCACGGTCCGCATCGACAGCGGTATCGAGGTGGAGTACTACCGGCACGGTGGCGTGCTGCAGATGGTCCTGCGCCGCCTGTTGCACGAGGGAGGGTGACACGAGGGCGAGGACCGGCTCAGGACCCTCCGCTCCCCGCTCATGGCGGGTTGTCCCGCAGCGCCCGGAGATACCGGAGCTCTTCCCCTCTCGTATTGAGGTGGGCCGCGGCCAGATCGATCTCGTACAGGGAGAGGACCAGGAGATATGAAGCAGGCTGTACCCCGCTGTCTCCCTGTGTTCTTTCTAGTTGCGGTGGCTCTCGCGGTGCCCCAAGCCATTGCCTCGCCGGCGTCCCTCACCGCGGTCCGAGTGGCCTACGGCATCCGCTTCACCATGGCTGTGCCCCGCCGTAGTTACCCTGCTGACGCCCTCGCGCCGGTGACCGTCGTCACCTCACCTGCCGTGGAGGCTGTCTTCACGCCCCCTGCCGGAGCTACCGGTCCTCTGTACTACTCGGAAGTCTTCATCTGTCGGGATGCCGATGGTACCGTGTTTGGGGGTGGCATGAGGGGCTGGCTGCACGTCACCGGCTCGGTCGTTCCCATGCTGCCGGCGCCCATGTACTGTCCGACCGTGCTGCAGTGGGAGATCACCGGAGGCTGGGTCAACTACCCCCTTGGCACCGCCCGGTACATCGTCCCCAGTCAAACCGCGTCCGGCTGAAGAGCCTTACCCTGCTTCTGCGACGTGCACCGTGATCGCCGTTTCGGTTGCGACCGCAACCGTGCGCCAGAGCGGTCAGCGGCGGGAGAAACGATCCGCTAGATCCTGCGCCTGCTGCTCATCGGGACCGGTCATGGTCAGGGTCAGCGTGACCCGCTCGAACTTTTCCGGACTGGCCGTGAGGCGCGTCGCCTCGATCGCGGCGTCGATGGCCCGCAGTGGAACACCGAGTTCTTCCGCCGTCTCCTCGATGAGAGTCACGCCGCAAGCCGCGACTCCGCCCAAAAAGGCCTGGATCGGATTGATCTCCTCGCCCGGTCCCCGCGCGCTGTCGACCAGGAACTGATGGTTGCCGGTCTCCACCACCGCACGATGCGGAAAGCTGTCGCTGACGGCGCGGACCTGGTACGTCTGGACTCCCTCCGTCATGGCGCACCTCCTCCCCAGAGCGTAGAGCGGTGCCGGGTAAATGGCAAGTGGAGAGGGCCGCGGTGTCCCACGGCCCTCTGGGGAAGCGTTATTGCTGGCTACCCGTGCCGCCGCTCGAGGAGCCGCTCTGCACCGGGACCGTCTCGGTCTGCGTCTGGCCCGGATGGGTGCTCTGTCCGGTCGGTTGCCCGGTTTGCCCGCCCTGCTGAGTGATCGTCTGCTGCTGCGACTGCGGCTGTACCTGGATGCGCCGCGGCTTCGTGGCTTCCGACTTGGGCAGAGTCAGCGTCAGGATGCCGTTCTGGAAGGTCGCGTTGGCCTTGTTGGGCTCGACCTGAATGGGGAGCGTGAAGCTCCGCTGGAACCGCCCGCGGAAGATCTCCTCGAAGAGCGGCTGCACGTGTCCGGTGGTCTGGCCACCCTGGGCCTGACCGGTCTTGCCCTGCTGCCCGCTCTGGCCTGTTGTCTGGCCGCCCTGCTGCTGCGTGATCGTCTGTCCAGACTGACCCGACTGACCCGACTGACCCGTCTGGCCGCCCTGGCCGCCTTGTCCGGACTGTCCCCCGAACTGACGCGTGACCTGGCCGCTGATGGTGACCGTGTCGCCGGTCACCGAGATATTAATGTCATCCGGATTTGCCCCAGGGATGGCCATCTGAACCACGATGTCATCATCGGTCATATGGAGATCGGTGGGCGGCCATCCTTCCATCGGCCCGCTCAGCAGCGAGGGGGAGATGACGCTTCCGGCAAAAAGCCGGTCAATCGCGTCACGCAGAGGAAGATAGCCGCTGTTGGTGCTGCGCCGATCGATGCTCATGTAACCCTCCTAATCTACCTGGTAATTTCTCCCATCCTGGCCCTGTGCGAATCTCGTCTGGCCCTCCTTTCTCGCCGTTGCGGCGATCTCGTCTCAATTGATTTTTGCCTCTCTTTCGCGGGGCGCGTCAAGGTGTGACGCCGGCGTCAGAACGGACGTCGTGACGTCGGGCGCACTCCAGGGACGACGCTCTTGACCCCTGCAGAAAGCATGCCGCCATACGAATATATGGTAGAAGAATGTATAGCTCACGCTGGGTAGTATGGGGAGATGTCGGAGATGGAAGGGCTGCTGATACCGCTGCGCGGCGCGATCGTTCCGGAGACTCGCAAGATTGCGGTGCTGCGAGCCAACGGGCTGGGTGATCTGATGTTTTCCATGCCGGCGCTTTACTCCCTGCGCGCGGCGTATCCCGGCGCTGAGGTCGTGCTCCTCGGCAAGCGGTGGCATCGTGACTTCTTCTCCGGACGTCCCGGGCCGGTGGACCGCGTCGAGGTTATTCCGCGGTGCCCGGGTGTGGGAGCAGAGGAGACCGACTCCCCCGATCTCCCGGCCCTGGAAGAGTTCTTCGCGCGCATGCAGGCCGAGCACTTCGACATCGTCCTGCAGATGCACGGGGGCGGACGCAATTCGAACCCGTTCGTGCGGCGTCTCGGCGCCCGGGTCACTGCCGGGTCGGCGACGGCCGATGCCGCGCCGCTCGATCGGATGGTGCCGTACATCTACTTCCAGAACGAGATCATGCGCTATCTGGAAATTGCCGGTCTGGTCGGGGTGCAGCCCGTCATGCTGGAGCCATGCATCGAGCTAACCGAGCAGGATCAGGCCGAGGCGGCATCGGCGGTCCCGCCCGGCGCTCCTCTCGCCGTGATTCATCCGGGCGTCAGCAGCATCGATCGGCTCTGGCCGGTTGAACGCTTTGCCGCCGTCGGCGATGTCCTGGCGCAGGCGGGAGCGCACGTGGTGGTGACGGGATCGGACGAGGAAGTTCCGTTGGTGCGACGCATGGTCGATCTCATGGAGGAGACGGCGACCCCGCTGGCCGGCGTGCTGTCCCTGGGGGGCCTCGCCGCTCTCATCGCCCGCGCCCGCCTGCTGGTGTCCAACGACACCGGTCCGCTCCATCTGGCGCAAGCCGTCGGGACGCCGACCGTCGGCATCTACTGGTGTTTCAATCTCATCAACGGCGGATCACCCTTTCGCACCATCCACCGTCCGGTGGTGTCCTGGATGCTCGAGTGCCCGCTGTGCGGGCGGAGCCAGGTGTATGACCCCTGTGACCACAAGGTGAGCTACATGGGGGACGTCGCGGTGGAGGACGTCGTCGAGCAGGCGCTGGACCTCTACGGCGGCAGCACGGCCGCCGCTCAGTCGGCCTCCTGACCCGACGCATGGCGGGCCGTCAGCCATGTGACGGCGAAATCGACCGCCGGCCGCTGACGGAAGAGACGCGCGTCGGCTGAGCCGACCTGTCCGATGCGGGTCTGCCCCGTTTGATCGAAGGCATTGCCGAGCGCCGGAAAGACATCAGCATTGAGATCGAGATCCGGATACTCACGCCAGACACGGCGGCCATTCTCGATCCAGGCTGCCCCATTCGTCGTTTCCCTCCGATGCGCCACCCGATATTCCGCCAGGTGCAACGACGTGTTGTTCCCGTGCCCCACACCGAGGAGGAGCACCCAGCCATCGGCGTCGTAGAGCCGCGCCAGGGGTGATCCCTCGCCCAGGCTGTAGGCGAGTTCATGACGACCAACGATCGCCGGCGCCTCCCGGCCCCAGGCGGCGAACGAATCGGCGGGATGGGCGCTGCGCCGGACGCCGGGCCAGGAGCGAAAGGTATCCGCGATGCGACCCATGCCACGCGCCGGCGAGATGGCCGGATCATAGGCCGGCATCTCGGCACGGATGATCGGCCACCATCTCGCCGGCACCGGTGGATTGCGCCAGTGAGACGGCTCGGAATTGTCGGACGAGTGGGTCGGCATCACCAGCGTCCCCTCCGGCGTCAGCACGTCCATCAGTGCCTGTACCACCGTCACCGGCCCACCAACCACCCACCCCAGAGCGCTGAGCGAGGAATGCACCAGCACCGTCATGCCGGCCTCCAATCCCAGCGACCGTAGATCGGCTACCAGACCCGGCCGGGTATGTGGCAGCTCGGTTTGAGCGACGACATCTCCCTCAGGCATCGAGTGTTCTCCTCCTACGCTGGGTCCGCCCCACGTATCCCGGCGTCCTGCCTACCCCTCACCGGCACACATTTTGCTGCAACTCAGTTGAATAACCATATCTTGCGAGCGGGATAGACAAAAGGAGATCAGCATGGTGGATAACAACGACACGTATGGCGTCGCACCGAATTGGGGTGGCCCGAACTATAGCGCGGGGACCTTCGGCGGCAATGACATGCCGTACGGGACCGGCTGGAACAATTATGCCGCTAACGCTCCCTTCCCGGGGACCGGGTATACGGGTGGGAACGTCGACGGTCGTGCTGGTGGCAGCCGGCCGCATCCCGGGTATGGGGGAGGACCGGCGGCGCACGACGGCAATCCTGGTCCCGGCGCCTACTGGAGTGGGGTGCCGGCCGGTGCCTACGGTTATGAGCCGTACGTCAGTGGAGCCGGGAATGCCGCTGCCCCGCCCGGCACATGGGGTAATGCCGCCGGCTCCTACGGAACGGGTGGCAGCAGCGGCTACTGGCCGGGGTGGGGATACGGCCAGCCCAACTTCCGGCAACCGCAGTACCACCTTAGCGACCAGCAGATCGAGCAGCAGATCTCCGACGCGCTGGACAGCCATCCCGTGACCGCCAACGCCGATATCGATGTCGCGGTGCAGGACCATGCCGTGACTTTGACCGGCCGGGTCAAGGGCCGCCAGGCCAAGATGCTTGCCGAGGACATCGCCTGGAACAGCCCGGGCGTCGACGATGTCCACAATCAGGTCCAGGTCACCGGCCGCCGCGCGGCGCAATCAGCGTAGGGGGAGGGCAGCATGGCACAGAACAGCGGACGGCGGAACGGGCCATGGAACCCGCCCGGTGCCGAACTGGGCGGATTCGGCGAGGGCTTCGGGACCGGGTTCAACCTATACGGACCGGCCGGGCGGCAGATGGGCCTGCCGGCGACTGCCGGCCACTACAGTGATGAGGAGATCCAGCGCATCGAGGCCAGTCTCCTGGACAACAACCCCTATACGGCCGAAGCGGATATCGAGGCCACCGTCCAGAACCGCGTGATTACCCTCGCCGGAACCGTCAAAAACGCGCGGACGAAACGGATGGCCGAACAGGATGCCTGGTCGATCCCCAGTGTCAAAGATGTGAAGAACGAGATCCGCACAGCGGCGCGGGAACCATCGAGGACAGCCTCCCAATCCCCACCGGGCGAGGCGGCGGAGGCGCCACCAGCGCCGGTCGTCCGCAGCGATGAGAATCTGCAGAGCAGCATCTACGACGCGCTCGACGATGATCCCGCCATCCCGGCCGACATCGATATCAGCGTCAACGTCAATGATGGTCGGGCGACGCTCCAGGGCCGGGTCCCCAACAAACAGGTCAAGCGAGCCGCCGGTCACGATGCGTGGAACACTCCTGGGATCCGCGATGTGTACAACGAGTTGAATGTGGAGGGCCGGGCTGATCGGGCCCGGTCCGCGGCGAACCGCGCGGGCGACCTGGAGGTCGAGCGGCGCGCTGCCAAGAAGTAGAGTGCCGGAGCCGGGGGCATTCTCCGTCCCCGGCTCGCGCCTCTCAGGATGCCGCCAGGCCCAGCCCGGCGGCCGGAGCGAATTGGGCCAGGTAGGTGTCGATCTCCCGGTCCGAGTAGCCCCATGCGGCCAACTCGCGGCGGGTCACCTCCGATGAAGCTGGAACATAGGCGGTTAAAACTCGCCCGTCGCCCTCGATTTGGTAGGTTCCACACGCGGCCGGAATGAGGGCAGAGGCGTATGCGGCGAGGGATGCCGACTGCCCGCCTGTCCGTATCTCGATGGGATGATCCAGCGTGCAGAGGGCGACCGGACTGTCATGCGTGGTAAACGCGCCACCGCGTGTGTCCAGCTCCAGGGTGAAGTATGGAGCACCGACCAACATGCTGCGCCGACCGTCCGGAGCGGCGAGGGGGCGAATCAGACCGCGGGTCTCACGGTGGTAATCGAGCACCTGGCTGGCCTTGTCCACGTGCAATTGCCGTGGCTTGCCCTGCGCATCGACCCGTCCCCAATCGTAGATACGGTACGTCGTATCGCTGGTCTGCTGCAGTTCGAAGAGAAGAATTCCGGCCCCGATGGCGTGAACGGTCCCGGCCGGGATATAGACGACATCGCCCGGCTTGACCGGGAGGGAGTGCAGGATAGTCTCGAGCGCGCCGCTCTGTACCAGCCGCTCGTACTCCTCCGGGCT
Organism: Pseudomonadota bacterium; assembly: GCA_021324655.1. Classification (GTDB taxonomy): domain Bacteria; phylum Chloroflexota; class UBA5177; order UBA5177; family UBA5177; genus JAJPIP01. Next base: position 90,464 of record JAJPIP010000035.1, read on the forward strand.
ATTGGCGCGTTCGAACCCATAGGTAAGGGCGGCGCCGGGTTCAGCGGCGATGATGTACCAGCATTCCGTCTTCCCGTACGGTTCGTGCTCGAGGCGCTGCGCCAGCGCATTATCGGGATGCACCTGGACCGAGAGAGCCTCGCGCGCGTCTATGAGCTTGGTGAGCAGGGGGAAGACGCGGTCCGGAGGGATATGGCCCATCAGATCCGCTCCCAGCAGCGACTGCAGATCGCTAATCGTCTTCCCGGCATAGGGTCCGTTGCGCACGCGATTCTCAGCGTAGACCTCCCACGCCTCGCCGACGAGCGTGGTCGCCGGAGCACCGGTTCCCATGTCGGCCAGGCGATGCCCTCCCCAGATGCGCTCGTCGAAACGCGGTTCAATCAAGAGTGGGTAGAGATCCGTCATGCTGCCTCCTCCCATCCGGCGCCGTCTGCCGCCCGGACCCGGAGGAGCATCGGCTCCCGTCCGGTGCGCGCCGGATACACTTCCAGAATCGCACGCTCCAGCTCCGGCACGAGGTCCGGTGGGAGCAGATGAATCGTGCATCCGCCGAAGCCGGCCCCCGTCAGACGCGAGGCGGCGAGCGGAGAGACCTGGCCGGCGATTCCGACCAGGGCGTCGAGCTCCGGTGAGCTAACGTCATAGTCGTCGCGCAGCGAGCGATGTGAAGCGGCGAAGAGGTCTGCCAGAGCCGGCAGATCGGCCCGCGAGAGCGCGTCGGCCGCCGCTATCACGCGGGCATTCTCCGTGATGACATGTCGGGCGCGCCGGCGGGCCGGCTCCGGGACCTGGGACTCCATCTCTCGCCACCTGTCCGGGTGAACATCGCGCAGCGAGCGAATCGCCGGGTCGTGCCGGTGCAAGGCGGCGACAGCCTTCTCGCACTCGCGCCGCCGCTCGTTGTAGGCCGAGCCGGCCAGCTCCCGAGGAACGCCGGAGTGGCAGATCAGCAGCGCGATGCCATCCGGAATCGGCACATGACGGAAGGAGAGATCGCGGCAATCCAGGAGCAACGCGTGGTCCGTCCGGCCCAGGCCCGCGGCCGCCTGGTCCATGATGCCGCAGCGCACGCCGGTGTACTCCCACTCGGCGCGCTGCGCCATGGTCGCCGCCTGCAGTGGTTCCAGGGCGAAACTACCGATCCCTTGATAGGCGGCGAGGAGGGCCATCGCATAGGCGGCTGACGAGGAGAGACCGGCGCCGACGGGCAGATCACTCGTCACCAGGAGATCCATGCCGGGCAGGCGATCGGCCAGCATGGCGGCGAGCCCAGCCGGCAGGCGCGCCCACGGTGCCGCGGCCCGGTTGCCGATCTCGAACGTCACCGTCTCTCCCGTTAGACCGGAATGCAGAGAGACTTGCCGGTCCGGCCGGGCGCGGGCCAGGACGCGCACTCCGCGATCGATGGCCGCCGGCAAGACGAGCCCGTCGTTGTAATCGGTGTGCTCGCCGATGAGGTTGACGCGGCCCGGAGCCCATGCTCGGATGGTGGGCTCTTCACCGAAGAGAGTGGCGAAGTCCACGGTCAGCTCACGACGGTAAAGGAGGTCTCCGTCTGAAGGGATGATCCATCCGGCAGGGTGGCCGCGACCTGAACGGACACCGTCGTGCCCGGCGGGATGGAGGACGGAACGAGGACCGTGCAGGACGCATGACCGCTCGGGTCGGTTGATGTGGTGCAGACCGCCGGATGTCCCACGATGGCAAATGCCATCGTGATGGTCACTCCGCCCGCGTTCGGTCCGCTCAGAACCGCTGTGACCGTTTCCGTCGAGCCGGGCGTGACGGACGGCTCCTGTGGGGAGGCGGTGAGAGTGGGACCGGCGGCTGTCGCGGTTGCGGTCGGGGTCGGAATCACCGTGGCCGGGATGGGCGTCGCGGTCGGGGCAGGGACAGTGGTCGCCGTCGGCAGGGGGCTGGTGGCAGTTGCCGTGGGCGACGGAAGGATGGTGGCGGTGGGAGTTGGTGCCGGCTGGTGGATTGCTCGGTGGAGACGCCGAGCAAGGTGGGCCAGCGCCGACGACTGCCGGTGGAAGTCGCGCATCAGGAGCGAGGAGACGCTGGCCGGTGCGGCACCGTCGTACTCGAGATAGGACTCAACGAGAACGTCGTGGTACGTGAAAAACAGGAAGACCAGCGTCTCCTGTGCCGCGCTCATCACATAGGCCCGCGCGTAGAGGTGGGTGACGCGCGTCCCGTGCGTGCGCAGTCGCACGTCATGCAGGGCGCGGCGCGCCGCGGCGTGCGATCGGAAGACGTGAATCCCGTAGGCAAAGACGGTGTGATGGATCTGGAGGTTCTCGCCCCGCCCCGTCGTGTACTGCCAGAGTCCGGCCTGGATCCAGCCGCTGCCGTCCACCCGGTGCAGTCGCTGGAAACTGGTGTGATGAACCGGACCAAAGTAGTGGTCCGCCTCCGCGTTGGTGGCGGGGAGCACGACGATGTGCGTGTGGTGCGGATAATCGGCTCTGGGAAGCGCCAGAGAGAGTGCGGCTGAAGATTGTTCCGGAATGGCTGCTCCGACCACGAGCAGGCAGGCAACCAGGGCAAAACGACGAATAGGCTCTCCCTCCCCCGCCAGAATACGGCCTCGGCGAGTCATCGTGCTATTTGTGGGGCATCAAGGGGGCGCGGTACCCTGAGTGCGCGACGGCGTGAGGAGGCTTCTCTGGATGCGATTGTGACCGGCGGCGCCGGTTTCATCGGCTCTCATTTGTGTGCGGCCCTGCTCGATGAGGGCCACCGTGTGATCTGTCTCGATGATCTCTCGACAGGAACCGAGGAGAATATCGCCTCTTTGCGAGAGAATCCACGATTCACCTTCCGGCAGCATGATGTGGTGCAGCCGCTCGCCGATCTGCGGGCCGATCTGATCTTTCATCTGGCCAGTCCGGCGTCGGTGCGCGATTACTTGAGCATGCCGATCGCCACCATCAAAGTGAATACCGTCGGCACCATGAACATGCTGGAGCTGGCGCGTCGTCACGGTGCACGCTTCCTCTATACCTCGACATCGGAGATTTACGGGGATCCGTTGGTCCATCCGCAGCCGGAGACGTACTGGGGCAACGTGAATCCGATCGGACCGCGCGCCTGCTATGACGAGAGTAAGCGGGTGGGCGAGGCGACAACCTTCGAGTTCGTGCGCAGTTATGGGGTAGATGCGCGCGTTGTGCGTATCTTCAACACCTACGGGCCGCATTCCCGCCCCGATGACGGCCGCATCGTGCCGAACTTCGTGATCCAGGCACTGAAGCGCGAACCGATCACCATCTACGGGGACGGCAGCCAGACCCGCTCATTTTGCTACGTCTCCGATATGGTCACCGGACTGATGGCGGCGATGTCACGCGGACCGGCCGGTGAGGTCTTCAATCTCGGTAACCCGGACGAGTACACCGTCCTCGACTTCGCGCACGAGATTGCCCGGCAGCTGGGCTCAGACGCCGGCGTTGTCTATCATCCCCTGCCGGTCGATGATCCGGTCCAGCGCCGTCCCGACATTACTAAAGCTCGTCAGTGGCTCGGCTGGGAGCCGATGATGCCGCTCGCTGATGGTGTGGAGCGTACCGCCCGCTGGTTCCGTCAGCTGTTGGGTCTCCCGGTGACGGCCTAGCCGGGCGTGACGTCCGCTTCGACCAGCGCCCCATAGACGACACGGTGAGCGATGCTCCGAAAGCGTCCCCACTCATCCCAGCGCTCGCCGAGATCTTCTGCCTCGGTGGCGTGCAAGTGCTCGAGGTGGTCGGTGACGGCGAGCAGCTCGAAGGGGGCGACCTCCTGGAAGCCGGCGACCCGCTCGTCCGGGTCGAGCGCACCCAGGGTACCCCCCGTCTCCTCCAGGAGGAAAGCGTACGTCCGGAACGCGTCGGGTTGATCCGTGCCCTCCGGACGGTACCCGATGGCCGCCAGGAAGCGAACGATTCCCACCTCGAGTCCAGTCTCCTCATGGACCTCACGGAGCAGGGCCTCTTCGATGCTCTCTCCCTCCTCGATTCCGCCCGTGGGCAGCCGGTACGTCTGCTCCGGATAGAACTCTTTCCGCACCGTGATCAGGAGGCCGTTGGGGCGCCGGATTGCCATGCAGACCTCCTCGGTCCGCTCCCCGACGAAATACTCCTTGCCGTTCACGCCGGCTGAGATTCGCGCCGGCTCGCCAAAGCGCTGCGCCAGCGTCGCGATCTCGGCGTCCCGATCGTGCGGCATCTCCCTCTCCGCCACCATTCTAGTGATCGGTTGTCCGGCACGATGACGTCTAACCGGCGGCCATCCAGGAAAGCCGCGGATTGCATGCACTTCTAACCGTGCCCTAATCCTCTCTCCGTACGATAAGACTGCAGGACAACTCACCTTTGCCCGGGAATGGAAGACTCTCCATTCCCGGGCCCTCCTCCCTTTCCCGTGTGATGCTGTACCGCCTTCTCGCCGCGCTCGTGGTTGCGCTCGCCGGTCTCGCCGCCTTGCTGCGCGGAGCCGACCTCGTGCATCGGACGCTGCACGCCGCGAACGAGAGCATCCTCGGCTGGACCTTGCTGGCGGCCGGGGTTCTGCTCCTGCTCGGATCATTCGGTCTGGCCGGCGCCGAGTAGCGGGGCGCTCCAACCTCGCTGTTGCGTCCGGACCTCCTCACCCGTTTTGAGGCGTAGATGGGTTGAATGTCAGCAGGAATGACGCTCTACACGTTCTCGGGCGCTAAGACCTCTGGACAGACGAAGGGCCAGAGTCTGGGCGGCGTCTGGTGCGTTGTTCTCCCCGAACGGCCGCATACTCCATAGAGCAGGGCGAGCGCCGCGGATCTGCCCTCCCCGGTGCTCGCCCCCTGTTATTGCGGCGCGAGCCCAACGGGCAAGCGAGGCGCTCGTTATTGGGCAGCGCCAGCCGGTGCGCTCGTGAGGCGCTCGATGCGAGCGTGCTCGGCGAGGGCGGCCTCGAGAGCGGCGATCCCGGCCCGCGACTCGGCCAGCCCGGGCATGGCGACCGTGAGACGCTGGAAGAGGAGTCCGGGCCAGAGCAACGGGCGCAACCGGTTCTGTCCCCACATCACCATTTCGAAGGCGATGCAGAGGGCCGGGAGCGGCACGGCGACCGTGATGACATAGCCGGCATAACCGGAGATCACCGAGCCCAGGACCATGCCGGGCACCATGAGGAGCATGGCCAGCATGGCCAGATTGGTGCCGCAACGCGGATGATACAGCGTGCGTTTCCGTGTGTTCTCAACGGTGAGTGGCATGCCCGCCTCGTAGGCGGCGATCGCCTGGTGCTCACCCCCGTGGAAGCGCCAGATGCGTCCGAACCGGGGCAGGGCGCGCGTCACGCCGATGAGACTGAAAAAGAGAAGAAGCTGCAGAATGGACGAGCCGGCCGCGTGCCAGACAGCGGGCAGCGTGGCAAACACGCCGTTGGCCAGCGTGGACAGGATGCCGATACAAATGATGGCTGCCAGCAGTGGCAGCGGGATCCGCTTGCCCCGGCTGGGCTTCCAGCCGCGCACCACGAGGCCCATCTGACTGACGAGCTTGGGAACGATCCGGATAAAGGGGAGCCGCTCCACGGGGTGAGACTTGCGGGGCGGCAGCGGGAACGATTCGATGGTGAGAGTGCCGTCGGCAGATTCGCGGGCAATGGCAGCAGCCAGTGGCGTGAGCATCATCACGCCATCCGGGAGCGCGGAGCCACCGACACGGATCGGGGTGGGGGATGCCTGTGTCATGATGCCGTAAGTTACCATGCACCACTCCCTGTGTCCATGGTTCAAAAGGGGAAGAAATGGGGACCGATCAACGCGCGCCCGGTAGCCGTTTCCCTGTTCATTGGTAGATGATAGGGGCACACAGGAAGGGGCGAGGATGACCGACACACTGCCTGATGTGGCGATCCCTCATCTCCGTGACTATATCGAGGAACAGCGCCGGGGGAAGGGTGAAGAGGACGCGCCGCCCTATGCTCACCCCGTCGATCAGTGGATCTTGCGTACCCTCAACAGCTTACCGGTGCGCACCGTCCTCGACCGCGCCATCGACGCCTACATCAGTACCCAGATGGGCACTGAGCTCGCCTCCGGCATCCCGATCGACGGCAAATCCTTTCCCGACCTCTACCAGGTGCTGACCAAGTGCACCGAGACGCTCAACATCCCCATTCCGCACGTCTATGCCATGAACAGTCCTTACCTGTTCAACGCGTTCACTGCCGGCACCGACGAGTACGCCTTTATCGGCATCACGGCCGGCCTCACCGAGTTTTTCGACCCGGGCGAAGCATGCTTTGTCATCGGCCACGAGTGCGGGCATATCGCCGCGCGGCACATGAAATACCACACCCTGGTCATGATCCTGGCGGGGACCCTGCCGCGGTTCCTCGGGCCGCTGGGCGCGCTCCTGAGCCGGACCGCGGAGGTGCCCCTGATGGCCTGGGAGCGACGCTCCGAGATCACCGCCGACCGTGCCGGCCTCCTTTGCTGTGGCGATCTGAAAACGGCGGAGCGCGCCCTGGTCCGCCTGGTCGCGGGATTCGCCGATGTCGACCGCGTCGATATCGATGACTATCTCGAGCGCGCCAAGGATCTCGAGTCGTATCACGGCCTCTCCGGCTGGCAGCAGCTCTTTCAGACGCACCCGCTCATCCCCAAGCGCATCGAGGCGATCCGCCTCTTTGCCCGCTCTGAGCTGTACTACGAGATCACGGGCCAGCCGCGTCCCACCGGGCTGGAACTCCTGACGCGCCCGGAGCTCGACAGGCGCATCAACGACATTGTGAAGCCGTGACGGACCAACCGCTCCCGGACATCGTCGAGCAGATCGCGGCGGTTGCAGCCGATCTGGACGACGAGCGGCTCGCCGGGTCGCTGGCCGTGCTGTCCGAGCAGCGGGCACGAGCCCAGGTGCAGATCCTCATCGCGGGGACGGCCGGGTCGGGACGCGCCGCCCTCGTCAACAGCCTGCTGGGCACCGATCTCCTCCCCTCCTCGCCTATTCCCAAGGCGCCGGTTGGCCTGCAACTGCGCTACCACCCGGCGCTCACGGTCCAGCTGGTGGCTGCCGATGGCCGCCGGGCCATCCCGACAGCGGAGCTGCGAACCGCACTCGTCGATCCGCGCCTCCCTCAGCGCTACCAGTACGTCGAAATCGGCATGCCCGCCGAGATTCTTACCATGGTCGACGTGCGGATCGAAGATCTACAGTCGTCCTATGCGCCCGAGGACTGGTCACATCTCGTGGCACGCAGCGACTTCGTCATCGTCGTCCTCAACGCCGGCGCCCTGCTCTCCCAGACGGAGCGTGACTTCTTGCGGGATCAGCTGGGGCCACGCGGGCTCCATCGTGCCGCCCTCGTCATCAATCAGATCGATCAAGTGCCGGAGGACGAGCGGGAGAGCATTCGTGCCGCGGTCCGCGCTTTCCTCGGACCCTTTGAGAGCCGGCCCGTCAGCATCGAAGCCGTCGCTCCCCAGCTTGCAACGGATACTCGTCACCCCCTGCGGATCCTCTTTGCCGACCTCGCCGCGAGCTCGCTCCGGCTGCGTGAGTCGGCCGTCCGAGACGCTGCAGCCGCCGCTCTGGACGAGATCGAGGCAGTCGCTGCCGGCTCGCTGGCTCTGGCGTCATTGGAGGTGGAGCAGGTGGAGCGGGCGCGCGCGGCCCTGGCGGAGCGACAGGAATGGCTGCGAGGGCGGATCGAACGGGTGCAGCGGCGCGTTGACGCTCTCATCGGCACGGTTGTGCGGGAGCAGATGCACGAGGCGATTCGTGGGAGCGGTGAGGTCATCCGCCGTCTGCTACCGGAGGAAATCGCCGCCGTGGACGATCTGCAAGACGTGCGTCGCTATCTCCCCGGCTACCTCCAGAGTCTGTGGGAAGAGATCCTGGAGCGGCGCATGACGGCGATCAGGGCCTCCCTCGAGGACGAGGCGGGGCGCATCGAAGAGCTGATCGAAAGCGATCTGCGGGAGCTGGTGGAGGCCGTGGAGGGATCGCTTGGCGCGACCGCCGGCGCGTTCGGCGGACAGAACACCGCCCGCGTCTTCGTTATGCCCCGCCGCAGTCAAAGCCACGCGGAGAGTGTCGCGCGCGGCCTCAGCCTGCACGGCTTCGTCTGGCTCATCATTGCCACTTTTTTCCCCGTCAGCTTCATTCCCGGCCTCCTCACCCTCGGCGGCAGCCACCTCATCCGCCACTTCTATGCGCGAGACATCGAGGACGCCAACCGCAAGGCCCTCACCGAGGCCGCCCTGGCGGCGACACGCGACCTGGAGCGTGACATCCACACCGAGGTCGACCGGCAGTTCGGGGATCTCGCGGCCGACATGCACCGCGCCGTGGCGGACCGATATCAGGACGCGGTGCGTCGCCTGGAAGCGATGCTCGGTCAGGGGACGGCGGACCGCGCAGCGATGGAAGAGCGGCGGGAGAGGCTGACCCGACTCGTTGCAGAGACCATCCCTGCTCTGCGGCAGGAGATGGAAAGAGGGGAAAAGGCCGGAGCGGTATGACGGAGGGATATGCCGGCGTCCGGCGCCGGACAGAAGAGATCGAGCGGATCCTGGAAAGCATGGCCGGCTTGATCGGGTCCGGCGAGGGCACTGCCCTCGGGACGCTAGGCCTGGCGGGGGACGCGGCGCACCTGCGTGCACGCGCCCGAGATCTGGAGCGCGGGCTCTTCACCATTGTCGTCGTCGGGGAGTTCAAAAGCGGGAAGAGCACGCTGCTAAACAGCATGCTGGGCAAGGGGACGCTGCCGGCGAAGGCGACCCCCTGCACCGCCATCATCACGGTGCTTGTCCACGGCACGAACGACCGCGTCGCCGTGTACGAGGTCGACCGGGAGGAGCCACGCTTTCTCGACTGGGAACAGTTCGTTCGCGAGTTCCAGCTCTCGCTGCAGGATCAGGAGACGCTGCAGGAAGGGCGGGCCCTTGACCGCTTCGCACGTGTCCAGTACGCCGAGATCGAAAGCACGCATCGCCTCTGCGACGATGGCGTGCGGCTGGTCGATTCGCCCGGCCTCGGCGAGCATCTCAGCCGCACGCGCGTGACGACCGGCTATCTCCGCCAGGCCCAGGCGGTGATCGTCGTCCTCAACGCCACCCGGATCCTGGGGCAGGCGGAGCGCGAATTCATCGAGAACGAGCTGGGACGAGGACGGCTCGAGAACGTCTTCTTCGTCGTCAACCGGATGGATCAGATCAATCTCGCCGACGCCGCCGGCATTCGGCACTGGGTCGAATCCAACCTGGCGTCGCATTTCATGGACGATGACGGCCGGTTCGATCGTGACCTGTACGAGCGGCGGGTCTTTTTTGTCTCCGCCCGTCAGGCTCTGACGGCGCGGACCGATGCGGTCGATCAAGACCTGCTGGCGGCATCCGGCGTACCGGCCCTCGAAGAGGCACTCGAACGTTTTCTCACGAGCGGCGACAGGGCGACGGCGATGCTCCGCTCGGCCGTCGCGGTCGTCGAGCCGGTTCTGGCCCGGGCGGAGCATCATATTGAGCAGCGCAGGGCGGCCCTCGACCGCCCGATTGCAGAACTCGAGCAACGGCGGGGGGAGGCGGAGAGCCGGCTGGAAGGGCTGCAGCGACGCAAGACGGAGATCGAGCGCACCGTCTTCCTCTTCGGTGAGGTCGTGCAGCGCAAGATCTACAGTGACCTCCGTGCCTTCATCGAGGGAATGCGCGAGGCCTGGGACGAGGATTCGCGCCGGCTCATGGATCTGGACGACGCCGTCTCTTTCAAGAACTTGCTGGCCTCCTATACACAAGCCGGGGCGAAGGAGCGGATGGCAGCGGCGATCGGCGAGCAAGTCCAGCACTACCTTCAGGCGAAGTTCGGGTGGTGGGTCGAGCGGGTGCCGGCGGTGGTAGAGGGCGACCTGCGCCTGATGATGGCGGAGGTCGAGGCACAGATCGAAGAGTTCGAATTGGCACTCGACGAGATAGCGGCGGCCTTCTCCGGGGCCGCGCCGCGCCGGCGCACGCCCACCGATCCCTCTGCCAATCTGGCCGACCTCGCCCTCACCATGCAAGATATCCACGGCATCACCGAGGGCATGCTGTTCCCCTCTGACTGGGCCGACGTGATCGGCACCATGGCCCAGCAGGCAATCGCTGTCTTCCTGGTCGGCACCTTCCTCACCGGCGGCAATTTCCTGATCGCGATTCTCGCTGTCGAGGCGTTCCATTTCGGCATGCACGAGCACGAGGCCAAGAAAAAGGTGCGCCAGGAACTGGGCGAGCGGCTGCAGCAGGGACTGCGCGATCAGGTCGAGGAGAAGCGTCCCTTTATTGAGGAGTTGATCGGACAGCGCTTCCGTGCTCTGGCCCTGGCGGTGACCGAAGCGATACAGCGCCAGATCGAGGAGGTCCGCGCCGAGCAAGAGCGCATCCTCCGGCAGAAACGTGATGAAAACTTCTCAGTCGGCGTGGAGCACAAGCGTCTCTGCACCATCGAGGACCGACTGCACACGCTGAACGACGAGCTGTGCACCGCCGTCCAGGCGCCGCCGTCAGAGCATCGAGCCAGGTGGTGACGGTGAACAAACGGCGCTCGGACACGGGGAAATATCCTGTCCTTCCGGAGTCCGCCACAGGCGGCTGGTCCGAGGCAAGCGCGATGGGTTGCAGCGTGCGTGCTCACGCATGCTCGACCTCGCGCATCACGTCGTCTACGCGGCGCGTCAAATCGTCAGTCCACTCCTCGATCGCGCTCATGTCATGCATCCTTTGCCGAAGTTCATCGAGACGTGGCTGCCGGCGTGTCCAGCCGGCATAGTAGGCGTCGGCCTCCTGCAGGAGCGCATCCAACCGGTCAAAGTACTGCGCTGTCTCGAGATGCAGAGCATCCAGTAGGCGGCGTCCGGTGGCCTCCACGCGCCGCAGGAGGTCGGCTTCCACGTCCGTCTGGAAGACGTTGCGGGCGACCCAGCGGCCGAGCGTCGCGCCTCCCTCCGCCACTCGCTCATCCCCGAGAGCCTGCCCCACCATCTGACCGAGGGTCGAGCCGGTGTGGGCCGCCGGATGGGTGACGGCAATCTGGTCCGGGCGAATGATCCAGGTGGTGAGGTCGAAGGGAGGCAAAGTCACCGGCAGATCGGCCGCCATGTCGCGGACATCGTCGCTGACGGCCGCGCCGTATCGTTTGACCAGAACACCCCACGGAACCGCACCTCCTCCGGCGCGCAGTATCCGGTGCGCCTCCTCACGCGCGCTCGCCAGGAACGCATCGTCATGCGTCCGGAGGTCTGACGCCGGCCCACGTAGCCGCGTTCGTCCCGTTGCCAGTTGGGAACGCATCTGTGCGCGGTACTCCTCGATCCGTCCCGCCTCCTCCGCTTCCGCCTGAGCCACCTGGCGCCGCTCCTGCGTGATCTCACCTGCCAGCGCTTGCCGGGAGAGGGAGAGAGCGGAGTGGAGGCAGGCGAGCCGTGACAGAAGGGGGAGGCGATCGCTGCCGAGGAGTCCAAGCAGCCACGGCACGAACCAGCCCAGGTCCCCGTGGTCGGGCGCCGCCGACACGGCGAAAAGCCGGGGGCGCCCCACCAGCTCATTCCCCATCCCCTCCAGCGCCGCTCGCGCCCAGGTGAGGACCTCGTCGCGTTCACCCTCATCAATCATGTCTATCCGGTTGACCACGAAGATGAGATTGCCCCGCAGCATCTCATTCACCTGCCGTGCCATCTCGCGCTCCGCTCCCGAGAGGATCTGATCGGCACTCAACACCATGACCGCCAGGTCGGCACGGCCAATCTCCGCCAGGACGCGTTCCGTGGCGGCCGGATCCTGAAAGAGCCCGGGCGTGTCGACGGCGATCCAGCCGGACCTTGGATCAAGCGGAACCGTCTCGACGGCAGGCGAAAACCCCACGGCGCGCTCCGGCAGAACCGACGTGCCGATCAGCCGATTGATCAGAGATGACTTCCCGGTCTTGAAGTTTCCGAAGACCACCAGGCGCCGTTCGCGGCGATCAAGATTTTCCAGTTGATCGAGGACATCGCGCAGCGCCGCTCGATCCGCCATCCCGGCCGGCGGCTCCGGTTCGCGTAGGGCACGGGCACGAGACCACATATCAGTGAGCGGCATGAGAAGCGTCGACCGCTGTTTCCCCGAAAATATAGACTTCGGGGGTGCTGTCGAACATTCTTGACGGACGCTCCCGATCCCAGCCGTGAGGCTCGTCCTTACCTGGCGATCGCCTCCCTCCGCATCATGCGCTAGGTGGAGTTCAACGCCCGAGACCTCCTCGGCGGAGGGACCGGCCAACGCCACGGTGGATCACTACGAGGCTGCCGTCGTCGGCCGGCCCGGAGACTCATCCTGGTACGCCTTCGATCGTGCCCGATATCGTCTCCTCCGGTACGACATATTTCCGCGGCGGCTCATCCGGTATGCGCTCTGTCCTCCCGACACGCTGAGAGAGGGCGCGACGATCGTGCAAAGGATTGTGCTGGGACCGGTAAGTGTGGAGATGGCGGTCCGCGTCATCGACGTCTGGGATCGGGAGGAAGGGAACGTCCGTGAGGTAGGTTTCACGTATGCAACCCTTGTCGGTCATGCGGAGTGTGGCGTCGCGACCTTCAGGGTCCGGCGGGATCAAGATCAGGGTGTGAGGATCCTGATCGATGTGCGATCTCGGCCCGGCACTCGCCTGACCCATCTGGCACGCCCCGTGAGTCGGCTATTTCAGCGGGCTATCACACGTGCTGCGCTACGTCGCCTGGCTCGCTCCTGAGGGCCCCTGACCCTCTTTCTCGGGCGCCCTTCACTCGGGGAGTACGAGCGGAGCGAACGCACGACGCTCGTCGGGCTTGCAGCGGTCCCTTAGTCGCCGGGACGCAATTCCGCCGTGCTTCCGGATCCGAGCGTGCCCTCGTCACTTGAGTCGCGTAGTCCATGGACGATCGGAATGAGGTGTTTGTGACCCGGAGTATAGCGAAAGAGTGCGTGGCCAGAGTACACGATGACCGCGCGGTCGTGGTCAACCCAGCCAAGCAAGGCGGGATAGGGATCAGCCATCCGGATGCCCTTCGACAGGTGACCTGATTTGAGGGTATAGAGGTACAGAGACGGTTTCACGTCCTTGACCGGGGCGCCGCCGACATATGGCGTCAACATGACGAAGGCAGTGCTGGCGGAGTTCCACATCAACTCGTAACCCTGGTTCATGCAGGCGTCGCATTCCCCGGTGGGAGGCGAAGCGTACACCTTTCTGGATCTGTCGGTGTCCCTGTTCGTCAAAGTGAGGACGATTCGGCGTGAGGGGGTGAGAAACCTTGCTGTCACCCAGAGGCCGCTGGGAGACCAGGATTCTACCTGGTCGAGCCGTTCGAGACGAAGAGGCACAAGTTGGCGCCGAATGCCTCCGTGCGGGCCGATCAGCCAGCGATCATATGCATACCCGTGACGCAGAGCCAGCCATTCTTCGTCCGTGAGCCGGCCTTCCCGAATGTAGTGATCAAGAACAGTCGGCTTACCTCCGGACGAGGAGATGATGTCCTCCTGCACAAAACATCCTGTGGCTCCGCATACCCACCAATGATTGAAACCGATGAAGAGATCATCCGGAGACCAGGCTCCAGGAACACCTTTCCCGAGACGAGTGATGCGGCCGGATCGGATGTCCAGGATCTCGGCGACCGGATTGCCCTTCGTGTTAAACGTTGGCATCCCGGTTCCGGTGGCCACGGCGATCCGTGTGCTGTCGTAAGCCCAGGAACCGTACGGATAGTCGGGTGACAGCCCATGCAGTAGCAGACGCACGTGACGAGTGGCGCGGTCCCAGAGCCAGAGAGTAGCCGGGGCATCGATCTTGGCGTTCACTGAGAACGCGAAATAGCGACTGTTCGGCGACCAGCCAATCTCGTTGTAGCAGCACTGGGGCAATCGCTCCGCGAAGACAGTGTGACCCGTGTGCCCCTCCAAGACCGCCACGCCCATACCGCGTTTGCCATGGAAGGCAATGGCATGGCCGTCAGGCGGCCAGGTGAGGTCGGAAATCGGCCATGGAGTGGTCAGGTGCCACGTTCTGTGCCCCTGCACCGAGCCGAGCCAGAGCTTGCCGTGAATAGTGTAGGCCAGATCGGGTAGTGAGGGCGGCGCGGCGAAATGACGGTTACCGCAGCCGGTCGCGGACATGCACAGTCCCAGGGCGGCCGCTGTCGTGATCGTGCGCAGTGTTGAGTACATTTGTCGGCCGATTGGAGTCCAGTCTCCGCCATCGTGGAGTCAGTTGACGATCCGATGGACTTTGCGAGCATGTGATGCGAGCAACCGATTGTGGCTTTCGCGGCATGTGCCTTGCACGCACGACAATAGGCCAAGCACGAAGGAGGATTAGATATGAAGAAGCTCTTTGGACCAGCCTGGTTGGGAGCCTGGCTTGCGGGCATCCTGCCGACGCCCCTCTTCAAGATTGGGAAGCAGACGCCGTGGTACCGCCGCAGTTGGCGGCAGCAGTCGCCGTGGATGGCGGCTGTCCTCGCCGTCCCGCTCGTCGTCTTCCTGGTGTGGAAGGGAATGGATCTGCTGCTGCCGAAAGTCCGTCAGCAGGAACAGGGGTAACGATGAAGCTCGCCTCCTTCCGGGGAGGCGGGCCGATTACTCTTTCAGGCGCTTCACGATGCGGCCGCGCGAGAGGTCGTAGGGAGAGAGTTCGATGACGACGCGATCGCCCGGATTGAGCCGGACCGTCCGATTGGCGACCGGCCCTGCCACATGCCCGGTAATCCGCCGGCCATCGTCGAGGGCGACGGCAAACATGGCGTGTGGCAGCGCTTCGACGACCGTCCCCTCCAGTGCCGGCTCCCTGCGCCCCCGCATCACCTCACCTTTCCGGCAGCATTGTACGCGTCCGCTGTGCGCCCCGTGAACGGGCCGTCGCGTGAGCGCGATTGGCTCGGCTACCGCTGGTCCGCCTGGATGCCGCTGATGGCGGCCCATCCCCTTGCTCTGGCCCAGTTACCGGACGCGCCGGGTATCTATCGTGTGCGGCGCTCTGGCGCCGGCGGCCTGCTCTGGGTCGGGCCGGCGGAAGGGGGAGTACGGGCAGCGGTAGAGCGTCTCTCCCGCCAGGTCCATCTGCCCGTGCCGCCCTACGATGACCCTGCTCACCCGGCGCGCCGGCTGTGGTCGCTCCGCCGCATGGGGGCAGCATTCGAGGTCTCCGGAGCAGATGTCCCGGACCCGATCGCGGCCGCCGCCCGAGCACGGCGCACTATGGTGGAAGGAGAGAGGCGAGTGAGTGAGGAGGATGTGGTGAGCGAGAGTAACGATCTGGATATCATCGGCCTGGAGCGCGCGCTCTGGGCCGCCATCGCCGGGCGGCAGGAGGAGCGGATCGCCGGCTTGCTGACAGACGACTTCCTCTACGTGTCGCCCGCGGGTATCCACGATAAGGGGCAAACGCTGCAGACGTTCAGCGAGACCGTCCTCTCCTGGCATACTCTCGATGGCTTCCGTGTGGTGCGTCCCACCGCGGACAGCGCCGTCGTGACGTACCACGTCATCGAAACGGTGCGGCCGGCCGATCGGCCCGACAACGCCGTGCAAAGTGGGGCGTTCGCTACCTCGGTCTGGGCGCAGCTCGAGGAGGGATGGCGCCTGGTCGTCCACAGCGAGGCCGCGGACGGCCAGCCCGCTAATCTCGGCCCCGCCTAACTCCGACTTGCCCTTCCCGTCAAGGTGGGTTAGAATGACCGCAGGCATGTCATGTCAAGGGGGACGGTATGACAGTGCAGGAAGAGCAGGGAGTCGCGTTTATCACGCTATATGCGCGCATCCTGAACGAGTTGGCGAAGAACCCGCGAATGGCCCAGGAAGCGTTGGCGCGGCGCCTGAATGTCACCATGCGCACTGTCCAACGACACCTGACTGATCTCGAGGGCGACGGCTACATTCACGTCCAGCGCGACCGCAAGCCGTTTACCTATGAGATCGCCTGGGAGCGCCCGCTGCCGCACTTCCAGCAGCTACAAGTCAAGACGTTCCGGCCCGATATGGTGGACGCCATCGCGAAGATGGAAGGCGTCGCCGACATCGTGGAGTCGGTAACGGGCTAGGACCTTACGCGTCCGGAGACCGCGCGCCGGCGCTCGGCACGTGGGCGAAGGCCAATGCGTCGCGACTCACGACCTCGTACATGCGTGCCAGATCGCCGTGGAACTCCTCAGGCAGGTCGTGGAGGGGCAGCGGCCCGAGCCGTTTCAGAATAGCTTGTGGCACGCCGGGCGGAGAGATCTGAATGCCGATCTCGTCCAGATCGTCGCCGGCCTCCCAGAAGTCCCCGATATGCTCCTCCAGCGGCTCTGACGCGACCTTGGGAGCACGTGCCGACGGAGGACGCTCCGGCCGCTGACCGCGCAGCGCTGCCATCAGTTGTTCGCGGGTCTTGCCACGCAGCTGGAACAGGAGGAAGGGGTCGCGGTCGAACTCCGAGCCGAGCACGTAATAGACCGCGGCCACGTGCTTGCACGGGCTTGCCCAGTCGGGGCAGGTGCACGACATGATCAACTCTTCCCCTGACTTGGGGAAGAGCGACACATCGGCTGCCGAGAAGATTTCCTCAATATCGCGCGGCATCTCACCCGAGAGGAGGCGCGCGGCGTAGATCGCCTTGCGCCGCAAGAGACCGATGACCTTGCTCCAGTCGGACCGGGCGATCGGCTTCAGGCCGATCTCCACTCGGTACGGCTGCTTCCGCGATCCCTGCACCTTGGCTCGTACCAGACCGGGCTGGATATCAATATCGATAACATTCCCATGCCGGGCGTAGGAGCGGCCGCGATTGAGGCGAGCGCTCCATCCGAAGCGTTCCAGCACACGAATCCAGCGCTGCGCCCACCAGGACTGCGCGAATTCCGTCTTGCGGCTCATTCCAGCATCACCGCCTCTCGCCGTAGCTCGAACAGGTTCTTCAACTCGTCGGCGGAGAGCTCGGTCAGCCAGGACTCCCCGGAGCCGACGATCTGATTCGCCAGTGCCTTCTTGCTCTCGATCATCTCGTCGATGCGCTCCTCGAGCGTTCCCGAGCAGAGCATCTTGTGGACCTGCACGTTCCGCGTCTGCCCGATGCGGAAGGCGCGGTCGGTGGCCTGATCCTCGACGGCGGGATTCCACCAGCGGTCGAAATGGAACACGTGGCTGGCGCGCGTCAGGTTGAGCCCGGTGCCGCCGGCCTTGAGCGACAGGATGAAGATCGGCGGCCCGCGCCGGTCGTTCTGGAAGCGGCTGACCAGTCGGTCACGAATGTGGCGCGGCGTGCCGCCATGCAGATAGAGGACATCCTTGCCCAGGCGCTCGCGGAGGTAGCTCTGTAGCTCGCGCCCGAACTCGGCGTACTGAGTGAAGATGAGGGCGCGGTCGTCGGCGGCGATCACCTCCTCCAGCATCTCCTCGAGACGGGCCAGCTTGCCGGAGCGCCCGGAGAGTGGACTGTGATCGCTCAGGAAGTGCGCGGGATGGTTGCAGACCTGCTTGAGCTTGGTGAGGCTGGCCAGGACCAGTCCCTTGCGCTGCATGCCTTCGGAGGACTCGATCTGTTGCATCATGTCCCGAACCACCGCCTCGTAGAGGGAGGCTTGCTCCGGAGTGAGTGAGCAGTAGACCTTCATCTCCAGCTTTTCGGGGAGATCGGAGATGATGGTCGGATCGCTCTTGACGCGCCGCAAGATGAACGGCTGGACCAGGGTGCGCAGCTGCGCCTTGGTGCCGGCATCGTTGCCGCGCTCAATGGGGAGCGCGAAGTTCTTGCGGAAGCGATCGGCCGAGCCGAGATAGCCCGGGTTC
The DNA here is from genome assembly GCA_021324655.1 of Pseudomonadota bacterium. Classification (GTDB taxonomy): domain Bacteria; phylum Chloroflexota; class UBA5177; order UBA5177; family UBA5177; genus JAJPIP01. Next base: position 108,243 of record JAJPIP010000035.1, read on the forward strand.
AGGAACTCCATGATGGACCACAGCTCGGAGAGACGATTCTCCACCGGCGTCCCGGTCAGGGCGACTCGAAAATCGGCCTTGAAAGCGCGCACCGCTTGCGCCTGCTTCGTGCTGGCATTCTTGACGTTTTGCGCCTCGTCCAGCACCACGCCGGCCCACGGCATCGATTCCAGTAATTCCCGGTCGCGCGCCGCCAAAGCGTAGGTGCTGATGACCAGATCGTGCTTTTTGGCCTCGGTCACGAACCCCTCCCCGGTCAGACGTCCCGGACCGTGGTGCGTCATGACGGAGAGGGAGGGGGCGAAGCGCCGCAACTCGTGCTCCCAGTTGCCCACGACCGACATGGGACAGATGAGCAGAGTCGGTCCGCTCAGGCCCTTCTGGTCTTTCAAGCTGAGGAGCATGCTGATCAACTCGACCGTCTTGCCCAGACCCATGTCGTCGGCCAGGCACGGATTGAGCCCGCGCTCGAGCAGGAAGTACATCCAGGAGACGCCGCGCTCCTGATAGGGGCGAAGCTCGCCGACAAAGCCGGCAGGTTTCTCCAGATCGGGAATGTGCCCGTCTTTCTCAAAGAGAGCGTTGAGCCAGCCCTCCGTCTCCACCGATTCGACAGGGAGATCGGAATCCAGTTCGCTGGTGCCGGCCGCCAGCGACAGCGCCTTGGCCAGCGGCAGCGTGTCGCCTCCGTTCTTCTCCCAGAAATCCTGGGCTTTCTTGACGTCCTCCGGATTCAGCTCGACCCATTCCCCGCGCACCCGGACCAGCGGCGCCTTCAGCGAGGCGAGCTTGGCGAACTCCTCGGGAGAGACGCCCTTGCCGCCCAGGGAGAGCTGCCAGTCGTAGTGGACGAGCGAATCGAGACCTAGAACGCTGCTGCCGTTGCCGTTGGCGTTGCCCGGTGCCAGGCGAATGCGCGCCGCCAGCCCCCGGCGGCGATTGAGCCACCAGTGCGGGACGATGACGCCCATGCCGCTCTCCTCCAGAATCGGCGCTGCTTCACGGAGGAAGGTATGCGCCTGGTGGACGGACAGGTGCGCGATTTCGGGATGGGCCGTCTTGAGCGACTTCTCCAGGGGCGGAAAGATACGCATCGCCGTCCCGAGATCGGACAGCAGTTTTTCCTGGGCGCGCCCCTGCTTGGCTTTGACCAGGTTCCAGCCGTTCCCGCGCTGCTTCCAGACCTGTCCGACAGGGACGAGGAGGCTGGGATCCTCCACCGATTGGAGGAAGAAACGCAGAATCCAGGGAGCCCGCGGATTGGAGGGAGATTCCAGGCGGAAAGTGGTCCGGAACGCCTCGTTAGCAACGACCTGCAAGGGCTCCAGCCACTTGCGAACGGCACCACGCAGCCGCTGATCGATCTTGATCGTGGTCGGCGTCTCCTCGTCGCGCGGCCGGGCGAGACTGAGGAGCCAGATGTAGGCCTGAGCGCGATTGCCCTGGCTGATGCGCGGCGGGACGCTCGGCTCCCAGCGCGCCAATGACTGGCGGCAGAGCGCGTCGATGGTGGTGCGGACAAAGGAGTCGAGGATGGTTGTCCCCGAGGGCGGCGAGCCGTGGGGCATGAGGGCACGGCAAACCGGAGGCATGGCGCGCGCCAGCCGCGCGAAGCGCTGACGATCATCGCCGGTCAGAACCGGCTGCCAGAGAGCGACGTTATGGTCGTTGATGGCAGGCACGTACCGCTCGCGCGCCAGCATTTCCAGCGTGAAGCGCGCCGTGATCTGCCAGAAGCGAAGGTCGTCGCCCATATTCTCGTCGGGCGAGAGCGTCAGCAGATGGAACATGGCGTCGACCGCCGGCAATTTGAGTCCGCTGACCTCGAAAGGTGTCAGGATGGCGTCTTCCGATGAATCGGACGACGAGAGCGGCCGGCCGTCGACGGCCGGCATGAGGAGAGAGACACTGGCCGCTTCTCCTTGCAGAAGCGGGAATCTCTCGCGCAGTTCGTCCGCATTCAGGATGCGTTCGTTGTCGTCGTCCAGCCGTTCGGCCCACAGGAAGAGTGAGCCTCCGTTCGGCTCAGGACGCCAGAGACCGTGGAGCACGTCTAATGGGTTCCCTTATAGGGTGGTTTGTCGTTGCAGTGTGGTAGATAGGTGTGAACCCTTTGCTATCACCCTTCTATCTGCGCATGCCTGGGACATACATGCGCCCGGTCACGGTTGTTCCCGGCTCGCTTGCCGGGCCGTGCACCGACGGCCGATGAGACCGTTTCCCGATGCAGCCCTCTGCCCCCGTGAGTCGCTATAGCTGCATTCCGCCAATTATATCAACTTTTCGATCTTTTGTGTCGCTCCCTGACGGCACGAAGGATGCGGTGTGGTATCCGACACCTGGAAGGAGGGGCTGATGAAAGTAACACAGGAACTGGCCCGCGAGCTGTGGGATCAGGCGCCGCACAACTGGAACGACTTCCGGCAGACTCTGCAGTCTGACCATCGTCGTCTGGGCAATCTCGATACGGAGACACGCGAGCGGTTGGAGCGCCTGGCTCAGACCATGGAACTGGAAGGGAACGGCTTTCCCCATTCGTCGGACGATCTCTACCACCTGCTGGCCAATAGATTGGGTGTCTCCGAGCCGATCAGCTGACCAATCACGCCGCCTCGCGGCGCCTGATGGGAAGCTGCTCCTCATGCCGCCGGCTTGCCGATCGCATGGTCCGGCCTCGTGTTCCTGGTGAGCGTAGCACATGAGAGGGCGGCCAGGACCGATCGTCACATGGCATGGAAGGGAATCTCATGCGTCTACTGATTCTGGGCGGAACTGTGTTTCTGGGACGTCACCTTGTGCTGGCGGCCCAGGCACGCGGACACGAGATCACGCTCTTCACGCGCGGGAGGCACAATCCCGATCTCTTCCCGGACGTCGAGCACCGGAGGGGCGATCGGGACGGCAATCTCGGCGCGCTGGAGGCCGGCTCGTGGGATGCCGTCATCGACACCTCCGGCTACGTGCCACGCGTGGTGGGTGACTCGGCGCGTCTCCTGGCATCGCGGGCCGACCTCTACGCCTTTATCTCCACCATCTCGGTCTATGCGGATAACCGAGCGCCAGCCAATGAAGAGAGCCCGGTGGGCACACTCGAGGATGAAACCGTGGAGGAGATCACCGGCGAGACCTACGGTCCTCTCAAGGCGCTTTCCGAGGCCGCCGTCGAGGCAGCCTTTCCCGACCGAGCGTTGATCATCCGGCCCGGGCTCATCGTTGGCCCGGACGATCCGACCGATCGCTTCACTTACTGGCCGCGCCACCTGGCCCGCGGTGGCGAGGTGCTGGCGCCCGGGACCGGAGAGCCTCCGGTCCAGATTATCGACGTGCGCGATCTCGCCGAGTGGACCATCCGCATGGTGGAGGAGGGGCGAACCGGGGTGTACAACGCCACCGGGCCGGAGCGGACGTTACCTCTACGAGAGGTGCTGGAAACGAGCCGTGCTGTCGCCGGCAGTGATGCCTCCATCACCTGGGTTCCGGAAGACTTCCTGCTGGAGCGGGGCGTCGAGCCGTGGAGTGAGCTTCCTCTCTGGGTGCCCGACACCGAGGAGCATTACGGCTTCCACCGCACCAATATCGACCGCGCGCTCGATGCCGGTCTGACCTTCCGGCCGCTGGAAGACACCATCCGTGACACCCTGACCTGGGACGCGACCCGTCCGCCCGACCACGACATGCGTGCCGGCCTGACACCGGACCGGGAGACAGAGTTATTGCGCGAGTGGCACGAGACATCACCTGCCGGACATTCTCAGTAGTGGCAGAGCCCTGCTCATCTGCATCAAGTAAATCATCGGTCATGACGACGATGGTGCAGGGGAGCGTGGAGCACGCCGGCCGCGCCAGCGCGGATCAATCGGGCGGCGGGGAAGAGACGTCGATGGCGGTGGCCGGCGTGAGGGGGAGACGTCCCTGGCCCGTGGGGTACCGAGCCGGCCGCGAGATCACCAGGTCGGGCGGCACCGGGCAGAGCATCTCCGGCGGGATGACCGGCCCACGATTCTGCGTACGACGACTGAGCCAGCTGAACTGAGCGAACCGCCCCTGCTCACCGAAGACCACCACCGGGTCGAGCCAGTCAGGAGAGGGACACCTCGCAGATGTCGCCCTGGGCGCTGCTAGGGTGGGGATATCGTCCAGGAGCAGGCACTCCCGGGGGGGAGATCGGCCTCACCCTACTCTCCCCAGGCGCCCCCTGTCGCGACATAGGTTTTTCTGGCAGCAGATGGGCTTGTCCCGGCCAGTCGCGGCATGGTCATCGTCGGGGCCGGCTCCGCCGCGCCCGCCTTCTCCCTCGCACCGCATCGTCTGGGATTGCCACGCCCTCTATCCGCGCCCGCACGCCAGATCGGACATTGCGGCGCGAGAGGCCGGGGAGGGCACGGCAGGAGCCGGCCCCTACGCCACGATGGTGACGACACGCAGGGACAAGCCCTGCGCCTACAATGATCGCGGCCTCCGCCCTGGGTCCGGCGCGAACAGGGACCTCTTGCGTCTTCCGTGTCAGGGCGCTACTGTTGGGCAGGATCGAGCCCTGTGCTGCCCCTCTCTCTCACCCGCGGCATCCTCGCTGCGCTCACCGCCGGTGCCCTTCTCGTCGCGACGTCCAAGACAGACATCGCGGGGGCGTGCGCCCTCAGCACGGCTCCATCAGCCGCCAGGCCCGTGCTTCGGCTGCATTGCGGGATCCCGAACAGGCAGGAGATCGTGACCTGCCTCCTGTCCGGCCGTGGCTTCCACCCGCACGAGCGCGTCCACATCACTTACCGCCTCACCTTCACGGCCCTCCCTCGTGTCCACGGCCACCTTCCAGGCAAAGTTTATTCACGCGCCGCCGTCACCAATCGCAAGGGGGCCTTCCAGCGGCCGCCGCTACGCTTTACGGTGGTCAAATACCAGGAGTCGTTCCGCCTGGTGGTCGCGGCCGTCGGCGCCGCGGGTGACCGGGCGACGATCGGACTCGAATCGATCGCCCAGTAGAGGCTAAGGGTGGTCGGGAGCCGGTGTCGGCCCTGCCGGACCCGGCCCCGATGGTTGCGGTGTCGCCGGTCCCGGAGGTACTGTCCAGCCGTATCGACCGGACGTGTCGCCGGCTTGCACGCATCCAGGATGCGTGAGGCAAAGCCGATCTTGCCGTCCCGGTTGCGGTGATCGGCGAGCAGGGAACGATAGAGGGGGCCGGAGGCGACACGAGAAAGAAGACACCAACCGCGTCGAGTCCGTTGGGTAGGTGACGGAATGCGGCGTCGAAAGCGTCACTCCAGAGGAACAGGCAGCCCCACAAATGGGTTCGCAATACGTACACCCTCGACGGTTTGACCATCCTGAAGATCCTCGGAGAGCAGGTAATTCACCCCCGCCCGGCGAGCCGCTGTCACGATAAGCGCGTCCCAGAACGACAGTTGACGGCGCTCGCCGATCTCACTCGCCTCGACGATCGTGGCCACGTCGATCGATTGGACCGGCCAGCTGTGATAGGCGGCGATCACCCGGCGGGCCACGGGTGGATCAAGTGGAGCCGGCACCTTGCGCGTGACCGTGACATAGAACTCCTGCAGAACCTGCGTGCTCAACGTCCCCTGGCGCTTCTCCCACAAGTGTGCGAGAAGATCGCGGGCGATCTCGTGCTTTTTGCCTGCGTCGACATCGTAGGCGTAGACGAGGATATTGGTATCCACAAAGACCAGTGACTCAGCGCTCATGCAACTCGTCACGCCGTGGGAGGACACCACCACCTAGATGGAAGCCGGTCTCCAGATCGACGAGAGCCCGGCGGCGGGCCGCTTGGTATCGCTCCTGGTCACCCACCAGCCGTTCCAGCTCGCGGGCGACCAGCCCACTGATTGAGAGATCCTGCTCGACCGCCAATATCCGTGCCTTACGAATAATCTCAGCGTCGAGCTGGATAGTGAGATTGCGTTTGCCCGCCATAGCGATAGTCCTTCCACGTAGAATACGTATACCACGCATTATACGTGGACAGAGCTTCCTTCTATTGTAGGGTGTTTCCGGCCGCGGCTGATCCTGGCGGCACGGCCTCAGATGGCTACGCCGGCGCTATCAACTCCTGGCAGTCCCAGTCTCGGTAGGCGCTCGTCAGGCACTGCATCTTGGGCCACCAATAGTCCCGGCCGGATCCATCGAGGGCATCCCAGACGGGGTAGAAGATCATGTAGATGAGCGCCAGGCGGTAGTCGTACTGGAGCATATCCCAGTCATAATCGGTTACCCCTGCCGACCTCAGCTCGGCGAGATACCTCTCCAGCATCCGGCGCTCTCGGTGGTCCTCGTGGCGCTGCTCCGGCGTCCAGAAGGTGGCGAAGAGGTGTGTCAGGTCGATCGTGGGAAGATCGGCCCGCGCCCCCTGCCAATCAACGACATAGGTCGCGCCGCCAGGATCGCGCGGGCAGAGGAACTGCGAGAAGTAGCAGTCTCCGTGCACGATTGTCAATGCTCTGCCGGACCCCATCCGTCCCTGGAAGCACCGCTCCCAGAGGGCCGGCATGCCATCGATCGCCTGTTGATAGAGGGACCGGATTTCGGCGGGAAGGTCCGCGCCCGGGCCGGCCTGGAAGGCGTCCCAGTCTTGCCTCCGCGACTCGACCCCCGCATCGAACCATTGGCGCGTGCCGTACCACCGAGAGACCTCCCACACCGCGGGCGGCGGCGACGGATGCTCGAACCAGTAGGCGTGGAACCGGGCGATGGCCTCGACGCACGCGACCAGGAGATCCTGCGTGGGGACACCGTGCAGGGAGATGATGTCGTCGCGCGTCACCGGCGGCCGGTGCGATGCCGAAATGTCGAGCAGGAGGAGATGAGAATCTCCTGTCGCCGGGTCGTAGGCGGCATCGTAGCAGCGCACGATCATTGGCAGGTCATCTCTCCGCGCGCGTGCCACCTGGTAGAAATCCACCTCCGATTTGCCGGACGCATAGCCCCACTCGCTGTCGACGTTGCGCTTGAGGAGCAGCCGGGTGGGCGCACCCGAGGATGATCCCGGCGCGTAGGTGACGTGGAGATGGGAGATCGCGGAGTTGAAGGCGGGGTTGCCCTCGGTGGCGATTGCGGTGACGTGCCCTTGTCCGAGAACACCCTCCCGGCGAAGGATGCCGGTGAGCCAGTCCGTTGTGAGGTTATCGGTGACGATCATGACGTGACAGTAGCACGCTTCCCGGGATGGGGATTGAGGTGCGCCGGCGGTTTCCCCCTAGCTCAGATACTCATCGAGAAAGGCGGCGATGGCGGGGTAGGCGACGAGCTTGTTCTTGAGCTTGATCACGCCGTGCCCTTCGTCAGGGAAGTGAAGGAACTGGACGGGGCGGCCGCGGCGCTCCAGCGCCTCGACGATCTGCTCCGCCTCCGAGAGGGGGACGCGCGGGTCGTTGTCGCCGTGGATGACCAGGAGGGGTGCCTCGATGCGGTCCACGTGGTGGATGGGAGAAATCTCGCGGAAGAGATCGGCGTTCGCGTCGGGATCGCCGTATTCGGGAATCCGCCAATGACGGCGGTAGGCGCTGGTGTTGCGCAGGAAGGTCTCCAGATTGGCGATGCCCACGATGTCGACGCCGGCCGCCCAGAGATCCGGATAAGTGGTGAGCGCGGCCAGCACCATGAAACCGCCATAGCTCCCGCCGTAGACGGCGATCTTCTCGCCGTCCACGCGTCCCGAGGCCCGCAGCCACTCGACGGCGGCCTGGAGGTCCGCGACGGAGTCCATGCGCTTTTCCACGTCGTCCAGGTGGGTGTAGGTCCGGCCGTACCCCAGGCTGCCGCGCACGTTGGGAGTGAGGACGGCGAAGCCGCGGTGGACGAAGTACTGGGTGATGGGATTGAACATCGGCGTGCTCTGCCCCTCCGGTCCGCCGTGCACCACCATCACCACCGGTGGGTTCTCGCGCCCCGGCGGCATATAGAGGAACGCCGGGATGACGAGACCGTCGAACGAGCGGTAGGAGATCGGCTCGGGGGCGGCGAAGGAGTCGCGCGGCAGACCGCCGCGCGTGGCGAAGGTTACCTGGCGGCAGGCATGCTGTCCGAGATCCCAGACCCAGATATTGGGGTTGTCGGCGGGGCCGGTGAAGGTGAAGGCCAGCTTACTGCCGTCACGAGACCAGGCGGGCTGCACCACCACGCCATCGGGCAGATCGGGGACGCGGATCTCCTCGCCCGAGGTGAGGGAGCGGACGGTGAGGAGACTGTAGCCGTCCACGTTACGGACCAGCGCCAGGGAAGAGCCGTCCGGCGCGAGGACGACGGCGTCCACGTCGCGATCGTCCGGCGTCAGGAACTCAATCTGCCCGGTGGACAGATCGAGGCAGGCGGCGCGCAGGAATTCACTTCCCTGGTCGGTGCGCAGGTAGAGCGCCGTGCCGTCGGGTGTGAACTGGGCGGCGGCGTAGATCGCCATCCCCTCGTGCGGCGTGAGATGGCGGGCCTTGCCGGTCTCCGTATCGAGCAGGTACAGATCGCTGTCCAGCGAACCGGTCTGGCGGAAGATCGCCAGGTAGCGGCCATCACGTGACCAATCGGAGACGAAGTTGCTGCCGTCCTGCTCGTACACGCAGCGCTCCTCTCCGCCGTCGAGATCGCGCACATAGACGTCGAAGTAGGCGGGGTTACGGCGATTGCCGGAGTAGGCGACCTGCCTGTCATCCCAGGAGATGGCGCCGAAGCGGTGCATGACGGCGGGATCGACCGCCACATCGCGGACCTCGGCCCCCGCCAGCAGATAGAGCTGCTCGCGCTCATTGCCGCCGCTGTCCATGCCGTAGACGATGAACGGGGTCCGGTGACCGAACCAGCCGCCGGTGACACGGTCGGCCGTGAAGGTCAGCTCATCCGGCCAGCCGCCCTCCACCGGCACCTGCCACAGTTGAGGGACGCCGGTGATGTCGCTGACGAAGCAGAGGGAACGGCCGTCGGGGGCGAAGGACGGCGCCGAGGCGCTGCGCACATTGAGGTAGCGCTGGAAGGGGAAGTCGGTCATGCAGGTCTCCGCGTTAGCGTGGGGTCAGGGCAGCCAGAGCGCCGCTTTCCACTATCGCACGCGCTGCCTCGAACCCTCTGTCCAGACAGAACTGTGCCCCAACCCAGGAATTGGGACTGAGCGTCCCCAGATCGGGCCAGATCGTGATGTCCCCCTCATCGGGCAGGGGCGGATCATAGCTGGCGGCGATCATGCGGCAGGCGAAGCGGATCTGGTCGTGGAGACGGGGGCCCGGCAGCCGCTGCTGGCGTCCGGCACGCTGGAGGACGTGGCGTAGCCAGGGACGCCGTTTGAAAAAGGGAGGCGCGTGATAGTTGTAGCCGAGGCAGACGGCAATCACTTTCTCGGCGCCCAGAGAGCGCGCCACCCGCACCGGCGCCGTATCGAAGAGGCCGCCGTCCAGGTAGTAGCGGTCGCCGAGGCGGACGGGCCGGGCGATGAGCGGTAGCGCGATGCTGGCTTGCACGGCGTCCAGCACCGGGCCGGTATTGATCATCACCGGTTGTCCCGTATGCATGTCGGTCGCCGTCACGGCGAACGGCACGGCCATGTCGGCGAAGGTCTTACCCTCGCCGGCCTCGAGCATCATGCGGGCAATCGGGTTGCTCCTCCCGGCACGTAAACGTCCGGCATAGAAGCGGGCAATATCGGAGGGTTGCGACCGACGCACGACGTCGACGATGTGATGGGGAGAGAGCCCGGCGGCGAGCCCCAGGCCGAAGAGGGCGCCGACGCTCGCACCCACCACCAGATCGAACCGCACGCCCGCGTCCGTCAGGACGGCCATAACCCCGGGGTGAGAGCAGCCGCGAATGCCCCCGGCGCCCAGGACCAGGCCGATACCGGGCCGGCTGGGGAGGTCGGGCGTGGTCGTGGCGGCCTTCGGTTGCATCGGCAGCGAATCAGATGTTGTAGACGGGCAGCAGGCGCTTCTCGATCTCCCCTTCGATCCGTGCCTCAACCTGGACGTACGGCGCGATGCTCGAGGAAGCAATCTTGGGACGCAGCAGCTCGTCGAGCTGGAAGAGGCCGGCCGAGTTGTTGAGGATGACCTCGATGTTGATGGGAACGGTCTCGCCACGCTCGATGATGACGCGCTCCACGGCAGCGGCCGAGAGGGAGTGAATGTTGACGGCGCCGGCCTCGAACGGGATGCGGGAGCGCCCCTGCGTCATGTCGAGCGCGTCGCCCACCTTCACCGAACTCGCTTCGATGGTGTAGGTGCGCTCGTCGGAGCGGTGGGCGATAACGGCGTGGAGGGTCTCGCTGGTCATGATCGTGAGCAGCGGCTCCTCGTAGAGGCCGGCGAGGAGGCGGCGCGCAATGGGCGCGCCCAGGATCAAGCTGTACGTCTCATGCTCGTGGCGGTGGATGGACATTCCGATGTCGTGCAGGGCGGCGCCCAGAACCACGACGACCTCGGCGTCCTGCGGCGTGAGTCCGTAATCACGGACGATGGAGGGTTCAACGCCGCCCATCATGAGGAGACGCAGGAGCTTGAGCGAGATATTGGCAACGATCTGGACGTGCGTCGGGCCGTGGTCGCTGATGCCGGCGCGATCCACCGCGTTCACATTGGCGCAGCGCCAGAGCTGGTGCAACTCGGTCATAGCGTCGATACGGGCGACCAACTCCTGCAACCGCGGGTTGTGGCGCGCCGGCACGTGAAAGATCGCACGTTCCGGAGTGGCTTCCTGCGGCGAGACATGGTCGCCCTCCGCCACGATCGGTGCGCCGTCGGTGACCCGATCTTCCGTCGTCATATCTCACTCTAGCGAGCGATGAAGTGCACCAGGAAGTACAGAACACCGGCGACGACGGCCGCGGCGGGGATTGTCAGAATCCAGGCAGTCACGATGTTGATGCCGACGCCCCACCGCACCGCGGAAGGGTTGTCGGTCGTGCCGGCACCGAGGACCGCCCCGGTGACGACATGGGTCGTGCTGACCGGCAGGCCGAACTGGGCGGCACCCTGGATGATGATGGCAGCCACCAGCTGGGCGTCGAACCCTTCGGCCGGAGAGATCTTGTACAGGCGGGTACCCATAGTGCGGATGATGCGCCAGCCACCGGCGTAGGTGCCGAATGCCATGGCACAGGCGGCGGCGGCGATGACCCAAACGGGTACGGCGAATCGGCTCAGATAGCCCTGCGTGACGAGGGCCAGGGTGATGATGCCCATCGTCTTCTGAGAGTCGTTGGTGCCGTGACTGAAGGAGACAAAGGCAGCTGAAAAGATCTGAGCGAAGCGGAAACCGCCGTTGACGGCACGCGGCCGCGTCCCGCGGAATAGCCAGTAGATGAGCAGCATCCCGATATACGACACGATAAAGCCCAGGATGGGCGAGATCACCAGCGGAACGACGATCTTCCCAATAACACTGGCCCACTTCACACCGCCAAACCCGATGGCCACGATCCCGACACCGATCAGACCGCCCACAAGGGCATGCGTGGAACTGCTGGGAAGCCCCTGATACCAGGTAATGAGATTCCAGGTGATCGCCCCCATGACGGCGGCCAGCACCATGATGAGGGTGGTCTGGGCCGCGGGAATCACACCCCCCCCGATGGTGGCGGCGACCTTGGTGGTCACGAAAGCTCCCACGAAGTTCATGGCGGCGGAGAGAATCACGGCGGCACGCGGCGAGAGCGCATGCGTTGAAACGGAGGTCGCGATGGCATTCGCCGTATCGTGAAAACCGTTCGTGAAGTCGAAGAAGAGGGCCACCGCGATGACGAGGATCGTCAGGGCGAGGTTATGCATTCTTGATCGAGATCGTCTCGAGGATCTTGGCGATATCCTCTGCACGGTCCACGGTCTTCTCCAGAAGGGCGTACACGTCCTTCCACTTGATGACGTAGATCGGGTCGTATCCGTTCTGAAAGAGCGCGCCGATTGCGGAGCGCGTCACGGCGTCCGCCTCGTTCTCTAACTCATGGATGCGAACCCAGTACTCATGAAGGTCGGTTTGCTTCTCGAGCTTGTCGATGGCCTCGGCTACCTCGTGTCCAATGGACAGCAGTATCTTTCCCATCTTCTGCGCTTCGGGGGTGATCTCGTGGATCCCGTCCAGCACGATGGTGTCCGCCGTCTCCTCCGACAGATCGACGACATCGTCGATGGCGGAGGCCAGGGCATAGATATCCTCGCGGTCGAAGGGGGTGATGAAGGTGCGGTTGAGCTCGTTGTTGACTTTGTGGGTTGTCTCGTCCGCTTTGTGCTCCAGGTCGCGCAGGCGCCGGGCCTCGTCGGCGTAGTCGCCGGTCGTGTTCGCCAAGAGGGAATCGAGCACCTGGAGGCTCTCGACCATGGTGGCCGCGTTGTCTCGAAATAGGACAAAGAACTGGCGCTCGCGCGGAACCAGAGAAAACGGCATTATGCGCCCTCCTCGGCGTCGTCCTGACTGCTCCTGATACAGAGTACCCGCCGCACTGTTGCAGGAATGTTACGGGCGACCTGGTCAAGCTCCCCGCCTCTGTGGCCACACTGGCAGGAGACGCTGCTGGGTCCTGATACCCAGCGAGACGGTGCCCTGCACCATCATTACGCTTCCACACTCAAGGCTTCCACCGTGGTAAGGGCTGCCATGCGGACGATATCGCGCAGGTCACTACCGTGCTGGAGAACCTGGGCAGGATGGGCGGCGCCCAGCAAAATCGGGCCGATCACCGCCATCTCACCGAGTTGGGAGAGCACTTTGAGGGACGAGTTGGCGGCATCGAGGTTGGGGAAGATGAGGACATTCGCCCCGGCGACGCGGCTGAAGGGATAGTACTCCTCGGCAATGGCCGCGTCGAGGGCGGTATCTGCCTGCATCTCGCCGTCTACCTCGAGATCGGGCCGGCGTTCGCGGACGATCTGCACCGCCTGCGCCACCTTCTCCGATTCCGGCGTCCGCAGCGAGCCGAAGTTGGAGAAGGAGATCAGGGCAACGCGCGGCTGGATATCGAGCTGTCGAGCAAAATCGGCGGTGAGGATGGCGATCTCGGCCAGATCGACCGCATTGGGATTGATGTTGATGAGGCCGTCGGCGAAGAAGTAGGCTCTCCCTCGCGCCAGGACGAGATAGGCGCCGGCCATGGTTCCGACACCGGGACGCGTTCGAATCAACTCCAGGATGGGACGTACCACGCGGGGATACTCGTAGCTGAGGCCGGAGAGGAAGCCGTCGGCGCGGCCGGTCCGCAGCATCATGAGGCCGAAGATGTTCGGATCGCGCGCCATCTCCTCGGCGCGGTGCATGGTGACACCGCGGCGCTGCCGGAGGCGGAAAATCTCCTCGGCGAACTCGGGCAGCCATGGGGAGGCGTCGGGGTCGATGACCTGCGGTGTCGCACGGGAGCCCAGCTCCTCCAGCTGCCGGGTGATAGCGGCGGGCCGGCCCAGCAGAATCGGCCGGCCGAGCCCCTGGCGCTCGATCTGCCCGGCCGCGCGCAGGATTTTCGGATTTTCCCCTTCGGCGAAGACCAGGCGCTTGGGCTCGGCCTCCGCTTTCTCCATGATGGCGTGGATGATCTGCCAGCCGCGCTGGTAGCCGATCCGGAGGCGCTCGCGATAGTCCCGGATGTCGATAACGCGCCGCGCGACTCCACTGCGGATGGCCGCCTCCGCCACGGCCGGCGCGACCCAATCCAGCACCCGGTAATCGTTCGGCTTGGGAATGATGTAGTCCTTGCCGAAGCGCAGGTGCTGCAGACCGTAGGCGCGCAGTACCGTTTCCGGCACGGGCTCCTTGGCCAGAGACGCGAGCGCTTCCGCCGCTGCCAGCATCATCGCCTCGTCGATGGCGCTCGCCTGGACGTCAAGCGCGCCACGGAAGATGTATGGAAAGACCAGGACGTTGTTGACCTGGTTGGGATGGTCGGAGCGGCCGGTGGCGACGACGGCATCGGGCCGGCTCGCCACCGCCAGGTCGTAGGCAATCTCCGGCTCCGGATTGGCGAGCAGGAAGAGGATAGGGCGCGGCGCCATGGCCTGCAGCATGTCAGGAGTCACGATGTTGGCAGCGGCGACACCCAGCAGAACGTCGGCGCTCTGCAATGCCTCGCCGAGTGACCGCGCTGGTCCCGGCTGAGCGAAGCGCTCCTTCCAGGGATCCATTTCCTCGGCTCGCCCCGCCACGACCTCACCGACCCGGTCAAACATAGTGATGTGCTCGCGCGGGACTCCAAGATGCAAGAACATTCTGGCCGTCGCGACTCCGGCGGCACCCGCTCCCACCACGACGATCTTGATCGCGTGGAGATCCTTGCCGGTCAGTTCCAGCGCATTGAGAAGAGCGGCCGCCACGACGATGGCGGTGCCGTGCTGATCGTCGTGGAAGACGGGAATGGAGAGCGTCGCTTTGAGCTGCTCTTCCACTTCGAACGCTGCCGGCGCCGCGATATCTTCCAGATTGATGCCGCCGAAGCCGGGGGCAATGGTCCGGACGGCGGTGATGACGTCCTGCGCCGTCGGGGCATCGAGCTCAATATCGAAGACATCCACGTCGGCCAGGCGCTTGAAGAGAACGGCCTTCCCTTCCATCACCGGTTTGGCGGCCAGGGGTCCCTGATTCCCCAGACCCAGCACCGCCGTCCCGTTGGTGACCACCGCGACGAGGTTTCCCTTCGCCGTGTAGTCGTACGCCAGCAGTGGATTCCGGCGGATGGCATCGACGGCATAGGCGACACCGGGAGTGTAGGCCAGCGACAGATCACGCTGGGTGAGGAGCGGCTTGGTGGGGGTGATCTGCAGTTTCCCCGGCCGTTCTCCCCCGTGGTACTCGAGGACGTCGTCTTCACTGATCATGGATTCATCTCGATGGTAGTCAAGGCCTGTACCATAAGCCCGTGCGAACACTGATCACGGACGGGATTGTGGTCACGGCGGCCGATACCGTCCCGGCCGATATCCTCGTCGAGGATGAGGTCATCGTCGCGGTTGGCCGGAACCTGGGGCCGGCTGATCGGACGATCGACGCCGCCGGCCGCTATGTCTTTCCCGGCGGCGTGGACGAGCATACTCACTTTGGGTTGCCGGTCTCGGGGACGGTCTCGCAACCGTGGGAGACGGAGAGCGTCGCGGCCGCACTGGGGGGGACGACGACGGTCGTCGATTTTGCCATGCAGCAGCGGGGCGGATCGTTGCTGGCGGGTATCCGCGCCTGGCAGGAGAAAGCGGCAGGTGCGAGTGCCGTCGACTACGGCTTCCATATCACCGTCACCGATCTGCATCCCGAGGCAATCCGGGAGATTCCGCGGGTCGTGGAGGAGGGGGTGGTCACCCTCAAGTGCCTCATGGCCTACAAGGGCTCCGTGATGGTGGATGACGACACCCTCTTCCGTGCCCTGCAGGAAGGGCACAGGCACGGCGCGCTCGTCATGATCCACTGCGAGAACGGGGATGTCGTGGCCGCCTTGCAGGGGCAGTTGGTTGCCGCGGGCAAGACAGAGCCACGCTATCACGCGGCGAGCCGTCCGCCGGCGGTCGAAGCCGAAGCTACCAACCGCGCCATCGTGCTGGCGGAACTGGCCGGAGCGCCGCTTCTGATCGTCCACGTGACGAGTGCGGACGCGCTGGACCATATCCGTGCCGCCCAGGGGCGCGGGCATCCCGTCTATGCCGAAACCTGTCCGCAGTACGTCACGCTGACGGCCGACGATCTGGCTCGCCCCGATTTTGCGGGCGCCCGCTACGTCCTCTCGCCGGCGCTCCGTTCCGCTGCTCACCACGAGGCCCTTTGGTCCGGCCTGTCCTCCGGTTCCCTGCAGACGGCCGGCTCCGATCACTGCGCCTTCACACTCGAGCAGAAGGCGCTGGGCCGCGATGATTTCCGCCGGATTCCCAACGGCATCCCCGCCGCCGAGGAGCGTCTTCCGCTGCTCTACTCGGAGGGCGTGGCTTCCGGCCGTCTATCTCTCAACCGGTTCGTCGACGCCGTCGCCACCGCGCCGGCTCGCCTCATGGGCCTCTATCCCCGCAAGGGCACAATCGCACCCGGCACTGACGCCGATCTTGTCATTTTCAATCCCGAGGCGGAGTGGATCATGGGGGTGGCAACCCAGCACAGCGGGAGCGACTACTCGCCATGGGAGGGGAAGCCGGTCCGGGGTGCCGTCGAAACGGTGCTACTGCGCGGCGAGGTCATCGTGGAGGACGGCCGGTACGTGGGACAGCTGGGGCAGGGACAATACATCGCGCGTCGGCCGTTCGCGGGATAAGTCCTGTCCCGTGTCCATAATGGAGTGCATAACGCTGCCTGGCATGGACCCGCTCGTCGTGGCCTGCCCGAGTGCCGGCCTTGGTTTCGAACGGCAAACGATGCAGGGAGGCCGGTCGCCATTCGAGGCGGCCAAGACGGAGTCAAGAACCCGCGCGGGACGTGCCGACCGTCCAAAGAAGGAGGCCTCCCCATGTCCGAGGAGCAGAACCGCGAAGATGTCGAGATCCGGCAGGGTGCCGAGACGCCGTTTCCGACGGGCGCGGAAGTGGCCGGACCGGGAACGGTACGCCAGGGAACCGGCTACTCCGGCACCACCAGCGGCGGCGTGGAGGTAGGTGCGGGACACGATCCGGATCCCTACGATCCGCCCACCGAGGGGTATATGGGTGATACCACGTCAGCCGATCAGCCGCAGGAAGAGATCATCGTCATCAACCCGGACGAAGAGTGAATCCTCCGTACCGCTCTCTCGACGACGCGATCGAGGAGCTGCGGCGCGTCTTCGACGACGAAGAGATTGACGGCCTCCTGCGCCAGCTGACGATTCGCCAGGCAGAAGGCGCCGGTGCCGATCGCGACTATCTCCTCCGCCGGGTGCGTGAGCTACAAGGGACAGAGTGGGGAGAAGCAGAGCCGATCGTGGCGGAATTGCTCCGCGTGCTGGCGCACCTGGTGGCGTCGGTCGAAGTGCTCTGGTCCACGGTCGCCCGACTGGAGCAGCGTCTGGAAGCGCTGGAAGAGGAGGAGTGAAGGTCTATCTCCTCTCCGGTGGCAGCGTCGACGTCGATCGCGCCGTCATCCATCCCGGCGATGATTCACGCCGGCGTGTCTTGCTCCCCGTGATGCAGGTGCTGCTGGAGCATGCGGGGCAGCACGTCCTGGTGGATACCGGGATGCCGCCGGCCGCCACCGATCCGGAGGGACTCGAGCGGGAGTACGGGATGGAGACGGCCTGGATCCGGCCGGTGATGGCGGAGGACCAGCGCATCGACCGGCAGCTTGCCGCCCTGGGACTCGGCGCGCGCGACCTCGATCTCGTTATCAATACCCACCTGCACTTCGACCATGCCGGGGGCAACACCTTCTTTGCCGGCGTTCCCGTTGCCGTGCAGAGCGCCGAGTTGGAGGTGGCCAATAGTGATGCGTATCTTCCGGTGTGGGACACCCCCGGCCTGCAGTTTCGGGTGGAGAACGGCGATTGGAGTCCGCTACCCGGTGTCCAGATGCTCCACACGCCCGGTCACACGCCCGGCCACCAGTCGATGCTGATCCGGCTGCCGAGCGGCCCCCTCCTCTTCACATGGGATGCCGTGTACACGGAGGAGCACTGGCGCACCGGAAAGCTGGGAGCGGTCAGCGATGTGGCGGCGGCCCGCGAGAGCATCGAGCGCCTGCAGGATCTGGCACGGGGCGCGCGCGTGATCTTCGGGCATGACCGGGCACAGTGGGAGGCGCTGGGCATGAGCGACCGTCCGACGCTGATCGCATCGGACTGAGCGAAGACAACCCGCGCTACCCTGGGGGGTGATCACAACCCTACCGGAGATCCTCGCCCGCATCCCGGAGGCGCGCCAGGCGATCGAGGGCGCCGTCTACCGCACGCCGCTGGAGCCGTCGCCCTGGCTTTCGGAGATCAGCGGGGCCACAGTGTTTCTTAAAGAGGAATACTGGCAGCCGACGGGCAGCTTCAAGGTACGCGGTGCCACCGCAGCGGTGGCGCACCTGACAGCAGAGCAGCGGGAGCGCGGCGTCGTGACCGCCTCCGCCGGCAATCACGGCCTCGGCCTCGCCTATGCCGCGTCGCGTCTTGGCGTGCAGGCCACCATCGTGACGCCGGACAATGCCAGCCCGGCCAAGATCTCCGCCCTGCAGCGGTTCCCGGTGCGCCTCCTGACGGGTGGCCCGTCCTATGACGATGCCGAGCGGCGGGCACTGCAGCTCGCGGATGAGAGCGGCGCCGTCTTCGTCTCTCCCTACAACGATCCCTGGGTCGTGGCAGGTCAGGGAACAATCGGCGTCGAGTTGCTGGAGGATGTGCCGGATCTGACGACAGTGCTGGTGCCGGTGGGAGGCGGCGGACTGATCAGCGGGATCGGCACCTGGCTGAAGGCAGTCAGGCCCTCAATTCGCGTCGTCGGCGTCCAGTCCTCGGCGTCGCCCGCCATGGAGCAAGCACTGGCCGCCGGCCGGCTGGTCGAGATTCCCATCCTGCCCACCATCGCCGATGGGCTTGCCGCTAACATCCAGCCCGGATCGATCACCTTCCCGCTGGCTCAGAAAGCCGTGGATGAGATGGTGTTGGTCTCGGAGGAGGAGATTGCGGAGACCATTGCGGCAACGTTCCAGGAGATACACGTGGCACTGGAGGGGTCGGCGGTCGTCGGCATCGCCGCCCTGCGCACCGGCAAGCTACCGGATAAAGAGGGGAAGATCGCTGTCGTCGTGACGGGCCGGAATATCGCCGCGGAGCGGCTGTGCGGCATCCTGGCCAGGGGGTAACGCCTCGAGCCGGTCTGAACAGCTGTTACCTCGACCGCCGCTCCACCAACTCGATGGTCAGACCGTCGGGATCGGAGACATAGACGCAGCGAGCGCCGGCCCAATGTGCCGGCTCCGATAGCTCGATCGGCTCGGAGCGAGGGATGATGCCCGCCCCCCGAAGACGTGCCAGCATCGCCGTGAGGTCGGTGACCAGGATGCCGACGTGGATGCGGGGGGCGTCCTGACCATTGTCGATGCCATCCGCCTGGTCGACGTACTGCAGGAGCTCGAGGATGCGGCCGCCGAGGTCGAGGTCGGCGTAGCGGAGGCGGCGGCCGTCGCCGGTCATCGCCATCGCGTCGGCGCCGATGTCCTCCCCCCTCCCCAGGAGCGGAATGCCGAGCAGGTCGTGATAGAAGGCCAGCGAGCGATCAAGGTCGTGGACGACCATGCCGACGTGATCGAGGCGGGAGGTGATCACGGGAGCGAATCCAGGCGCGGGGGAATGACGTCACGGCTGAAGACGTCGTCCAGCGTCTCCCGGCGCTTGATCGTCTCGGCGCGCTCACCCGAGACCAGGACGGTGGCCGGCCGGGGCAGGGCATTGAAGTTATTGGCACTCGCATCCTGATACGCCCCGGTGTCGAGAAAGGCCAGGATATCGCCGGGCGTGAGCGCCGGGACGGAGGCCTGGCCGACGATGACGTCGAAGCCGCAGGACAGGCCGACGATATCCGCCTGCTGGGTCGGTGGTGCATCGGCAGCCCCGGCCGGAACGACGATCCAGCGATTACCTTCCAGCACCGTATCGAGGAGAAAGACATCAGAGGTGTCGGTCTCCACCCAGCGCCAGGAGAAAGGCCGGCTCTGCTCTTTGATGTTGCGCACCGCCGCCAGGTGAACGCCGGTGTTGCCGTACATGGCCCGCCCCGGCTCGACTTCGAGGGCGATTCCGATCGGCGAGAGGCCGCGGTCGAGCAAGCCCTGGCGGAGGCCGGAGGCCATCGCCTCGGCATACTCCGGAATGGCCGGAGCCGGTGGTGCGTTCTCACGACCGTGGGCGCGGCCGAAGGGATCGCGCGGAACGGCGAATCCCCCGCCCAGATCGATTTCTTGCGGCATCCAGCCGTCCCAAGCCTCCTGGAGGATTGCCACGACGTCGGCGATGCTCGCAGCCATCCGCCTCCACACCGCGAGATCCGCACTGTGCCGGCCAAGGTGGGCCATCACGCCGCGGATCTGGAGCTCAGGGGCGTGCAACGCCTCGCGGCCTGCCGGGATGAGATCCTCCAGCGGAATGCCGGGCTTGTACCGCGCGGCAGCCTGCGCGACGGTCAGCGAGCCGGCATAGAACTCCGATGGCTGATCGAGGCCCTGATAGTCCGGGCGCAGGCGGACGCGGACGACGGCCTGCATACCCAGATCGCGCGCGACCTTCCGAACCAGGTCGATCTCCACCGCGCTGTCGAGCGTGATCTTCGCCCCCTTCGAGACGGCGCGCTCGATCAGACCGCGGTCCTTGGCCGTCCCGTTGACCGAGATGAGCTCCGGGGGAACGCCGGATCTGAGCGCGGCATGCAGCTCGCCGGCCCCGAAAGTGTCACAGCCCAATTCCTCGTCGGTCAGGATACGGCGCAAGGCAAGCGAGAAGTTGGCTTTGATCGACGGCAGGATGCGCACCGGTCCTTCCGTCCAGGCGGCCGCGAATGCCGCCCGAAAGGCACGCGCGTTGCGCCGGAGTTGCCCTTCCGACACGACATAGAGAGGTGTCCCGAACCGGGCTGCCAGATCGACCAGCGAGACGTCCTCCAGATGGAGCACCCCCTGCCGGATCGACAGGCAGGAATCGAGCGCGGCCGCCATGGGATCGGTGATGCTCATGCCCGGTATCGTACTCGACGGGACGGGATTCCGGAGGCTGGGGAGCGAAGGGCACCGGCGCCCAGGGGTGGTAGGTCAAAATGGATCGTGTCCTCGGCAAGGCGCGCGGGAGGTGCGGGGTGGACGATGCGACTCGATACGACGCGATTGTCATAGGTGTGGGGACGGCCGGGGGTAGTGTGATCTGGCCGCTCCACCAGGCAGGACTGCGGGTTGCCGCCATCGAGAGGGAACTCGTGGGCGGCCTCTGTGCGTACTGGGGCTGCATCCCCAGCAAGACGCTGCTCCGCCCGGGAACGATCAGGTGGGAGGCGCGGCACGGGTTCGGGGTCGGCGAGCCCGGCCTGACCTGGCCGGAAGTCGCGCACTACCGCAACTACATGGTCCGAGACTGGAACGACAGCGCGCCGGTCGAGGAGCTCAAAGCGGCCGGCATTGATTTCTTCCGTGGTGAGGCAACGATCACGGGGCCCGGAGAAGTGCGGGTCAACGGCCGCGTGCTGCCGACACAGCGGATCGTGGTAGCGACGGGTTCTCTCGCCACCATTCCCCCCATCGAGGGTCTGAAAGAGATCAACTACTGGACCAATCGGGAGGCGACCGCATTCCAGACCGTGCCGAAGAGCGTCCTCATCATTGGAGGCGGCGCCATCGGTTGTGAGCTGGGTCAGGCGCTACACGGCTACGGGGCACAGGTCTCTATCGTGGAGGCAGCGCCTCAGCTGCTGGGGAGTGAAAGTCCCGCGGCGGCCACGCATCTAGCGAAGCGGTTCGAGGCCATTGGGATCAGACTGCACCTGGGGCGGAAGGCCGTGCGATTCGAGGAGACGGCGCAGGGCAAGACCGCCACTCTGGATAACGGGGAGACGCTCACCGCCCAGGAAGTGCTGGTGGCAACCGGACGTCATGCCGACACGGAGGGATTGGGCCTGGAGCACGTCGGCGTCACGGCAACCAAGAAAGGCGTCAAGATCGACGATCACTGCCGCGCCGGCGAGAACGTCTGGGCGGTCGGGGACGTGACCGGCGTGGCCGGGTTCACCCATGTCGCCGACTATCAAGGGTATGTCACCGTGCAGGATATCCTGGGCCGACCGCGTCCGGCCGACTATCGTGCGATTCCCCGGGTCACGTATACCGATCCGGAGGTCGCCTCGGTCGGCATGACCGAGCAGCAGCAAGCACCGCAGGGCATGGATCTGGTCGAAGCCCACGTGCCACTGAGCGCCGCCTCCCGCGCCGAGACCTACGGCAAGGGATACCAGGGAGGGCTCAGTCTCGTCGCCGACCGCCAGGAGAAGGTGCTGGTGGGAGCGTGGGCGGTTGGCCCGCTCGCCGGGGAGTGGGTCCAATTTGCCACGCTTGCCATTCGTGCTCGGGTCCCGATTCAGGTGCTGGATGATACGATCCTGGCCTTCCCTACATTCACGCGGCTCTATCTGGAACCTATACGACAGCTCCAGCAGAAGCTCAGCTGACCGAGTAGACCTCTCCGCGATCTCGCCGGGCTTGACGCAGACCACCTTCCGGCCCCCCGCTTACAGGACCTCCGGCCCTGTCCCGGTGGCCGGCTCCGTGATTGAATGCCGCTTAGCGGTCGAGCGAGCGACCGCAGGCATGTGATTCGGAGGATCGAAGATGCGCAAGAATGTCATGACAGGCGTGATTGTCGGCCTTTTGGCCCTCTCGGGGGTGGTCGCCCGCTCCCCGCTCACGCATGCGTCCACGCTTCCTCCCACCTATCTGCCCGCCTACTCCTGCACCTTGATGGTTCACGGTCAAAAAGTGACTCTGTGGACCACATCGAGCGCCGTCGAGGCGTATCTCGTCGCGCACGGAGCCGCCTGCACGATGAGTTGAGCCGGCAGGGCGCCAGGTGACCATTGCACGGCCCTTACCCGACGGCTAGCCGGGTAGGGGCTGTGTGGCGTTCCGGGAGATGTGCCGGCCCTAGTCGCTCCCGCGGTCGGCAGCGCTGGTCGGCGATTCCGCTCCCTGGCTCTCACTCACGTGATCGGGACCGGCATGCGCCGCACTGTTCCCCAATGCGGCGCGCTGCTCGTCGGGCTCGGCCGCTCGCGGCCCGCCCTCCGGGCCACCGGTGTGCTTATTGGTTCCGCGATCCTGATCTTCTGCAGTCATGTCCAGACCTGAGCATGATTCAGACCGGGTGACACCTGCGGCTACGAACAGAACCGGGTGACAATGTCGTAGAGCACGTTGATGCCCCAGATGTAGCCCTCGATGGGCACGCGCTCGTTATGGCCGTGGACCAGACTGTCGGAGGGAAAGCCGGGCGGGACGCGTAACGGCCCGAAACCGAGGCAGGTCGTGCCGAGACGGCCGACGTGCTTGGCGTCGGTGGCACCGGCCAGCATGGTCGGAAGGAGGGTGGCGCGCGGCGCGTGCCGGCGCATGACGTCGACGATCGTCTCGTACAGCAGACCACCGGGTGGATCTTCCAGGGGACGCGTCACATCGATCGGTTCGAGAACCGCTCCCGTGCCGACCACGGCGCGCACCTCCTCGACAAAGCCTTCCGGCGTCTGACCCGGCAGGTAGCGTCCATCAACCAGCACCTCGGCCTCTCCCGGAATGACGTTGATCTTACGGCCGGCCCGTAGCCCCGTGGGCACGGCGGTGTCGTGGGTGATGGCATGGAGGAAGTGCTGGAGATCGGCGGGCAGCCGGCCCATCACACGCTCCAGATTCTTCTCGCTCAGCACTCTCTCTCCCTCCGGCAGTCCGAGGGCTCGCGTTGTCTCCCGGAAGAAGGCGGCCGCGGTGGCCGTGGTCCGAAAGGGGAGCGGGGTCGTGGCCAGAGCGGTGGCGGCGCGGGCGGCCCGTTCGACGGCCGTGTCGGGGCGCGGGATGGCGGCGTGCGCGGGAGTTCCCGCGGTGCGCAGCGCGAATCGGTAGGTCCCCTTCTCGGCGGTTCGGATGTCGTAGAACTCCTTCCCGCCGATGTACATCGTGGTCCCGCCCCCCTCGCTCAGCGCGTACTCGGCGCGAACCAGATCGGGGTGCTCGTCCACCAGGAATCCGATGCCGACGTCGCCGCCCACTTCCTCATCGGCGGTCGCCGCGAAGATGACGTCGCGGCGGAGGCGCACCCCGTTGCGCTGGAGGAGAAGCATGACCATTAGCTCCTGCGCCACCATGCTCTTCATATCGAGAGCGCCGCGTCCCCAGACGCACCCGTCGGCGATCTCTCCCGAGAACGGCCCGCGATTCCAGCTCGCCTCGTCGGCAGGAACCACATCCACGTGTCCGTACAGGAGAAAGGGCGGCAGTTCTCCGGTTCCGGGGTAGCGCGCGACGACATTCCCGCGTCCCGGGACCGCGGCGAGCACGGCGGGGTCATAGCCCGCGGCGTGCAGGATACCCGCCAGATAGTCCGCTGCCGCCGTCTCGTTACCGGGAGGGTTGCTGGTGTCGATCTGCAAGAGACCTTGCAAATGGCGAACGGCTTCGTCGGTCAGCGGATCAGCGACAGGCGCGGTCTCGGTCATGTCTCCCTCCCCAGGGGTGTCGCCTCAGCTTAGACCGGACCCGCCGATCAGGCCGTCGCTTGATCGATCTGATGGAGCATGTCGTCAATGTCGAAGGGTTTGGCCAGGACATGCGCTGCTCCCAATTCCGCGCCCCGGGCCGCCGCGTCGTGCATGGCGGTCATGACGATGATCGGGATATCGGCAGTCTGACGCTCCCCATGCAAGAGGCGTGCGACCTGGAAACCATCGACGACCGGCATCATGAGATCGAGCAGGACAACATCGGGACGAAACTCGAGGGCCGACTCCATGGCCGTTTCTCCCACCGCCAGCCGTGTCTCGTAGCCCTCCAGATCGAGAACGCCGGAGATGAGCGTGGCGACATCTTGCTCGTCCTCGACGATCAGGACTCGTTTCGACACGATCCCTCCCCGGAGGGGATACCTCCGTTTGCTCATCAGCCGGCAGCCCGGCCATCAAGACAGCCGAGCGCGGACCACACCATCCCCCGCTGCGCACTCCCCCTGAGCGCCGCCGCCATCATTATGGCACTCTCTATCCAACACCAAAATATACGCATGCGTTGTGCGTTAGTGTCATCCAGTAACCGATAATGCCTGCATGACCACTGGTCCCCTTACCGACACGGCGCTCGCTCTCTTTCGGACCGTTTTCGAACAGTCGCCGACCAGCCTGCAAGTTTTTGCCCCGGACGGGTCCACGCTGGCCGTGAACGCGGCCTGGGAATGCCTTTGGGGGACATCTCGTGACGCCATCCAGGACTACAACATCCTGGCCGACGAGCAGCTGGTCGAGAAGGGCCTTATGCCCCTCATCCGGCGCGCCTTCGCCGGTGAGACCGTCGATCTGCCGGCGATCCGCTACCAGCCGGACGACACTCTCCCCGGCATCGCCGGCATTCCGTATCGCTGGGTAAGCGCGCGGGCTTTTCCGCTCCGGGACGGCGACGGAGAGGTGATCGGGGTGGTGCTCAGCCACCAGGAGATCGCCGACACGATGAGTGAGGACAGACGTCAGGGCCGGGAGCGGTTTCGCCTGACGTTCGAGGAGGCGCCGCTGGGGATCGCTCTCCTCGAGCTTCACGGCGAGGGCGACGTCGTCGAGAGGGCAGACATTCTGCAAAGCAACCGCGCCTTTCGCTCCTTTCTGGGCTACAGCGAGGAGGAACTGCGATCGCTACCATCTGCCGCCTATACGCACCCTCTCGACCAGGAGACTCAGTCGGCGCTCCACGCCGATTTGCTCTCCGGTCGCCGTGGAGCAGGGCAAATCGAAAAGCGCTATATCCGGAAGGATGGCAGCGTCGTCTGGGGCCGACTCAATGTGACGGCAGTTCGCCGCTCCCGGCGCTCCGTCGTGGCCATTGTGATGGTCGAGGACATCACGGACCGGCGCCGTGTCGAGGAAGCGCTGCAGGGAAGTGAGGAGCGTCTCCGCACCATCTTTGAGCAAGCGCCGATCGGGATCGCCCTGATCGATCGCGACGGCCGGTACCTCGCCGTGAATCCGGCACGACGTCGCATGCTGGGCTACGAGGCCGACGATTTAATCGGCCGGCACTACCTGGAGGTCACGCACCCGGATGACGTCGAGCTTGACCAGGAAATCAACCGCCAGGCAGCGGATGCCGGACAGGGCGGCTTCCAGGTGGAGAAGCGCTTTCTGCGCAAGGACGGCAGCGTCGTCTGGTCGCACGTCACGGTACGGACTCTGCGGGACGAGAGCGGCGACATCCGCTACTCGATCTCCATCACCGAGGACGTGACGGCCCGCAAGGAGGCGGAAGCGCAGCGTGCGCGCCTCTTTGAGGCCGAGCAGTCGGCACGCCGGCACATGGAACGGTTAGTGGCGGAGCGCGAGGCAGTCCTGGGCCAGATCGCGGAAGGGGTCATCATCGCCGATCCGGACGGACGGCTGGTGTTTGTCAACGAGGAAGCATGCCGTATCTATGGCGTGGCCGAACTGGGTGTCGGCCCGGAAGAGTACAGCCGCGCGTACCACGTGTTTACCCTCGACGGCGAGCCGTACCCGTCGCTCGATCTGCCGATGTCGCGCGCCATTCGGAAGGGTGAGATCACGACCAATGTCCCCCTGCGGGTCAAGCGGCCGGATGGGACGGAAGTGATCATCCGGGCCGGCGCCAAACCGGTGCGGACCGACGACGGTGTGCTGGTCGGCGCCGTGCTGACGGTGCGAGACGTCACCGCCGAGTACGACGTGGAGCGGCAAAAGGATGACTTCCTCTCGGCCGCCGCGCACGACCTCCGGACTCCACTCACCAGCGTCAAGGGACGACTGCAACTCCTGCGGCGCCGCGCCCTCCGGGGAATGCTCGACCCGCCGCAACTGGCCGAGGATCTCGACCGGATCGAGAGCGGCCTGAATCGCATGACCTCGCTCATCGGCGAATTGCTGGACGTTGCCAACATTCAGATCGGACGTCCCTTGGCGCTTCATCCCACCGCGACCGACCTCGTCCAGTTGGCGCGGAACGCCGCTGCCGATCAACAGAACGTCTCGGACCGGCACCATATCAGGGTTGATGCCAGGGAACCGGTCGAGGGGATGTGGGATGTCTCTCGTCTGGAGCGGGCACTCGCCAATCTGCTCTCCAACGCCATCAAGTACAGTCCGTCGGGCGGGGAGATCACCGTGAAAGTCCGAGCAGACGGAGACACGGCAATTCTCAGCGTGGCGGATCGCGGCGTGGGTATCCCGGCCGGCGATCTGCCGCACGTCTTCGATCGCTTCCGACGTGGCGGGAACGTTGCCGGCAAGATACCGGGGACCGGGATTGGGCTCGCCGCCGTGCGCGACATCGTGGACCGCCACGGCGGATCGATCGAGGCGCGTAACCGGCCGGGCGGGGGAGCGATCTTCACGATCCGCCTCCCCCGGCACCCAGACGGCTCTTAGATCCTCTCGATCCTAGTGATGGTGGCCGTGGCCACCGCCGCAGCCGCACCCACCACCGTTGGCGGTCTGGATGCGGAAATTGGGGCCCACCAGCTCGTCGGAGCAGTCTACCTGGGCATCCTCGAGGAACGGCGCCGAATCGGGATCGATGACGAGGGTCACGCCCCCCAGATCGACCTGTGTATCATCCGGCTGCGCCTCATCGAAGCCCATCTGGAAGTGCGCGGAGCCGCAGCCGCACTGTGATGCGACGAGGATACGAATGTCTTGCGGCACGTCCGCGGGGCGAGCGTCCCTGGCCTTCTTCAGTTCCTCGGTTGCTCGCGGGGTGACGGTGATGTTCACGAAAGTCGCCTCCTTTTAGTCACCTGAGCATACCGCACGCAGCCGGGGGAAGGATTGTCTCGGCGTGGTCCTGGCCGCGCCTCGCGCCGCGGCATCCGCGAAACACAGCGAGTACTGTCCCCTCGTCCGGCTCGTGCGAGTCCTATGACGACTGGCTACCTGCCCCTTCCGGAATGGTGAAGCCGGCTTGCGTCAGTTCGTCGGCGACGCGATCAAGGAACTGCTCCAGACGATCCACATCGGCATCGGAGAAGGTATCCGGGTAGGAGAACGCCACCGGGTGCCAGTGCTTCTCCTCGTCGTGCCAGACGAACCCCAGCATGAGGTCGGATTCCTGCTCGACCTCACTCTCGTCGGTTTCGGTCCAGCTGTTGTCGTTGTCCATGGCCGTTACCTCCTGACTTTCGTCCCCTGCAAGAATCGACCCTGTGCTTGCCACCAGTCTACGCGCGTAGTAGCATGCGCCTACAAAGCACTCAACGCCGCGGTATCAAAGGGGTACTAGATGCAACTCACCGGAACCCGCAAGATGGACCTCGCCGACCTGATGGATGCAGCGGGAAAGCTGTATGTCGAGAATCTGGGTCTCTTCATCGGCGTCTACGCCGTCGCCATGATCATCGCCGCCATCCTCACGTATGTCGGACACGGCGCCGGCTTCCTGGCAAGCTTGGCGAGCCTGGCCGGCTCCGCGGCGCTCATCAACGCCATCGCCGCCCGCGCCGAGGGGCGGCCAATGGGTATCGCCGACGCCTATACCTCCCTGACGCCGAGCACGTACCTGCGGTTCATCGTCGCGTCGATCCTCTACTTCCTGGCCGTCGTGGTCGGCCTTATTCTGTTGATCGTCCCGGGTATCTACCTGATGGTGAAGTGGGTGTTCGTCCCCGAAGCGGTCATCATCGACCACGCGGGGATCGGACAGTCGTTCACGCAGAGCAGCCGCCTCACCGAGGGAAACTGGTGGCGGATCCTCGTCTATGGCCTGGTGCTCTTTATCCTCTTCGCCGTCCTGAGCGCGGTGGGAGCTGCCTTCGGCGGAGCGGGCGGAGTCGTCGCCAGCCTCATCGAGCTGTTCGCGGTTCCGTTCCTCTACGCGATCCTGGTCGACCTGTACTTCAACCTGCGTGAGGTCAAGGGCGCGCAGCTGGTCAATCCCTAGGGAAAGCACGGCGATTCAATCGGCGGGGCCCGGTTAGGGGGCTCCGCCGTTTCTTATGCGCGCGCCGGAAGCGGCTCCGGCTCCTCCGCCATCAACGGAACGGGCCGTCCGCCGAAGCGGCGCAGGACCGGCGGCAGCCACCAGTTCCACTCGCCCATGATCGCCATGATGGAAGGCACCAGCACGATGCGGATCAGGCTGGCATCGAGGGCCACGCTCGCCACCATGCCCAGCCCGAACTCTTTGAGCTGGATCTCGTGTCCCATGATCAGGCCGCTGAAGGCCAGCACCATGATGACGGCGGCCGAGGTGATGAGCCGCCCCGTCCGTTCCAGCCCGTAGGCGACACTGGCGTTGTTCTGCCCCGTCGCCAACCAGCGCTCGCGGATCCGGCTCAGCAGGAAGACCTCGTAGTCCATGGAGAGGCCGAAGAGGAAGGCAAAGAGGAAGATCGGCACCCAGGAGGCCACGCCACTCTCCGGAGAGAAGCCGAGGACCTGGTGACCGACGCCTCGCTGGAAAACGAGCTGTAAGACGCCGTACGACGCGCTCACCGACAGCAGATTGAGGAGGACCGCCTTGAGCGGAAGGAAAACAGAGCGGAAGGCGAGGAAGAGGAACAGGTAGCTCAGGGCCAGGACCAGCACGATGATGAGCGGGAACTTGTCGTACATGGCGATGTTGAACGACGTGTAGGTGGCCTGGGCGCCTCCTACATAGACGGCGTCACCCGGCAGGAGGTGCCGCTGTCCCGGCTTCAACTGGGAGGCCAGGCGTTCCACCAGCTGCTCGGCCTGCCGCGTACCGACCTCGTGGCGCGGGATCACGGTGACGATCGCCGTGCGCAGGTCGGGGCTGATCACGCGCCCGGTGACGAGGTGAAGGGCGACGGGATTCCCGAGAAATTCGGCCGGACCGCTAACGCTCTTCACTTCCGGATCACGCCGCAATTGCCCTTCCAGGCGCGCAAAGTCGGCGCGCTGGGTCACGAGCGTCCCCGGTGCCCGGCGCTGAATCACAAGGAGCGTCGGATCGGACGTGGTATTGAAGTGGCTCTGGACATACTCGAGGCCGGTGACGGACGCCACCTGAGGCGCATTCTTGAGAGTGCCGAAGGAGAAGGCCAGCTGGGTAGCGGGATAGGCGAGGGCCAGCATCAGAACCAGGACGGCACCGCCGCTGAGGAGCGGCCGGTGCATGATGGCCGTGGCCAGACGATGCCACGGGCCCTCCGATCCGGGACGGAGGAAGCGCACCGGCAGGACCCGCAAGCGATTGACGCGCGGACCGAGGATCGACAGGACAGCCGGCAGGAGGGTCAACGTGACCAACAGAGAGGTAATCGGCACCAGGATGCCGCCGATCCCCATGGATTGCATGAAGGACAGGCCGGTGAGGATGAGCGAGGCCAGGCCGGTGGCCACGGTGAGGCCGGAGAAGAAGACGGCGCGTCCGGTGGTGGCCATGGTGCGCACCAGCGCCGCCTCGACGTCGTTTTCCGCCAGATGCAATTCTTCTCGGAAGCGGTAGACCAGAAAGAGCGAGTAGTCGATCGCGATTCCCAATCCCAGAAAGGTGACCACGTTGGTGACGTAGATGGAGGTGCTGAGCGAGTGCGCCACGACATAGACGCCGGCCAGCGCCAGGGGAATCGAGAAGCCGGCCACCAGCAGCGGCAGGGCAGCAGCCGCGACCGTCCCAAAAACCAGCAGCAGAATGATGATCAGGAGGGGGACGGCCAGCGTCTCGGCATTGGAGAGGTCCTGCTTGCTGGCGACGGCGTAGTCATGGTTGACGGCCGGAGTGCCGATGACATAGGTCGTGATGCCGGAGAGCCGGAGCAGCGAGCGCAGGTGATCGATCTGCCCTTCGATCTGCGGCTCGGACAGGCGACTCATCGCCGTGATGATGGCGGCGTGGCGATCGCGGCTGATGATCTGCGGATCGTGCGCGAGGAGAGGGTTCTCGATGGCGGTGACGTGCAAGGCACGATCGCCGGCAATGCGGTGCATCTCGGCGCCGATGACACGCGCAAAGGCGGGCGTGCCTGCTGTCGCGGCCGGATCACGCACGACGACCACCACCGTCTGCTGATCGTTCTGGTGGAAGGTCCTGGCCAGAATCGCGGAGGCGGTGGCGGCGTCGCTTCCCTTCTTGCTGAAGTCACCTGGCCCCAGGACTTTGTTGACCTGCGACGCGCCGGCCAGGCCGACGGCGAGCAGGACGAGCCAGAGGCCGACAACGTACCAGCGGCGGCGATAGGCGAGGTGGGCGAGGGAGGCAAACATGGAGGATCTCCGTCAGGATGGGGTATCGGGAAGCGGGCCGAGGCAGAGATGCTCCCAGGCATCGGCGTGGGCCATCGCCGGTAGGTCGAGCGCGGCGGCAACATTGAGGAACATGCCGAGGGCGAAGAAGGCGAGAACCTGCTCCTCGCCGGCTCCGGAGAGCTCTTCGACCAGGCGATACAGTCCGGCATAGCGGGCGCGAACCGCCGCCTGGATCTCCGGGTCGCCGGCGGCGGCGTAGGCATGCAATTGCAGCATCAGCTCGTCACGATGCTGCAGCAAGTCTTTGTAGGCGTTCCCCATGTTTTCGAAGGGATTGCCCGGGCGGCCGGCAGCGGCCGTAAAGGTGGCCTCCACTCGATCGAAGCCGCTATTGACCGTGGCGATGAAGAGGTCACGCTTGGTCCCGAACAAGCGGAAGAGATAGGGCTGCGAGACACCGGCACGGGCCGCGATCGCCTCGGTGGAGGTGCCGTGAAAGCCGCCCCGCGCAAACTCCACCACCGCCGCGCGGAGAATGTCCTCCCGCCGCTCCTCGGCCGACATGCGTACTGCTCTCATGGTTGTTAGTGTACACTCACTAATACAGGGATGCAAGCGGTAATCGTCGTCCGCAATGACAAACGGCAGCGTGGCGCGCTCCCAGGGCGTTTGCTTTCTGGAGGAGGACACGCATCGGGACGCGGCCCTTGTCCGCGTCCCGACGGAGAATGGGTTGGTCAGGCCGGTACTCCCGTCGTGCCCTCCCGGTTAGACGTGTCTCAGGACATGGAGGAGATACTCCTTGCGGTTCAGGGGGTTGTAATCGGTGCGCGGGCGGGTCGGAATGGGCTCGGAGGCGGGCTGGTAGCCGGCGAATTCAACCTCCAGCACGCCCTCGCCCCGGGTGGCGGCCGGCAGACGGCGCTGCAGCTCGTGCACCCGGGCCGCCCTGATGTCCCCGTCCAGGAGGTACGTCGCGCCCTGGGCCCCGGATGACTGGAGGCCGGCCTCGAGCCGCGCCAGGAGTGGGGCCACGGCGCCGAAGGTGTCGTCCGGAATCTCGAGGCGAAAGTGGTGGATCGGCTCGCAGACGATGGTGCCCGCCTCCTGTAGGGCGGCCATCAGAACGAGCGGGGTCAGAAGCCGGAAGTCTCGTGCCGAGCTCCCCGGTGACACGTAGTCCGACTCGATCAGGGTGACGCGGCAATCGGTCACCTGCCAGCCGCCGAGGCCCTGTTGCAGGTCGCTCCGAATGATCTCTGCCATGACGCGCTCGAACTCCTCCACCGAGCCGAAGACAAAGAAGGGGACCGTCCCGACCTCAACGGCAAACCGGACGTCGATGCCGCTGCCGGGTGCGGCCGGCTCGACCCGGACGCCGATGGTGGCCAGAAAGGGGTTATCGCCCTTGCCCAGCCGCTCGACGGCCTCACCCGTGCCGTCCGGCCGTTCGACGCAGATGACCGATGTCTCACGGAAGGACACGTCGATGCCGAACTCTTCTGCCAGGGTCGCTCCGATGACCTCCTTCTGCACCTCGCCGTAGAGGGAGACGTACATCTCCCCGCGCCGGTCGTCCTGCCGCAGATTGATGGGCGGATCCTGCTCGGCGAGGCGGCTGAGAGCGACGTGCAGCGAGGCCTTATCGTCGGGACGCACCGGAACGACGGCCGTCTCCAGGGTCGGTGGGGCGAAGTAGTGGTCCTGGGAGCTTGCCGACGCCGCGCCGATCGTGTCGCCGATCCGGACCTCGTCGAGCCCCCAGAGCCTGGCGATCCGGCCGGCACTGACCGCTCCGCTGCGCACGCTCGCACCATGCTCGAAGACGGTGAGGGCGGTGACCTTCCCCGCCTGGCTGCAGCCGTAGCGCAGCCGGTCCCGGGTGTGAATTGTCCCGGAGAACAGGCGGACGTAGGCAATCTTCTCACCCACCGGCCCCCGCTCGACCTTGAAGACGGTTCCCTGCAGCGGTCCATCGGCGTCACCGGCGCATGCCGGCAGCAACTCGGTGATCCCCGCGGTGAGGTCCGGCACACCGGCACCGGTGATGGCGGAGCCGAAGAACACGGGATGCAGGAGGGCCTGACCGGACAGCCTTGCCAGCTCACCGCGGAGCTGCGAGTAGAGAAGCGCCGTCTCGCCGGCCAGATAGCGTCCCAGAAACTCATCGTCATGGTCGGCGATGACCTCGGCGAGCCGGGACGTGAAGTCCACATCGTCGGCGGCGAACGGCGCGTACCGCGCGTCGCGACTACCCGCCTCGATGGCCGATCCCAGCGGGATGATCGCCGGCGTCAGCCTCCGGCACATGCTCTCCAGCGTTCGCTCCGGATCCGCGCCGCCACGGTCGATCTTGTTTACGAACAACAGGGTGGGAATGTGCAGGCGCTGCAGGGTCCGCATCAGGATCCGGGTCTGGGGCTGCACGCCCTCGACGGCGGAGATGACCAGCACGGCACCGTCAAGGACGTTCAGCACGCGCTCTACCTCGGCAATGAAGTCGGGGTGCCCGGGCGTATCGATCAGGTTGATGGTGTCGTCGCCGATGGCGAAGGCGACGACGGCTGATTTGATGGTGATGCCGCGCCGGCGCTCCAGCGGCAGGAAATCGGTCTGCGTGCTGCCGTCGTCGACGCTGCCGATCTCGTCGATGACGCCGGCCTGGTAGAGAAGCCGCTCGGTCAGCGTCGTCTTCCCGGCGTCGACGTGGGCCAGGATACCCAGGTTCAAGTACCTCATCGCGCGCCATCCCCCTCCGATACCGCCGCCGGACGCTCGCTCGCTTCCGTCTTCGCCTCGGCGGCCCAGAGACGGCGCATCTCCTCGGAGGTCACCAGGAGTTCGGCGAGGGTGCCCTGCGCGGCAATCGCGCCGTCCTGCAGGACGATGACATGGTCGGCACGAGCCAGCGCCGCCCGGCGATGGGAGACGGCCAGGATGGTCCGGCCGCGTCGGCCGAGGAGCCGCTCCCAGAGGAGACTCTCGGTCTCGACGTCGAGGGCGCTCGACAGATCGTCCAGCACCAGGAGCTGCGGGTCACGGACGACGGCGCGCGCCGCCGCCGTGCGCTGGATCTGCCCCCCCGACAGGCGCACGCCGCGCGGTCCGACGACGGTCTCCGGCCCGGCGCTCAGTGCCGGCACGTCCTCGTCCAGGACGGCGAGCCGGATGGCGTCATCCAGGTCGGTGTCGGAGACATCCCGGCCCATCAGGATGTTGTCGCGGAGCGACTCGCTGAAGAGCCGCGGCACCTGGGGCAGGTAGGCGCTGCGCGGCGGCTGAAAGAAGCGCGCCGGATCGGTCACCGGCCGGCCGTTCCAGCAGATCTCTCCCTCCCGCACCGGCAGGAGCCCGAGGAGAGCGCGCAGGAGCGTCGTCTTGCCCGCCCCCACCCGGCCCGTCACGACGGTGAGCGTTCCGGCGCGGAGACAGGTCGTGATGCCGTGGACACCGCTCCCACCTTCGTGGGTGCAGGTGAGGTCGCGTACGGCGAGAGTCTCCAGCGGGTCTGCCGTCAGGGCCGGCTGCGGCGGGCGGGGCGAGGGGTGGACCGGGTGAAACTCGACCAGATCCCGCGGCGCCTGGGGCCGGATCAGCTCCTCCATGCGCCGCAGCGAGATCGACTGCGCGGCGTAGTCGCCCAGGAAGTTGCCCAGACCGGCCGCGGCCTGCGTGTTGAACTGCAGGAAGTACACGAAGAGGGCGAAGTCGCCCACGGTGAAGGTGTGCTGCGCCATCGCCCGGGCCGCCAGCAGCAGGACAAGGCCGATGCCGAGGTTGACCGCCGTTGCGGTCACGCCATCCGCCACCTGCTCCGTCACCTGCACGCCCACGGCGTGGGTCTGCCGCTCACGGTTGAGGGCGGCGAAGTGACCGACCATGCCGTCAACGGCACCCGCCAGTTTGACGGCCTGGACCGCGCCGAAGACCTCGGCCAGAAAGCCGGTGACCTGGTCGGTGGCACGGTTCGCCTCCCGGTAGTACTCACGGAGACGGTTCCAGGCCACCCAGGCGATCGGGGCGACGGCGAGGAGCGGCAGGAAGACGACAAGCGTGATCGTCAGGTCGATGCGGGCCATGATGACGATGGCGACGGCCGGCCCTATCACGTACGAGGCCACCTCGGGAAACCAGGTGGGGAAGTCGGAGGTCTCGTCGACATCGCCGCGGAAGCGATTGACGGCAGATCCGGAGGGGACCGGCAACGGCACCGCGCCGGGGCGGCGCAGGATGGCCGCCAGCATGTTGCGGCGCAGCAGGGCACCGGTCGTGCGTCGGAAGGTGACGCCGGTCCAGACCTGGGCGAACGACGAGGCGAAGCGGGCGGTCTCGATGGCGATGAAGAGGGCGATCAGCGCCGGGAGACCCAGGCCAACCGCGCCGTGCCCGGTCAGACGGTCGAAGACCGCCTTGACGATCACCCCAGGGATCAGCTGGCCGGCCAGGGCGAAGAAGGCGGCCAGGAAGTACACGGCGTAGGAGGCGGGAGCGTACCGGATCAGCCGGAGGTTGAACGGCAGGGTGGCCAGCGGCTCTTGCTCACTCATGCCAGCACCTCCTCCAGACCGGCCCGCAGCAGGGCACTGAAGCGCGAACGGGGATCCTGGACGAGATCCACCCGCCGGCCCTCCTCGGCGACCTGTCCGTCCTCGAGGATCATGATGCGGTCGACCCGTCCCACCGTGCGCAGGCGGTGGGCGACGATGATCCCGGTCCGTCCGGTCAGCAGCCGGGTGACGGCATGCTCGACGTAGCGCTCGGTGGCGGGATCAAGTCGGGCCGTCGCTTCGTCGAGGATGACCAGCCCCGGATCACGCAGGAAGATGCGCGCGAAGGCCAGCAACTGTGCCTCGCCCGCCGACAGTCCCGCACCGCCGGCGCCGAGTAGCGTGTCCAGCCCGGCCGGCAGGCTCTCGTACCATTCCTCGAGGTCGAGATGACGCAAGACGTCGCGGATATCGGCATCGGCGACACCGGGACGGAAGAACGTCAGGTTGTCGCGCACCGTGCCGCGGAAGATTTGTACATCCTGGGTGACGACGCCGACGCGTTGCCGGAGCGTCTCGATCGAGAGGTCACGCAGGTCGACGCCGTCGAGACAGACCCTGCCGGCGGTCGGGTCGTAGAGGCGCGCCAGGAGGCGGGTGACGGTGGTCTTGCCGCTCCCGGTGCGGCCCAGCAGCCCGAGCGTCTCGCCGGGCGCCAGCCCAAACGAGAGGTTGGAGAGGACGTCCTCGCCGTCCTCGTAGCGGAACGTGACGCCGGCATAGCAGACGGCGAGCGGACCGACAGGAAGAGATCGCCGGCCGGCGGGTGGGAGCGTGCTCTCGGTGTGAAGCAGGGAGTCGATGCGGCCGATCCCGGCGGAGGCCTGCTGGAGATCCTGCACCTGCAGCCGGATGGTGTCGAGCGGGGCCGCCAGCATCCCGATGTAGAAGACGACGAGGTAGGCGGTGCCCAGCGTGATCTGGTGCTGCAGGAAGAGGAAGGCTCCCATCCCCAGACCGATGGCGTAGGCCAGAACGTAGAGGACGTTGGTGGCGAAGAACGAGGCGTTCCCCGCCAGCCGGGCGCTGCGGTCGGTACGGAGCCGCATCTGCATGACGCCGAGGAGCTTCCAGAGGACGTAGGGCTCGGCGCCCACGCCCCGGATATCCTCGACGCCGGACAGCCGCTCCTCGATGGCCCCGTACTGCTCGGCGCCGGCCTGCCGATCGATCGCGTAGCGACGCACGGCGCGCCGCTGCAACGCCCGCAGCGCCAGGAACGTCGCCACGGAATATGCGGTCAGTCCCAGCCCCAGCCAGGGATTGGTGACGGCGAGGATGACGAGGATCCCGGCCACGAGGAGGCCGTTGCCCAGGATGACGATCGTGAACTGCGAGAAGAAGTTGGCGAGCAGCGTGACATCGCCGTCGATGCGCTCGATCAGGGCGCCGGGCGTGTGCGACTTGTGGAAGGGAAGGTCGAGCCGCAGACAGTGCGCCATGAGGTCGGCGCGCAACCGGTTGGTGGCCTCCCAGCCCACGGTCTCTCCCACATACGTGGCCCCGACGTACACGATCTGCTGCGCGATCGCGATGGTGAGAAAGGCGACGGCGGCGGCGGTCAGCGTGCCGAGCGGACCGCCTCGCTGCGCGGTGTCGATGAAGTAGCGGACGACCTGCGGGTTGACGAGCTGCAGGCCGATGCTGGACAGGAGCAGGGCGGCCAGCAGCACCACACGGGAACGCTGCGGGCCTAGGTAGGCGACCAGCAGGTCGCCGTGCCGCCGAACAGACGGAAGCATGCAGGGATCCTTTCGGATGGAACGGTCGAGAGATCAGAAAGTGGGGTACGGGCCGTACGCGGGAAACGTGTCATGGAATAGTCCTCCGACTAGGTAGATGACGTGGGCGGATGGCCCGCGGCCCTAGCGGGGGAGAACGTTTCGCGCGTCAGCGCGTCTTCTCGGCCGGATCGTCCCGAAAGGACGGAGAGCTGTTAGCGGGCGCACCCATAGATGGTCGAATCACACCGCGCATCGAACATCGATGCGAGCTCGGTTGCTGTGATCCTCATGGGTGCGCCTCCTTTGCTGTGTGCTCGTGGACACGGTACCACGCGAAGCCGGTTTTGGCAATGGCGGGGCGGTACTTGACAGTTCAACAAAAGTCTGGCATGATAGTTGCAGACACAACAACTAGGTCTTGAAGGAGGGTGCAATGACAACCGAAACACAGACACAGACGACGACCTGGCAGTTTGACACCGCGCACACGCTGATTGAGTTCGCGGTCAAGCACATGATGGTGTCCACGGTGAAGGGCCGCTTCACCGACTTCACCGGCACCATCACCGGGGATGTCAACGATCCGACCAACGCTCAGGTGGACGTCACGATCCAGGCGGGCAGCATCGACACGCGCAACGAGCAGCGCGACGCGCACCTCAAGAGCGCGGACTTCCTCGACGTTGAGACCTATCCGACGATCACGTTCCAGAGCAAGAAGATCGCCGAGCGGCAGAAGAACGTCTATACCGTCACCGGTGATCTGACGATCCGCGGCGTGACCCGGGAGATCGAGCTTGAGGCCTCCGTCAACGGCGTCGGCAAGAGCCCCTGGGGCCAGGAAGTGATCGGCCTTACCGTGACCGGCATCCTCTCGCGCCAGGAGTGGGGCCTGACCTGGAACGTCGCCCTGGAGACCGGTGGCGTCCTGGTGGGTGATACCGCTCGCATCAACATCGAGGTCGAGGCCACGAAGACCGCCCCGGCCGGAGCGCAGCAGTAATGGCGGGCGGACGAGAGCGGGTCCAGTTCTACTTCGACCCGCTCTGCCCCTGGGCCTGGATGACCTCCCTGTGGATTCGGGAGGCACGCAAGGTGCGGCCGATCGACGTCGAGTGGAAGTTCTTCTCGCTGGCCGGCGTCAACGACCGTGCCGATCAGTGGCACGGCCCGCTGCGCATCGCCGCCCTGGCTCGCCGCGAGGGCGGCAACGAGGCGGTCGATCGCGCCTATCTCGCCATGGGCCGCCTCTTCCACGAGAACAAGGATTCCTTCGACAAGATCGAAGAGCTGGCGGAGGTCGTGAAGCCGTATCTGGCCGATGTCGGTCTGCCGCCCGATCTCGGGGAGCGCGCCCTGGAGGACGAGAGCACCCTGGAGGATGTGCTGCGCGAGCACACCGAGGCGGTCGAGAAGATGAGCGCCTTCGGCGTTCCCTGGCTCGTCACGGAGGGGGACGAGGCGGGCTTCTTCGGTCCGGTGATCGGGGAGCTGCTGACCGGCGATGCGGCCGGCGAGCTGTGGGACCACTTCCGCTGGCTGAGCGGTCAGCCACAGCTCTACGAATTGAAGCGTGGCGGCCGCAAAGCCATGCAGCCGCTCCCGGGTCTCTCCGAGCGGTTCTCGCCGGCAACGGCGCGGTAGACATTCGCCGGAGCGATCGGTGCCGTAGGGGACGGCCCGAGCCGTCCCGCCTTGGATTCGCAATCTCTCGATATCCAGCGCCAGGGCGGGCTGCCACTCGGGGCAGCCCCTACGTCCAACCGCTGCGGCGGTGACCCGTACGGCCAACCGCCGCGGCGGTAGCCCCACCGGTTAACCACCGCAACCGCCCCTGCGTCCAACCTCTGCGGCGGTGTACCCACCGCCAACCGCTGCGGCGGAGGCCCCACCGGCCGCCACCGCGGTGGCCCCACCTGGCCAATCACCGCGGCCGCCCCTACGGCCAACTACCGCAGCCGCTACCCGTACGGCCAACTACCGCGACCGCTACCTGTACGGCCTACCACGGCCTCCGTCCCCCACGGCCTACCGCGGCCGCCGTCCCTACGACCGGCTCATCTCCGTCGATCGGGCCCATGCCGCGAGTTCCTCGATCTGACCGGGTGTCGTGCGGCAGCAGCCGCCGATACCCTGGGCGCCGGCGGCGTGCCAGGCGGCAGCGGGACCGGCAAGATCGGCCGTTCCCCTGCCGATCCAGGCGTTGCGTTTCGCATCATAGCCTTCACCGGAGTTGGGGTAGGCCAGGATGGGCTTATCGGTGGCGGCACGGAGCGCCCTGACAAGCTCGGCGATGTAGCGCGGCGCCGTGCAGTTGACGCCGATCGCCGCGACCTGCCGATACCGATTCAGCTCGGCCGCCACCTCACCAATCGGCTCCCCATGCGCCGTCTGTGCCCCGTCGCGCCCGCTCAGGCTGATCCAGCCCGGAACGCCATATTCCTCGAGGAGACGGGCCAGGGCGCGGGCCTCGCGTCGCGAGGGGATGGTCTCGGCGGCGATGAGATCGGCGCCGCTCCCGGCCAGCAGGGCCAGGCGAGGCCGGTGGAAGGCGATGAGATCCTCTTCGCTCAGGTCGTAGTCGCCGGTGTACTCGGCGCCGTTGGCAAGGTAGGCGCCGTAGGGACCGACGGACGCCGCCACCAACGGGCGCGGACGGCCGGAACGGTGGGCGGGATCGGCCCAGAACTCGTTGCGCGCCTCCTGAGCTACACGCACCGCGCGCCGCAGGAGGTCCGCCGCCTCATCTTCCCGGAGGCCCCGGGCAGCGAAGCCGGGAAATGTCGCTTGATAGGTCGCCGTGGTCGCGACATCGGCCCCAGCACGGAAGTAATCGGCATGGACCTGCCGGATGAGGTCGGGCGCGTCGATCAGCACCCGGGCCGACCAGAGAGGATCGTTCAGGTCGCAGCCGCGGCGCTCCAGCTCGGTGGCGAGAGCACCATCCAGAACGATCAGCGGAAAGTCCCGGAGAATTGTTTCAATGGGGTTCACCACCCATTGTCGCCCGACGATGGCCGAATCCTTGCTGCACGAAGAAGCGACGTCCTCGCATGATGAACCGGCATGACACATCCCCTCTCACGGCCGAGGAACAGCATCCTCACCGTGGGGAGTGGCTGCGCGATATCGTCTTCGGCCTCAACGACGGCCTGGTGACCACGCTCGTCTTCATCATGGTGGTCAACGGCGTGGCGGCGGGACGCGTGGTCCTCGTGGCGCTGGGCGAGGTCATTGCCGGCGGCCTCTCCATGGCCCTGGGCGCCTACCTCTCCGCCGAGACCGCGTCCGATATCCGCGACTACCGCATCGCTATGGAGCGTCACGAGATTCGGAACGAGCCGGACGAGGAGCGTGCCGAGCTACGCGACCTGTATCGGCGCAAGGGATTCCGCGGCGGCATGCTGGACGGCATCGTGGACCATCTGACGGCCGACGAGGAGCGCTGGCTGCAGGCAATGATGCGTGATGAGCACGGCATGGTGGAGGAGAATCACCGGCACCCGATCACCGACGGTCTGCTGGTCGGCCTCGCCTTCGTAGCGGGCGGCATCATTCCCGTGCTTCCCTACCTGCTGCCGGTCCCCTATCACCCGGTGTGGTCGTATGTGCTGACCGCCCTCACTGCGCTCGTCTTCGGCGCCCTCAAATCGCGTTACACGCTGCGCAGTCCCCAGCGGTCCGCCCTCCAGTTCCTTATCGTGGTCACCATTGGAACCGTGGTGGGAGCCGGACTCGGTCTGGCGTTGCACGCCGTGTGAGCGTGCTCATGGTAGGGTGACGGGCAGCACTCATATCTGGAGGAGACCATGCCCGTATCCCTGTCATCCGTGACTCCGATTCCCGGCGATGCATCGGAGGAGATCAAGCTCTGGATCATGCAGCTGGCCGATGAGGTCAGCGCCGAGCTGGAGAACGCGGACCGGGAAATCATCACCTCAATCAAGGTGGGAGAAGAGCGCGATCTGGGTGACGTCCGTCTCAAGCTGACGCTGAGCATCAGCGCGGGAGCGGCCGGCGCCGAGGAACCGGCGCCGCGGCGGCGACGCCGCTCAGGGGACGAGTTCTGAGCACGGAGGGAACCATGCCCGACCATCACGGTCACGACGAGACGCAGGAGCTGACACAGTTCCGGGCCGCCAAGGACGCCTTCATGAAGGAGGACGAGCAGTCGCCCCTTCCCTCAGAGGAGCGGGAGAACTTCCCGGGTCTCTCCTACTATCCCTACAACCCGGATCTTCATCTGCAGCTGCCGCTCGATCGCGATGTGCCGGCAGAGCCCATCACCATGGAGACAAGCACGGGCAGCCGGCGGGAGTACCGGCGGGTCGGCAAGATCCGGTTCGAGGTGGACGGGACACCGGCCGAGCTGATGATCTACCAGGGCTCGGACGGCTCCCTCTTCCTGCCCCTGCGCGACGCGACATCCGGAAAGGAGACCTACGGGGCGGGCCGCTACGTCGAGCCCGAGATGGTCGGCGACGACCAGGTCGACGCCGACCTCAACTACCTCTACAACCCGTACTGCGCGTACAACGAGGCGTACAGCTGCCCCCTGCCGCCGATTGAAAACTGGCTACGGGTGCCGATCGAGGCCGGGGAGAAAGTGTACCGCAAGGCGGATAGCTAGCGCGGCTGGGAAGTCCGCTCCCGGCGCCGCTCCGGCGATCGCCCACGCCGGCTCCCCCTGGGATTCGCCGGCCGAGGCGTCCCTGGTCCCGTTCGGCGGCCTCGAGCCGGCCCTCCACCTGTCGGGGTCGCGGTTTTGTCACGCTTCCCGGCCAGGTAGCGCTCGATGTTCCGGACATCGTCCTCGTCATCCGCCGTGACGAAGGTGACGGCGGTCCCCGTCTCTCCGGCGCGGCCGGTCCGACCAATACGGTGGACATACGTCTCCGATGTGTCCGGCATGTCGTAATTGAAAACGTGCGTGAGACCGGCGATATCGAGACCCCGGGCGGCTATGTCGGTGGCGATCAGCGCCTGTAGCTTGCCGGCTTTGAGGTCGGCCAGCACGCGCTGCCGCTGATTCTGTGAGCGGCGCCCGTGCAGGGCGCCCACCCGATAGCCACGGCGGGTAAGGTCGCGCGTCAGCTTGTCGGCGCGGTAGGTGGTGCGGCGGAATACGAGGGCGAGGTAGGTGGCGGGGTTGTCGAGGTAGGCGCGCAGCGCCTCCAGCTTGTCCACCTCCTCGACGCGCTCAAAGCGCTGCTCGATCTCGTCCACCGTGGCACGCTCCGGATGCACCTCGACGGTTACCGGCTCGCGCAGGTGTCGCTGCGCCAGCTCGCGGACCGGGAGAGGAAGCGTCGCGGAGAACAGCCCGGTCTGTCGGCCGGCAGGAGTCGCCCGGAGGATGCGCTCGATGGCGGGACGGA
The DNA here is from genome assembly GCA_021324655.1 of Pseudomonadota bacterium. Lineage (GTDB taxonomy): Bacteria > Chloroflexota > UBA5177 > UBA5177 > UBA5177 > JAJPIP01. The sequence continues at coordinate 150,659 of JAJPIP010000035.1, forward strand.
AGCCGATATCCAGCATCCGATCCGCCTCGTCGAGGATCACGATGCGAACGTCACTCAGTCGAAGGTCGCCGCGCTGCATAAGATCCTCGACCCGCCCGGGCGTGCCGACGACCACCTGGGCACCGGCGCGTAGTCCCCCGATCTGCTTCCCGAACCCGACGCCACCATAGATAGGAAGGACGCGGATGGCGGAGCCTTTGCCGAGGCGACCCAACTCGTCGGCGACCTGGATGCAGAGCTCGCGCGTGGGAACGAGGACCAGTGCCTGCACGCCATGACGGCGCGGGTCAACACGCTCACTAATGGGGATACCGAAGCCCGCGGTCTTGCCGGACCCGGTCTGCGCCTGAGCAAGGACATCCCTGCCCGCACGTAGTGGCGGGATGACGCGCTCCTGAATGAGGGTCGGCTGGCTGTACTGCATCTCTCGAAGTGAACGGGCGAGAGGAGCGCCAACGGATAATGTTCCGAAGGTTCCCTCCTTATGGGGCGTCTGTGTCATAATGGTGCCCTCCCTGGGCACAAAAAAAGCCCGCCGCTGTCAGCGGGCGGACCAACAGTTTCTAGTATCAGGACAAATTATACAGCATCGGCATGCGTACGGCCTCCCTGGAGGGAGGCCGTACGCGTACTCTTACTCTCACCGTGGCCGGTGAGTCAGGGCGCGTCCCGCGTTAGCTCTGGTTGATATTGCGCGCCAGGATCTTCTGCAGCTCCTGCACGACTTCGGTATCCTGCTGGCGGATCTTCTGCGCCAGCTGCACGAAGGCGTTGTGGCCGCCCTGCTGCGCGTCCTGCGTGTACCTCTCAAGTGCCTCAAGTCCCTGCAGCTTTTCGTGCAGGATCGTGACGACGTCATACACGAAGTTGCTGACGGGAAGATTCGTGCGGGTTTCCGTTTGGTTCATAGTCAGTCGACCTCCTTCACCCTCATTCGCTGCAAGAGGCGTGCCCGGCCGGGCGTCAAGGGCCCTCTCTTGCGGGCGGAGATCATAGCCCCTGACGTCATATAGTCCTTGTCGTGTTCCGGTCCAGGGCATACACTACATGCACCGCGATGCTTCGTTGGCGGGGAGGGGATTTTGGCGTCGCTTTTTATCAGCTATCGGCGGGACGATACACGGCATGTGGCAGGACGGCTGCGTGACAGCTTGATCAGCCACTTTGGAGACGAGCAGGTATTTCGTGATGTCGATAGCTTGCACGGCGGCTATACGTGGGACACCAGTCTGGAGGAGCAAGTCGGGTCCTGCGACATCGTGCTTGTCCTGATCGGGAGCATGTGGCTCACCGTCACCGGTCGGGACGGGAAGCGGCGGCTGGACGATGCGCGGGATTGGGTGCGCCGGGAGATCGTGGCTGCTCTGCAGCGCGGCATCCCCATCTTCCCCGTCCTGGTGGATGATGCGCCGCCCCCGCCGAAGGACGACCTCCCGCGCGCGTTGCAGCCGCTGACGCGCTGGCAGATGTTCAATCTACGTGACGACCGCTGGCATGACGACGTGCACCGCCTCATCCGCGACATTGAGGCGGTGCTCGAGCGGAGCCGGCAAGAATCGGAGCATCGCACGGAGTCCGCACGGGAGTCTGTGGCATTGGAGACCCCGGTTCCGCGCCAGATTCTACCGGTCGGCGGCTTTCTGGGCTCGATTCCTTCCGACAAGCTGGTCGGGCGGGAGGATGAGCTCACGCGTGTTCTGCAATCGGTCGATGCCGCCACGCAGGAGGGACGCCTGGTTCTGCTGGCCGGTGAGCCGGGTGCGGGCAAGACCCGCCTTGCCCAGGAGGCGACCGTCGGTCTGCACAATCGGGGATTTCTGATTGCGGCGGGACGCTGCTACGAGCCGCAACAAGCTGTTCCCTACTTCCCGTTCATCGACGCGCTCGCCGCGCTGTTTGCCGTTGCCCCGGCCGCACTCCGCCGTGATGCCGCGACACTGTTTCCCTGGCTGGGTCAACTATTGCCGGACGAAATTGGCGGGAGGCCGGCCGGTGCGACGGGAGGAACCGACGATCAGCAGCGGCTGTTTCGCGCGGTCACCGGCTTCCTCACGGCGCTGGCCGCCTCCGTTCCGGTGGCCATCCTGCTCGACGACCTCCACTGGGCCGATCAGGCGAGCCTCGACCTGCTCGGCCATCTCGCCCGTCACACCCGTCACGCGCCGATCCTAACTCTGGGCACGTATCGGGATGTCGAGGTGCGGCGCCGCCATCCCCTGGAAGGAACCCTCCGCGGCCTTCATCGCGACGGACTGGTGGAGCGGATCGACGTGCGCCGTCTGGATCAGGCGGGAACCGCTGCCCTCATCGCGGCGAGCTTTGGCGAGGCGGGAATCTCGGACGATTTCGCGTCTCTCGTGCACCGTCACACGGAGGGGAACCCCTTTTTCACGCGGGAAGTCCTCCAGACCCTGATCGACCGCGGGGACGTCTTTCAACACGACGGGATCTGGGAGCGTAAAGAGGTCGCGGAGCTCGAGGTCCCGGAAAGCATCAGGTCTGCGCTCGACGAGCGCGTGGCGCGTCTGGACGACACGACCCAGGAGATCCTCGGCGAGGCCAGTGTGTTGGGACAGAGCTTCACCTTCGACGATCTCGAGACCATGAGCGGGCGCGGCGAATCGGCGATCGAAGCCGGGCTGGAAGAGGCGATTGAGGCGGGGTTAGTGCGTGAGTCAGGCCGGGACAGGTACGCCTTCAACCATGCCCTGACTCACCAGGCGCTGTACGCCGAACTCTCGGCACGGAAGCGGCGGCGTTTGCATCGGGCAGCCGGCGAGGCGCTCGAGCAGCTGCCGGAACGGAAACGAGCGGAACGGACAGTGGAACTGGCCCGTCACTTCCTCGAAGCCGACGAACCGGAGAAGGCGCTACGCTACAGTCTCGACGCAGGAGAGCGCGCGGAAGCCGTCTTTGCCCACGCCGAGGCCGAGCGCCACTATCGCGAAGCCCTGGCTCTGGCCCAGGACATCGGCAATGAGCGGGCCGAGGCGGAGACCGGAGAGAAGTTGGGACGGGTGCTGTCCGGCACGGCGCGATACGACGAGGCCATGCGATGCCTGGACACAGCGGCCAGGACGTATCGCCGGATCGGCGATCTGGCGGCAACCGGACGGGTCACGGCCGCGATCGGACGTTTATACCGCTGGCAGGGCGATCCGGAAGCGGGGATCGCTCGGGTCCAGTCGATGATCGATGAACTGGGCGCCAGGGCTCCGTCCGATGCACTCGGAGCGCTCTACATTGCCCTTGCCCATCTTTTCTTCCTATCGGGGAGATACAACGATGTGGTGGCGGTCGCGGAGCGGGCGAGCGAGATCGCGGCGGATGATCCGGCAACACTGGCCGAGGCTCGCGAGCGGCAAGGAACGGCGTTGATCATGTTGGATCAACCGGGAGAGGGCAAACGGATACTCGAAGAGATCCTCCCGGTCGTCGAGGCCGGTGAGAACCTCCCGCTCCTGCAGCGGATGATTCAAAACATCGGGTGCGCCGCCGATCTCATGGGCGACGGGACGACTGCCACGCGCTGCTTCCACCGTGCGGTGGAGCTCGCCGAGCAGGTCGGCAATCCCGATCAGCTCGCCTTCACCCTGGCCAACCTCGGAACGGTTCTTATGAATGGCGGTGAGTGGATCGAGGCGCGCAGCTATATCGACCGCGCCGCGGAACTCGCCCGCTCGAATATGACCTCAAACGCATCATTCCCCATCAAGCTGCAGGGCTCGCTCGCACTCCGACAGGGGGATTGGGAGAAGGCGCGTTCGTCGCTCTCCGAGTCCCTGCGTTTGGCGGAGGAGACGGGCAACCGGCAAGCGCACGAGCAGGCATTGGCCGCCCTCAGCCTGCTCGACATCCTCGAGGGACATCCTCAGGAGGCAGTGGAGAGATTAGCTCCCCTGGCAGATCAGGAGGGCGTCGATGTCCAGATCCTTGAGAGCCTGGCACACGCCCTGTTGGACACGGGAAACCTCGATCAGGCGGCGGAGCTGGCGGAGAGAGCGGCCGAGCGAGCACGCTCCGGGGACGAGCTCTCGTTGCCGGACACACTTATGGTGCAGGGGCTGGTCAAGGCACGCCAGGGACGCCTGGGTGAAGCAGAGCTGTTATTTAGGGACGTTCTCGATCTTGCCCGTGCATTACCGTCTCCGTACGTTGAGGCCTGTGCCCTCTACGAACTCGGCATCATCACCGGCCAGAGCGGCGACCGGGACGGTGCCCGCGAGATGCTCGAGCAATCGCTGGTAATTTTCCGCAAGCTGGGGGCCCGCAAGGATGTCGAAGAGGCCGAAGAAGCACTGCGTTCCCAAGCGGGAAATGGTCAGACCATTGGCTCCGGGAATGCGAGAGACACTCGCTCGGCGCACTGATTCGGCAGCGCGTTGCGTCGGAGCGCGCAAAGCGACACAATGGCACCATAGTCAGAGACATCCGGCTCGATCGACGGGAGGAACACACGGTGAATGCCGAAGAGACTTTGCAGCGCATCCCCCTCTTTCGCGGTCTCCAGCCCAAGCAGGTGAAGTCGTTGGCGCGGTGGACCACCACGCGCAACTACCCGGCCGGCACGGCCATCGTGCGCGAGGGACAGCCGGGACTCGGCCTGTACTTCATCGAATCCGGCACGGTCAAGGTGACGCAGCAGACAGCCAACGGCGAGCGGGAGCTCCGCACCATGGGTCCGGGGCAATCATTCGGCGAGCTGTCCCTCCTGGAGGACCGGCCGCGTACCGCGACCATTACCGCCATGGAGCCCACGACCTGCGTTCTGCTCGATAAGATGCAATTCAACGCCGAGCTGCGCGCCCATCCGGAGATGGCGATTCCGCTACTGCACGTTTTGGCGGGTTGGCTGCTCGAGGCCGAGCAGCGCGAGCCGGCGCAAGCCCAGGGATAATTGCCGGCGGGACGGGAGAAATCCCGTCCCGCCCTCTCTTTCCCGGTGCTACCATAGCCCGATGCGATATCTCGCCCTGCTGGCGGCACTGCTTCTTCTCTTTCTCCCCGGCCCGGCCTCCGCGCAAACTCACCACCGGCTGATCGTCGTCCTCGACCCAGGGCACGGTGGCTACGGTCCGGACATGTCGTACACCGGGGCCATCGACAATGGCCTCGAGGAGAAAGTCCTGACCCTTCAGGTGGCGAAGCGGGCCGCACGTGATCTCCGGGCCATGGGGTATGCGGTCAATCTCACCCGCACCCGTGATCAGGCGGTTAACTGGCCACCGCGCGATCTGAACCACGACGGCACCATCGATCAGCTGGACGATTACAACGCGCGCACTCTCTTCGCCAACCGACACCACGCCGACATCTTCGTGTCGATCCACTTCGATGCGGCCGAGGGCGCGCCCTTCATCCATGGCACGCACGGGTATTACTGCCCGGCACGTCCTTTCTGGCGTCAGAGCAAACGTCTCGCCGCGACGATCACGGCAGCCCTCGCCGCCTCGCTCACGCATTCCGGGTATAGCTCCCCGGATGCGGGTGTCCAGACCGATGTGGCGGATAAGGTGCCACAGCGCTTCCCCAACTATCCCTGGTTCTTCGTGCTCGGTCCTTCCTGGCCGAAACGGATCACCGGCAGCGCCATGCCCGGCGCGCTCATCGAGTCGCTCTATCTAACCAGCACGTCCGATGCGACGGCGCTGAAGCGCTCCGGCACGATCGCCGCCATCGCCCGCGGCTACGCGGAGGGCATTCGGGCGTACTTCCATGGGCATACGATGAGCTAAGAACACAAAGAACGGGGGCCGCTGACACGGCCCCCGTTCGCGCGTGCGTGATGATTAGCCGGTTGTCCCGGTACCGTTGTCGTCGAACGGTGTGTCGATCGACGCGAGGTTGGTGTTGCCGAGGCCGAGATTGGTTCCCGGAACGGTACTCTCGGAGCCAAGGTAGTACACCGAGAAACCGCTGATCGAGTACAGGCCGGCGCCTGGCTTGATGCCGAGTCCCGACAGTGGTGCCGTCAGCACGATAGTGCACGGTGCCGGTGCGGTGGGATTTACTACGCCCGGAGAGGTGAGACAGGTTCCGCCCAGTGTGCCGGCCTCCTGCGGAGAGAATTCGTAGTGGTTGAGCACGGGAGACACACTGGTCACCTGCCCTGCCTCCACACCTGGTCCACCCGAAGCTTCATTGTCGCGGTAGGCAATGTAGAAGTTGCCGTTGCCGGGTGCTCCCGCTGAACTGGGTGCGGAGGATGACCAGAACTCGGCCCCCCAGAGCCCGCCGTTCGCGCCCTCCCGCGAGCAAGTAGCTGCGTTGAGAGCGGTGGGTGGACCATCCAGTGTCAGGGTAACGGTCAGGATGCCGTTTGTCTGCTTCTCACTGGTGCCGAGGACATCCATGCCGGATCCAGCTTTGCAAGTTGGATCCGGTAGACCGGTCGCGTCTGTGACCACGTTGTTCGGGTCGCTGACCGCGTGGTCGGTGATGGGGTAAGAGTTCATCGCGGCGATGGTCTGGCCCTGGAAGATGCTGTTACCAGACAACTGGCGTGAGAAGAACTGCCTGGTTTCCTGGTTCGCGTTATTGTCATCCGCCCAGGTGGTGTAGGCAGCACCCGTGTGATCCACGTCTATGGTCAGGAAGTCAAGTAGATCGCGATTCTGATACTGACCGGTTCCGCAGGAGGTCCCTCCGGTGCAAACACCACCTATGTGGATGGGGTGATCGGAGATCTGCACGACCTTGAAGTTGGCGCCGCTGTTGAGCGCATTCTGCGATTGCCCGAAGTACGTGTTCCAGACACTCGTGTTGGGAATGCATGACGCGCTGGGGGCGCTGCAACTATCATCCGGCTGCCCACTCGGGCTCGTAAAGGCAACATTCGGATTCAACCCGGTATTGGACTTGTACATCACGAGATCTACCTGTCCGGGGCTTCCCGCTACCATCCAGGGGAAGACGGCCGAGTCGCCGGTCTCCTTGGTGAGGTCGATCGGTGTCTGCCAGGTCGCGCCACCGTCGGTCGAGTAGGTGTAGTAGACGTCCGTCTCGCCCTCGGCATCCGGCTGGTTGGTGTTCACGGTCTGCGTCTGTGACCACGTGTAGTACAGATTTCCAGCGGTGTCGATCGTCATCTGAGGGAAAATGTTGGCCGGATCGTGTTGGCCGACACAGACCGCCGGCTTGCGGATCCATTGGTTCCCCTCATCCGTGGAGATCGCGAGGTACATCACGAAGATCGGAGCACCGCTCTGCGTGCTGGTCGGGCACGTAAGGCCGCTGGGCAGTGAACTGGTCGAACTGTACTCGCGTTCAAACGGAATGTAAAGGTTATGGCGATACTGCGAGCTCGACGACGTATCAACCACGATCGGACCTGCGATGTAGAAGTTCGGATCGCTGGGATCGGGGCAGGCTGTCGGCTCGCTGTCACCAGCTGAGCTGAGGGAGGGCGACATTGTGAAGGCGTTGCACGACGAGGCAGCAAAGTCGGTCGGGAGATCTGCACCACCGTCATCTGTGCTCTTCACGAACACTATGCTGCAGCCAGGGGCCGGAGTAGCCAGGCAGCCGGAGTCATTGTTGAAATTCATATAGACATCTTGGCCGTCGGGGGCAGTCTCGTCAGTTGCCACCCACTGCCGGTCGTCAATCACTCCCGGGTTCGACCCGCATCCCAGGTTGTTCGATAACCAGGTTTGACCTAGATCGCGCGAGATGTTCATGGTGACGCAGGCACCGGACAGGTCCACGAAAAAGATACTGTGCGTGATCTGTCCCACCGCCTGGTGGGAGTCTCCTCCGCCACCTCCCGTCTGCGAAGGCTGACTGTAGAAGTACGGATTGTGCGGAGGTACCCGGAAGGTTTGGCCACCATCGTACGAGGTATAGAACTGGCTGTACTCTCCAAGTCCCAGGGGATTCGAGACGTATACCGGATCGAGGTAGCAGGAGTCACTAGCCAGTTGGGCTGAGGAGCACTTCGCCAACTCGTTGTTGCATGCGGTCTCCGTATCGCTGACTCCGGATGCCACCTGGCACTGGAATGAGGTGCTGAAGGGATAGCGATCCACAACAGTGGTAGGTTCACCGCCCGTCTGGTGATAGTCCACGTAGCTCGCCGGCGCGAATATATTTGTCGCGTTGGATGTCGAGCTCGTATTGCCACCGTTGCCTCCGCCACCGCTCGTGTTGGTGTACAGGACAGCGGTGCCTGGGATGAGCTGGAGGACCGAGTCGGCCCGCGCCAGCGGCGCCATGATGATCCCCAGCACCGAGACCACGACAAAGGCAACAAAAGCACGACGCGCGTGTATGAGGCGGGACATGGTTCCTGCACTCCCTTCCCATCGATCGCCCGGTGAGTCTTTTCACCGGCGGACTTCCTACAGCGGGCCGAACAGGTCGGCCCTATTTCGATTGTTTCCCTCGAATAGCGGGATTCCTATAGGGAGTCGACCCGATATTTGGGATGGAAGAGAGCCTAATTCGGCCTAGGGCCGGGACCCTAGCCACCTCGTGTTCGGCCCCGCGCGGAGGCGAGGGGCGGGAGGTTCGGAAGGGGGGAGGCGCCATCAGCCCTCGTTATGTTTTCTGGCACATGTTCGTTTAGGACAGTGGATGGCTATCCCGGGGTGAGAGGGATAGCCATGTATCATTAGCCCAGGCTTCAGAGGAAAACCACCTGGTTAGGAGGGGTGAATGAAGAGACTCGCATATCTTGCCGCCGCTGTGCCGATGTTGCTGTCCGGCATCTTGGCGGGTAACGTCTTCGCGGCGAAGAGCCACACCAAGACGATCACGGTTCAGTTGTGCACGTCGACGCCCTATGGCGTGCCCGGAACCAAGACTCAGTCCCAGGGCATCCGCAATGGTGTGGCCCTGGCCATTGCCCAGTACCGGTCAAAGCTGCTCAAGGTCGGAGTCAAGATTGGGCCGACCATCACCATGGATGATGCCAAGGCCGACGGCAGCAACTACGACCCCAACGTCGAGCACGCCAACGCCCTGCGCTGCCTGGCAGCCAACCACGCCATGGGCTACGTTGGCCCGCTCAACTCGGGTGCCGCCCTCGCCGGCGAGCCGGTCCTGAATCGGGGCCATATGGTCGAGATCAGTCCCGCCAACACCAATCCGGAGCTGACGAGTGTTCGGCCGTACCAGGGCGCAGGGGGTCGAGCCTCACAGGAGCCGGCGACCTACAGCGGTGCGATTCCGTGGGTGACGTACTACCGCACCGTGACCACGGACGCGCTGCAGGGCCCGACCGGAGCGGCCTATGCCAAGGGCACCCTGCACGCCAAGACCTTCTACCTGGTCGACGATAAGACCACCTATGGTGCCGGTCTGGCGACAACCTTTGGCGCCTACGCGAAGAAGATCGGCATGAAGCAGGTTGGCGTGGGTCACATTGATTCGTCGAGTACGGCGGCGGAAGCGCAGACCTCGCAGGCGATCGCCGCCAAGGCAGCCGGCGCGCATCCGGACATGGTGTACTGCGGCTGCAACCCCCAGACCTCCTCGGGCCTGCCGAAGGACCTGCGGAACGCCGGCTACATGAAACCGGTCATGGGCGGTGATGGTCTCGTCACGCCGGACTGGATCACTCTTTCCGGCACACGGGGCGCCTTCAACAACTACGCCACGAGCGTCGGAAAGCCGGCAAGCGAGGCGTCGAAGGCCTTCATCAGGCTCTACAAGAGGTACTTCCCGACGTTCTACGCGAGTCCGGGCATTCAGGCCTACGATGCGCCGTCTTTCGATGCGGCAGGCATCATCCTGACTGCCATCTACGACGCGGCGAAGGCTCACCAGCTGACGGGCACGGCCACGCACATGCGCACGATGGTCGTCAAATACGTGCACAGCATCAAGTACCACGGAGCCCTCGGCTTGACGACCTTTGACAAGAATGGCGACACGAGCAACCGAATCCTGACCATGAACGCGGTTAAGGGAGGCAAGTGGATCTTGCTCAAGGTGCTAACGGCACCATCGGGCATCAGTCCGACATAGCGTGATGCCGGTGAGCGGGAGCTCCTTCGGGGGCTCCCGCTTCGTCTTTCCGTGCTCTCTATAATGGTCCAATCGCGGACCCATCTCCGTATCGAAGACCCCAGAGCGAGAGACGAGAGTGGTTGAGATACTCATCGCGGGTCTGGCCCTCGGCTCCTTGTATGCGATCGTCGCCCTGGGCTACACGATGGTCTACGGCATCATCGAGCTCATCAATTTTGCGCACGGCGATGTCTTCACCTTCGGCGTGTTCGTCGCCATTCCCGTCCTCGACCGTCTCATCAATCAAAGCGCGATCAATATCAGTCCTCTCCAATCGCTCATCGGCATTGGGGTGGCGATGATCGTGTCGGCGTTGCTCTGTGGCATTCTCGGCGTCGCGATCGAGCGCCTGGCTTACCGCCCGCTACGGAATGCTCCGAGACTGGCCCCGCTCATCACGGCGATCGGTGTCTCGCTGATCATTGAGAATGCGCTGTTTCAATGGCAGGGCGGTGGCCTGATCGGCTTTCCGTCGACTCTGAACGTGGTGCAGTATCCATTCCTCGGCGGGGCTACTATCACCAATGTCCAGATTCTGGTTATAGCGGTTGCCGTGCTGATGATGATCGGTCTTGATCTCTTCGTGAATCGCACCAACGTGGGAAAGGCCATGCGCGCAGTGGCTCAGGATCGGGAAGCGGCCGCCATGATGGGCATCAACGTGGATCGCATCATTTCGCTCACCTTCCTCATCGGCTCAGCGCTCGCCGGCGCCGGGGCAGTGATCTATGGGATTGAAATCAGCGAAGTCGGCTATGACACCGGCTTCACCCTCGGCCTCTTCGCCTTCACCGCCGCCGTCGTGGGGGGCATCGGCAACATTCGGGGGGCCATGCTGGGCGGTATTCTGATCGGCGTCGTTATCTCGTGGGTCGATAACCTGGGATCGGGTGCTAGTGCCGGCGCCGGGACCGAGTGGTACGATGTCGTCGTCTTTGCCATCCTCGTGCTGATCCTCGTCTTCCGCCCTGCCGGACTGTTGGGGACGAACACGACGGAGAAGGTGTGATGGTCACGCCGTCGTGGCGTGAGCGCATAGATCACTGGCGAGATTCCCGTGCCCTCCGCCGGATCGCGGCGGTCGTGGTGGTGATCGCGGCGTTCCTGTACCCGCTGGTCGCGTCGAGCGGCACCGGGCTTGACACCGCCACGGTCGCTGAGGTGTTCATCCTGCTGGCGCTTGGCCTGAATATTGTCGTCGGGTTCGCCGGCTTGCTCGATCTAGGCTATGCCGCGTTCTTCGCGATCGGCGCGTACACGACTGCCCTGCTGGCGTCGACCCATTTCGCGATCGGCAATCAGACTCACACTAGCCTGCTCCTGTCCTATGGCCCGAACGGCGTCCATGTGAACTTCTTCTTGCTCATTCCTATAGCAGCGCTGGCCGCGGCGTTGTGCGGCATTCTCTTCGGAGCACCAACCCTGCGTCTGCGGGGCGATTATCTGGCGATCGTGACCCTGGGATTCGGAGAGATCGTGCCGAAGGTCATCGAGAATCTCGGCCCGGGCAACAGCGTTGGCCTGCCCAACATCACCAACGGCGTCAACGACATTACAGGGATTGATTCCCCGCCCAACATCAATCTGGGACCCATCCACTGGACCTTTCAGACCAACGATCCCCGCCCCTGGTACTACCTGGGTCTGATCATCGTCGTCATCAGCGTGATCATCATCTACCGGTTGCGCTCCTCCCGTCTGGGCCGCAGTTGGGTGGCAATCCGTGAGGATGAGATCGCGGCAGCCCATGCCGGGATCAACATTACCGGGACGCGTCTCACCGCTTTTGCACTGGGCGCGGCCTTCTCCGGATTCGGCGGACTGCTCGAGGCCAGCCGCCTGGGGACGGTTGATTACACCGAGTTCCTCTTCAACTTCTCGATCACCATCCTTGTCATGGTGATCCTGGGTGGAATGGGTAGTATCCCCGGGGCGGTCCTCGGCGGTATCGTCATTGCCTATCTCAACCAATCCTGGTTGACGAACGCCGCCGCCGGCATCAACAACTTCGGCGGCTGGCTGGAGAAGGGGCCCGGTCTCATCCACACCCTCGGCGTCTGGCTGTCCGGGCTGCCGCTGGCCTCTGCCAAGCCGATGATCTTCGGCATTATCCTGGTTGGGATCATGCTTCTTCGGCCGCAAGGGCTTTTGCCGTCCGGTCGGCGCGCTCGCGAACTACATCCCAGGACGGCAGGCGAGCTGGCCGAAGAAGATAGCGAGCTCTATACCGTTCGTACTGGTGAAATCTAGGATGACTGAGAACGAGGATCTCGTCCGCGTCCAGGGGCTGACACGGCGCTTCGGCGGCCTGACCGCCGTCGATTCCCTCGATTTCGAGGTGCGCGCCGGCGAGATCCTCAGCCTCATCGGACCGAATGGAGCCGGCAAGACGACCGTCTTCAATATCATCAGCGGCATCTACCCTCCCACGTCCGGACAGATTCTCTTCAAGGGCGAGAACATCGCCGGCCTCAAGCCGGATCGTGTGCAACGTAAAGGCATCTCGCGCACGTTCCAGACTCTGCGCCTATTTGCCAATATGTCGGTGCTCGAGAACGTCCTGGTCGGGTATCACTCGCGCCTCCACTCCAATCTCTTCGGCGATATCGTCAAGCCCCCCTGGGTGGTCAAGGCGGAAAAGGAAGCCGTGGAGAGATCACGAGAGGTGCTCGGCCGGTTGTCGCCGCGTCTGCTGTCGCGGCAAGAGTTCCGCGCCTCCGACCTCGCGTACGCCGACCGTCGATTGCTGGAATTGGCGCGTGCCCTGGTCTCCGATCCGGCTCTCTTGCTCCTCGACGAGCCGACAGCGGGAATGAATCCGACCGAGGCGGCCGAGTTCATGGACCATATCCGGCACATCCATGCGGACGGCTTCACCATTCTGCTCATCGAGCACAACCTGAACGTGGTCATGGGTGTCTCGCACCGGATCGTGGTACTCGATTACGGAACAAAGATCGCCGAAGGCACACCGGATGAGGTGCGCAGCAACGAGCGCGTCATTGAGGCATATCTTGGACGAAAAGCAGCCTCTGCTTGAGTTCCGGGACGTCGATACCTACTACGGTAGCCTTCACATCCTGAAGGATGTGAACTACTCGGTCGACGCCGGGGAGATTGTGGCCCTCCTGGGAAGTAACGGCGCGGGCAAGACGACGACGATGAAGACCATCCTCGGCCTGGTCCGACCCCGTGACGGACGCGTGATCTTTGAGGGGAAGGAGATCAACGGTCTGCCGACGCGGCAAATCGTCGAGATGGGGATCGCGCCGGTGCCGGAGGGGCGTCGTGTCTTCCCCAAGCTGACCGTTCTCGACAACCTGAAGATGGGGGCGTGGACCCGCAAGGATCGTGACATCCAGAAGGATGTCGACCGCGTCTATACGTTGTTTCCGCGTCTCGCCGAACGCAAGAATCAGCTGGCCGGGACGATGAGTGGGGGCGAGCAGCAAATGCTGGCGATTGGCCGCGCCCTCATGGCCCGGCCGCGGCTCATGATCATGGACGAGCCCTCGATGGGGCTCTCGCCGATCCTGACCGAGCGAGTGTTCGACACGATCGTCGAGATTAACAAGCAGGGCACGACCATCTTCATGGTCGAGCAGAATGCCTACATGGCGCTGGAGATCGCCTCGCGCGCCTACGTGCTTCAGACGGGTGAGGTTGTCTTAAGCGGAACGGCCCAGAGCCTGATGGAGAGCGATCTGGTCCGCCGAGCATATCTTGGCGGAAGCTGAATTCCCTGGTTGATCCGCACGCCACGGCACGCCGGACCCGAATCGGGCGCCGTGTAGGATGGGATGAGTGGAGGTGAGAACAGTGGACGCCACCGCTGCCGCCGAGGAGCAACACGAGCCGTCAGTCCTGCCGGGAGCCGTGCACTGGGATAGCTCCCTCTACGACAGCATTCTCCAGGCCGCTCTGGGCGAAGCCGCCTTGCACCACGAGACCCCGGTCGCCGGCACCCTGACCGGGACCGACCTGCTCCGCGCCTACACGGTGGCACGGATCAGCCGCGACCTGGACACCCGTGAGCGCACGCTCCAGGCGCAGGGCAAAGCCTGGTTCTCGATCGCGGGGGCCGGACGCGAGGTGATCGGCTGGACATTCGGGCGCCGGCTGCGTCACTCCGATCCCAAGATGCCGTACTACCGCGACCGCACCCTGCTGTTGGTCCAGGGCATGACCCCTGAGGAGATGCTGCTCCAGACGGTTGGAGCCGGCAGTGACGAGTCCTCCGGCGGACGCCAGATGCCCAGCCACTGGAGCAGCCGCCGGCTCGGCGTCGTTTCGCAGTCCAGCCCGACCGGCTCGCAGGCCATTCCCGCCACCGGGTTGGCGGAGGGTATTCTCAAGGTCCTCGATCTGGGCCTCTCTCTGGAATCACCCTGGGAGCCCGATTCCGTCGTGTACGTGTCCATCGGCGATGGGACGACGGCGGAGGGCGAGGTTGAGGAGGCGATTCGTCAGGCGGTGCGCACGCACGCGCCGGTCATTTTCCTCGTCGAGGACGACAAGTATGCTATCTCCGTCCCCGCGACCTGGGCCATTCCGGGCGGGGACGCCTACCGCCTCTACGAGCACTACAGCGATCTTGGCATGCTGGTTCTGCGCTGCGACGGTACCGATCCGGTCGATGCCGATGCGGCGACGGCCCGCGCCGTGGACTATGCGCGGGCGCGGAAAGGGCCGGTCCTGCTGCATGCGCTGGTCACGCGCCATATGTCGCACTCCTCAACGGATACGCAGGAGCAGTATCGAACACCGGAGGATCTGGCCGAGGAAGCGGCGCACGATCCACTGCAGCGGCTGGCCGCGCTGCTGCACGACGCCGGGATTCTGGACGACGAGACGCAGAACGCCCTCGATGCCGCCTGCCAGCGCGACGTGCGCGCGGCAACCGATCGAGCCCTCGCGTCACCGCGGCCCAACCCGGAGTTGATCTGCGAGCAGGTGACGGCGCGCCCTCTGGAGGAGCGAGGCACGGAGCCGGCGGCCGAGAGCGGCGAGCCGGTGGAGATGCGCTACGCGTTGAATCGTGCGCTCAAGGCCGCGATGGAGCGCGATCCACGCATCGTGATCTACGGGGAGGATGTGGCCGACGCGGCGCACCCGGGCCTGCCCGGCAAGGGGGGCGTCTTCCACGTGACGCGCGGCCTGCAATTCGCCTTCCCCAAACGCGTCTGGAACAGCGCCCTGGCGGAGGCCACCATCATCGGCACGGCGATGGGCCAATCGCTTGCCGGGCTGCTTCCTGTGGTGGAGATCCAGTTCCGCGACTATCTGCACCCGGCCTGGCAGCAACTGGTGGATGAAGCGGCCACGTTGCGGTGGCGCTCCAACGGCGTCTGGAAAGCGCCCTTCGTGGTGCGTATGGCCTATGGCGGCTATCTGGGTGGCGCCGGCGCCCTCTGGCACAGTGAGGCGAGCGTCGGCATGCTCTCCAGTATCCCCGGCATCCGCATCTTCGTCCCCTCCAATGCCACCGATGCCGCCGGGATGATCGGCACGGCGGTGGAGAGCGACGATATCGTTCTGGTTCTGGAGCCCAAGGCGCTGTACGCTCGCAAGGCGCCGTACCCGGGCGACGACTACCGGGTGCCGCTGGGCGTGGCCAGGGTGCGGCGCACGGGCACCGACGTTACCATCGTCTGCTGGGGCAATCTCGTCCCGCGATCTCTCGAGGCGGCGGAGACGCTGGCCGGCGAGGGCATCTCGGCGGAGGTGATCGATCTGCGGACGGTTGATGCCGGCTGGGACGCAGCGGCGGTACGGGCATCGGCCGACCGGACGGGGGCGCTGCTCGTGGCGGAGGAAGACCGGCGTACCGGCGGTTTCGGGGCGAGCGTGGTCGCCCGCATCGCCGCCGATCTGCCGGGTGTTCTGGTCTCCCGGGTCACCGCTCTCGATTGCCGCGTCGCCTATGGTCCGGAGGGGGAGCGGGCGGTTCTGCCGCAGGCCGACGACGTGGTCCGGGAGGCGCGAAGACTGGTCGAAGAGTAAGCGAGCCGAGTATAATCTCCCTCGAATGGCCTCGGCGTGGAGCCGAGGTCTCGTTTTTGAAGGAGCTCCCGTGCGCATCCCAAAGATCGTTTCCCTTCCTATCCTCCTGATCGCTGTCGCCGGTTGCGGCGCTCAGGCTGCCGGATCGCCCACGCCGACGGTTGCCCCCCAGCCGACGGTCAAGGTGCCACCGACCCCCATGGTGTCGGGCGGAGCCGTGGCCGCGGTGGTCAACGGCCACGACGTCAGCATGTCCAGCTATCGTCTCCTCCTGAACTTCGGCGTGCGGCAGTACGCGGCGCAGAAGGGGGTAAGCCTGAAGAAGATCGCGGATTCGGCCATGCAGCAGGTGGTGGTCAACGCGATCGTCGCCCAGTACGCGGCCCAGCATCACATTGCCGTCACCAACAACGAGGTGTTGAATCAGGTTCTGGCCCAGGAGCGTCAGGCGGGTGGGCTCGTTCACTTCAAGTCCGAACTGAAAGGCGCCGGTCTGACCATGAGCCAGTATGAGCAGCTGATCAGGCCCAATCTGCTCGCTCAGAAAGTGGCGCGGTCTATGTTCCCGGCCTCCAGCAAGGTCGAGGCGGCTCATGTCCGCCATATCCTGATCGCGCTTCATCCTTCGGCCGGGAAGCCGCGCACGGATGCGCAGGCCCACGCGCTGGCCGAGCACGTTCTCTCGCTGATCCAGCACGGCGGCAACTTCGCAACGCTGGCGCGCAAGTACTCGGACGACCCGGGCAGTGCCGACAAGGGCGGTGATCTCGGAAATGTGTTCCCCGGCGAGACGGTGCCGCCGTTTAATCAGGCCGCGTTCCACCTGCCGCTGAACAAGCCGACCATCATCAAGTCGGTCTACGGCTACCACGTCATCGACGTGCTGTCGCGCGGCATGGTCAAGGCGCCCGCCGGCAGCCAGCAGCAGCAACAGCAAACGAAGTTCTCGGCCTGGATCCAGCGGCAACTGAAGACGGCCAAGGTGCAGAAGCTCGCCAAGGTGAGTTAGTCCTCCGCAGACCACGCGAAAGGCCGGATCATCGACGATCCGGCCTTTCGCCTTTCATGCCACCATGGATCATGTTGTCGATCGGATGGTGTCAATGACAGTTTCTTCCTCATGGCGCACTGCCTTTACCACCCTGGCCTGTCCCGGCTGGACTATTGAGCGCATCGTGGCGGCCGCCCGAGAGTACGGCTACGATGCGATTGAGATCCGCTTGCTGGACGGTCAGGTCCTCGACCCGCGGCAGGACGCGGCGGCGATCCGCGATGCAACCGCGCGAGCCCGCGCCGCCGGCATCGAGGTCTGCGCTCTGGATACCTCCTGCCGCCTCGCCCTCGAGGGTGTGAGCGATCTGCAGCGGTGGATCGCCCTGGCCGGCGAGCTCTCCGTGCCGATCCTGCGCGTCTTCGGCGGCGAGACGGAGGAACCGGAGGATGTGGTGAATGCTCGGGTCGCGGCGCGGCTGCGCGAGATCACCGCGGAGGCCGAGGCCGCGGGCGTCGTGGTGGCGCTGGAAACGCACGATGCTTTCTCCTCGGCCCGGCGCGTCGCCACGGTCCTGAGCGACGTTCCGTCCCGGTCCGCCGGCGCCCTCTGGGATAGCCATCATCCGTATGAGATGGGGGAATCGGCTGGGGAGGTGGTCTCCCTCCTGGGCGATCGCCTGGTGCACGTGCATGTGAAGGACGCCCGGCGCACCGCGGACGGCTGGCAGCTGGTCCCGCTCGGCGAGGGAGAGGTGCCGGTGCCGGAGATGCCGGCGGCGCTACGCGAGATTGGATATCGGGGATATCTGGCCGTGGAGTGGGAGAAGAAGTGGCATCCCGAGCTGGCCGAGCCGGACGTCGCGTTGCCGCAGCACCGTGTGGCACTGGGGCGCATGACGGCGTAGCCGGTGGTCCGGAATCTGCCGCCGATTCCGGTGGTGGACGAGATGAAGCGCGCTTCACCACTGGACGGGTGAGATGGGGCGGTCTCTGGCGAGCCTTGTCAGCGCCCTCTTTGACCCGCCGATCGTGGCCAGCGCGCTCCTCCTCGTCTTGACGGCGCACCACATGAGCAGCCGAACGATTGCCGTGCGCTGGGCCTTCGTCGCCGTGCTCTTCGCCGGTGTGATCCCCCTCCTGTACATCGCGTACGAGGTCGAGACCCATCACTTCCGCGGCTTCGACGTGCCCGCGCGGCGCAACCGCCCCGGTGCATTCGCCATGGCAGCCCTCTCCGGCGTCGCCGGGTTCATCGTCTTGCTTGCTCTTGGCGCGCCGGCTGATCTCCTGGCGGCACTTGCCACCGTCGTGCTGGGCCTCCTGGGAGCGGCGGCGATTTCCCTCTTCTGGAAGATCTCCGTCCACACCTCCACGGTGAGCGGCGCCATCAGCATCCTGGCCGTCGCCGTCAGTCCCGCCTACCTGCTGCTGCTCCCTCTGGTACCGCTGGTCGCCTGGGCGCGGCTGCGAACCGGCGCCCACCGGCCCAGCCAGGTGGTGACCGGAGCATTGGCCGGCGCCTGTGGCGGGCCGGTCTTCTGGGTCATTCGCGCCTTTCTGTAGCGCTACACGCCCCACCACGCGCTAAAGCCACCGTCGACCGGAATGACCGTCCCTGTCACGAAGGCAGCCGCCGGGCTGCAGAGCCAGAGAAGCGGGCCGACGAGGTCGCGCGGCTCGCCGAAGCGGCCGGCTGGAGTGTGGGCGAGGGCGGCCGCGCCGCGCTCGGTGGGCGTGCCGTCTTCCTTCATGAGGAGGGCGCGATTCTGCTCCGCCAGGAAGAAGCCGGGGGCGATGGCATTGACGCGTAGTGCCGGGGAGTAGCGTCGGGCCAGATCGACCGCCAGCCAGCGGGTGAAGTTGTCGATACCCGCCTTGGCTGCCGAGTAAGCCGGGGCACGGGTGAGCGGGAGGGGCGCGGCCATGGAGGAGATGTTGACGATGACGCCACTCCCGCCGGCTGCCATGGCCTCGGCAAAGATCTGCGCGGGCAGGATGGTCCCCAGGAGGTTGAGATCGAGGGCGGCACGCAGGCCGTCGGCGGGCAGATCGAAGAAGGATCCATCCGGCGGGACAACCGCACCCGGCACCTGACCCCCCGCCGCGTTGACCAGGATGTCCACCCGTCCCCAGCGCTCGAGGACCTCCTCACGCACGGCACGCACGGCCGTTTCCTGCAGCACATCGGCCGGGGCAGGCATCGCCTCGCCGCCTGCTGTCCGGATCTCCTCCGCCACCTCGCGGGCCCGTTCGACCCGGCGCCCGAGGATCGCCACGCGCACGCCGGCCTCGGCGAGGCCGCGCGCCATTACTCCGCCCAGGACGCCCGTTCCGCCCGTCACCACCGCAACCTGCCCCCGCAGGGAGAAGAGAGCCTCCACCGCTCACGCGCTCCCCGGCGGGCCGGCCAGAACCCGCTCACGGATTGGCCGGGTTCGGGCCGGTGTCAACTCATCCTCCCAGCGCAACCCGAAGCGCCAGGGGCTCACGTCCTCCAGCCACCAGGTCACGCCGGCCTCGCCGTAGGGACGGACCGTCGCAGCATCGCCGGCGCGATCCGTTCCGGTCGTCTGCCCACCGCTGTGGACGGCATCGAACGGCTCGGATGATGTGCGGTGCTGCGCGATATAGGTCAGAATCTCCCGCCACTCCTCCGGCGTCAGTTGCCGCTCCAGGTGTCCCGGCGCGACCCCATCCCAGCGTGCCGCCCGCCGCATCGGGGGCTTGTTGGGGTACCAGCCGCCGACCCAGACCGGAATACGCGGACGCTGCAGCGGCGTGGGCTGGAAGCGCACCTCGTGCATCCGGTAATGCGTTCCCTCGTGCCCGACGAGCTCGCCGGACCAGAGACCGCCGAGGAGGGCGAGCCCTTCATCCAGCTTCTCGGCCCGGACACGCGCATCCTCGTCCTCGCCGAAAAAGCCGTAGTCCCACTGCGCCGGATCGCCCAGACCGACACCCAGGATGAAGCGGCCGCCGGAGAGACGGTCGAGGGCCACGGTCTCCCGAGCAACTTTCCAGGGACGGCGGCGCGGCAGGGGCGTGAGGAGGGTGCCGAGGCGCAGGCGGTCCGTCTGCACAGCGGCCGCTGCCAGCGCGATGAAGGGATCGGTCATGGGATAGAAGTTTGGGGTGAAGATGACGTGATCCCAGAGAAAAAGGCCGTCCCAACCGGCTCTCTCGGCCTCACGGGCCAGGTCGGCGACCGCTCGCGGCTCGGCATATTCGCCGAACGCGGGGAGATGGATAGCGAATTTCATCGTGCGGCAGCTCTACTCGTCGAACTGCCAGCGGGTGCCGTCACGGAGGGAGGAATTACTCCAGGCACGCGCGGTGCGTGGACGCAGGCGAAAGAGACCGCTCCCCGCCGGATCAGGATGCAGCCTGCCATACTTGGCGTCCCATGCCGCGACGATGCGATCCCCGAGAGCCTTATCGGTCGTCAGATCCTCGGCAGATCCTTCCAGGATCACCACATCCTCCGCATCATCGAGATGGACCGCGAGGGCCGGGTTCGCTGCGAGGTTGCGCGCCCAGTGTGTGGTGGGCAGTCCGTCGAAGTAGAGGGCGCCGTCGACCCAAACACCCCAGACGGGCGTAACGTGGGGGCGGCCGTCCGGCCGTGTGGTGGCAAGCCAGTAGTTGCGGGCGGCTTCCAGGCGTCCCTCCGCGTGCGCCCAGGGGAGGAACGGGGCATCATCCTTGCCGAAGGCATAGGTCGGTGGCGCGTGGGGCCGTCCGGTGGCCCGCGGATTGTTCATGCCTTCCCCTCCGGCGCACGGCCGTGCTCGCGATTATAGAGCCCGGTTTCTCACGGCTCGACCCAGCGGTGATTCTCATCCAGACGAGGGCGCAGGGTGCGGCCGGAGCCGGCAAGGAACCAGAGGTAGTACAGCCGGTAGCCGCCGGCTGCCACCACGGGGTGATAGCCGAAGGGAATGAAGGCGGAGTCACCCTCCTGGACGGCGAAGGCCACGTCGACAGCACGCTCCGGCGAGTAGACGCGCTGCAGGCCGAACCCCTGCGGCGGCTGGAGGCGGTAGTGGTAGATCTCCTGCAGGCGCACCTCGTCGGGCGGCGCGTCCACATCGTGCTTGTGCGGCACATAGCTGGACCAGCTGCCCGGCTCGTTGTAGGTCTCGCCCAATACCAGCCGCTGCGCCGGCTGGTCCTCTCCGATAATGTCCACGACCTCGCGCCGCCAGGTATCGCGCCCGACAGTTCGCGGCCGGTTTTCTCCCGGCCCCACCACGAACGGCTCACCGGCGGCCGGCGCCGCCGCCCGGCAGAGGGCAATCTCGACGGAGGAAGCAGCGTTGATCTCATACGGCGTGCCGGCCGGGACATAGACGGCGGTGGCCCGGCCGGAGAAGACATCGCGGCGTTCTCCCAGTCCGGTCCAGGCGTGCCGGCCCGCGCGGAGGTCGCAGGCGCCGGCGAGGATCACCAGGGCCGTTTCATGGTGGGGATCGGTCTGCGCGAGATGCGTCCCCCGAAAGAGGGCGAGACCGATGTCACGATTGTCCCCGGTGGGGATGATCTCGAGGAGGCCGTCGCCGGCCGGCGCGCGGTAGAGGAGATCCATAGCGCCGCTACTCTTCCGCCCAGCCCATCTCATCCAGCAATCCCTTGAGTGCCGTCGCCGCCTCATGGAAGAGCTCGGGCCCGCTGAAGCCGGCAAACCGGCCGGCAGAGGCGAGATGTGGCTCAAGGGAAAGGACACCCGTGTAGCCGGAGGATCGCAGCGCGGCGAGGATGTCGGGCCAGTGCGCTTCACCTCGTCCGGCGGGGACCAGTGATCCGTCGGCCGCGACATCTTTGACATGGACGTAGCCGATCGCCGGGCGCAGCAGGTCGTAGGCGTGAGGGTAGGGCTCCTCTCCGCACTGCAGGAAGTTTGCGGGATCGAAGGCGGCCCGCAGCCCCGGCACCTCCCCGAGGAGATCGGCGCAACGCTCCGCCGTGTCACCGTAGATCCCCTTCTCGTTCTCGTGCATGACCGTGACGTCGGCTTCCCCGGCCAGCGCCACCAGGGTCCGCAGGCGCTCGACGATCTCTTCCCGATCGAAGCGGCCGTCCGCCCCTGGGTAGTACGAGAAGGCGCGAATGGTCGGTGCGCTGAAGAGGCGCGCGAGATCGACCGCGCGGCGCATGCGCTGCACGTCGTCCTCGCGCGAGGCGTCGATCGACGTCTTGCCGATAGGGCTGGCAATGGCCGCGACGTGAATCCCGGCAGCGGCCAGCGCGCGCTGGATCGTCCGGACCTGCTCTCCCGTCAGATCGAGGACGTTGGTGCCGTCCACCGAGCGGAGATCGAGGTGCCGAATCGTCTCGGCGCGCAGTCCCACGATCTGCTCGTCCAGCGCCGGGCTAATCTCGTCCGCGAAGGCAGAGAGGCGAATCACCGACCGCTTACAGGGTGATCTCGCGGCCGGTGCGCGAAGACTCGTAGATCGCCAGAATCAACTCGACGGCTCTCCGGCCGGCCGTAGCGTCGACCAGCGGCGTGGTTCCGTCCCGGATGGCGCGCATGACGTCGGCGATCTGGGCGGCATGGCCGGGCCGGTCTCCCTCGTCCGCCGGCACCTCAGGTTCGGCCGTTTCCCGTCCCCACATGAGAGGCTCATCCTCGCCGCGCGTCTGGAGATAGGCGAGACGATCTCGCTCGATGACGGCAGAGCCACGATCGCCGAAGATTTCGAGGCGGGTCGTGACGCCGGGATAGGCAGCGGTCGTCGCCACGATGGCGCCGAGGGCGCCGGACGCGAAGCGCAGGGAGGCAACGGCGACGTCTTCGGCCTCCATCTCATGGGCCAGCGTGTCGGTATAGGCCACAACGCGCTGCACTGGACCCATCATCCAGAGGAGGAGGTCGATGGTGTGGATGGCCTGGTTCATCAGGATGCCGCCGCCATCGAGGGCGTAGGTGCCACGCCACTCACCGCTGTCGTAGTACGATTGGCCTCGCCACCACGGTACCTGGGCCACGCCGAGGACGAGACGTCCCAGGGCTCCGGACTCGGCCTGCTGATGGACGCGCTGGGATGCGTCGTCGAAGCGGTGCTGGCTGATCACGGAGAGGACGCGTCCCGTCTCCTGCTGGACGCGTTGCATCTCCTCCAGGGCGGCCGGCGTGATATCCATCGGTTTCTCGACGATGACGTGCCGGCCGGCGTGCATGGCCTCGATCGCTCCCGCACCGTGGAGACCGCTCGGGGTGCAGATGTTCACGATATCGAGATCCTCGGCGGCGAGCATCTCACGCAGGCTGCCGTACGCCGGTACCCCGTACCGCTCTCCCAGGGCTCGCGCCCGATCCAGGTTACTATCCGCCACCGCGGCCAGGACTGCGCCCGGCAGCGAGTTGATGGCATCGGCGTGGGTGGGAGCAATGACGCCGCATCCCACGATGCCGAATCTCATCTCACTCGGCGGCGGCACTTTCCGGTTCCATAATCCATTCGATCTGATCCTCTCCGACGCCGGCAACCGTCCGGCACGCCTCGCAGACCCAGATGGTCACGTAGTCGGCGAGGTACTCCGCTCCCTCCGCTTCAGAAAAGGTATGCCACGTCTCCGTGGCATCGAGCATTTCGGTTTGGCAGACGGGGCAACGCACGCTTCGCTCCGCGATGGAACAGTCCTTGCACAAGGATAGCCCAGGGGGCCAGGTAAGCATGGAACGTTTCATCCTTGTTGCCGAGGACGATCGAGATGTCCTCGGGCTCGTCCAGGACGTTCTCGAAGATGCCGGCTACCAGGTGAGCTCTGCGGTCGGCGGCCGCACGGTGGTGGAGGCAAGCGCTCGGCGGCCGGATCTCATTCTGCTCGATTATCAGATGCCGGGGATGGATGGAGTGAGCGTCGCCGAGGCGTTGCACTCCGATCCGCAGACCCGCTCGATCCCGATCATTGCGATGACGGCTGCCGGAAACGCCTCCATGATCTGCCGGATGATGGACGCCAGCGGCTGCCTCGGTAAGCCCTTCGATATCGATGAATTGCTGGAGGTCGTGGAGAACCTCTTGCATAAGACGCACTAAGCGGTGTGCGCGGCGTCGTTCAACGCCTCGACTGTGACGTCCGATCCATCGAAGCGATAGATCGAAACACTGGTGGACGGGAACGTCATGCGGTAGGTCTCCTCGAGGGACGTCCCGGTGAGGTGATTGAGCAGCATGCGGGCCGGCCCCATATGGGTGACAAGGGCGACCGTCTCATCCGGATGACAGGCGCGGATCCGATCGAGCACCTCCGTGGTCCGTTGCAACACCTCGCGAAAGCTCTCCCCACCCGGTGGGCGCCATCCCCACAGGTCGGCATCTCGTTCCTGCCAGATGGTCGGACGAACCCGCTCCACCTCCGCGACCGACACGCCCTCATAGTCGCCGGCGGATCTTTCGCGCAGGCCCGGCTCGACGACGGGCCCTAATCCATGCCGGCGAGCTACGGCGTCGGCCGTCTGCCGAGCCCGGCGGCTCGGCGAGCTATAGATTGCGGTAATCGGCTCACCGGCCAGGCGCGTCCCGACCGCCGCGGCCTGCGCTTCTCCCTCAGCAGTCAGTGCGCACTCGTCCCAGCCGTGCCACATGTTGTTCACATTGCACGCGGTCTGTCCGTGCCGCACGACGATCAGACGCATCGGGAAAGAAAAAAGGACGCATGCTGCGTCCTCATGGCGGAGGGGGTGGGATTCGAACCCACGAGACCCTCGTCGGGCCTGCCCGCTTTCGAGGCGGGTGCACTAAACCGGACTATGCGACCCCTCCAGGGCGTCAAAGTGTATCACGCCGTCCACATCCTGTCAGGACGCCCGTTCGCTCAGCATCTGCCCCTGCAGGAAGCTCTCGATCTTCTCCACGACGTCGTCCACCGACAGTGTCGTGGTATCGAGGACCAGGTCGAACGGGGAGAAGTCCTCGGGCACGATCCCATAGAGCACCTCATAGCGGCGGTTGTCACTCGCCTCGCGACGGAGCAGGTTCTCGGCCGAGCGCGGGTGATGCTCACGCCCCTGCACACGGCGCAGGCGCTCGGAGAGATCGCAGGTCAGCCAGATACGAACGGCCGGCACATCACGTGGGAAGATCCAGCCGACGGTGCGTCCCTCGATCAGGACGTTCTCCCGCCTTCCCTCACGCACCAGGCGGCGGTCAATCTCTTGTTCGGTCTCCCGGTCCTCTTCGAGCGACTCCGCCAGCTCTTCCAGGGAGATGCCTCGCTCCTCCGCCATGGAGCGAAAAATCTGCCCGCCATAGACATAGTCGAGGCCAAGATCGGCGGCAATACGCTTGGCCGCGGTCGTGCTTCCGGTTCCGGACAATCCACTCAATAGAATCCGCACATCTTCTCCTCGCTGGTTTTCATCATTATCAGGGCGCCGTGGGAGGCGCTCCAAGCTGTCCACACGCTCTACGTCACTACCCATCCCTGTGGTGATATCCGTGGTACCAGTCATAGGTGCAGTGGATTTGTCGAAACTCGGCGTGGCGCCCGACGCGGCGCCGAAGCAGGTGTTGAGAGAGTCGGCGAAAGGATGTCGAGAGGATGTCGAGATGTTGAGAGACGGCCGGCCGTCATCACGCGCCCGGCTCTCTCGACGCGTCATCGACATCTTTATCCACAGTCATCTCCGTGGCGGTGGCGAGGACATCGGCGACCGGTAGTGCGGCGAGGCAGGTGGGATCGTCACACACGCGGATCTGTCCCTGCCGGCCGGCATGAGCGGCACACCGCCGGAGGACACGGGCCCGGCCCAGAGGCGCCCACTGGACCGGATCGGTGGGGCCGAAGAGGGCGATCGTCGGGACGCCGAGGGCGGCGGCCAGATGGGTCACGCCGGAGTCGTTTCCGATAAAGAGGCAGGCGGTGCGGAGATGCTGGGCCAGATCCTCGAGGGAGGAGGGACGCAGCACAGGCAGGTCGATATGTTCCAGAACTTCTGCCACGGCATTGCCGTCTGCCGGTCCCTCGATGAGGTGAACGCCGCACAGATGCGTGGCCAGCTCAGCGAAACGATCGGCCGGCCAGCGCTTCCACGCCGCGCCCGCACCGGGATGGAGGTAGATGCCGGCGCCGGTGTGGGCGCGGGACGCCGGCTCCAGGTCGCCGGGTGCCGGGTCGGCGTGGGGACCGAGCGAGCGGACGAGCCAGTCTGCGGCATGCATGCCGGGCGGCGGATACGGAGAGACGTGAATGTCGGGAGCCGGCAGGAAGGCCGGCCGGTGGACGGCCCAGATAACCGTGAGGTCGGGGTGTCCGGCGCGCGCCGCGAGGTGGTGGGGTAAGAGGCCATCCGGGTCCAGAACCTCGTCAATCTCGGGGATGAGGCGCCAGCGTGTCTTCGGGCCCACCGCCATGAGGTCGGCGGCGGGATAGCGGCGGCGCAGGGCGCGGACCGCCGGCCGCGTCAGCAAGATATCGCCGAGGGCGCCCTCGCGAACGAGCAGGATACGCATGGTGAAGGATAGGCCGAGCGGGCGTGTGCTCCTTTTATCCTTGCGGAGCACGTCATTCCGAGGTACGCTGAAACTACATGGAGCTCCGTCCGGTTGCCCTTCCCTTGAGGGATTACCATGCATGCCCGGCGCGCCGTCAACGTCTTGAGACGTCTCTTTGGCGTCTTCGGTTGGCCGGTACGCGCGCCTCTTCGCTCCCGGCCTGAGTTCTCCCGCGTCAACGCCGAGGCCCGCTCGATTCCGGTGCAACCCGAGCTCTCCGGGCTCGCCCTGCGCCGAGCTCGTGTACCGGCGGCCGCTCTCCGTCTCCTGATCACCCTTGGCTATCGCTGGCGACCCTCGGCCGACTATCAGCGGCGGCAGGCGGAGATGGCCGCGATGAATCCCAAACTGCGGGGACGGCGCCGGCTGCCCATCCCACCGCCTTTCCTCGCCTACGACGATGAGGCGGACCTGATGCCGGTGCGGCTGCAGCCTCTTCCCGGTAAGCGTGAGGATGAGGAGATCCGCGATCTGAGCGATCTTGAGGAAGCGGATCGACACCGGCGCAGCCGGGTGCTACGGCCCGCTATCCCGGTGCTCGACCCGGAGGCGCTCATCGCGTACCGGCCGCTCCTCCCACGCCGTTACCGTGATTTTCTGCGCTACTCTCCCTACCCGCGAATCGCCGGTGTCCTCTGCGCCCTATTGTTCGCCGCCGGCGCCTTCGTCTTTATCTCTCGTCTCGAGCGGGCGGATGCGGCCGCCGCCGCCCAGCTGAACGTCGCGCAGCATGCCTTCAGTGTCCAACTGAGGGCAGCGCGTGCCTTCGGCCTAGGGGCGAAGGACATGCGGGAGCTGATGGCCCAGGCACGGGTCCTCCGTACCGAGAGCCCGCCCGGCTTTCCGGGGACGCATGCGCGCTTGCGGTACTACGCGGACCAGGAGGGTCGCTACCGGGCGCTGGTACGGCTGGTGCGTGTGATGGAGCGCCGCGAGCTGGCAGCCTGGACCGTCCGCGAGGGCGTCGCCTACGCCGAACTTCTGATCGCGACCCGGCAGGCGGCCGCTCTTGGACTCGACCTACCCGGGCCGACCGTCCGCGGCTGTACGACCGTTGCCTGCTACCGCCGCGTCGTGGCCCAGCAGGAGGCACGGCGCCTCTGGATTGAGAACCGGATCCACCGGGCGAACGGCTAGAGCCGGCGCCGAGCCCTTATGCCCGCATCTCGCCGGTCAGTTCGGAGCCGGCCTCCAGACGCGACCTGCCTCTCTCCATCCAATGCTCGATAAAGTGACAGTTGGCGCAGAGGGGGTCGCACTTCTCGATCTCTCTCAGAATGTGTTCCTTCGACCAACCGCGCCGCACAGCGATGTAGACCTCCACGTCCTTCTTCCGCCGATCACGGTGGTGGAATTGGATCGCGGCGGGATGAGAGAAGCCACAGCGGATGCAACTGAGGGAGCGCTTGAATTCCTCGAACCACACGAGAAGTTCTCGCTGCCGCTGCTCGATCTTGCCCTGGTAGTACAGCTTATTTTTCTCGTATGCGGCGTGACGCATCGGAACCTGGCATGACCGACAGTTCGTGTGGAGCAAGTTGAGCTTCTTGTACTTGAACGAGAAAGCAGATTCGGGCAGGCGCCGTCCACACTTTGTGCAGACTTTGTCGCTGCCGTTCGCGTACCACGCCGACATTTCAGGATGCAGAGGCGCGGTCATGCTCCGATCCTTGACAAAATTTGGTAGGGCGTAGCGGATTCGAACCGCTGGTTTTCGGCGTGAAAGGCCGACGTCCTAGACCACTAGACGAACGCCCCGCACTCCACACGCTACCATATTCCCAGGACTTTCAGGGATCTGGTGCGCGGAAAGTGCGCCCCCGAGCCCCCAACGTCCGCCTCGCTCTCATCCCTGGGCCGCCTACGCCGTGATCACCAAATAAATCGCCAGCACGATGCCGACGATGACGACGATGACGGCGACGGTGTTGGCCAGGACCGGGGAGAAGGTGATGAGACCCTCCTCGATGCCGCGCCGGACTCTCTCGAAGTTCACGATGGCGAGGCCGGTGCTGATCAACCCGCCGACCACGAGGAGGATGCCGATCGCCGTGCCCACGTGCACGGCGGTGGTGTGGACATGAACGCCACTGACCTCGCGGATAAGAATGGAGAACTTGGAGACGACGAAGCCGAGCGCGATGAGGGCGATCCCGGTACGAATCCAGGCCAGCAGGGTGCGCTCGTTGGCGAGATGATCGCGGAGAGCATTGGGACCCGGTTGCCGGCTCATCCTGCTTCCACTGTAGCGAAGGCACCGAAGATTAAGACAGACATGTTGCAATCTGCGTAGCCAGCAGGCACAATGGGCGAAGGCCGGGTGGTACCGGCTGTTTGGAGAGAGGAAGATAGGCCATGTATCGCCTAGGCGCCGTCCTGATCGCCCTCGTCGCAGTCATCCTGCTGATTCAACCGGCCCGCGGGCAGACACCACCCCCGCCCCCCGGCGGGAGCACCCCGGGCACGACTCCAACACCATCCCCGACCGCCTTACCGGATGCACAGTCTCTGCTCCAGTCGATGAATGCAGCCGACGTGGCGAAGAAGACGGCGCACATGACGTTTTCGGGCACACTGTCCCTGACCAGCGATATTCCTGGCGTCTCCATTACCGGCACGATTACCGGCAAAGGCGACCAGAACTTCGTGACGAATGCGTATCGCGAGACCCTCACCGAGAAGCTCAAGGACACGGCCACCAAGCCGCCCAAGACGGTGACAGATCGCATCACCGAGATCTTCGCGCACGGTCACCTGGCGGTGCGGACCAACAACAAGAAGTTCCAGTGCTCTCCCGTGTCGACGGGAGGCCCTTCGGGCCCGGTGGGGAATCCGACCAGCGGGAGCGGGGTGACGATCGCCAACGTCGGCCTCACGACGGTTAACGGCATCAGTGCCTGGGACGTGCGAGTCACCGTGTCGGTTCCGGGATCAAACGGCGTGCAGACGACCGCCGTCACCCTCGACGTCTACATCAATGCGGCTGATTACACGACGGTGGCGGAGACGTTGAATCTTCCGGTCACGGAGACGTTCAAGGTCAAGAAGAAGAAGCATCGCCTTACCCTGACAGAGAACGTCACTGTCGCCTTCAATCAGTACGGCGAAGCCCTGTCGTTCAAGCTGCCCAAGGCATGCAAGTCCAGGGCAAAGTCGTTTGAGCTGGCCCACGTGACGGGGAGCGAGATCCTCTTCAGAGCGGCCCAGGGCTTCGGCGCCGCGAGCACGGCACTGCGGTAGGACAGAGCAACAAAGAGGGCCCCGGGAGACATTCCCGCGGGGCCCTCTGTTCTTCTCTCCCTGACGGCGCCGTCCCTTACTGCGCTCCCTGCCGCTCGGCGGCCGGCGGACGCGTTTCCATCATCACGCTCGGCTCCGGCGTCGGCTGCAAGGGTATGGCCGACGTTGCTTTGTTGACAACGGCCTCGGCGACCTCGGGGTGCCGCAGCGCAGCATAGGTGGTCACGGCGGTGAAGATGCCGGCGCCGATTCGGAGAGGAATCGGCATGCGCATGCCGAGCACGTGATCGAGTGAGTAGCGGCCGGGACCGATGACGGCGAGGAGACCGGCTGCCGCAAAGTTGGTGAGCGGTAGCTCGGCCCCACCCTGGCCGGCAAAGATGGGCAGCTTCCAGTGAGCTTTCCGGATGGCGACGGCCATGGCCGCCATGATATTGAGCGGACCGATCGGCCAGAGGAAGCCGAGGGCAGTAAGGGTGCCGCCCATGAACTCACCCAGCCCCGCGGCGGGACCCCAGATGCGGCCCGGCCGTACCCCGAGCTTCTCCATCATGCCGGCCGTGCCCTGCAAACCCGGCCCGCTGAACCACCCGAAGAGCTTCTGCGCGCCGTGCGCGGCGAGGAGAGATCCCAGGACCAGACGCATCACGAGTAATCCAATGTTCTTCATGGCGCACTCCTTCCCATCAGTGGACACGCTATATCTGGGCAAGAAACTTGCAAGCGGCATGCCAGCGCGGCCCGTATAGTGGAAGTGAGTCCAGCTATGGAAATCCCCGAGCGAACGGTGCGGTTCGAGGCACCGGGTGTCGATATCGCCCGTGACGCCGCCGACCTGGCCAACGCGCTGACGGCACTAAGCGGTGTCGTCCATGTGGCGGTGCGCGGGAACACCGTCACCGTCTCCTTCGACGAACATTATGTCAATGCGCAGATGATCTGCCAGAACGCAGAAGCGGCGGGATATTCGGTACGCGAGCAGTCCTCGGATTGATCAGAGTGTGGGAGGAACAGGATGTTACAGACGGCGACGACTTTTAACCTGGCGGCATCTCCCTTTGTGCCCTTCGCCCTCGGCTTTTTCGGCCTGGGTGTCGGCTACTTTGTATGGGGTGGGCAGCTTCTCTTCGGCTTTCCGGCAGCGACCCCGAACACGGATCGTTCCCTTGGCATGTGGGGCATCTGGATGCCCGGCTTCATGCAGTTCATCGCCGGGATCACCACGCTCATCGGCCTGACCTGGTTTCACGTCTTCGCGGTGGGAGTGGCCACGACGCCCGCGTACATGGCAGCGCTCGCCTTCACCGCGTACGGTGTCCACTGGTTCGTGCTGGGCTGGCGGCGCTATGTCCAGTCCGACGTCATGCCCGATGCCTGGATGGCAATCCCCTTCTTCCTGATCTCGGTGCTGGGCATCATTGTCTTTTTCGACGCCAAAGTCAACGACAAGGGAGTGGGGATCCTCTTCATCTTCCTGGCCCTGATTTATCTGTCGGAAGCACTGGCGCGCTTCGGCCTCTTGCCCGGTGGCCGGCCACCGATGCAGAGTCAGGACGCAGTGCCGGAACGCGGGCTTCCTACCCGCATTGACACGACCAACCCGCTGATCGGCATCCGGCTGGTCGGTCTCTGGCAGTTTTTGGGCGGGATCTGGCTGATGTACCTGACTTACGCGCTGACGCTGGATCTGGCCATCGGCGCCGGTTGGCCGGTTTAGGGAGCGCTCTTCCGAGATTAGCGGCGTTTGCGCTTCGCGGCGAGGAGGCGGCCGGCCGTCGAGTCCTCGGGCACGGTGTCACCGGCGGATTCGCGCGGCTTCTCTTCAGGTCGCCTCTTCGGCGCCGCTCCCTTGATGTTGAGACGGAGGGCGTCGGCGGGTGATGGCACGCGAGGTGGTGCGGACGATGCTGCTCGGGAGGTCGCGGCGGGCGTGGCGGAAGCGCGTCGAGCGCGGATGGTGCCAAGCGGAGCGACCGCCGGCTCGGCGGCGAGAGGAGCGGGACGGCGCGCGACCACCGTCGCCCAGATAGCAGTCAGATCGTGCCGCGTCACGATCAGGCGACGCAGACCGATGTCGACGGGGAGGAGCAGGAGCGCCAGCAGAAAGAGCCAGTTCGCCAGGGGGTGCTGCGCGTTCACGCCGGGTAGATTGTCGGCCCAGACCGCCCCGGGAGCGGAGATAACACTGCCGCCGCCGGCCGCCGCAACAGACGCCAGGAACGGCAGGTTGGTACCGGTGGTGCGATACTCGGCCGGGTAGGGAATGTCCAGCCCGGCCTGGCCGGCGTCGGCGTGCCCCTGACCGTGCGCCGATACCGAGACGATGTAGGCACCCTGGCCGGCGGCCAGGAAGGTACCGCGGAAGTGGCCCGGCGCCGCCGGCTGCAACTGCAGCGTCGACGTGTGGAGCGCCGGATCGACCACGTGGGCGGTCACCGATGGATTCCCTCCCAGGGAGGGCGGCGTATCGACCTCGATCGTGCCCTGACCGTTCCCCGCTGCCGTCTGGACAAAGAGCTTACCGGCGGCCGCGTTGGGCAGGACCCAGGAGACGAGGTTGGACCAGAACCGTTGCGCCCCGGGTGCCCGCAGCCAGTCTTTCGTCCAGAGCCCGGCGGCGTCGCTGGTCCAGGCCACGGAGCGGCCCAGCCCAAATTGCCAGGCAGCCAGGACGGGATCGAGCTTCTTGCTGACCAGGACCATTTCGCCGGTCGGCTTGGGTGTGGTGGCGACGTAGCCATAGAGCGGTGGGACGCTGGTGAGGTCGCGCACCATCGGGTTGGCGGACAGCTCCTGCGGGTAGAACTTCCCCGTCACGATGCCGGAGCGCGCGACGGTCCGGGCCTCACGGAGGAAGATAGAAGGGATCGCCGTGGGGTTGTCGCCGACGTAGTAGCGCCCTCCTCCCCACTTCGCGATGTCCCGCATCGTCGCCCAGTCATTGAAGCCCAGGCCGTTGGTCGCGACCGTCGAGACGGTGACGCCACCCGCCCGGATCCGTTTCACCAGAGCGGCGTACCCGGAGTCCTCGGCGTCGCCGTCTCCCAGCAGGATGATGTGCTTGACGCGAGTGGTCGTATGGCGCAGCGCCTCGTACGCCGCCTGCAGATCCGGCGCATAGCTCATCGGATCGCCGGGCTGCATGGTCTGGATGGCCTGATCGATGGCTGCCTTATTGCGAACATGCTGCAACGGCACGGCGAAGGAGCCGGTGCCCTCCGCGTCGTCCACGAGGATCTTGTCTTCCTCGGTCAGGAGATTGACCACACCCTCCCCGGCGCGCTTCGAGATGTTGACCTGGGTCTGCTCTTCCAGGCTTTCGATGATCAGCGCCACCGCGGCGCTGGGTAGATCTCGCCGCTTGGGCAGATCCATCTTCACCGGCAGCGCCGTCTCGAGAGGTGTCTGCCCGTAGCCGCCCAGACCGTACGATTCCTGTCCGCCGATCACCACCAATCCGTGCCCGAGATCGCGCACGTACGGCACGAGCTGCTGGAGGAAGGTGGGATCGAAGAGATCGGCCGGTGTATCGACGATCACGAGAGCGGCGTAGCGCTGCAGCCAATCCAGCGTCGACACGACGGCATCGGGTGTCATGAAGACGGCGTGGATACCGGTGGCTTTGAGGCTGGCCATGACATCTGCCGCCTCGCGCCGCGCCGCGGCCACCACCAGAACCTTCGGCGGACCTTGCACCTGTGAGTACGTGGAGCCGCTGTTGTTGGCGCTATCCGTATCGATCGCCGGCGTGATATCGACCCTGAAAGTGTGGAAGCCGGGACGCAGCGGGGCCTGATCGACGGTCAGGGTGGTGGCGCCGGGACGAAGGCGGACGCGGCGCGAGAGAACGAGCTGGTGATCGCGGTAAATATCGAGGCCGCCGGTCGTGGCGACTGTGGAATGGAGAGCGACCTGCAGCGAGAAGCGCTCTCCCTGGCGCAGATTGGACGGCGCTGTCACGCTGTCGACGCGCACCTCCGGACCGGCCGGTACGCGCACCGGAAATACATCGACACGGATCCCCTCCGCGCGTAGCAGCCGAGCGGTGCCCAGCGCATCTCCCATGTTCTGCTGCCCGTCCGACAGCAGAACCACGCGCCGCCGGTATCCCGGCGGGAAGATGGCGGCGGCCAGATTGAGGCCTCCCTCCAGGTTGGTGTAGCTGGTGTCAAGAGAATTGGCGGTCTGGAAGCCGTCAAAGCCGGTGAGGGTGGAAGGTGGCTGCTCCACGGCAGCCTGCCGGCCGACCGCGATGATACCGGCCAGGGCGTCGCCGGGACGGTGTGCCAGGGCAGTGGCGATGGCGCTGCGCATCGTGCCCTGCTGGGCGGCGTCGCTCGCCGAGAGGTCGGAAACGAAGATCGTCGCCTCGCGATTCTGGGGCAGCGTGAGGGAGGCGCCGGCCAGTCCCAGGACGACGGCGGCGACGAGGGCGAGGCGAACGGCCGTCGCTACTCGCAAGCGGCGGGGGGAGAGTCCGAGGTACCCCGACCGCGCCGTTCCGATAATGAACACCGCCAGCGGGAGAAGCAGGATCAGCAGAAGTGGATTCGAGGTGGTCATGTCAGCGCCGGAAGGAAAACCACCACTCGGCGGAGAGCGCTCCGAGGCCGAGCAGAGCAAACACCCAACCGAGGCTGACCGGGACATGCGTGGGGTGATCGGTCTGAGACGGCGATCCGCCAAGCCAGACCGTTGACGGACCGCTCGCCGGCGACGCACGCGGTGGGAAGAAGTTGACGGCGAAGGTCGCCGCGGCAGGGTGCGGACCGATCGCTCGCGCCGCATACAGTCCCGGCTCGCCGGTATCGGTGAACGGAATCGAGGGAGACCGGAGAGTATCGGTGGTGCCGTCAGGGCGTCTTACCGCGATTGCCGTGGAGCCGGCCGGCGGCAGCAGATGGATGACGCCGCCGGCGGACAGATCCGCCGTATCCAGGACGAAGCCGGGCGCGAGGTAGCTCACGAGGTTCTGGATCAGGACCGGGAAGGAGAGACGCAGCGGCCAGTCGGAATCCTGCAGGCGGAAGGTGGTCAGGGCATAGCGGGTGGTGCCGGACTGGCCGGCTGCGACCAGCGGTTCTCCGCCCGAGGAGATGACCGGTTGCAGCCATCCGGGCAGCGTAACGTGCCGGGCACGCGCGATATGGACGTCGCCGAGGCCGACATAGCGGCCGATGGCGGCAAGGGGGCCGGAGAGACCGGCCGGCGCCAGAGATAGTGGGCCGGGCAACTGCTCATCGCCCCAGCGGAGCGAGCCCATCCGGCCGGCGGGGGGACCGACAAAGAGAGACGGCGTGGAGGGGAGGGATGAGGGCAGCCAGCCGTCGAAGACCAGAAGGTCGTATCCGCGCGCCAGAGACGGACGATAGAGACTCGGCCGGACCGTGGCGAGACGAGCTGCCGGATCGATCGTCAGCGCCGTCTGCAGCAAGTAGTCACCGGCAGTAATGAGAAGGATGCGGCGGGGTGAGCCGAGCGGCACCACCGACCAGGCGTTCTTGTCGGCAGTCACGTCGTCGTGGACGTCGAGAGCAGCCTGGAGAACACGCGCGCCGGGAGGGAGATCGTTCCAGAACAGGGTCTGCTGGGCGTTTGGTGCCAGCGTGAGCGGCCGGACATCGGCCAGACGCCCATCCACTGTCAGGGTCAGATCGGTCCTTTCGGTGCGGCGTCCAAAGTTCTGGACGCGGAGGATCGCGCTCGTCTCGGCGCCACCGGCTGCACTGAACGACACGATGCCCAGGTCGCGCAGCCGGCCACCGAGACGGCGAATCTCGACGGGGAAGTTGACGGCGAGGGGGAGGGGACCGATGCCGCTCTCCCGGCTGGTCAGGACGACCACGCGATCCGCCTCGCCGGCGCGGGCAAGGGAGGAAGCGAGGCTCAGGGCGCCGAGAAAATTGGGTGCGCCGTTCTGCACCCTGAGGCGATCGATGGCGGCGTCGATCGCGCCGAGGTCGCTGCTCTGGCCGATGGCGAGGAACGGCTGGGTTCCCATGCCGATGACACTCATCACATTGCCGTCGCCGATGGTGCGGGCCAGAGCGTGGGCCTCACGTTGCGCGGCAGCGAAGCGTGAAGGGGCGACATCACGGGCCTGCATGCCGAAAGACTCGTCCACGATGACCACCAGATCGCCGGAATAGCGCTCCGTTCGGGAGAAGGCCGGCTGGGCCAGGGCGAAGACCAGGGCCAGAAGAGCCAGGATCTGGAGAATCAGGAGACGATTCGGACGAAGTCGCTGCCAGGGAGCATTGGCTTGCACATCCTGCAGAGCGCGCTCCCAGAGGAAGGTGGTGGGGACGACGACATCACGCCGGCGCAGCTTGAGGATGTACATGGCCACGATCGGCGCCGCGATAAGTGTGAGAGCCAGGGCGACCGGGGCCAGCAGGATCATGCGCCGATCATCCGGGCGGTACGGAGAGCGCGCAGAGCCTCGGAGTCGACGGGAATGTCGCTGGAGATCTGGAGGTGGGCGATACCCTGCCGGCGGCAGAACGCGCGGACAGCGTCCAGGTGGGCGTCGAGCGCCTCGTGGTAGCGCTTCAGGAGGCGTGGTGACGTCGTGATCTCAACCTCGCGGCCGGTCTCGCTGTCGCGCAGCTTCCAGTCGCCGCGTAGACCCGGCGCGATCTCCTCGGGGGAAAGGATCTGCACCACGTTGACCTCCTGGCCGGCGCCTCGCAGCGCCTGCAACCCGGCCTGCCAATCGGTATCGGTCATCAGGTCGGACAACACCACGGCGATGCCTGATCCCATCTGCATCCGTGCGTGCCGCTGCAGCGCCGCAAAGTCGGTCGGACCGTCAGGGGACCCGGCGATCGCGGCGATGGACCGCCAGACCAACGGAATCGAGGCTGTTCCACCGCGGGCCGGAAAGTAGCGGTCGACCCGGTCGCCCCAGCCGGCGACGGCCACGCGGTCATCGTTGTGCAGGCCGATGTAGGTGAGGATGGCGGCGAGCCGGGCGGCGGTCAACAATTTGGACGGAGATCCGAATGCCATGGAGCGTGAGTGATCGAGAAAGACGGTCAGGGTGGTCATTTCCTCGGCACGGTAGAGGCGGAGAAAGAGGCGATCGAGCCGGGCGAACGTGTTCCAATCGATGCGGCGGAAGTCATCCCCCGGCGAGTACTCACGGAAATCGGCGAACTCGACAGAGGAGCCCCGGCGGGGAGAGCGGCGCGGGCCCGCCTGCGCGCCGATCAGCGATCGACGGTTGAGGAGAGCGAGCTGCTCCAGCCTCTTGAGGAAGGCCCCATCGAAGCCGAAGTAGTCGGCCGGCGCGGGTTCAGCGGCCATGTGGGCACGTGTCCATCAGGGCACGGGAACCTCGTCGAGGACCCGTCCGACGATTGTTTCCGTGGTCAACCCCTCGGCCATGCCCTCGAAGTTCAGGAGGAGGCGGTGTCGCAGCACCGGATAGGCGAGGGCACGGAGGTCCTCGATGGAGACGTTGTAGCGGCCCTCCATCAGAGCGCGCACTTGCGCCCCCGTCGCCAGCGCCTGCAGTCCCCGCGGACTGGCGCCACCCGAGACAAACTGCCGGACCATCTCGACCGAGGAGGACGCGGGATGCGTGGCGATGATGAGCGCGATGGCATAGTCGCGCACCGGATCGGCGATGGGGACGGAGCGGGCAACGGTCCCCATCTCGATGAGCTGGGTGCCGTCCACGACCGGCTGGACAATGGGCGCGGATCCGATGGTCTGGTCCAGGATGCCGCGCAGCACATCCGCACCGGGAAACGGCACCAGTACTTTGAAGAGGAAGCGGTCGAGCTGCGCCTCGGGTAGGGGATAGGTACCTTCCTGCTCCAGGGGATTCTGCGTGGCCAGGACGAAGAACGGCTCGGGCAGCCGGTGGGTATCGTTGCCGACGGTCACGGTATGCTCCTGCATCGCCTCGAGCAACGCGCTCTGCGTTTTCGGCGTGGCCCGGTTAATCTCATCGGCCAGGACCAGATGGGCGAAGAGTGGACCCTGGCGGAAGCTGAAGGAGCGGCGGCCGCTCTCGTCCTCCCGGAGGATCGTGGTGCCGGTGATATCCGCCGGCATCAGATCCGGCGTGAACTGGACGCGCGAGAAGGACAGATTGAGAGCGGCGCCGAGGGTCCGCACCAGCAACGTCTTGCCCAGCCCGGGCACGCCCTCCAGGAGTACATGCCCTCCGGCCAGCAGGGCAATGATCGTCTCGCGCACCACGGCCTCCTGGCCGATCACCACCGACTGCACGGACGCTTCCAGACGCCGCGCGTTCACCGTGAAGCGGGTGACGGCCGCGACATCGATCTCCGGATGTTCGGGCAGCGTCTGGATGTCGGTCATGAATCCTCTCTTGTCAGTGGGAGATAGCGGAGAAATAGCTCCGCACTTCGGCCCGGAGGCTCGGGGGCAATGACGAGTGATCGAGGGCGGTGCGCGCGGTATGGGCGTACTGGTTGACGACCACTGTATACGGAACGCTGGCGCCAGGAAGAGGAGCGCCGTTGGGTCCGGTCAGAATCGTGTGCGGACCGGAGTGGGGGCGTTGCGGAATGTAGACGTGACTGGCCGCGTAGCGCCCCTGACCCTGCGGTCCGCTGCCACCCCTGCCGCCACCGATGCCGTGTCCCCCCGTTCCACCACGACCCGACCCCGAGCCGCTGCCGTGACCCGATCCGGCACCATGGCCTGCGCCGTTCCCCTGCCCCGCGCCACGGCCATGGCCGGATCCCTGCCCGGAGCCGGAACCTTTCCCGGCGCCCTGACCACCGCGCCCGTTCCCACCGCTTCTCTGCCCTCCAGTCCCCGGTCCCTGTCCCAGGGCGGTGACCGGGCCCGATTGGCTCGTCAACCCGCTGATGGCGTTCTTCAGAGAATCGAGTGACGAGGCGGCGGCGAGCGCGCGGCGGCGCGCCATCGAAGCGGCCGGTGACTGGGAGAGAGCTTGTGCCGCACTGCGGAGCGCGCTCTGCGCCAACGGTTGATCGTTGTAGCCGAGGGCAGAGGCGGCGGCATGCAGAGCGGAGCGCAGGGTGTTATCGGCGGTGTTGTTGGCGGCGCGGGCGAGCGCGCTTGCCAACGCGGCCCGCTGAGACGGAGTCATGTGAGGGAGGGAGGACGCCAGACGTTGCAGCGCCCGGGCGAGAGCAGCATCGGAGCTGTGGGCCGATAACAGTTGCCGCCGCTCGGCCGGCGTCAGCAGATGTTGCAGCGCCTGCCCCGCCGCCCTGGCGGCGAATGGACTGATGGGATGCTGCGTGGCGGCGAGCCGATGCAGCTGCTGCTGGGTGGCCGAGATAGCACGGAGGGCGGAGCGGCGATTCGGGCTCCTGAGAAGCCGGCGCTGCAGGTGCATGAGAGCGAGCGCCAGGGCGTGTAGTGCCGGGTTTCGGCGCTGCTGCAGCGTGAGCCCTTGCTGGGCGCGACGCGTAATGGCGGGAACCTGGGTGACCACCGTGTGCCGCAGGCGATTGCTGCCGGTGCCCGCCACGGTCGAGGCGCGCGAGACGGGCTGGGGCAGGAAAAGCAGGATCAAAAGCAGGAGGAGCACCCCGGCGGCGGCGCCGGCCTCGCGGGCAGGAATGCCGAGGCGATTGCTGTCGGTCAAGCGAAGCCCGGCGATGCGCTGGAACGTGTCTTCGCGCTGCAACGCCGGCAAAGCGGTCTGCGCCGTGGAGAGCTGGAGCGCTGTGGTCACGCGGTCGTGCAGGCCGAAGTGACGGTCAACGGCATGCGCCGCATCGGCCCATCTCGGCCAGGCTCGCACGGCCAGCGCGGCCCCGATGGCTGCTCCGAGGACGGGCAGGGAGACTGGAAGGGCAAGCGGAGTGGGTAGACCAAGCCTCGCCGCACCCAGCAGGATTACTCCCGCGGCACCGCCCGCCCCCACCCCGCGGACCATGCCACGGGAGAGCCGTGCGAGGCCGAGGCGCAGGCGCACCGGGGAGAGCACAGTGGCGGCATCAAAGGCGGACGACGCCATGAGAACCTGCTACGTCCCCTCGGTGCGAAGCCAGCGTGGTGAGGAGCGAACCAGCGCGGCGGTCAGCAGGAAGAGCACCGCGGAGATGAGGATTGCCAGCAGGCAGAAGGCGCCCCACAGCGGCATGGTGACGTGCAGTCCGAAAGCATGGTGGATCTGACCGATGCCGTCCAGCACCGTGCCGCCGGTCGTATTGGGCAGGGCGGAGAGCAGGGCGATCAACGGATCAATCTGGGCGAGGGGAGTGAGCGGCGGCACGATGGGACCGTTCGGGCCGAATTGCGGCCGTGTCGGCTGTTCCAGGTAGATGGTGAACAGTCCGATGCCGACGCTGATGGCCAGGGCGACGATATTACTGATCACCATCGAGGCAGCAACGCGGCGTGTCAGCGCAGAAATGAAGAGGCTGGACATACCGAGCAGCAGGACAGTGGCCAGAAAGACGACATAGGTGTGCAGGATGTCATCGGGGGCCACGCCACCGAAGAGAAAGACGAGGCTGAACAGCGGCAGCGAGCCGAAGATCAGGAGGAGGTTGAAGGCCAGCCCGGCGACGAGCTTGCCCCAGACGATGCCGAACGAGGAGAGATGCGTCACGCGCAGTAGATCCCAGGTTTGCCTCTGCCGCTCCCCGCTGATCGCGCTCGCCGTGGTGGCGGGCGTGACGAAGAGGATGAGCAAGAGCTGGAAGATACAGAGTACCTCGTACAGCTGGAGACCGGCCTGCGAGGATTGGCCGGCGGCGGAGGGGCCGACCTGCTGCACCAGCACGGCGATGGCGATGATGCCGAGCACGGCCATGTAGCCCATGAGGACGGCGATCGAGCGCCAGCCGCGCATGCGCGTGCGCAGCTCTTTGTCGATGACGGAGTTGTAGACGATGCCCCGCGCCCGAATCATCAGTCCTCCTCCCCCAGGTCGACGACCTGGAGGAAGATATCCTCCAGGGACCCGCGGTCCATGCGGAACTCGGTGATAGGAAGACCGAGCCCGACGAGATGTCCCAGGAGCGACGCCAGCGCCGCCTCGTCACCCTCGATATCGGCGACCAGCCGGCGTCCCTCCTCCACCTGGACGTCATTCACGCCGGGGTATGACCGCAGCGCCTGCGCGGCCCCCGGCGCACCGTCGGGATCGAGCAGCGTGATGTGCAGGCGCGTCCCTTCGGTCAGCGCCGCGATGACCTCATCCACCGGCCCTTCGGCCAGAATCTCGCCTGCCCGGATCACGCCGATATGCGTACACATCTCGGCCAGCTCGGGGAGGATATGCGAACTGATGAGGATCGTTTTGTCCATGGCGCGCAGCTCACGCAGGATCTCACGCAGCTCGATCCGGGCTCGGGGGTCCATGCCCGAGGCCGGTTCGTCGAGCAGGAGGACGGCGGGATCGTGGATCAGGCAGCGGGCGAGACCGAGGCGCTGCTTCATGCCGCGCGACAGAGCCTCGACCGGATCGTCGCGCTTGTCGGTGAGGTCGACCAGCTCGAGCAACTCTCCCACCAGCTGCCGCCGCTTGGCACCGTCGACCCCGTGACTCGCGCCGTAGAAGTGGAGATACTCGCTCACCGAGAGGCTGTCGTAGACGCCGAAGAAGTCAGGCATGTAGCCGACGTGGTCCCGTACCAGGGCGGGATGGGCGGCGATGTCGATGCCCATCACCTGGACGCTCCCGGCATCCGCTTTCTGCAAGGTGGCGAGCGTGCGAATGGTGGTCGACTTGCCGGCGCCGTTCGGTCCCACGAAACCGTAGATACTGCCCGCCGGCACGTGCATGGAGAGATGACGGACGGCAAGAGTGCGGCCGTAGGCCTTGCGCATGCCCTCGATCTCGATCGCGTACTCCGTCGTGCCCGCGGCCGACGAAACCTGCGCCGCCTCCTTGATCACGTCATCACCCCGCTACCACTGAGCTGCAGAGAGTGGTGGATATCGTTGATGTGAATGGTGTTTGAGTCGTAAGTGGCGCGGAGACGGACCAGGAGGGTGCCGGACGGCGAGATAAAGCGCGCCGGATCCCGGAGGCGCGTGTAGCCGTACGTGTTGTCCTCGTGCACCCAGGCATGGCGGTGCCAGTCGTACACCGCGCAGATGTCGGCGCCGTCCGCGCCGCCGGCGTCGACGCCGAGATTCAGGCGCGTCCACGTGATGCGTGGCGCCTGAGGAATATCAAAAGCAAAGACAGCCCAGCCGCCGGCGTTGAGAATGACCGGCTCACTGGGTTGAGGACAGCACGAATTCTGCGACGGCTGAGGATTCTCATCGACCAGGTGGGCGCCCAACACGCCGGTGCGGAGGGTGAACGGGCCGTGGGGGAAGCTCACCTGGAGCGGCGCGGTGACGAGGGTAAGGTCACGGCGCTGGGGAGCGGCTCCATCGACGCTGATGGCACCGAACGGCTGCTGGGTCCACCCCACGAACACCACCTCGCCGACATCGGCGATATCCTGCGCTTCCGGTAGACTCTCGGCGGCGTCGCGAATACGGTCGCTGAACGTCTTCTCCTGCGGTGGTGCCGGACCATAGCAGCAGCCACCGCCGAAGGCAATGCTCCGGACGCAGCAGCCGCCCTGGCCGAGAGGAGCGTACCCTGTCAACGAGCTCACCGGGAGGAGAGGAAACGTCGGCGGACCATAATATCCCGGTCCGTACGAGGGCTGGCCGTACATGCGGGTCCAGACCCAGGAGCCGTATTTGTAATTCAGCACATCGTTGACCGGCTTGATGCGGACGCCGACAGTGGCCTCCGGGGGCAGATCGGCGATGCGCTCCGTCGCGGTGCCGGCGATGATCGAGGGATGGAGCAGGGTGAGGTGGGTGTCGTTGTGCACGGCCCCGACGATGTACCCCTGGCGGTCGACGTGGAGCTGGGCGCGAATGGCGCCGGTGACGTTCACGGACGACTGGAGAGCGACGGAGCGCATGGACCACATGTTCATGGAGAGGAAATCGACCCGGGTTTGACTCCCCTCCTGGAAGCGGAGCCCGACAGGGTTCGACGAGGGTGACCCGCCGTAGAAGAACTGAAACTGTGGAATGGTCGAGGGGAGAGCAGACGTGTTCTCGGTCAGGGTGTAATCGCCGCGCACCGGCGCGAAGAGGCCCACGTATTGGTCCAGGGGCTGCGGGCCATCCGTGCCGTCCAGCTGCAAGACGCCGATGGTATTGACCAGCACCGTATTGCCCTTGAGGTGGAAGGCGACGCCGAACGTCATGGCCAGACAGAGGAGAGCGCCAACGGGAACGGTCACCCAGGTCAGCTCACGCCGGTG
Organism: Pseudomonadota bacterium; assembly: GCA_021324655.1. Classification (GTDB taxonomy): domain Bacteria; phylum Chloroflexota; class UBA5177; order UBA5177; family UBA5177; genus JAJPIP01. The sequence continues at coordinate 193,650 of JAJPIP010000035.1, forward strand.
CAGCCGGCGCAGCACGAGGAAGTTCGCTGGTCCGAGCAGGAGGATATAGCAGACCGTCAGCAGGACGAATAGCAGGATCGAGGGGAGGGCAGCAGCCGGCACGTTGACCAGCTCGCTGCCGATGTTCACCGGCCCCCCGAGTCCGAGCCTGGCGAACAAGATGCCGGGACTCACGGAACCGGGGCCACCGTTGTTGCCGCCGTTCGACATAGCCCCACGCATCACGGCGTCCGGCGCCACCCGGCGCACGAGGTCGGTGAGCATACCGCCGGCACCGGCCCAATGGAGGAGCGGATCAACCGACGGATCAAAGGCCAGGTAGAGAATTTGCCCTCGGCCGAGCGGCATCTGGACGGCGAGCGGGATGGCGCCCTGCCGGGCGATGACCAATCCGGCCGGCTGGGTGAGGACGCTGAGCGTCGTCCGGCCGTGGGGTGGACGCGCGTTGGTCAGGGACCGAAGGCCGGTGAGCCTGGAGACGGTCGCCGAACCGGTGAGCCGGCCCGGGATGAGATTCGGTGGCAGTCCGCGGAGGGTTTCCTGCCAGGCAGGTCCGCCGACCAGAATGAGACCGCCGCCGTTGCGGACATAGCCGGTGAGCGCAGCGAGCTGCGCGCTGGTGAGGGCGGCGAGATCGGCATTGCTGAGGGCAATGACGTCGAAGGAGTTGAGCGCCGCGGGCGACGGCGACAGAGTGGCGGAGGTCAGACGGACGTAGCTGGGTGACTCCGGCAGGGGATTATCCTGCCGGAGCCATGCCGTTGTCGTGGGGTCGGTCGTGAAGACGCCGATGCTGAGCTGCTGGTCGTCGAGCGTCGAGGGAGTGTCGTCGGTGCTGACGACGAGCGTGCGCCCCTGCCGGACATTCACCGTGACGCCATCGTTGCCGACGTCGCTGCCCGGCATATAGAGAACGACCTGCTTGGTTGTGCCGGGAGCCAGGGTTACCGCCGTCTGGTAGAGCACGTGATACGGCAGAGGCGGCCCGTTATTGTTATTGGACGAATCGGGGATCTCGACGGTGCCGCTGAAGATGGAGCTGGAGCGGTTATGGAGGGTCACGGTCACCGGCGTCCAGGCCGAGGTGCGTACCAACTCGTCAAAGCCGGCAGCGACTTTGACGGTGATCGGGGCCGGGGCGTGGTGAGCCGGTTTGACCTTCTTGTGCCGCCCCGCCGCGCTGGTCTGCTGCTGGGCAGCCAGGGGGGCAGCGGAGGCACGTGGCGCACCGGCAATCAGGGGGAATCCGAGGAGGAGGGCCAGGCCGAGGATGGATGCTCTCGAAACAAGAGCCATGGGTCACCTCAGGTGCCGGGTGGAGGTCTCTCTGCTGCCGTGTGTATGTGTAACGCCGCGACTGCCCGAAATGTCACATCTGTCGCGAATTTCTTTCGTCCAGCGTACACGACGGCGAATGAGAGAGCCGGAATTGATGCTGAGCCGGCCCCTTCCTAGGTCCCGGCGCAGATGGCTCCGAGCAAAGGGACGATGTCCTTCTTGCGCGACATGATGCGCGGCAGCTCGATAAGATGCTCGCCGATCAGCACGGTATCGAACGCGGCCGCGGCCGCCGGCGCCTTCCCTTCGATCAGGATGGTGCTGCGTTCCCCCGCGATGTCGATGATGGCGAAGAGGACGCTGTCGTAGCCGCGCCGGCGTAAGTGCTCCATCGCGGTCAGCAATTCGTCCTGGCGCGCGAGGACGGCCGCGGCGCGCGTGGTCTCGATGGTGCCGATGCCGAACTCACACCCCTCCACGTTGAAATCCTTGAAGTCGGCCATCAACAGCTCCTGCGCAGTGCGCTCCGAGACGTCCGACGCCAGGTCCAGGATGGCGGTGCCGAACTCCTCGAGATCCACGCCGGCGATCCGGGCGAGATCGCGGGCGACGCGCCGATCCTCCTCGGTGGTCGTGGGACCGCGGAAGAGGAGGGTATCGGCGAGAATGCCGCCCAGCAGGACGCCGGCGGTGGAGGGATCGAGCGGGAGCTGCGCCTCGTGAAAGAGCTTGGCCACGATGGTGCTGGTAGCACCCACGGGCTCCAGGCGCATATATGGCGGGGTACGGGTCCAGAAATCGGCGACCCGGTGGTGATCGATTACGGCGACGACCTCCGCCTCCTCGACCCCATCCGGCGCCTGTCCGCGCTCGTTGTGGTCGATCAACGCCACTCTGCTCCGCGAGGGACGAAGCAGATTGGTGCGGCTGATAATGCCCTCGACCCGGTTCTCGGCGTCGACGACGATCAGGGAGCGGGCGCCAATCTGGAGCCGCTCGCGGATCTCGTCGACCAGATCGTCCGGACCGCAGGTGGCGACGTCGCGGCGCATCACGTAGTGGACTGGGGCGCTCAGCTCGATGAGACGCAACGTCGCGTAGGTGTCATGAGGGGATGTCAGGACCCAGACGTTCCGGGCGCGGGCCAGGTCGAGGAGCTCGGGAGCGACCGGACGATTGCCGGTGATGACAAGGCCGGCGATTCCGGCCTCCACGGCGGCATGCTGTGCCTCGGTGCGATCGCCGATCACCAGCAGAATGTCGGGCTCCAGGTAGCTTCGCATCGACGCGGTGGACATTGCGCCGACCATGACCTTATCGCGCAAGGCGCGGCCCGCCGCCTCCACCAGCACCTGTCCACCAAGCGTTTCCAGGATGTTCTCGATGTGGAGCGGGACACCACTGAGCTCTGCCTCGGAGACTTCGATGAAGGCGCCCGCCAGATCGGCGATGCCGGCAACGCCCAGGAGATGCGCGTCGTCATCGGCGACGACCAGCACGCGCAGATCATGTTCCTCCAGTTCACGGCCGACGTGGTAGAGGGACGTCATCGGTGAGACACACCGCACGTCGCGGGTCATGGCGTCGGCGACGCGCGGGCGAACGTCGGTGACGAGCAGGGGAGAATGGGCGCCGAAGCGCTCCAGGATGTAAGCGGTCTCGCGGCGCACCGGCCCCTGCCGGCTCGCGACCGCCTCCGTTCCGCCCTCTTGATGGAGCAGGGCCGTATACCCAATGACGGCGCAGATGGAGTCACTATCCGGGTTCTTGTGCCCGATGACGAAGATGGGGGCAGGCATGGGTCATTATCCGGCCGAGTACGGCGCCCTGACGACAGCTTCCCCGTCGATTGCCGTCCCTCGCACCGTCACCGCCCAGGTGCGGAGGGTGATGATTGGCTTATCGGGCCGAACCGCGATCACCTCCACTGTCGCGGTCACGTCCTCGCCGATGTAGACCGGTGACCGGAACGTCAGGCGCTGCGAGAGGTAGATCGTGCCCGGGCCCGTCAGCTGCTCTGCCAGGAGCTGGGAGAAGAGGGAGGAGACTAGCAGGCCGTGGACGATGGGAGCCCCAAACGGCGTCCCCCGCGCGTACTCCGGATCCAGGTGGAGCGGGTTTCCATCGCCGGAGAGGCGGGCAAAGGTCAGGATATCCTCCGGGCTGAAGGCGCGGGTGATGCTTGCCTGCTGTCCGATGGAAAGAGGAGCAGCCATGCTCAGGGTCTGCGCACCTCCCGAGGCTCACTCCCCCTGAGCTTACCCGCTCGTCCCCTTGGTGCCTCTCCGGCCGGCGCTATGCTGGAGGTACGCGATGGTCCATTCTTCGGCCGATCCGGCCATCCAGACCGAGCAGATCATCCGCTACGCGGGCGATGAAGCCGAACCGCGCCTGGATCGGGTCGCGGTGGAAGAGCCGCTGGAGATTCGCCTGGCAGGGTGTAGCGTCGCCGTGACCATGCGCACGCCAGGGGACGACCTTGATCTGGCTGCGGGGTTCCTCTTCACGGAGCGAGCCCTCCAGTCACCGGACCAGATAGGCTCGCTCGCGCACTGCCCAACGGACGATGCGGCGAGTGCCGCGAATATCGTCAATCTCAATCCGGTCGATCCGGGGTTGGTCGATCCGGCGCGCTGGCAACGGGCCTTCTTTGTCGCGTCCAGTTGCGGCATCTGCGGGAAGGACAGCATCGCGGCGGTGCGGCAGGACTCGACGCCCATCACCTCCGATCTCTCCGTTGCGGCGGACATGCTGTACCGATTGCCGGACGCGCTGCGGGCGGGGCAGGAGGTGTTCGGACGGACCGGCGGACTGCACGCGGCAGGTCTCTTCGATGCGGCCGGGCAGCGACTGGCGGTGCGGGAAGATGTGGGGAGGCATAACGCCGTGGATAAAGTGATCGGCCATGCCTTCCGTCAGGGGATGGTGCCGCTGACGGAGTGCCTCTTGATGGTGAGTGGGCGCCTCTCTTTTGAAGTGGTACAGAAAGCGCTGATTGCCGGTATTCCCATCGTGGCTGCCGTCTCGGCCCCCTCCAGCCTGGCCGTCGACCTGGCGCGAGAGAGCGGGATGACCCTGGTCGGATTCTTGCGAGCGGAGAGCGGTCACAGGCGATTCAACGTGTATGCCGGCGAGGGGAGAATCCATGCCTAAGAGATCGATCGGCACCATTCTGCGGGAGCATGCCGGCCTCAACCCGGATCACGCCGTCAGTCCGAACACGGAGGAGATACGCCCGCGGACGGAAGGGGCACAGGTCGGTGTGTCCGTCTGTCCCTACTGCGCGGTCGGCTGCTCGCAGCTCGTCTACCACAAAGACGGAACGGTCCTCAGCATCGAAGGGAACTACGAGAGCTTTATCAACGGCGGCACGCTCTGTCCGAAGGGAAGCGCGACCTACGGGTTGGTGGTGAACCCGCGCCGCGTGACCACGGTCAAGTACCGGCGGCCGGGGAGCGATCACTGGGAGGAGGTCTCTCTCGAGTGGGCGATGGAGCGCATCGCGCAGTTGGTCAAGGAGACGCGCGACCAGACGTTCGTGCACCAGACACCGGACGGCAAGACGGTGAACCGCACGACGGGGATCGCTCACCTGGGCGGGGCGACGCTGGACAACGAAGAGAACTACGTCATCAAGAAGCTCTTCACCGCTGGTCTCGGCATGGTGTATGTCGAGAACCAGGCCCGCATATGACATAGCTCCACAGTGCCCGGTCTGGGCGCACGACTCGGCCGCGGGGGCGCGACCACCGCGGAGAACGATCTCGGCAATGCCGATTGCATCGTCATCATGGGCTCGAACATGGCGGAGAACCACCCCGTCTGCTTCCGCTATGTCGTCAAGGCGCGCGAGCAGGGAGCCAGGATCATCCACATTGATCCCCGCTTCTCCCGCACGTCGGCGCTTGCCGACCACTATGTGCGGATCCGTCCCGGATCCGACATCGTCTTCCTGGGTGCCCTGATCAACTACGTGATTGGGAACGAGACGTACTTCAAAGAGTACGTACAGGCGTATACCAATGCCACGACGCTGATCGATCCCGCCTTCCAGGACACCGAGGACCTGGACGGGCTCTTCTCGGGATACATGCCGGAGGAGCACCGGTACAACGCCGAGACCTGGCAGTACCGGGGGACGACGCGGCAGGGGCCGGTGATGCATCGCCAGTTCTCCAGCATGTCCTACTCGCAGCGGCTGGGAGGTATCGAGGGAAGCTGGCCCCCGCCGTCCGATCCCACCATGCAGGATCCCCACTGTGTCTTCCAGATCATCAAACGGCACTATGCCCGCTACACGGCGGAGATGGTGGAAGAGGTCTGCGGCGTGCCGCGGGAGGAGTTCCTGGCGGTGGCGCGGGCTATCTCGGAGAACTCAGGGCGCGAGCGGACCACGGCCTGGTGCTACGCGGTGGGCTGGACCCAGCACACGACCGGCCCGCAGGTGATCGGTGCCTGTGCCCTGCTGCAGCTCCTGATGGGCAATATCGGGCGACCCGGCGGCGGCATCCTGGCTTTGCGCGGCCACGCCAGCATCCAGGGCTCGACCGACATTCCGACGCTGTACGACATCCTGCCCGGCTATCTGGCCATGCCCAATACATTCGACCGGCACGAGACGCTTCAGGAGTACCTCGAGACCGAGACGCCGACGACTGGGTACTGGCACAACCTGCCGACCTATATGGTCTCCCTCCTGAAGGCGTATTACGGTGACCGAGCCACTGCGGAGAACGACTACTGCTACGACCTCCTGCCCAAGCTCTCCGCCGACTACTCGACCTTTCCCATGTTCCTGGCGGCCCGCGACGGACTGATCAAAGGAATGTTCGTGATGGGACAGAACCCGGCCGTCGGCAACATGGACTCGGGTCTGATGCGTGAGGCCCTGGGCAAGCTGGACTGGCTCGTGGTGCGCGATCTCTTCGAGATCGAGTCCGCCGGCTTCTGGAAGGATTCGCCGGAGGTGAGGAGCGGCGCCGTCAAGACGGAGGATATCAAGACGGAGGTGTTCCTGATGCCGGCGGCGATCGTCGCCGAGAAGGACGGCACCTTCACCAACACGCAGCGGCTCATCCAGTGGCACGACGCCACGGTCCGGCCGCCCGGCGACGCCACCACCGAGCCGTGGTTCATCTACCATCTGGGCCGGCGTCTCCGTGAGATGTACGCCGGCGACGACTCTCCAGCCGCCCGGCAGCTCCTATCTCTCGATTGGGAGTATCCGCTGGACGAGGAAGGCGAGCCGGTGGTGGAGGCGATCCTCAAGGAGATCAACGGCTACACGGTGGCCGACCGCAAGCAGCTGCCCGGCTTCGCTGCCTGCAAGGACGACGGCTCGACGGCCTGCGGCTGCTGGATTTACAGCGGTGTCTATCCCGAAGAGGGAAGGAACCTGGCGCGCAGCCGGGTGAGCGACGCCGGGTACTCGCTGGGCTGGGGCTTTGCCTGGCCGGCCAACCGCCGCATTCTCTATAACCGTGCCTCGGCGGACCCGGAAGGACGGCCATGGTCGGAGCGCAAGAAGCTCATCTGGTGGGATGCGGAGCAAGGCCGCTGGGTGGGCAACGACGTACCGGATTTCCCGGTGGATAAAGCGCCGGGGACTCCAGCCGACCCGAACGGAAAGGGGTTGGCCGCTCAGTCCGGCGCCGATCCTTTCATCATGACCGCGGACGGACGCGGCTGGCTTTTCACGCCGAGTGGTATGCGTGACGGGCCGCTCCCCACCCACTACGAGCCGCTCGAGTCGCCGGCCGGCAATCCGCTGTACCAGCAGGCGACCAACCCGCTGGCGAAGTACTGGCCCCGCCGCGAAAACCGGCTGGCACGGCACGGCGATCCCAACTATCCCTACGCCGTCACCACCTATCGGCTCACCGAGCACCACACGGCGGGCGGGATGAGCCGCTGGGTGCCGTGGCTGGCCGAGCTACAACCCACTTTCTTTGCGGAGATAAGTCCGCGGCTGGCGGCAGAGATCGGCGTGAAGAACGGCGATTGGGTGATCGTGTCGTCACCGCGCAACGAGATCGAGGCTCGGGCTCTCGTCACCGAACGGATGCAGCCGCAGCGTGTGGGGAAACGGACGGTGGAGACGGTGGGATTGCCGTATCACTGGGGCTACTCCGGCATCGTGAAAGGCGATGCCGCGAATGACCTGGTGCCCCTCGTCGGTGATCCCAATGTCAGCATCGAGGAGGCCAAAGCCTTTACCTGCAACGTGCGGAAGGGGCGACTGGAGCGCAAGCCGTGAGCAATGAGCTATGTGCCGGCAGCCATGAGGGGTGGAGCGGGATGAGACAACGTGCTTGTGCACCAATACCGGTGAATGAAGTTGAAAGTTGTGGGCGTGGAGAGGCAAGAGAGCCGGCGCAATTCATTCAGATCGCGCGCGACTCCGCCCGTGAACTCAAGTACCATCGGCTCCTTGCTCACGACCTGAACGTCATCCCGCGACACGTCCATGACCATCTTTCACGTGCCCTGGCCGAGGTCCAGAGAATGCTGACTTCCTCTCGTCAAGCCCTGACAGCTCACGGCGCATAGCTCATGGCTACCTCCAAAGGCTTCCTCACTGACACCTCCCTCTGCATCGGCTGCAAAGCCTGCGAGGTGGCGTGCAAGCAATGGAACCAATTGCCGATGGACGGCGTGGAGTGGTTGGGCACGAGTTATGACAACACGCACTCGCTGGGAGCGACGACCTGGCGGCATGTGACCTTTGCCGAGCTGCCGGGAAGCGGCGGGGCGGGGGCGCAGACGAACTGGCTGATGATGAGCGACGTCTGCAAGCACTGCACACACGCGGGATGCCTGGAAGCGTGTCCGACCGGAGCCATCATGCGCACCGAGTTCGATACCGTCGTCATCCAGCAGGATGTCTGCAACGGCTGTGGCTACTGCGTTCCCTCCTGCCCGTTCGGCGTGGTGGAGCTGGATGTCGCGCACGGACCGGCGCCGACTCTCGCCGGCGCCGGACACGACGGTAAGGCGCACAAGTGCACGCTGTGCTACGACCGCTTGCAGGACGGGTTGGAACCGGCCTGTGCCAAGGCCTGCCCGACCGATTCCATCATCTTCGGCGATCAGGACGATCTCTGGGCTCACGCCGAAAAGCGAGTGGCAGAGCTGCAGGGAAAAGGGCTCAACGCCTATCACTACGGGGACGAGCAGGTGGGTGGAACTGAGGGAGTGGGTCGCCTCGGCGCCTCGTTCATCCTGCTGGATGAGCCGCACAAGTACAACCTGCCGGAGCATCCCATCCTGCCGCAGGATCATACTTTCCCCGGGCTGGCGACGATGGCGGCGGCTGCCGTAGGGCTCGCCGGCGCGATCGCCTGGGCGCTGATGGGGAGCGAGGAATGAGCGGTGAGTTATGAGTTGTGAGGGATGAGCGGTGAATGAGGGACGCGACGGGGTGCTGACCACGACCGATGAGGTGCGGAGCAGCTATTACGGCTTTCCCGTCATCAAGGCGGCGCACTGGGGCTGGCTGGTCGTTCTTTACTTCTTTTTCGGTGGGATTGCGGGTGGAGGATTGACGATCGGCGCGCTTGCCACGTTACGCGGCGAGCGCCGCCTGGCGCGGCTTGCGCACTACATCGGCATGGCCGCCCTGCTACCGTCGCCGATTCTGCTCATCCTGGACCTGGGGAGGCCGGAGCGGTTCCTCCATATGCTGCGCATCCTCAAGGTCCGCTCACCGCTCTCGCTGGGGAGCTGGGCGCTCACCTTGCTGGGCCTTTTCGGTGGTGGAGCAGCCGGACTGCAGCTACTCTCCGATCTGACCGGCAAGCCGGTGCTTCCGGCGGCACAGAAAGCGTTTGCCGTTCTCACGTTGCCCTTTTCCCTCTTTCTCACCGGCTACACCGGCGTGCTCCTGGCGGTCACGAATATTCCGCTCTGGGCACGGAACTACCTGCTGCTCGGCCCGCCCTTTGTGGCCTCCGCCTTCTCCACCACGCTGGCCGCCATCTCCCTCTTCTCGGAAAAACATGAGGATGCGGAGCGTCTGGCACGGGCCGAGGTGATGTGCGCCGTGGCGGAGTTATCATTCCTGACGGCAGGTCTGGTTCGTCTGGGCCGTCTGGGCCGGCCGCTGACGTCCGGTTCCTGGGCGGCCGTCTTCTGGCCGGTTACGGTACTTGCGGGGCTGCTGGCCCCACTCGGCCTCAATCTGGCGGCCGCCGGGAGCGGGTCCGTGACCATGCGCCGCGCGAGCGCCGTTCTCACTCTCCTGGGAGGCTTCTCGTTGCGGACGGTGATGATCTTCGCCGGCCGGGAATCGGCGCGCCGTCCCGAGGACTACTTCGAGTACACGAGGAAGCGATGAGCGAGGAGCGAGCCTCTTCCCTGCCGATTCGGCCCGGTATGGACGTCTACGGGCCGGATCAGAGCGAGTACATCGGCTCGGTGGTCGCGGTGGAGCGCGCTGCGGGCGGAGAAATCGCGGGAGCCGGTCCGCGCGAAACCGGTTCATCGCCGGACGCGGCGGAGGGAAACCCGGCACTGGTGCACGAGGGAGGCGCGGCAACCTCGCCGACACCGCAGGTTGAGCCAAAGCGGCTGGGCGAGGAGATGGGCCCCGTCTCGACCATCGACATGGGCAACACCGGCCCGGTCCGGCAGTCGGCTGCCTACCACTACGCCACGACGGCTGCCCACGGAGCGCAGGTCAGCCGCTTTGCCGTCCGACCAGGGCGGATCAATCTTGGACCCCTGACACCTGCCTTCTGGGTGCCGGTGGAGGAGGTGCGGAGTGTGTCGATGGAGCGTGTGGTGCTGGGGAGGGGCAAGCGGCATCTGGCGCGGTAGAACCGGATGATGTAACCGGGGGCCGGCTGGGAGCGTTTTAGAGGTGGAAGACGCCCTTGATTCCACAGCCCACGAGCTGGGGGCGTTCGACTTCATCTCACCGCGCACCGGATTCGTCAGCGCCGGCTTTGGGAACCTCGTCCGGACCGATGACGGGGGGCACAGCTTTTATCGGGTGCCTGGCACACCATTTGAGGGCGTCCTGGACGCCTCCTGGTGGGGACCGAAGGTGGGCTACGTCGCGACGAGTAGCGTGCTGATGACGACCTCTGATGCCGGAGCCCATTGGCAGCAGGTGTACCCAGCCCTCCAGCCGCAAGGGCCGATCGCGCTCACCGCGTCCGGGTCGGGGTTCGGCGCGGGCATCAGTTAGTTTCCCGCCGCGATCCTCTCGACCGGCGACGGCGTCCACCGGCATCTGGTCACGGACACACCGGTTACTCTCCGGCGGAGACGGGTCGACGTTGCCCTCACGTCGCTCGAACGAGGCGGCCGGATCCCTGGAGGCACGATCGGGGCCGTGGCCGGCCTGGTAAACGGAACCAACTCTCGCGTGTACCTGTTGCGATCGAAGGACAGTAGCCAGCAAGGGTTGCATGTCCAACGAGCTGTGTAAGAAGAGACACGCATCGGTGCCGCCGTCGAAGTACTCGGCTGAGGGGCAGGAGTCAGTCTAGCCATCCGTCCTGGCGCGTCTTTCGTGCACTCTCACGTGAATCCCACTCGGGATCGACGGCGTGACGCCGTAGTAGCGATGCACGACCGGCTGCTGCGGAATAGGCTCCAGCGAGAAGTGGCGCAGTATATGGGCGGCGGCGATGCGCATCTCGATCTGGGCGAAGTTGATGCCGATGCAGATGCGCGGGCCGCCGCCGAAGATGGCCAGCGCATAGGGATTCGCTTTCCCCTCCTCGCGGGGAGGGGCAAAGCGGTCGGGATCGAACCGGTCCGGTTCGGCGAAGATCTCGGGTAAACGATGACAGGCGCCAACCACCAGGCGAATCTGGGTGCCGGCTGGGATGACATAGCCGCCGAAGGTGACATCGGCGACGGTGCCTCGTGGCAGGGCGGCGACGGGAGGATAGAGGCGCCCCGCCTCGTCCATGGCATAGCCCAGGAGGCGTAGTCCTCGCAGCGCCTTGAGGTCGAGGGCACCGTCCGCGGCGCCGAGGGCAGCATCCAGTTCGGCGTGGACGCGCCCCAGATAGGCGGGATGCGAGGCCAGCAAGTAGAGCAGCCAGGCGTTCAGCGTCGTGGTCGTCTCGTGGCCGGCGACGAGGAGAATGTGGACCTGGCCGAGCAACTCGCGGTCGCTGAGGGAGTGGCCGTCTTCGTCGTGGGCGGAGACGAGCATGCCGAGGATATCGTCGGTCGGCGACCGCCGCCGCTCTGCGATCAGGCGCAGCAACATCTCGTCGAGCTCGGTCCGCGCTCGTATGACGCGTTCCATGAATTCTTCAAACGTCTCATCGACGTTGGTCTCGCCATGGAGCAGCTGGACGAACAGGTAGCGGAGGCGATCGACCGTCGCCCCCGACTCCAGGCCGACCAGCGCCTCGGCCGCGACGTCAAATGTGATCTCGCGACTCTCCTCGTAGAGATCGACCTCCCCCCGCTCCAGCCAGTCGCTCGTGCGGCGCTCTACGACCCGCGACATGAGCGGCACATAGCGGTTCATGTAGGCGACGGCAAAGGCGGGGTTCATCAGACGGCGCTGCCAGGCGTGCGCTGGATCGTCGGTGTTGAGGAGGCCCCTGTCCATGATCGGCTCGAGAGCCGGCGTCCAGCCGAGGTCATGGCTGAAGAGATGTCGATGGGTCTGCAGGACGAAGCGGTTCGCATCCGGACCGATCAGGTAGACGAACCAGGCGCCGAACCGTTCATGCATCTCGTCCGGCACAGCCCGCCGCACCACCGGACCGTGGAGACGGGCTGTTTTGGCGAGAAAGGAGAGATAGGTATCGGCGTAATTCTCGGGGAACTCAATGATGGGGATCTCATCGAAGGCGCGAACGCCTTCCAGGGTGGGTGTTGTCATGCGGACCTCCGTTAGTCCCGAGTGTAGGTCGGTAGAAACGGGTAGTCAATCAAGGCCGCGGAGGAGACTGCAGGGATGCGCGACACGATGCATGGCAGACTGGTAAGGGGAGGGCCGTCGAGGGCACGAGGCGCGCCCCACCTACCGGCTACAGGGAGGTTGTCATGTTCAAGCCCGCCGAGATCGCGGGGTGGGTTATCGCCGTCATCGTGGTGCTCGTCATGGGATTCGTCGCGCTCCATGGCCACTGGCACGTGGTCAATAAGGGAGCGCTCGGGACCCTGGCTGCCTCGGGCTTTCTTTACCTGTAGGATGTGCGCGCCCTTCTAATCCTGGCGATCGGCTTTCTGATCGGCGTGGTGGTGCTCCTCTTCTTCTGGCCGCAGACGCCGGCCGGCGGCGGGGCATCGACGCCCTCCTCCGATGTCCGTGTGACGATCAGCGACGGATACCTGGCTCGTGTCGCCGCCGCCCACGCCCATTCGCTGGGGCCGGTGGCGATCAGTGCCATCACGGTGGGGTCGTCTCCGCCGGATGAGCTGATCGCGCGGGCCTCTGCGGCGGTCGGACCCCTCTCGGCTCCCGTGGCGATTCAGCTACAGCCGGTCGCGCGGCATGGCATCGTGCAGGTGCGCCTTATCACGGTGCATATCGGTGACATCCCGATCCCGGGTGGGCTGGCCGGGATTCTCAGTGACAGCATCAACGGCAAGCTGCGCAGCTTGCTCGGGCATAGTGCCTCGGTCGTCGCGGTGCGAGTGGTGCCGTCCGGCCTCCAGGTGTTCGCCAACTATGACTGACAAGGAGCCTTCATGAGCATCGCCTTCCTCTTCCCCGGCCAGGGATCGCAGCGCGTCGGCATGGGTCTGGCCGTCGCCGAGAGATGGCCCGAGATCAAGCGACGCTACTTTGACCGCGCCGACGAGGTTCTGGGGATGGAAATCTCGCGCCTGTGCTTCGAGGGGCCGGACGAGGAGCTGGTGAAGACCGAGAACCAGCAGCCCGCGATCTTCCTGGTGAGCTGCGCCATCGCGGCGGTGCTGGATGAGCATGGGGTACGGGCGGCGTCCGCGGCCGGCCACAGCCTGGGAGAGTATGCGGCGCTGGTGACCGCGGGAAGCATCGGCTTCGAAGAGGGGCTTCGCCTGACGCGGGCACGCGGCGAGATGATGGCGGCGATCGCGGCCCGGACCGGCGGGATCATGGCGGCGATTATCGGATTGCCGGCGGACGAGGTGGGTGTGATCTGTGCCGAGGCATCGACGCAGGGCGTGTGCGACGTGGCCAACTACAACTCCCCGACCCAGACGGTGATCTCCGGCGCGGAGACGCCGGTGCGGACGGCGATGGACGTGGCCAGGGAGAAAGGAGCCCGCGTCATCCAGCTCAACGTCAGCGCGCCGTTCCACTCTCGCCTCATGGCGTCGCTGGCGGAGGAGTTCGCCACGGTGCTCGACTCTGTGTCGGTTTCCGACCCGCAGGTCCCGGTCGTGGCGAACGTGACGGCGCGGGACGAGCGGACGGCGGGCGAGGTCAGGCGCAACCTGATTGATCAGCTGGCATCATCCGTGCGGTGGACCGCGTCGGTCGAGTACCTGGTGGCAGAGGGATTCCGGACCTTCATCGAGGTTGGCCCGGGCAAGGTACTCACCGGACTGATGCGCCAGATAGCCCCGGAGGTCCAGGTCTGTGCGACCGGGGACCCCGCCGGAATCGAGAAGGCGGCCGGGGCGGCGCACGCATCCTGACTTACACGAGGTTTCCATGAAACGTGTCCTCCTGATCCTGGTTCTGCTGGCGGCGATTGCCGCGGGCGGCCTTATCGCTTATGGACGCCTGCACCGGCCGAGCGCGGCTCTGGCCGGCACGAGCGGATCGGCAGCCAACGTGCGGCCGGTGGCGGTGACCATCGACAACTATCTGGCGGCACGACCGCAGGATGGCTTGAGTGAAGCGGACATCGTCTTCGAGACGCTGGCGGAAGGCGGAATCACGCGCTTCCTGGCGGTGTTTCAGTCACAAGCCCCCGCGACCGTCGGCCCGGTGCGCAGCACGCGGTACTACTTCAATGCCTGGGCGGCGATGATCGGTGCCATTTTCGGGCATGACGGCGGAAACGTGGATGCCCTGCAAGAGCTGCCCTCCCTCACCACGATCTATAACGAGGACGCCGACCGCATGGTGGGACCCTTCTGGCGCGTCTCCTCGCGCGTGGCACCGTACAACGAGTACACGAGTGTCGCCGGCCTGCGTTCCTATGCCGCCCAGCACGGCAGCTCGATCACGGGCAGCCGGTGGAGCATTCCCCACAAGAATCCGGCGTCCCCGTCCGGCCGCGGTCCGCAATCCACCATCAACATCCAGTTCTCCTACGCCGACTACAACGTCTCCTGGACGTACAACCCGGCAACCAATCTCTATGCGCGTGTCATGGGCGGTTCCCCGCACATCGACGTGCTGACCGGCAAGCAGATCACCGCGGCGAATGTGGTGGTGATGTTTACCGACGAGACCTCGGCCCCCGACCCCTACACACCGGGCGCGATTCACATGCGGACGGAGGGCAGCGGCCAGGCGATCGTCTACCGGGATGGGCACGTGACGCCCGGTACCTGGCAGAAGAACGGCGTGGATGGCCCGCTGCAGTGGTTCGACAAGAATGGAAACCAGATCGCGCTGAACCCCGGGCCGACCTGGATTGAGGTGGTGCCTAAGGGGAACACGGTGACGCCGACGTCATAAGACGCCCCTCACCCTAGCAGCAGCGTTTGTCCGGGGCGTGTGTTGGGTACCGCGTAGTATCGGGCGGGAAGACTTGGTTTGACTCTCACCAAAGAGGCAGACTTGCAGGCGTTGCGGCGCGATTCCGTGACGCTGGCGGAGGCGGCGCGGCAGGATCTCACCGTGCCGATTCCCAGCTGTCCCGGCTGGAGCATGGCCGATCTCGTGGTGCATACGGGCGGGGTGCATCGGGCGCAGGCGCGCATCGTGACGACGCGAGCACAGGAGCCGATGGGCATCGCACGGGAGATGTTTGACGGGGTGCGGGGCTTGCTGGGCTGGCTGGAGAGCTCGACGCTGATGGGCGGAGAGAGTGATCTCAGCGCGATCCCGGCGGGACTGGTGGACTGGTTTGAGGAGGGCGCGGCGATTCTGGTGGCGGCGCTGGCGGAAGCGGATCCGGAGGAGGCCGTCTGGAGCTGGTCGGACGATCACCGAGTGCAGCATTACCTGCGCATGATGCCGATCGAGACGGCGATCCACCGATGGGACGCGCAGAATGCCGTCGGGCAGGTAGAGCCGGTCGAGCGGCCACTGGCGGCGGAGGGAATCAGCCACACCTTCGAGGTGATGATGCCTTCTCGGCGCGCTCACCGGCAGGCGCCGCCCGGGGAGGGAGAGAGTTTCCGCTTCGTGATGAACGACGGGCCGGAGGTCTGGACGGTGCGGTTTCCCGGTGAGCCGGTGGTGAGGGCCGATGGAGAGGGGAAGGTGGATCTCACCCTCTCAGGGAGCGCCTCCGATCTGATGCTGTTCCTCTGGGGACGGCTGCCCGTGGACAGGCTGGAGGCGGCGGGGGATGTCGGACTGGTGCAGCGCTATTTCGAGCTGGTGCCGCCCGTGTAGTGGGCCACAGCTTCCCGATAGCCGATGAAACTTGAGTCGTGCAATGCACAGGGCCGCGCGGCCCTCGCGGCGGTGCTCGGCGACTCGCCCACGACGACCACCATGGTCCATCTCCTTCACCGGAATCTGTGTGTGGCGTATGTTCTGGGCGATGCCGGATCTCCCCTGGCGGCGGCCGCCTTCTCGACGATTCGTCCCAGGACCGCGGTCGTGTTTGGCGAGGATGCGGCCGCGCTCTGGTCGTTGCTGCAGGCGGTTCCCGGATGGGAGACGGTCAACGTGGCCGGCGAGCAGGCGGAGGCGCTGCGAGCGGCGATGGAGCGCGATCTCGCGGTGCCGGTTGAACGCCGGGGCGACATGTATTTCGTGCTCAACGGGCGGCCGGCGGACCTCAGTCACCCGCTCGTCCGGCGGCTGACGGCGGAGGACATCGAGCTGATCGAGGAGGCGCCGCCGCCTCTGCAACAGGGACGATTGTTCGGTGGACCGGTTGGCCTGCTGCGCGAGGGGATCATGGCTGGGGCGATTGACACGGGGACGCTGGTGGCGACGGCTCATACGAGCACATTGACGGCCGGCTATGCCGATATCGGGGTGGTCACGCTGGAGTCCTACCGGAGGCAGGGAATCGCGGCCGCCGCTGCCTCGCTGGTGTGCCGTGCGGTGCAAGGAATCGGACGGAGGCCGGTCTGGAACTGCGCGGACGATAACGTGGCGTCGGTCCGTCTGGCCGGCAAGCTGGGTTTTGTCCCGATTGAGCGGCGTGTCGAGTTCACGCCGATTCGTCCTCACGCCAGAGCAGCATCAGCAGGCTGGTGAGGACGATCCAGACGAGGAGAAGGAAGAGGGCAGCGCCGGCGGGTAGCGTCAGGACTGGGGAGGGGATGACGCCGGCGAGGGCACCGACGACTCCAAGGCCGGCAGTGACGGCGCCGTACCACCGCAAGGGACGCGGGAAGACGTCGGTGAGGGAGGCGGCGCCGATCATCACGGCCGCCGGCAGATAAACGAGGATGCCGAGCGTGGAGGTAATGTCCCAGGCGAGGGTGTTGACGGCGATATCGTGGAGGGCCGCGGCGCGGAAGGCGATCGCCCCCTGGACCGAAGAACTGACCGAGGCGACGGCGAAGGTGGCCAGGCCGCCGAGCATGGCGATGACGGCCAGTGCCTCGTCGGCGGGGCGGAGCAGGCGGTTGAGTCCCACGACGTAAGGGATGCCGAGGGCGAGGGTGAGCATGCCCGCATAGGCGGCAACGGCGAAGCCGGTACGGTGCACCG
Organism: Pseudomonadota bacterium; assembly: GCA_021324655.1. GTDB lineage: Bacteria > Chloroflexota > UBA5177 > UBA5177 > UBA5177 > JAJPIP01. Next base: position 210,688 of record JAJPIP010000035.1, read on the forward strand.
CGACGAAATGGGAAACGGAGACGGCGGACGCGGTCGGGCCGGGCGGAATGCCGGCCGCCAGGATGGCCACGGCCAGGGAGAGAGCGGTGCCGAGGCCGCAGAGGCCGAGGGCCCGGCGGGGAGAGATCACGTCACATCGTAGCCAGAGATGGGAAGGACATTCTTCTCCTCTGATCGGGGACTCTGTGCCCTCGTCTCATCCTTTGTGATGTGGTTCTCTACAGTCGCGTGCTGGGCTCCTCCAAAGCCTCCGTACCGTCTCCTTCCGGTACGGGGGCTTTCCCACATAGGAGGACCACCTTAGACCGGCAGCAGTGCGTCGTCCGACCGCACGCCGGCGATCATCTCCGCGCCCATGGCGCGCAACAGGGCACGCACACCGCGCCGGGTCGTGATAGCCGGGATGCCGGTTGCCGCACAGTGCCGGAGGATCTTCCGATGCTGGGCATCCCGGCCCAGGACGACGGCGAGCCCGAGATCCGGAACGATCTCATCCACCACGTCGCTGTCGGTCGCCGAAAATTGCGCGGCCAGGATACCGCGCTCCGGTTGCGGTAGGCCATCCAGCAGGACGGCGCGGCCAAAAGGCAGTGCCCGCATGCCGGCACCCAGCCAGGATTTCCAGTAGGCTTGCGGGAAGGTTTCGCCGATCCCCATCGATTCTCCGGTACTCTGCATCTGCGGACCGAGAATCGGATCGAGATCGGGGAAGACGCGGAACGGGAAGACGACGTTCTTGATGCAGATCCGATCCTGCCGTGGCGCCGGCACGGTCAGATCGCGTAGCCGCTCTCCCAGGATGGCTCGGATGCCGAGATCGGCCAGCGGGATGCCGCTCGCCTTGCTGGCGAACGGGACCGAGCGGCTGGCGCGGGGATTCACCTCGAGGACGTAGAGCGCGCCGCGGTGAACGGCGAACTGGATGTTCATCAGACCGACCACGTGGAAGGCACGGGCCAGCGCCCGCGTCGTGTCCTCGACGCGGGCCAGCAACTCGGGACCGATGCTCTGGACAGGATAGACTTCCATGCTGTCCCCGGAGTGGATGCCGCACTCATCCAGCTGCTCCATGACGACCGCCACCACCTCACGGCCGTCGCTCACCGCGTCCACGTTCAGTTCGATGGCGTCTTCCAGGAACTGATCGATGAGGAGCGGCCGTTCCAGCGGCTTGTGACCGTGCTCGGCCAGATAGCGGGAGACGTCGGCGGGGGAGTGGACGATGATCATGCCGTCACCGGAGAGGACATAGGACGGGCGCAGCAGCGCCGGGAAGCCCACCTCGGCGACGGCACCCGGGAGGTCCTCCCATCGGTCAACGGAACGCCAGATAGGAGCTGGGATGCGCTCGGTGGTGAGGATGGCGGAGGTGCGGCGGCGATTCTCGGCCGCGTCGATCCATTCCGGCGGTGTTCCCAGGATGGGGATGCCGGCCTTCTGGAGAGCGCTAACCAGATTGATGGCGGTCTGCCCGCCGAATTGCGGGATGACGCCGATCAGCCCCTCGCGTTCGTTTTCGATGATAGCCAGCACCGCCTCGGCGTCGAGTGGCTCGAAGTAGAGGCGGTCCGAGGTGGAGTAGTCGGTACTGACGGTCTCGGGGTTGTTGTTGATGATGATGGAGGCAACGCCCGCCGCGGAGAGGGCGTGGCAGGCATGCACGGTCGCGTAGTCGAACTCGATGCCCTGGCCGATGCGAATCGGTCCGCTCCCCAGGATGATCGCCTTGGGGCCGGGAAGCGACGCCGCCTCGTTGCGGGCGCCTGGTGCGGTCGTCCGGTAAAAGTACGGCGTACGCGCCTCGAACTCGGCAGCGCAGGTGTCCACTAGCTTGAAGGCAGGTGGGCTCGAGACCGGCTCTCTGGAGTGCGTGATCGCCTGCAGCCGATCGATGAACCAGGGATGGATGGCGGAGGCCGCGGCGATCTCACCGGGGTCGGCACCCTCCCGCAACGCCTGCAGGATGGCGGGCAGACGATAGGCATGCGGCGTGGCGATGTCGTGGCGGCCGGGCGGAAGATCCATGCCGCCCAGGCTGCGGATCGCTTTGTCGAGCGCCTCCTCCACGGTGCGGCCGATCGCCATGACCTCGCCCGTGCTGCGCATGCGTGTGCTGATCTGGGGCGCGGCGGGCAGCTTGTCGAAGGGCCAGCGCGGAATCTTGGCCACAACATAGTCGAGCGCGGGCTCGAAGAAGGCGGTGGTGCCGGTAATCTCGTTGCGAATCTCGGGCAGGCTGCGGCCGAGGGCAATCTGGGTGGCGACCTTGGCGATGGGGTAGCCGGTGGCCTTGGAGGCCAGGGCGGAGCTGCGCGAGAGGCGCGGATTGACCTCGATGACGTGGTAGTGGCCGGTATGGCGATCGAGCGCGAACTGCACGTTGCAGGCGCCCCGCACGTCGAGCGCTGCGACGACGTGAATCGCGGCGGCCCGCAGCATGTGATACTCGACATCGCTCAGCGTCTGGCTGGGAGCGATGACGATCGAATCGCCGGTGTGGACGCCCATGGGATCGATGTTTTCCATGTTGCAGACGACGATGGCGTTGCCGTCGCCGTCGCGAATGACCTCATATTCCACTTCGGTCCAGCCGTAGACGCTGCGCTCGATGAGAACCTGCCCGCTACCGCTGGCACGGAGACCCACCTCCACCTGGGCGCGCAGTTCCTCCGATGTGTGGGCAATACCGCTGCCGGCCCCGCCCAGAGCAAAGGCCGAGCGGCACATCACCGGATAGCCGATGCGGTCCGCGACCGCGAGCGCGTCCTCGACCGACGAGATCGCCTCGCTGGGCAGAATCGGCTCGCCGATGGCCCGGAGCGTGCGGGCAAAAAGGTCGCGATCCTCGCCGCGTTGGATGGCGTCGAAGCCGGTCCCCAGGATCTCCACGCCGAACTCGTCCAGGATGCCGGCCTCGGCCAGCGCCACGCTCAGGTTGAGAGCTGTCTGCCCGCCAACGGTAGCAATGATGCCGTCCGGCCGCTCGCGGGCGATGATGCCGCGCAGCGAGGGGACGGTTAGCGGCTCGATATAGACGGTGTCGGCGATGTGCGGATCCGTCTGGATGGTGGCCGGATTGGAATTGACGAGGATCGTTCGCACGCCGGCCGCGCGGCAGGCAAGGCAAGCCTGCGTCCCGGAGTAATCGAACTCGGCCGCCTGCCCGATGACGATGGGGCCGGAGCCGATGATGAGGACGGAGCGGGGCAGCCTTGCGTTCTGAGTGGTGCGTTCTGGGTCTTGCGCGCTGAGCTGCGAGCTATGAGCTATTAACTGAGAGCTGTCAACTGACAGCCGGCGACCGCTACCTGACACCTGTCAACTCCGGACTCCGGGCCAGGTCAAGCCACTGGTCGAGAATGATGCCGGCATCACGGGGGCCCGGGGCACCTTCGGGGTGGAACTGGACGGAGCGGATGGGGAGGGTGCGATGGCTGAGCCCCTCCACCGTGTCGTCGTTGAGATGGCGGTAGGAAACCAGCAGATCGTCCGGTAGCGAGGCGGCATCCACCGCGTAGCCGTGGTTCTGAGTGGTGATGAAGGCTTGTCGCGAAGCGCAGTCGATCACCGGGTGATTGGCGCCGCGGTGGCCGAAGGTGAGCTTGTAGGTGCGGGCACCGGCGGCGAGCGCGATCACCTGGTGCCCCAGGCAGATCCCGAAGAGCGGCACGCGCCCATAAAGAGCGCGGGCCGTGTCGATGACCGGGGCATTGGCAGGATTGCCGGGGCCGTTGGAGATGATGACGGCGATGGGATCGAGACGGAGGACGTCCTCTGCGCGGGTCGTGGCCGGTAGGAGGGCAACGCGCACGCCGCGTGCCAGCAGCATCTCCACCACGTCGCGCTTGTTCCCGCAGTCGAGGACGGCTACGGTTGGTCCCTCGCCCGCGAACTCGGGCTGGGTGAGGGTGACCTCCGAGACGAGATCGGCGGCGTCGTAGGCGCAGGAGGCCAGCTCTGCCTGCAGATGGGCCAGGGGCGGCTGGGCGCCGGTCGGGTAGACAGCGAGAGCGGCCGGCATGGCACCCTGGGTGCGGATGTGGCGCGCCAGGGCGCGAGTATCGATGCCCGCGGCCGCGGGAACACCTCCCTCGGCCAGGTACCCGGTAAGTGATGCCTGGCCGGGACCGGCCGGTGACAGAGTGGAGAACACGGCGCCGCGCGCCTGAATGGTACCGGACTGATCGCGAACGGGCGTCGTGCCGTAATTGCCGATGAGGGGATAGGTAAAGAGAAGGATCTGTCCACGGTAGGAGGGATCGGTGAGCGCTTCCTGATAGCCGGTCATCGCCGTGGTGAAGACCAGCTCTCCGCTGGTGATGCCGGGAGCTCCGGTACCGGTGCCGTGGATGATGGTGCCGTCCTCCAGAAGGAGGGTTCCCTGCAGGGGGTCAGACATGTGATCTCCTGAGTCGCGGGCCAAAAAAAATCGTCCCCGAACGGGACGAATGGGAAAAGAAGGCCCTGCCCTTGGGCCGGGCGGGCCACAAAAAAAGCTCGCCCACAGGTGGGGCGAGGTGGATCAATTGCGCGTGCACAGGATCTCTCTGCACATGGTCCTCCGGGACCGGTGTTCCTGTCATTGTCCGTGAGAGCCTGGTGGTCAGTCAAGGGGAAATCCCTTGACGCCTACGTGGCTTTCGGCAATAGTGAGGATACGGAGTCCCATCTCTACTACCCCCTCTGGGAAGGAGGCGGAATTATGGCAGCGCCTGCAACCAGGCAAGTGACGACGGCGCCCGAGCTTCGGCACGGCGCGCTCACCCTCTCCGAAGCGACGGTGACCGGGCTTTCCAACATGGCCCCGGCCATGAGTCTGTTCTTCGCCGTCTCATTCATCGCGGGATCCGTCGGAGCGGCTATCCCGTTCATCTTCCTGCTGGCAATGATCGGCATCCTCTTTACCGCCAACAGTCTGGCGCAGTTCGCCCGGATTTATCCCAGCGCCGGCTCGTTTATCACCTACATCACCACCTCCTTTGGGCCGCAGATCGGTACCGTGCTGGCGACCTTTCTGATGGTGGGGTACGCCGTGGCTGCCGGAGCCGTCTATGCCGTCCTCGGCGGCTGGACAGCCGACGTGCTGGCACGCGATCTCGGCATCCATATCAACTGGCTGATCGTGATGTTCGTTCTCCTGGCCGCCTTCGAGGTGCTCCTGGTGCTGGGCGTCCAGGTCTCGACACGTGCTGCCCTCGTCCTCTTCCTGTTCGAAACGATCGTCCTGTTGGTCCTGGGGATCATCATGGTCGCCAACAACGGCAGCCACCTCTCCGCGACCCCCTTCGCGCCCCCGTCGGGGACGGCGCTCACGGGCATCGCGACCGGCTTTGCGCTCGCCATTTACTCCTTTGTGGGATGGGAAGCCTCGGCACCGCTGGCGGAGGAAACGTCCAACCCGCGCCGTAACGTTCCCATCGCGCTCCTCATCGCCGTGATCGTGCTGGCAGCGATCTACGTCTTCGTGACCTACGCCGTGGTCATTGCCTACGGCGTGGGACACGTGCACAAGCTGGCGTCCGACCTCACACCATTTGCCACCCTGGCGCATATCTACTTCGGTCCGCTACGCGGCCTGGTGGATATTGCCGGCATTACCAGCATCAGCGCCAGCATGCTGGCCCTGACTAACACCCAGGGGCGCATCCTCTTCCACGGCGGGAGAGCCGGGATCTTCCCCAGTTTCCTGGGGCACATCCATCCGCGTTTCCAGACCCCGTGGGTCGCGCTCATTACGTACGGCGTGATGGTAGTGGTGGCAGTCCTCGTCACGATGGCCTGGCTGGGCGCCGCCAAACTCGCCAATGACCCCTTCACCATCTATGGGGTGCTGGGAACCTTCGGCACGCTGCCGCTCATCATCATCTACGCGCTGACCAGTGTCGCGCTGATCGTCTACACGGCGCGTCACAGCCACGAGCACTTCAACCCTCTGACCCACTACATCGCTCCGGCTGTCGGCTTCCTCGTCATGCTGGCGCCGGCATGGTCCTTCTTCCAGACCACCACCCCGCCCTTCGACCGCGTGGCGGAGATAACGCTTCTCCTCTTCGCCTTTGCGCTGGTCTACGGGCTGATCATCGCCTATACGCGGCCGCAGGCGGCGGCGCGTGTCGGGGAGGCGATCGAAGGCGTCGAGAAAGCGCGCGGACTGGCTGAGGTCTAGGACGACGTTACGAAACTAGCGCGGCACACCGTCTCGTTGCGGTGTGCCGCGCCGGGCGGCTACAATCCGGGCCGTTATGTCCCACCTCGCCGTGCATCTCTTCGGTCCGCCGCGTATCGAGCTGGACGGACATGCCGTCGAGGTGGACACGCGGAAGGCGGTTGCTCTTCTTGCCTATCTCGCCGTGGCGGGACGCCCCCAGAGCCGGGATGTGCTGGCCACCCTCCTCTGGGAGGAGTATGACCAGACGGCGGCACGGGCTGCACTGCGGCGCACTCTCTCGACCCTGAAGACGGCGTTGGCCGGCGAGTTCCTCGCGATCGATCGGGAGATCGTCTCCCTTCCGGCGCATCCCGATGTCGACGTCGATGTCATGCGGTTCCGCGAGATCGTCGCCGCGGTTCGCGCCCATGAGCACGGCGCCGTGCCCTGCACCACCTGTCTCAAGGGTCTCGAGGCGGCTGTGACGCTCGCCGCGGACGACTTTATGGCCGGCTTCGCGCTACGCGACAGCGAGAGCTTCGAGGGATGGCAATTGGCGCAGGGCAATGAGCTGCGGCGTGATCTCGCCATGGTGCTGGATGAGATGGCGCGGTGGCATGCGGAGATGGGGCAGATCGGCCCGGCGGTCGGGGCGGCGCGGCGCCGCCTCGGGCTCGATCCCCTCCATGAGCCGGCCCACCAGCAGCTCATGCGCCTCTACCATCAGGCCGGGCAGCGGTCGTCCGCCTTGCAGCAATACCGGGAGTGCGTGGCGATTCTGGATCGCGAGCTGGCAGTGCCGCCGCTGGAGGAAACGACGCGGCTCTATGAGGCCATCAAGGAGAACCGGCAGCCGGCACCGGGCGTTCCTCCGGCGCCGCCGTCTCAGGGCGAGCGGTCTCCGGAGTATCCCCTGATTGGGCGCGGGGAGGAAATGGCCATCCTGCTCGACGCGTACCGGGCGGTGGGGGCGGACGGGCAGGTGTTCGTGCTGGAGGGTGAGGCGGGCGTCGGCAAGACCCGTCTGGCTGAGGAGTTCGTGCGGCGCGTCCGGAGCGATGGCGGCAAGAGTCTGACGGCGCGCTGCTACGAGGGGGAGAGCAATCTCGCCTATGCCCCCTTCCTCGACGTGCTGCGCGCGGCCGTCCATGGACTGGACCAGTCCGGCGCGCTCGATCGCCTTCCCGCTGTCTACCTGGCCGAGATAGCACGGCTGCTCCCGGACCTCGGCGCACTCCGTCCCGATCTCTCCGCGCCACCACCACTGGATACCCGTCTCGCGCAGAGCCGGTTTCTCGACGGCGTGTGTGAGGTGATGCTGGCAGCCCTGGACGGAAAGCGGCCGGGGGGTTTGGTGGTCGAGGACCTGCAATGGGCCGACCACGCCTCTCTGGATTTGCTCTCGGCGCTCCTGCGCCGGGTGCGTGGGACGCCGCTCTATCTCCTGCTGACCTGGCGCCCCGAGCACGTACCGCCGGGACACTGGCTGCGCCGCCGTCTCGCCGATCTCCAGCGGACAGGTCTGGCGCGTGTCATCGCGCTTGGCCGTCTCGATCGGATGATGGTCCGGGATCTGGCCGGGGTACTGGTGGGCGATCGGCCGGAGGCCGACGTGGAGCGCCTGGCCGATCGGCTCTACGAGGAAACGGAAGGACTGCCTCTCTTTCTCCACGCCTATCTCGCCGCGCTCGGGAGTGCCGAGATCGCAGCGGAATGGTATGTCCCCGGAACGGTACGCGATCTGTTCCACGCGCGCCTGGCAGCGGTGAGTGAGATCGGCCGTCAGATTCTGAGCACGGGTGCGGTGATCGGGCACTCATTCGACTTCGAGACGGTCGCCGGCGCCGGCGGTCGGGATGAGGAGCTGGTGATCGCCGCGCTGGAAGAGTTGATCGCGGCTGGATTGATCGTCGAAATCGACGCGGACGGCGTGACTCCCGTGTACGATTTCACCCACGAAAAGCTCCGCTCCCTGGTCTACGAGGAGACCAGCCTGGCGCGGCGACGCCTGCTGCATCGCCGGGTGGCGGAGACGCTGGTGCAGCGGCGAGGCGGCCGACCGGGAGATGCAGGAAAAATCGCGGCCCATTACCGTCAGGCGGGTGACGATCGGCGAGCCGCCGAGTACTATCAACAGGCAGGCGATGAGGCGCGGGCGCTGTATGCCAATCACGAGGCGCTGCGTCACTACGAGACGGCTCTGGCGCTGGGCCGGGATGACGCCACGGCCATCCACACCGCAATTGGAGACATCCAGACGGTGCTGGGTGAGTACGCGGATGCTATCCGCCGCTACGAGACGGCGGCAGCACGCGCGGACAGCAGGGCACTGGCCCGGATCGAGCACAGGTTAGGGGTGGTCTACCAGGGAAGCGGCGAATGGGAGCGGGCGGACGCCCATCTCCGTGCCGCTCTCGCGGCCCTGCCGGGGGAGGAAGATGGCGGAGAGGCCGCGCCTATTTACGCCGACCGGAGTCTCGTTGCGCACCACCGGGGATGCTATGAGGAGGCGCAGCGGCTGGCCGAGCGCTCTCTTGCGCTGGCAGCCGCGTCGGGAGATCGGCGCGCACTGGCGCAGGCGCACAACATCCTGGGCATTCTTGCCAATGCCCGGGGCGATCAGCGGGGAGCGCGAGAGCACCTGGAGGAGAGCCTCTCCCTCGCCGCGCGGCTGGAGGATGGACCGATGCGGGCGGCGGCCATGAACAATCTGGCACTGGCGGCCCGCCAGGAGGGTCATTGGGAGCGAGCCCGTGCCCTGGCAGAGGAGGCGCTCGCGCTCAGTGAGGCGCAAGGCGACCGCCACCGCGAAGCAGCTCTCCACAATAATCTGGCCGATCTTCTGCATGTGTCCGGTCGTGAGGAGGATGCCATCGCTCATGTGAAGGCGGCCGTCACGATCTACGCCGAGATTGGCGTGGAGGCGGGCGCGGTGCGTCCCGAGATCTGGAAGCTGACGGAGTGGTAGACGTAGGACTCCGGCGTCAACCGCCCCGTCAGGCGGATCGCGGACTGACGGGGACCGTCTAGGTGCCCGACTGCCAGGACGCCAGATACTGCTCCTGATCGGGTGAGAGCTGATCGATTCGGATGCCCAGGGCCGTCAGTTTGAGCTGCGCCACCTGACGATCGATCGCGGCGGGCACATCGTACACGCCAGGCTCCAGTCCCGGATGCTCGCGCGCCAGGTATTCCGTGCAGAGCGCCTGATTGGCAAAGCTCATGTCCATCAGGGCCGCGGGCGATGCTTCCGCGGCGGCTTGTCCAACCAGCCGTCCCTCCGCCAGGAGATAGACGTGCTTCCCCGACGGCAGGACATACTCTTCGATATGCTCCCGCACGGGCCGGCGGGTGACCGCCAGTGCACGCAGTGCCGCCACGTCCACCTCCACGTCGAAGTGGCCGGAGTTGGCCAGGATGGCGCCGTCTTTCAGTGACTCGAAGTGGTCGGCGGAGACGACACCGTGGCCGCCGGTCACCGTGACGACGATGTCAGCCTCCCGCACCGCCTCCGCCATGGGCAGCACCCGGAACCCATCCATATGAGCCTCCAGCGCTTTGACGGGATCGATCTCGGTGACGATGACCTGCGCTCCCATGCCGCGTGCTCGCATCGCAATGCCGCGTCCGCACCATCCGTAGCCGGCCACGGCAAAGGTGGCGCCGGCCAGCAACACGTTGGTCGCCCGCAGGATGCCGTCGATGGTGTTCTGACCCGTGCCGTAGCGGTTGTCATAGAGGTGCTTGGTGAGGGCGTCGTTGACGGCGATGACGGGGAAGCGGAGGACGCCCGATGCGTCCATGCTGCGGACGCGGATCACTCCGGTGGTGGTTTCCTCGATGCCGCCGATGGCGGCTGCCAGGCCCGCTGCATCCTCACCGGAATGCAGAGCAGCGATGAGGTCGGCGCCATCATCCATGACGATCTGGGGACGTGTCGCCAGGACGGCCGCGACATGGCGGTAGTAGCTGGGGAGATCCTCTCCGTACCAGGCGAAGACCGGGATCTGCTCGTCGACGACGAGGGTCGCGCAGACGTCGTCGCGCGTGCTCAAGGGATTGGAGGGGCACACCGCGAGTTGGGCGCCGCCGGCCCTGAGGGTGCGCAGCAGGACCGCCGTCTCGGTGGTGATGTGCAGGGACACGCCGATGCGCACGCCCTGCAACGGCCGCTCTTTGGCGAAACGCTCGGCGATTCCGCGCAGCACCGGCATCTGGCGCGCCGCCCAATCGGTCCGCCGTTTGCCCTGCTCGGCCAGTCCGGGATCACGAATGTCTGAGGGAACCGGTGTTGCCGTTGCCATCATTCCTCCTCCTGTTGACCTCTGATGTGTCAGGCGACGTCGCTGCCGCCGATCAGCAGTTGGAGTCGCCGGTGCTTGTCGTCCTCCCAGGCCAGCCAGTCGGTTGGCGCCGCCATTGCCTCGTTGCTCCGACCGGCCTCCCGAGGTCTGGACGGCGTGAGGCGCGTCTCAGCCAGGGCGACGAGAGCAGGGTTGCCGGTCACGACGGCCTGGCCCGAGTCGGTAACGGTGCCCACCAGCACCTGGCGGCCGTCGACGAGCACCACCACTCCCTCGCTCGCCGGAGCGAGGCCGACGTCGACCGACGACACATCGCACCCCCTCTCTGCCGCTGCATTGAGCGATGCGGACAACTCCCGAACCATCGCCGGCGGCAAACGGACGGCGATGCTGTGCTCCGCCCCGCCGATCATGTCAGCCGCGCGCGCCCGGATCCGGTCGCGTCCCCGGATGACCCAGAATCCCTCTCCCTCATCGGCCGCACTCACGGTGAGCAGGCGCTCGGCGATCTCGTCCAATTGCTGCGTCATGGCCGTGCGCAAGTGGCGGAGAAAACGGGCTGGATCCTCGGCGAGATATCGAGGCGGATCCCCCGGCTGGACCAGGACCAAGCCGCGTCCATGAAGCCGCTCGAGCACGTCATAGCTGCGAGGCAAGGGCACCTTCGAGCGCTTGCCGAGCTCGTAGCCGGTCAATGGCCCCTCACGGAGCAGGGTGTAATAGGCCTCGGCTTCGTACTGGGTCAGACCAACCTGCTTGAGGAGCTCAACGATATCCATGCGACTCTCTGTTAACCACTACAGTGGTTAACATACTAGAGCGATGGTCGTCAGGTGTCAAGCAGACATGACGTCCCCCCGGGGCGCGGTTCCTGCTGACTCGGCGGTATGGATGAATCGGCCGATTCCAGCGTGCCGGTCACCGTGCGCGAGGATGGCCAGAGGGCCGGCTCCCCTGAGAACGAGACGCGGCGCCGTCTTCAGCAGGCCGCTGGGGCCATAGATCCCGGCCGCTCCTTCTTTGTGACGGAACGCGATCCCAGTGGGCTCTATCGCCTTGCCCTAACCGACGAGGGTATCCAGACCTTCGAGACGGCGCTCGGCATTGCCGACGATTTCGGTCGGCGCCGATCCATTTCGACACAATCCACGATTGCCGATCTGATGGATCGCGCGGCGATTCGGGAGGAGCTTGCCGAGGTTCGCCGGCAGGATCGACGTGATCTGGTTGGCCGGCTGCGGCTCCGGGCACTGGCGGCGCGATATCGTGGTAGCGAGGAGCCCCCGGCCGGAGCCATAGCGCTGAGCCGTCTCCTGCGGGCGGTGGCCGTCCTGCTGGTGGCCCTGTGGACTCTCCGCCAGTTCGGGATCGCGATCGCCGATATTCAGGCGATCCCCGGGATCCTCAGCCAGATTCCGAGCGACATCCTCCATCTCGATCCGGGCCGCGCGATCACCGCGGTTGGCCGGAAGATCGCCGATGCTGAAGCGCACGTCATCGGCGGTATCGTCGGCGTGGTCTTCACCTACGTCGCGGCCGCCATCTTTCGACCCTTCGCACCGATCTATCGCAAGGACGCGCTGGCACCCGCACTGCGCGCCTTCTTCCGCTTCTCGACGTGGATCCTTCGCCACGTCGACCGCCGGGCGCCGCGGTGATGAGAGAGGTGCGCAACGCTCCAGTGGGTCCGGCGGGCCGCGCGCCGTTTGATGCTGGTCGCGGTCATCGAGGTTCTCGCGGAGCGCGAAGGCGGCACCACCGCTGCCCGGTCTCGGAAGCCGCCAAGATCGCGGGCCGGCGAGTCAGTTCGCGACAGGACCGGCCAGGGACTTGGGTTCGGCGGCCTGTACGTGGGGAGATCGCGTCTTCCAGGTGAAGACGGCCAGACCCGCCAGAGAGAAGCCGGCTATCCACAGCAGAGAGAGCAAGAGATATCCCCACGGCACGACGTGCGTGAAGCCTCCGGCCACGGCAAACTGCGTCGAGCCATACGAGGGAAAGGCCTTGATAATCGGCTGGTTGGCGGTCGGGTTGCCGACGGGGTTCTGGATGAACGTATCGATGAGCCCCAGCATGAGGATGCCGAAGAACCCGGGCAGCTCGCTATTGACGAGGAGTCCGAGGAGCAAGCCCAGCGCCCCGTAGGTGAGGGCGGCCGTAAGAAAGCTGAGACAGATGATGGGAAGGGAGATCGGCATCCCATGATGCCAGAACAGAACCAGCATGCCGGTGGTGTAGAGAGAGACGCCCAGCGCCACCGCGACGATCGAGGTGAGCCTGGCCGCGATCAATAGGGGACGGGGGAAGCCGCTCAGTACCAGGCGGCGATCGAAAGGCGTGTCGCGGCGGGTCGCCGAGAAGATCATGAACCCGACGATCAGGGTGATGGCATCCATGCCCGAGCTGATGGTCGTGAGCTGGCGCGCGTTGAGGTGGAGGAAGGAGCCGGTCGCCTGGAACTTGAATGAGACCATCTCTCCCGGCGTCGTGAAGAGGATGTCGATGTAGTACCAGAACGGCACAAAGAGGATGAGGAGACCGATGGCCAGGCGGTTACGGGCCTGCTCCAGGAGGCTATAGCGGATGGCCGTGAGGTAGCGCTCCCAACGTGTCATGCCGGCACCAGCGTGTCGTCGCGGACGGTTCCTCCCTCGAGGCGGTAGAGGCGGTCAAAGCGCTCCTGCTCGAAGACGAGGTGCGAGATGATGAGGATCGCCGCCCCGCGCTCGCGTAGCGAGTCGGCCAGATGCCAGAAACGGAGGTATGTTTCCCAATCGAACCCCTGGTACGGCTCGTCGAGCAGGAGGAGCGACGGCTCATGCATGAGCGCCAGCGTCAGGTTGAGTTTCTGCCGGGTGCCGCCGCTCAGTGCCGCCACCCTGCTCCCCAGATACTGCTCGTACCCCAGGATGTGAATCAGTTCGTCCGCCCGCTCACGGTCATGCAAGCCGTAGGCGGCCCAGAAATACGCGATGTGCTGCGAGACGGTCAGCGCATCGTTGAGGACGACGGTCTGCGGGCAGTAGCCGGTGGCGCCGATACGGGTGATGTCTCCCCGATCGGGCCGTAGCTCCCCTGCCAGAATGCGGAGCAGCGTCGACTTGCCGGACCCGTTCTCGCCGACAATGCCGACGAGCGTACCGGCCGCGACGGAGAGCCCCACTCCCTGGAGGATTGTGCGCCGCCCAAACGACTTATGGATGTCGCGAACCGTGAGAACGTCCATGCCGCCGTCCCTCGATCATGTTCCTCTTCCCGGTGCACCGTGGACTTGATGCCGGTGCTCCGTGCTTACGCCGGTGCTCCCGCCCGCGCCTCCAGCAGATCCTTGAGTGTGCCGAGCATGGCCTGAATCTGGCGGCGCCCGATGGGGACCAGGAGCGGATCGGCCAGCGAGAAGAAGCCTTTTGACTCCCCCTCAATCGCCCAGGTGAATCTTGTTCCTCCCGCGAGCGGCTCAAAGGTCGAGGTGAGGTTCATCGGGACCGGACCCGAGGTGGAACGGCCGGAGAAGATGCGGTTGGGCTCGTACTCGGTGACGACCTGCTCGGAATCGAAGCGCCGCCCCAGGAACTGGAGGGTCGATTGGATGGTGCTGCCAACGCCCATGGGACCATCCGAGGTCTGGCGGGCATCGATCACCATCGGTGACCACTCAGAGAAGTGGGCCGGATCGGTCGCGTAGGCGAACACTTCCTCGATGGGCCGATTGATCACGGTACTCTCTTCCACACGCAGCATGTCGTTTCCTCCTTTGATGAAAAGCGGCGTTCGGTGAGTTGGCTCTCCTACAAAGAGCGACGCAGCGCTGATTGGGCGGCGAAGTAGCCGCACATGCCGTGGACGCCGCCGCCGGGCGGTGTCGAGGACGAGCAGAGATAGACACCCTTCAGTGGCGTGACATAGGGCTCCAGGCGGAGCGTGGGGCGCGTGTACTGCTGGAAGAGATCCTGAACGCCGCCGTTGATATCGCCGCCGACGAGGTTGGCGTCGCGGCGCTGCAGATCGGCGGGACTCATGACATGGCGTGCCAGGATGCGATCGCGGAAGCCGGGGGCGAAGCGCTCGATCTGCGCCTCGATGCGGTCGGTCAGGTCGACGGTGTAGCCGTTCGGAACGTGACAGTAGGCCCAGACGGTCTGCTTGCCGTCCGGCGCCCGGGTAGAGTCGAAGAGGCTCTGCTGTGCCAGGAGGACGAACGGCCTCTCCGCGACACGTCCCTGCCAGACGGCCCGCTCGCTCTCCGCCACCTCCTCGAAGGTCCCGCCCAGATGCACGGTGCCGGCCAGCGCGCACTCCGGCGCTTTCCAGGGAATGGGGCCATCCAGGGCGTAGTCGAGCTTGAAGACCCCCGGACCGTAGCGGTAGCGATCCAACTGGAGCCGGTAGCTGCCTGGGAAGCGATCATTGGCGATGCAGAGCATCTGACGCGGTGTGACGTCGTAGAGCGTGGCGCGCGACGCCGGCAGGTCGTCGAGGGAGCGGACGGTGGTGTTGGGGATCACCTGGCCTCCCAGGGACTGGAAATACGAGACCAGCGCATCGGTGAAGCACTGGGTTCCCCCGCGCGGGAAGGGCCATCCCACGCCGTGGGCGAGCATGCCGAGCGTGAGCGCGAAGGCCGCACTGGGACGCCGGTCCAGCGGCAGGAAGGAGTGGGCGGCCAGACCGGCGATCAGCGCGCGCCCTTGCTCTGTCCGAAATCGTGCCGCGAGATGAGTGGCGGGACGCAGTCCGTACAAGACGAAGCGTGTCATGAGCAGCGGGTGCCGCGAGATCCGAAAGGGAGCGAGGAGCTCTTCGCTGACCGCCTCCCAGTTGCGAGCAAAGGGGCCCATCACGCGCTGGTAGACATTATGGTCGGCGCCGAGGCCGGCCGCGGTGGCCTCCACTGACCGATAGAGCATGGCCGGCGGCCCCTCGTCGAGCGGGTGAGCGAGGGGCGCCTCGGGATGAACCCACTCGAGTCCACGCCGGGCGAGTGGCAGGTGCCGGAAGAACGGAGAGGCGGCGCCGAGCGGGAGGATCGCTGCCCCGACGTCGTGAATGAACCCCGGGAGGGTCAGCTGGGCGGACCGGGCAGCGCCGCCTATTGTGCTCTGGGCCTCCACGACGGTAACGGCATGTCCGGCCTGGGCGAGTCGAACGGCGGCGGCCATGCCGTTCGGCCCGGAGCCGACGACGATCGCGTCGGCTCCGGGCGGGATGAGCGTCACGCGCGCCGTGATCCTCGAACGGCGGATCGGAAGCGCAGGAAGGGGGAGACCGTCATGTACATGCCGGAGCGGATCCCTGCGTTCTGCCAGATATTCCCCGCGCGCCCCCACTGGATCTTCTTGTCGACGCAGACGATTTCCGTCGAGATGGGAGCCGCGACACCGAAGTGGGCGGCGACCGAGCTCAGGGTGTGCTGCCAGATCCGATCTTCGGTCCGGTGACCGCCCAGGAAGCGCATGCCGAACTCCCACATGGGGTC
The DNA here is from genome assembly GCA_021324655.1 of Pseudomonadota bacterium. Classification (GTDB taxonomy): domain Bacteria; phylum Chloroflexota; class UBA5177; order UBA5177; family UBA5177; genus JAJPIP01. The sequence continues at coordinate 226,616 of JAJPIP010000035.1, forward strand.
ATTGGCCCGCATCAATACCTGCGCCTGCACCCTGGTGCCTCCCTCGGCCTCGTAGGAGCTGAAGGTGACCCAGCCGGAGAACGGGTGGCCCTGCGTCGTCATGAGCGTAAAGGACGTATCGTCGGCGTACACCACCATGACGCCGGTTGAGAGTTTGAGCAAGCCGCCCGGCACCGATTCCTTGGAATTGATGAGGGCCACGTCACCGGGATTGAGGCCGCTGAGCGGTCCGTAGAAGTGATCTCCCGGCAGCCAGAAGTCTGTGAAGTTCTCCTTCCAGACGCGGATTGCCTCCTCCGGCGTGGCCGTGCCGGGGGGCAGCACGATGGAGTAGGTCTTCTGCCACATGGGGCCGAAGCCCTGCAGCGGGCCGGAGAGCTGGCGGCCGTCGACGTTGAGGTTGACGGCACCCTCCGGCACGTGCGAGACCTTCACTTTGGGCACGGGCTGGGCCCATCCGTTGGACGTCTGGGGTGGTTGCTGTGTTCCGTCGGCCATGATCTGCTCCTTGCTAGGACTGTGCCGCCTGGATGGCGTCCGCTTCCGTCTCGTACGTGCCGATTGCCTCGTTGAGGCGAGTGAGCTCGAAGATGGTCTTGTAGTGGTCGCTGAGACCGCAGGTCAGGAGACGCTGCTTGGTGCGGTTGACGCGGACCAGCAGCGTGACCAGGAGGCCGATGCCACTACTGTTCATGTACTGGAGGTTGTCGAAGTTGAGGATGATGACGCGGGCCCCATCGTCGGTCGCGAGGGTGTACGCATCGGTGAGAGTCTTATCGGCAAAGGCCGTCAGTTCCCCTTCGATGTCGAGCACGGCGATGTCGTCGGTCACTTTGCGGACGTTGGTGGCAAGCTGCGGCTGGGGCATCATCCTTCTCCTTACTAGGCGGCGCCCTGCGGCGCGCCCTGATCGAGAGCACTCTGCTCATCGGGAAAGAGGGTCATGAAGTCGGCGAGGCGCGTGATATTGAAGATCTCGACGTAGTGCTGGCTGAGACCGCAGGCGAGCAGGGGCCGACCGGCAGCCCGTGCCCTGGCCAGGAGGCCGACGATCAGAGCGATGCCGGTGCTGTTGATGTAGTGCACGTCGCCGAAGTTGAGCAAGATGCTCCCGGGGTGTGCCGCCTCGGCTTCGCTGTACGCGGCGGTCAGGGCCGGCTCCGCGAAGGCGTTGATGTCGCCGTGCAGATCGAGGACGGCCACCTCCGGCGCCTGGCGGACCTCGGCCTCAAACTGGACTGCCATGCGTCTCTCCTTTCAGGTGCACGATCAGCTCGATCGTGTGCCCGGAATCGTCGTTCGTGACATTCATCTCATCCACCATGTTCTGGATGAGGAAGAGGCCCCAGCCGCGCGGACTCTGCAGGCCGGCGAGCTTGGCATCCAGATCGGGGATCTCGGGGTTCTCGGGAATGTACGGCTCACCCTGGTCGGTGATGCGAACGATGAGATCATCGGCCGCGTGCAGCACCTCGACGGCGACAGGCATGTCCTCCTGGTAATGGTTGCCGTGCTCCATGGCGTTCATGGTGGCCTCGGCGACAGCCGTCTTGAGCTGCTCGAGCGTTGTCTCCGGCAGATCCAACCCGGCGGCCGCCTCGGCAACGCGGTCCATCACGATCCGCTCGTTGCCGGGTACACTCGACACCGTGAATGCCGCCAGGGGATCGCGATCGCTCACCTGTCCCTCACTCTCCGACTGTAACCAAGCAGAGCGATGGGCTGCCGAGCAACTGATGGTGACGAGCGTGATGTCGTCCTCCTGCTCCCAGCCGGATCCCGTGAACTGGGAGAGCTCGGTGAGCAGGAAGTCGATCAGAGTGCCCGCGGTATCCACGAAGCCACCGATCAACTCTCGTGTGCGTGGGAAACCGAACATGTCACCGTCCTGGTTGTGCGCCTCGACCAGGCCGTCGCTGTACAGCAGCAGGCTGTCGCCCGGTTCCAGGACGGTCTCCTTCTCCTCGTAAGCCATTCCCGGGAGGAGGCCGAGCGGCATGCCGGTGGCGCGCAGCTCGATGGCCTCGGTGCCGTGACGCCGGTAAGGCAGGTCGTGGCCGGCATTGGCGTAGCGCAGCTGCCCGGTCGCGGTGTCGAGCACGGCGTAGAGGCAGGTCACGAACATGTTCTCCGGGATGTCGGGGTAGAGCGCCTCGTTGACACGCTCCAGCACCGCACCCGGTGAATCGAGTTGTTGACCGGCAGCACGCATCAAGCTCCGGGTCGTGGCCATCACCAACGCGGCCGGCACGCCTTTGTCGGTGACGTCGCCGACCACGATGCCCAGCCGGTTGTCCGACAGTTCAATGAAGTCGTAGAAATCGCCGCCGACCTCGCGGGCCGGCTGGTAGTACGCGGCGAGCTGCCAGCCGGAGAGCTCAGGAAGAGTTTTGGGCAGCAGAGTGTGCTGGATGAGACGGGCGACCTGCAGCTCATGCTCGATGCGCTCCCGCTCCTGCGCTTCCGCCTCCTGCTGCCGGACGAGTTGCGCAACGCGCACGGCGGGAGTTGCCTGCGCTGCCAGGTTATTGAGGAGGGTCCGGTCGTCGGCCGAATATTCTTGCTGGCTGAGACGGGGGCCGAGGCAGAGAAGACCGATCAACTCTCCCTGGCTGACCAGGGGGACGACCATCTGCACACCGTTGTCACGCATCTGTCGGAGAGCCGGCGAATCCAGCTCGAGGTCCTCGATGTCGACGGCCGCGGCGACGCTCTGCAGATAGGCGACGAGCGGATCGTTGGGAGCAATCTCCGGGACGGGAATGATCGTCGGCCGGGCGGTCTCGGCGAGCTGCGCGGTACTCCGTCCCAGACGCCGGCGGCGAACTGTGCTCCATAGAGTCTGGACACTCACTGTCATGTTCTCTCCTCTTCCTGCGCCCACTGTACGGATGGGCCGTCCGGCAAACGTTACGGCAAACGTTACGGAATCAAGACGATGCGCTCATCGCAGCCAGAGGCCGACACATGCCGGCTTCATGGTTTCATCGGTGATGGCCAGCATATCAGCCGCGAGCCGATCGATGTCAACCTCATCGCGCAGCACTACCGTGAATGCGGCCAGGGTGCGGGCGGCGTCGTACTTACGTCGGTAGAACCGGCGGTCGATGAAGGTCTGGAGCCGCCGCCGCCAGGGATTGAACAGGGCGGCGACCGCGAGGGTCACAATCGCGATGGCCAGATCGGAGGACTGGCCGGTAACCAAACGGGCCACGGCCTGCAGCGCGATGACTCCGCCGAGATAGGCCGCCGCCACGGAGAGCGTCAGCGAACCGTAGACCAGGGTGCGGTTGATGAGGGCATCCGCTTCCCACAGGTTGTAGCGCAGAATCGCCAGACCGATGGAGAGCGGGATCAGCAGCATGAAGCCGTAGGTGGCCGTCTGGGCCAGGAAGGCGGAGAAGACGCTGCGGCCGAAGGACGGCGGCAGGAAAATCCCCAGCGCGACAAAGGTGAGGAAGCCGGCCAGTCCGATCCCCACTCCCAGGACCACCCACTTGGTCTGCTGGCGTTCCTGCACGGTCGAAACCCGGCGGAAGCGATAGATCTGGGCACCGAGCGTGACTAACAGCACCCCGAAAAAGGCGCCCATTCCGATCGGGAGTGGGAGCTTCTGCAAAGTGAAAGGTGAATTGGGGAAAAGCGCGCCGGGCGCCTGGAGGAGTGGTAGCACGGGGACCAACCAGGGAGCCCAGGAGGGAACAAATCGCCCGTTGGGAAACAGGAAGAAGAAGAGGGTCAGCAGCGCGGCACCAGTAACGGTGATCAAGCCGGCGGGAATCTGCAGGGCCGGATGGGCCGTGACCACCGTCGCCGGTACACCGGGAAAGGTAAGGCCGCCGAAGATGACCAGGAAGAACGCCGAGAGGAGCGCCATGCGGTCCTGAGATCGACGCAGGAAGATCAGGGCGGCCGTCGCGCAGTACACCAGGCCGAACACCACGTTCAGGACCGCCATGTAGCCGGCATAGAAGTCCAGAGTCAGCGGCGTGCGGTGAAGCGAGCGCAGCTGAGCGGGGAGTAGCTGCGGACCGTTGCAGCCCGTCGCGTTGTGACAGAGTTGATGGCCCTGTGCGTAGAGGATGGGGACGGACATCCCGATGGCGATCAAGGTCACGGCGAGGACGGCGACCCACAGGACACGGAGCGGGAGGAGCAGAGGACGCGAAACGAGGGGAGACGCGGGAGATGCTCGCATGGTCAGTGCCCCTCGCTCGCGGTGTCCGGCAGCCACACCGACGCTCCATTCGGCTGCATCGTGTCGTGAATGACGGACAGCATATCGCTCGTCAGCTTCTCCAGATCCACCTCGTCGTGCAGCTGGATGGTGAAGGCGGCCAGGGTGCGCGCCGCATCGTACCTCCGGCGGTAGAAGCGGCGATCGATGAAGGCCTGCAGCCGCCGGCGCCAGGGATTGAAGAGGGCCGCGACAGCGAGCGTCGCGACGGCAATGGCCAGGTCGGAGTGCTGGCCGGTCACCACCCGGAAAAGTGCCTGCAGGAGGATGACGGCCCCGACATAGAGAGCGCCGAGTGAGACGGTGAGCGAGCCGTAGACCAGCGTGCGATTGATGAGGACATCGATCTCCCAGAGGCGATAGCGCAGCATGGCGGTGCCGATGGTGAGCGGGATGAGCAGGAGGGACGTCATGAGCAACAGCCCGAGGAGAAACTGACGCCAGGCCAGCAGAGAGGCGGGAATCGGCAGGGGTGACGTGAAGAGGGTGACCGCCACCACCACGGCCGAGAGGCCGAGAGCCACCCACTTGGTCTGCTGCCGCTGGATGGGGCCGGAGACATGCCGGTAGCGGTAGACCTGGGCGATAAGGCAGGTGGCGACGATGCCGAGCCAGAAGATGGATGCACCCACTCCCGTCCAGGTATTCGGGTCGAATCTGGAGCCGGCCAACCAGCTGGTCCCGACCGCGATGTAGAGCCAGACGGCCATCGCCCCCCAGGTCCAGCGGGGGGTTGGCACGCCGTCCGGGAAGACATAGGAGGATGCGACGAGAGAGATGAAGCCGGCGCTGACGAGAAAGCGCACGAGCACCGAGGCGTGGGCCGGCTCCGGTGCCAGAGCGCCCAGGGCGAAGGCATCGCCAAAGAAGATCAGGAGGAGGGAGAAGACCAGCGGGCCGCGCTCGTCCGGTTGCCGCCAGGCGATGAGCGCGCCGGTGGCGACGTAGCTCAGCGCCAGAATCAGGGGGGCGACAAAGGCATAGAGGGCGTAGATAGGGCTGGATTGCCCAAACCGGGCGACGTTCCCCTGTCCGGCCTTAGGGAGGAGCGGGCCGGGCAGGTGACCGAGTCGCCCGGCGAGCAGAACCGCCGCGGCGAGCAGGATTCCGATACTCACGATCGCCGCGGCGAGCAAAACCGCGTGCCGGAAGGACAGCAACCCCGATCCTCTCCGCAGCCTCATGCTTCCCCTCCCGGCTGCCGCACCCAGAGCGACAGCGAGGCCGGCTGCATCGTCTCCTGGACAACGGCTGCGATATCGCCCGAGAGCTGCTCGAGATCCACCTCATCACGGAGATTCGCCGAGAAGGCGGTGAGGATACGGGATGCATCATACTTGCGGCGGTAGAAACGTCGATCGATGAACGCCTGGAGCCGCCGGCGCCACGGGTTGAAGAGGGCCGTCACCGCCAGCGTCACCACGGCAATCGCAACATCGGAGTGCTGACCCGTCAGGGTCCTCGTCAGCGCCTCGGCGAGGATGACGCCGCCGAGGTACAGGGCGCCGAGGGAGAGGGTGAGCGAGCCGTAGACCAGCGTGCGGTTGATGACGCGGTCGACATCCCACAGGCGGCTGCGCAGCATGGCGATCCCGATAGAGATCGGGATGGCGGCCGTAAAGAGCGGGAAGTCAGTGTACGACGCGATGTCGTAGAGGGAGCCGTTCTTGGGGGCCCCTGGTATGACGCCATAGCCCAGGTTGAGGAGGAGGATGCCGCCCAGCGACACGCCCAGTCCGAACAGGACCCACTTCGTTTGCTGGCGCTGCTCCGGCGAAGAGGCGGAGCGATAGCGATAGACCTGCGACGCCAGGATGGTGAGGACGGTGATGACCCAGAGAGGCCCGCCCACAACCCCCAGCCCGTCGCTGATCGGCGACCGCGGCAGGAGGCCGATCACAGCGTCGATGACCGAGCCCAGGGCGATCCAGCGGGTCCAGCGCGGAACAAAGCGCCCATCGGGAAAGAGGAACCCGAAGAGGGTCAGCGCCACCCCGGATGCAGCATTTGTAAGGGCTTCCAGCGGCTGCAGCGCGGGAGGTACGGCGACGGCATTTTCCGCGTTCATGGTGAACAGGAGGAGGAAGAAGGCCGCGACCACCGGCCCACGATCGCGTGGCCGGTGCAGGATGATGAGGCCGGCGACGCCGAGCCAGATGAGCCGCACGACCACATCGCGCCCGATGCTGAAGATCGCGAACACGTTGAGCGAGATGCCCAGAGAGTGCAGAGTGCGTGCGGTCGCCAGGTTCGGCTGGCCGGAGTGACAGGCGAACCGGCAAATGGTGTGGAGGACGGGCCAGGAGGCCGACGTCGTCGCGATGAACAGGGCAATGCCGACGGCAGCCGTGAGCAGCCAGGCAACCTGGCTTCGCGTCACAGGACCCTCCGATCCGCCAGCCAGATGCTGGCACTCGCCGGCTGAATAGTCTCTTGCAGGACGTCCAGCATATCGCCGGTCAGCTTCTCCAGATCCACCTCATCGCGCAGCTGGACGGTGAAGGCGGCCAGGGCGCGCGCCGCGTCGTATCTGCGTCGGTAGAAGCGGCGATCGATGAACGCCTGCAGACGCTGACGCCACGGGTTGAACAGGGCGGCGACGGCCAGGGTCGCAACCGCGACTGCCAGATCCGAATTCTGCCCGCTGACAAACCGGAAGAGTGCCTCGAGGGCGATCACGCCACCGATGTAGACCGCGGCCAATGACAGTGTCAGTGAGCCGTAGACGAGCGTGCGGTTGATAACGACATCGATGTCGTAGAGGCGATGCCGCAGAATGGCCACCGCCGCCGATATGGGCAGCGCCGAGACGGCGATCAGCTGGAGCGGCGTGCTCAGGTTGTCCACGAGGGCGTTGTGGACAACGGCGCTGTTGACGATGGCGAGAGCGATTGAGACGGCCAGGAGCGCCGCGGCGTATGCAAACCACTTGATCTGCAGCTGCTCGTCTCGTCCCGCTCGCTGGAAGCGGAGGACGAGGGAGACGACCGCCGCCACCATGACACCCACGACCAGCAGCATGCCGATATACGTCACCATCTCCTTCAGGGAGGCGAGTATGGTGACGGCATACGGGTTGGCCATCCGGGGGAAGTACGACACGCCGCCCGAAAACGGCATGAATGCCTGGAAGGCCACCTCCACGGCAATCACGATTGCGCCCAGGATGGCGACGATGCGCCAGCGGGGAGACAGCAGCCGTCCCGTGGGGAACAGCAGGGGAATAAAGAGCGCCATCGTGGCCCAGCCGATCGTCGCCATCCATCCCGTCCCGGCCCAGAACATGAACACCCCGGCCGGGACGGTGTGCGGGTGAGTAATCACGGCGTAGACGGCATACTGCTGCGCGACGTCGCTCACGATATTGGAGAGGCCGATCAGGCAGAACAGCCAGCCGATCGCGTTGTGTGGCCGATAGGCGGCGATGAATGCGCCGACCAGGGCGAACGCGACAAAGTCGAGAGGGTACAGCGCATCCGCCGGATTGGCCAGGTGGTTGAGCGCGATCAGGTAGACCGTCAGGCCGGTCAGGACGGCGCTGAGGACACCAAGGGACCAGGCGAGGGCGGGAAGGGCACGTTTCCTCATGGCCCCGGCCTCCAATCCGCGAGCCAGATCGCCGCGTGCGCCGGCTGGACGGTGTCGTGCAGAACGCCGAGCAGATCGCCCGAGAGACGGTCGACGTCAACCTCATCCGGGAGGCGCGCGTTGAACGCGGCGAGGGTACGGGCGGCGTCATACTTCCGGCGGTAGAAGCGGCGGTCGATGAAGGCCTGCAGCTGCCGGCGCCACGGATTGAAGAGGGCCGCGACAGCGAGCGTCGCTACGGCAATGGCGACATCGGACGACTGACCGGTGATGACTCGCGCCAGGGCCTGGAGCCCGATGACGCCGGCGATGTACAGCGCACCGAGGGAGAGGGTGAGCGAGCCGTACACCAGCGTCCGGCTAACCAGAGTATCGATCTCCCAGAGGTGGTAGCGCAGGACGGCGATGCCGATACAGATCGGGACCAGGGAGAACGTGATGACGGTGGCCGCCAGAGTCGCGAAGTCGTAGAGGACTCTCGCCCGGTCGGTCGTCACCAACGATGGAGCGAGCGGCTCCAGGACCAGGAGGAGAACGAGCGTCACGAACGCGAGGGACAGGCCGAAGAGCGCCCATTTCATCTGTTGCCGCTGCGTCGCATCGGCGACGCGCCGATAGCGGTAGATCGGCGCGATAACGAGCGTGACTCCCAGCCCCAGCTGGGTGAACGTCAGCGCCATGTTCGGTATCGGGAGAAAGGTTGCGATGATGACGACGGCGCACCACCGAGTCCAGCGCGGCACGAACCGGCCATCGGGAAACAGGTAGAGCACGATGAGAAAGCTCTCGCCGGCAGCCGACAGAATGTTGACAGCGGTGCCTGCCGGGGAGGCACCGAACTCCATATTCGCCGGTGGCGCTGTGCAGCCGAATACCAGGAACGACAGCGTCATGAACAGCGCGAACCAGTCGCGGGACCGGCGCAGGAAGATGACGAAGCCGGTGACAACCAGCGACAGCGCCATGATGGAGCGGCCGCCGACCGCGAAGGCCGCATAGAAAGTGGGGGACAGGCCGAGTTGATGAAGGCCGACGCGCCACTGGGCTGGATTGCGCGCGATGAAGCCGTCCTGATTCGTCAGGGTCAGCGCCTGGTGGTAGTACCGCGGCATCGCGGCGATGAACAGCGCGATCGAGACGGCCGCGATGATGACCCAGGCAACCCGGATCACCGGTAGCAATCGCTGCAACTGGACAGGAGAGAGGCGCATCAGGCTCTCCCCTCCGTTTTCGAAACGTCACGCAGCCAGAGGGAGGCGGAGGCCGGCTGGAGAGTGTCCTGAAGCACGCCGATCATGTCTCCGGCCAGCTGGTCGAGATCGACCTCATCCCGCAAACGGCCATTAAAGGCGCTCAGCGCCCGCGCCGCGTCATATTTGCGCCGATAGAACTGGCGATCGATGAAGGACTGGAGACGGTGTCGCCAGGGGTTGAAGAGTGCCGCGACGGCCAACGTGGCGATGGCAATAGCGAGATCGGAGTGCTGGCCGGTCAGGGCGCGGAAGAGCGCCTGGAGCCCGACGACGGCAGCGACGTAGACCGCCACCGTTGAGATCGTGAGGGCACCGTAGACGAGCGTGCGGTTGATGAGCAGGTCGACGTCGTAGAGCCGGTAGCGCAGGATCGCGAATCCCATCGACAGCGGGATCAGCATGAAGAAGCCGTACAGGCCTACATCGGCCAGCATCTGCAACGGCAGATTCCCGGCGACGATCGGCAGGTTGGTGAGAGCGGCCGTGAGCAGGAACCCAATGATGGCGACCGCCGTGCCAAAGACGATCCATTTGGTCTGCTGGCGCTGAGCCGGGGTGGAGGTCCGGCGATATTTGTAGATCTGGACGTAAATGATGATGGCGAACGGGGCCGCGATGATCGCCAGGCCGATGAGGCCAACCAGATCGGCGAGAGGTCCGTGCGGGGGCGGAGACGACGGCAACGTCTGAAGAATGAGGCCGGCCGCCAGCGGGACGAGGAGCCACCGCCGCACCAGGCGCCCGGCGGGGAAGAGGTAGAAGAGGGCGAAGAAGCCGGCCTGTCCCAAACCAGCGAGCACGTTACCCAGGAAGGAGAGCGGCTCCGGAACCATTGGCGGGATCTTGGGATCGGCACTGGCGGAAATGCCCCCGAAGAGCAATAGAGCAAAGGCGGAGACGAGGGCCATCCGATCCGACGGCTTTCGCCAGATGAGGAGGGCGGCGACGACGATGAACGACATCTCGAAGAGGATGCGGAGCGCGTCATCGTAGTAGTCGTAGAGGTTGATGGGGAGCCCGAGGCTGCGCAACACGCGCGCCTCCCCCGGATCGACCTGGCCGAACTGACAGTGGGGAGGCATGCAGACGGCGTGGGCATGGACCGGCATCACCATCGTGCGCTCCGCCAGGAGATACAGAACGAAGGCGAGAAGCAGAAGCCAGAGGATCTGTAGGGGACGAAGCAGCCCGCGGGTCATCGGTTCGTCTCCGGCGCCAGCCACAGCCCCAGGTGCGAGGGCTGGACCGTTTCCTGAACGACGATCGCGAGATTGCTCGTGAGTTGGTCCAGGTCAACTTCGTCCCGCAGCCTCGCATTGAGCGTCGCCAGGACCTGAACCGCATCATACTTGCGGCGGTAGAAGCGGCGGTCAACGAAGGCCTGGACACGGCGGCGCCAGGGATTGAAGAGGGCAGCGACCGCGAGGGTCGCGACGGCGATCGCCAGGTCGGAATGCTGCCCGGTGAGTGTCCGCGACAGCGCCTGGAGGGCGATCACCGCGCCGATGTAGAAGGCGGCGATGGTCAGCGTGAGCGGGCCATAGACCAGCGCGCGGTTGATGATGACGTCGATCTCGTAGAGGCGGTACTTGAGCATGGCAATGCCGATGGAGAGCGGGATGATAAGCGCCGCCAGCAGGAAGACGTCGCCCCAGAGTTGATCAAAGGGGGCGGGGATCACGTTGGACCAGAAGAGAGGTCCGCTGGTCAGGAGGACCGCAGCGAGGGCGGTCGCGGCCGCGACCCATTTCAGTTGCTGGCGTTCGTCGCCGCGCGAGCGGCGGAAGCGCAGGACAAGCGAAACCGCTCCGCCCACCATGGCGGCAAGGACGAGCAGGAACGAGATCGAGAGGACGGCACCGAGCACGTCTTTCAGCGCGGGGACGCCCAGGGGATTCCGCACTGTGTACGAGACGTTGTTGAGCAGGCCGGGGGCAAGCCCGGAACCCGCGGTCGCCCCGATTGTGGCGATCACCGCCAGGCCGACGACCAGGCGCCAGCGCGGCGACAGCGGACGCCCGTTGGGGAAGATGAGGAATAGGACCGCGAAGAGGCCGAAGATCATCGGCCCGGTGAGCACGCTCTCGAACCAGGCGGCATACGCGGCTCCGGGGAGGGGGACGTGATCGGAGACCGCCAGCTGGAAGTAGGTGTCGGCGACGAAGAAGGCCAGGACACCCGCAAATCCGTACCCCGTGAACAACCAGCCGATCGCATTGCCCGGCTGGCGGGAGACGATGAGAGCGCCGAGGAGGATGAGCGCGACCTGCAGCATCGCCATCAGGAGGGAGACAATATCAGCGCCGCGAAACAGGAAACCACCGGGGGCAGCCAGTGCCCGGGCCAGCACCGAGAGGACGGCCAGCGGGACGGCAAGCCCCAGCAGGGACCAGGCGAGGCGCGCGGCGGTGCGATGCGTCATGAGCGCGCCTCCGGCAGCCAGAGAGCGGCACGCTCCGGCTGGATGGTCTCGGCGACCAGCGCCAGAATATCGTCCGTCAGGTGGTCGAGATCGACCTCATCACGGAGATGTCTGTTAAAGGCGGCCAGAATCTGCGCGGCGTCGTATTTCCGGCGGTAGAAGCGGCGATCGATGAACCCCTGGAGGCGGTGCCGCCAGGGATTGAACAGCGCGGCCAGGGCCAGCGTCGAGATCGCGATGGCAAGGTCCGAGGTCTGGCCAGTGAGGACACGGAAGAGCGCCTGCAGGGCAATGACGCTCCCGAGATAGAAGGCGGCGAGGGAGACCGTCAGGGAGCCGTAGACCAGGGTCCGGTTGACAAGAGCGTCGATGTCGTAGAGCCGGTGATGCAAGATGGCGACGGCGATGGTCAGCGGCATCACCGCGCCGCAGAGGGAGAAGATGGTGTCTTCCGCCATGGTGAGCAGCGGGTTGCCGGCCGGGATGGACTCGGCAATGACCAGGATGGCAGCGTTGATGGAGAAGGTAACGGCCAACCCAAAGACGACCCATTTGGTCTGCTGGCGCTCCACTGGGCCCGAGACGGCGCGATACCGGTAAATCTGCGCACCCACGCCGATCAGGAGCAACGCCAGCTCGGCAGCCAGACTGACCTGGTTGTTCTCGGGCTCCAGCACACCACCCGGATAGAGGAAGGCAATAGCGTAACCGACGGCGGCGAGCGCGGCGAGGAAGCGCGTCCAGCGCGGCACGAACCGGCCATCGGGAAAGATGTAGAAGAAGATGGTCAGCGAGGCCAGGGCGAGCGCATCGAGCAGGCCAACCGGCTCACGCCAGAAGGGATGAGCACCGGCCAGCGCATCGGGCAGGTTGGTGCCGAGGGCGCCGTAGGCGACGAGCATGACCGCGACGAAGAGGATGCCGCCGGTACGGACCCGCCAGGCGAGGAGGGCACCAAGGGCGAAGGAGACGAGGGAGGCGCCGACCTCGACGGCGATGGTGTAGGCGGCGTAGACGTGCAGCGACAATCCCATGCCGTGCAGGTCACGGACGAGGTGCCTCGGAAGCGGCGAGCCGAATTGCCCGCAGGCCCCACCCGCGTGGCAGACCATCTGCAACGCCGCAAACCGCGCCGGAATCCCGGCCACCGAGAGTCCCACAGCCAGCAGGGCCACGGCGACCCAGATGGAGCGGCCCACCAGCAGGGATCTTTGCCGTCGACGCATCATCGCGCTGGTCTCCGATCCGGATTCTCGCGGTCGAGCTGCCACTGCAGTGGATTGTTGGCGATGTAGGTGCGAATCGCCTCCAGATCGCGCTCATTCCGAATGACGTGCTCGTGGAAACGGTGCTGCCAGAGCCGGCCCGGGTAGGGGGGCCAACCCACCGTCCTGACGCCCGGACCGTAGAGATGCGCGGTGTAGGTCTTGAATCGCTGTATGACGGTCGACAGAGAGAGCCCATGTTGGTTCGGTTGCCGGCTCGCCACAGGATCGAACAGCACGAGGATGCCGTGGAGGTGATTGGGCATGACGATGTAGGCGTCGACCGAGACACCGGGATAATGATCGCCCAGCCCGCCCCACACGTCCGCGACCATCGCGCCGGCGGGTGACAGGTGGGCTTCACCCTCGACGATGGATCCTAAGAGGGGAAGGCGCTGCTCGATGCACAGGGTGACGAAGTAGGCGCCGGGCTGCGAATAATCGTATCCGCGCAGGCGAGTCGATCGTCGTGACGGGTAGGACGATGTGGGACGAGACACCGAAGAACCGCCCCGATAGCCACTTTCACGTGGACGTTCACGCGTACGTGGACGTTCGTGCGTATCGGTAGGGACTGTAGCTCCGTCTCTGTCCTCCTGGAGGCCAATCTCCCCTCCACGTCGTTGCTGGGCGCCATGACCCTCGGACCCTGGCCATCCCGCGTCTCTCCCGAGAGGGCTTGGCGCCCAGCGACTGGCCTGTCCCGAGGATTGTGGCGGGGCGGACAGAGACGGAGCTACAGTCCCTACGTCGATGGTTGGGGACGCACTGAGTGACGATGTCCGAGGAATGATGATCCGGCTCATCACCGCTCCTCGCGTGGCAGCCAGAGGGCGAGCGCGGCAGGCTGCATGGTCTGGACGATCACCGCGAGCATTTCCTCTTGCAGATGATCCAGATTGACTTCGTCACGTAGTGCCGCCTGGAAGGCGGAGAGAATGCGAGCAGCATCGTATTTCCGCCGATAGAAGCGGTGATCGATGAACGTCTGCAGGCGACCGCGCCAGGGATTGAAGAGAGCGGCGATGGCGAGGGTGACGACGGCGACAGCGAGGTCAGACGACTGCCCCGTGACCGTCCGCAAGAGAGCCTCCAGACCGATCACGCCGCCGATGTAGAGAGCACCAAGTGACAGCGTGAGCGAGCCATAGACCAGCGTCCGGTTGATGATGAGGTCGATATCGTACAGCCGGTAGCGCAGGATGGCAGCGCCGATGGTGAGCGGCAGCAGGGAGAGGGCGATCGACCCCAACGTGCCAAGGGGACCGTTCCAGCCGGAGAAGATGGCGATGGTGGTGAGCGTGAGGGCAAGTGAGGTCCCATAGACAAAGAGCTTGATCTGCTGGCGTTCGATGCCGTATGTCCGGCGAAGCCGCAGCAGGGCGTAGAGCACGGAAGCCGGGAGAGCGCCGATGGCGAGGACGCCGGGAACCGCGCTCACGGCATCGGGGACACGGACGATGCCGAGCGGGTTGGCGACGTGGGGGACATTGCTGGGGCCGGGCGTCACCATCTGGATGAGACAGGTGACCACAATGCCGGCCGTTCCGGCCCAGAACACCGGCCGCCAGCGACGCCCGAGCGTTCCAGAGGGGAACAGCATGGTGAGCCAGAAGAAGAGCAGAAGGTTCACCATGTACAGCCAGATGGACAGGGAGGCCAGCGGCGCGAGGCCCGGGAGGTGATGGCGGTGGACGTAGGCGCCGATGTACTGGGCCGTAATCGAGATTTCCCAGCTAGGACCTATGGCGGCGAGGATCCAGGCGATCGGCTGCATCGGATACTGGAAGATGATGAAGGCGCCGACGAGCGCGAACGAGGTGCCGGCAATCTCGTAGGCGACGACGTCGGGGGGTGAGACGAGGATACCAAGGACGGCAGCTACGACGGTGACGATCGTAATGAGGGAGACCAGCAGGCGCTGCCGGTTCATTGCGTCCCCTCCGTCAGCCAGAGGGCAACGGCCTGGGGCTGAAGCGTCTCTTCGACGGTCAGCAGGAGGTCCTCGCTGAGCCGATCCAGATCGACCTCGTCCCGCAGGCGACTCGTCAGAGCGGCCAGCGTGCGGGCCGCGTCGTACTTGCGGCGGTAGAAGCGGCGGTCGATGAAGGCCTGCAGCCGCCGGCGCCAGGGGTTGAAGATTGCGGCAACGGCCAGGGTCGCAATGGCGACGGCGAGACCAGACGACTGCCCCGTGATGGTGCGGAAAAGGGCCTGTAAGACGATCACTCCGCCGATATAGAGGCCGGCGAGGGTCACGGTGAGAGAGCCGTAGACCAGGGTCCGGTTGATAAGGATATCGATCTCCCAGAGGCGGTAGCGCAGGATGGCGACGCCAAAGGAGACCGGCAGGAAGCTGAGGGCAAGGGACGCAATGGTGCCGCCAACCAGCGCCAGGAGCACGCGGCGTTCCGGGTGGGCAGCGAAGCCGGGGATCACGATCTGGATAAGCCACATGGAGAGGTAGACCGCGAGTGCCACAAGGAGTCCGAAGACGACCCACTTCGTCTGCTCACGCTGGGACGCATCCGACAGACGGCGGTAACGGTAGATGGGAGCGAGGAAGATGGCGGCAAACGCCGGAATCTGAAGAATACCCGTGAGCCAGGGAAGATTGTGAAGGGGCAGAACCTGCGAGACGATGGCGGCAGCGACCAACCAGCCCACCCAGGGCGGGGCAAAGCGGCCGTCCGGGAAGAGCAGCGGAATCAGGAACAGAAGGTAATACGAGAAGTTCGAGGCGACCGTGTAGATCGCGACCGGGACCGCCAGTTGGGGGTGGGCATGGACCAGAGCAGGGCCGCCGGCGTAGGCATTGATGATTCCGGCACCCAGGGTGATGAACATGTACGAGACCAGGACCGCGATAACCTCACGCGAGCGACGCAAAAAGATCACGAGGCCGACGATGTACATGGTCCCCGTCATCACGTAGAGACCGCCAATCGAAACGACGGCGTACACGGTGGGAGAGAGGTGGAGACGATGCAGGCCAAGCGCCCACTGAGCAGGCCGCATCGAGAACATGCCGGTGGTGTTATGGAGCTGGAGAGCGGCGTGGTAGAGGGGCGGGGTCTCCACAACCCACAGGAGGATCGAGGCGACGGCGAGCGCGGTGAGCACAACACGGACCGCCGGCTGCAGCAGCGTCGGGATGGCGAGAGGGGGGAGGGCCACTGGCGAGTCGACCGCTGTCATCGGGGTGCGTCGGAGGAAAGAGGACATCATGCCGTTCCTCCTGACTCGCGCAGCCACAACGCAATTGATGCCGGCTGCATGGTGTCGTAAGCAACCGCGAGGAGATCGGTGCCGAGCTGGTCGAGATCGACCTCGTCCCGCAACCTCGCATTGAACGCGGCCAGCGTGCGAGTGGCGTCGTATTTCCGCCGATAGAAGCGGCGATCGATGAAGGCTTGCAGGCGATGTCGCCAGGGATTGAAGAGGGCGGCCACGGCGAGGGTTGCGATGGCGATCGCCAGGTCGGAGGACTGGCCGGTGATCGTGCGGGCCAGCGCCTGGAGGGCGATAACGCCACCAATGTAGAGCGCGGCGAGCGTGACGGTGAGCGACCCGTAGACCAGGGTGCGATTGATGAGGACGTCGATGTCGTAGAGACGGTAGCGGAGGATAGCGACCGCAAACGACAGCGGAAGGACCAACAACACACCGTAAAAGAGGAACAGACCAATCAGCGTGAAGATCGGGGAATTCGCCCAGGACTCGGCCGACTGCGGCATGAGGCGTCCAGCCACCCCAATAAGGATCGCCAGCCCCCCGAACGTGGCGGCGAATCCCCAGACAACCCACTTCGTTTGTCGGCGCTGGATCGGTCCGGATACAGAGCGGTACCGGTAGATCTGGGCCGCTATGACGCTGGCGAAGAGCAGCATGATGAGGATCGTGAAGAAAGGGGTGGAGGTCGATTGAAAACGGGTCACGGACGCCGGGCTATTGAATCCCCAACTCGCGCGAGAGAAGAAGCCGATCTGCACCAGCAGAAACCAGGCGACAGCGGTGAAGCGCGTCCACCGAGGGACGAAGCGCCCGTCAGGGAACAGATAGAAGAAGATAAAGAGGGACGACCACCCAAGCGCGGCCATGAACGTCCGTGGCCACCAGGCGAGGGGCGAGGCCAGGGACGCCGACACGATCGGATCACTGAAGGCGGAGGCAAAGGCCACGATCGTGAAGGCGCCGAAGAGCGCCATCGGCTCATCCGGCCGGCGCCAGATCATCACGATGCCGATCAGGTAGATCCCGAGGATGAGGACCGATTCGACCGCGATGTAGGCGCTCGCATAGAGGTGAAGAGAGATCCCGGCAGCCAGAAGTTGATGCCCCAGCTGAGGCGTCGGTTGCCAGCGATAGCAGGACGAACCGGCACAGGGGGTTGCCACTTCCCGAACCATGACCGGAATCCCACTGACAAACAGCACCAGAATGAGGCCGAACGCGGCAATAACGCCGGCTCGCACCGCACTCAGCCATCGGTCATCCAGGCGTGAGCGTCCCACCTGCTCACGCGCCATCGCCCACCCCACCTGGTACAGGCTCGGATGGGCGAAGCCAGAGGATCCGCACCCACTGGCTCCCGTCCCGCCTCTCGCTCGACATTCCCCGTTCCCCTGTTTGTGCGCGTCTACGGTCTGTCAACGTAACACCTGGAACCGTGAACGTCAAGACGTGTTGATACGCAATCAAGGCGCGACCGTCATCGCACGCATGGTAGACCCGGACCGTTCCGGGAACGTTACGGCGACCATTACGACGAGGGTTCGGGAGGGGGCTAGAGTGGGAGGGGAAGGGGATGCCCATGGAGAGATGGCAGCACACGCTGCTGGCGACGGCGATTGCTCAGACTTTCTCTATCCTCGGCTTCGCCTTCGTCATCCCGTTCCTGCCGCTCTATCTCCAGCAGCTCGGCATTCACGGGACGGCCCATGTCACCTTCTGGGCGGCGTTGCTGGCGGCGAGCAGCGCGATCGGGATGGTCTTCGCCTCACCGGTCTGGGGGGTGCTGGCTGACCGTTACGGACGGAAACCGATGGTGATGCGCGCCGCCTTCAGCGCGGCACTGCTGATCGGTCTCATGGGCCTGGTCACGAACGTCTACCAGCTCTTGGTGCTGCGGCTTCTGCAAGGTGTCTTTACCGGGACGGTGAGCGCGTCGCAGGCGCTGGTTGCCTCGCAAACCCCGAGCCGCCGCCTCGGATTCGCGCTGGGCGTTATGCAGACCGCCGTCTTTGTCGGCAATTCCGCCGGACCCTTGATCGGCGGAGTCGTGGCGGAGGCGGTCGGCTTTCGCCTCTCCTTCGGGGTGGCCGCCGGGCTGCTCTTTACCTGCGGCGCCGTTGTTCTGGTCTTCGTGCATGAGGAGAAGCCCGCCGCTCCCACTGCACAGCGTCCCAGGATTCTCGCCGGGATGCTCGACGTGCTCCAGCTGCCGGCGTTGCTCAGCATGATCGCGGCGCTGTTCGTGGTGCAGTTCGCGATCACGCAGGTCTACCCCATCCTGCCGCAGTTCGTGCAGATCCTCCAGGGACATGCCGGGCACACCGCCATCGCGACCGGTGTCATTCTGGCGGGTGCGGGCGCGGCCGGCGCCCTCTCGGCCACCACGGTCGGCTGGTTCTCCGACCGCATCGGGCACAAGAGGCTGCTGGTTGGCGCCGCGTCCCTGGCCTGCCTGATTTCGATCCCCCAGGCGTTCGTGATGCAAACGTGGCAGCTCGGCGCCCTGCGGGTGGCCGACGGCCTGGCCCTGGGCGCCATGCTTCCCTCTGCCAGCGCCCTGCTGGCGAGCCTCGTCCCGTCGGAGAAACGCGGGGCGGCGTACGGACTTGCTGCCAGCGCCAATGCGGTCGGCATCGCCGCCGGCCCGCTGGTCTCCGCAGCCGTGGTCGCGGCGACCGGTATCCGCGATGTCTTTTTCACGGCGGCCCTTCTGCTGGCCACCATTGCCGTCTGGGTGGGCTTCCACGTCCACCCGGAGCTGGCGGTGACCGCAGTAACGGCCGAGCCGGCGGCGAAGGAAGAAAGCGCCTGACGCTTACTGCCCGGCCGGGTAGCCTTCCTCGTCGAGTCGCGTGATGATCGCCGTCTCCGACGTCTGGTCGGGATCATAGTTCACGACCACCCGCTTGCTGGGGACGTCGACGGCGACCGATGTCACGCCGGGCATGGTGCCGATCTCGCGTTCGATCGTGGCGCGGCAGTGCTCACAGGAGATGTCGGGAGCGGTCAGGCTGATGGTCTGCATGGGATACCTCCGAGGGATAGGGTTGGGATTCGCGCTATCAGGGCGGATCGTTGTGGCGAGCGTGGTGAGGGCACGCACAGGGCGTGTGGCGACAGGGCCGCGGGACAGGTCGGCGCCGCTACGCATGGAAGGAGAACGCGATCCCACCAGCGACCAGGATGACGGCGAGGAGGAAGACCGCCATGGCGGCGAGGGTCGCGCGTCGGGTGCCGCGCAGGCGGAGGGCATTGGAGACGACGGTGACCGACGAGAGGGCCATGGCGGCGGCGGCAAAGACCGGGCTGATCTTGCCCGCGGCGGCCAGCGGAATCAGGATCACGTTATAGAAGAACGCCCAGAAGAGATTCTGATGAATGACCCGGACGGTGGCGCGCGCGAGACGGATGGCGTCGGGCAGCTTGCGCAGGTCGCCGCTCACCAGGGTGATGGCCGCCGTCTCCATCGCCACCTCCGTTCCGGTGCCCATGGCGATTCCGGCATCGGCCTGTGCCAGAGCCGGGGCATCGTTGACGCCGTCCCCCACCATGGCGACGACCTGGCCCATCCCCTGGAGGCGGCGGATCTCGTCTGCCTTGGCGTCGGGCCGCACGTCGGCAATGATGCGGTCGATTCCGACCTGGCGGGCGATGGACTGCGCGGTCGCCGCGCTGTCTCCGGTCAGCATCGTGACCGCAAGGCCGAGGTCATGCAGCGCGGTAACCGCCGCTGCCGAGCCCTCTTTCACGATGTCGGCGAGCGCGATCAGGCCGATCAGAGCCTCTCCTGCCGCCACGCCGATCACCGTCTCGCCGCGTGCCTGGATCGCCGAAATGGCGGAGAGGGCAGTGTCGAGGTTGACGCCGTGCGTGGCAAGGAGGGTGGGGCGCCCGATCAGGAAGTCCTGTCCCGCGACTATCCCCGCGACGCCACCGCCCACGATGGCGTGAAAGTCTGTGACCGGCAGCAATTCAAGACCCTCCGCCGTGGCATGGTCCACGACGGCGCGTCCCAGCGGATGCTCCGAGCCGCTCTCCAACGATGCGGCGAGCCGGAGAAGGGAGGTCCGCGCGGCGGGCGTATCGTCGGGGACGGCGATGAGATGGGTGACCAGGGGTCTGCCCTGGGTGATGGTGCCGGTCTTATCCAGCACGACATCGTCGATCGAGCGCATCCGCTCCAGTGCCTCTCCCCCCTTGATCAGGATCCCCTCCGCCGCACCGCGGCCGGTGCCGACCATAACGGCCGCCGGGGTGGCGAGGCCGAGGGCGCAGGGGCAGGCGATAACGAGGACGGCCACGGCGGCGATCATGGCGGCGGTAACGGAGTGACCGGTGAAGAGCCACCCGGCCCAGGTGCCGGCGGCGATCAGGAGTACGGCCGGAACGAAGTACTGGGAAATCCGGTCAGCGAGCTGCTGGGCCGGGGCCTTGTCACTTTGTGCTGACTCCACCAGCCGGATGATGCGGGCGAGAGCGGTGTCGGCGCCGACGGCAGTGGCACGCATCGTCAGGAGGCCGTCGGTGTCGATGCTGCCGCCGATGACCGTGTCACCCGCACCGCGCTCGACCGGCAAACTCTCCCCGGTGAGCATCGATTCATCCAGGCCGGCTCTGCCCTGGACGATAACCCCGTCCACCGGAACCTTGTCGCCGGGACGGACGATGAGGAGGTCGCCCACGCGCACCGCGCCGACCGGAATCTCGACTTCGGTCCCGTCATGGAGAACGTGCGCTGCTATGGCGCTCAAGCCCGCCAGCCGCTTGATGGCGGCGGACGCGCCGGCACGCGCCCGGATCTCGAGGTATTTGCCAATGGAGATCAGGGTGATGATGGCGACCGCCGTATCGAAGTAGGTGACGGCGGGCCGCTGGAAGAATGTCGCCCACACGCTATAGAGGAAGGCGACGGAGGAGCCCAGCGAGACCAGCGTATCCATGGTGGCCGTGCCGTGGCGAGCGGCCCCCAGGGCACCGAGATGAAAGGAGCGTCCGACGTAGACCCAGACGGGCACGGTCAGGACGAGCAGCAGGAGGTTCTCGGCAGGGAACCGATCCGGCAGCAGCATGGAGAGGATGAGGATCGGAAGGGTGAGCGCGACACCCAGGACGATGTCGTCACGCCGGCGCCGGACGGCCCGCTCCTGCCGCGCCACCAGATCGTCCGACGCGGCATCCGCTGCCACCGGTGACGCGCTGTAGCCCGCCTTCTGCACGGCAGCGAGGAGGGCGGGTAGTGCTACGTCACCCTGGACGGCAGCTTGTTCCGTCGCCAGATTGACGGTTACGGTGTCGACTCCCGGCACGCGGGCCAGGGCGCGCTCGACCCGCCGCACGCAGGAGGCGCAGGTCATCCCCTCGATGTCGAGTGTTTGCTGGGTGGTGCCGGATGCCGGCCGCTCTGCCGTGACCATGGGTAACCCCTTAGCGGCCCATGGCCTTGCCGAGCGTCTCGATCAACTCCGTGATCTTCGGCTCGCCCGCTCCGCCCTGGATGGCGTCGGCCACACAGTGGCGGACGTGTCCCTCCAGGAGGCGGAGGGAGAGCTCGCGAGCGGCGGCCTGAACGGCGCTGAGCTGGGTGACGATGTCGAGGCAGTAGCGATCATCCTCGATCATGCGTCCGACCCCACGGACCTGCCCCTCCAGGCGATTGACCCGCCGCAGGAGGGCATCGCGGGTGTCCTGATCACGATGCGTGTGCCGGAGAGTGTCGGTGTCTGTCATGGGTCATTATACCCCAAGGGGGTATTTCTATCCAGGTTCGGATGGCCCTCACCCCCAACCCCTCTCCCATTGCGATGGGAGAGGGGAGATGTGGTCCGAAAGGGCTGGAGAAATCAGTGTCGAGGCCACTGCAAGGCATGCTGACGTCGCGACCTTCCCCTCCTACTTCCCCCTCGCCCACCGCAGTGGGAGAGGGGGCCAGGGGGTGAGGGCCACCAGGGGGTGAGGGCCACCCGGACGATGCAAGGCTGCCCTCTCTTCCACACTCCGCAAGAACTATCAAGCAGAGCGCTTTCCCCCGCGGTATGCTGCGGCCATGGATGTTTTGCGAGATCGCGACCGGCTCCGCGGCTTCATCGACGTCATTGTGAGCAGCCTGGACGACGATGTAGCGGGCTCCGACATCGCGGCGCGGAACTATCTGAGTCGTTATCACTTCGACCGCCTGGTCTCGGGCGCGATTCGAGAATCCCCGGCGGCCTTTCGCCGCCGCTTACTGCTGGAGCGCGCCGCCTGGCAGATGCGGGAGAGAGGGACCACGATCACGGCGGCAGCGCTGGGCGCGGGCTATCAATCGCCGGAAGCATTCACCCGTACCTTTGCGCGCGCCTACGGTCTGACACCCGGCCGGTTCCGCCGGAACGGCCGGTCGTATCACCTCGAGGCGCCCAACGGGATCCACTTTCACCCGCCGGGCGGGATCGCCGTCCCGGCCGACGGCAACAGGAGGACGCACATGGACATGGTCGATCGATTGGTGGGGCACGACATCTGGTTTACCACGCAGTTGCTGGATCGAGCGGCGCAGCTGCCGGCGGAGGAGCTGGATCGTCCTCTGCCCGAGGCCTGGACCTGGGGTGGGGATGAGCCGCCCACGTTGCGCGCGGTACTGAATGAGATGGTTGCGAACAAAGAGAACTGGTCGGCGGCGCTGACCGGCCGCGACGCCCCGCCGGCGGCCGGGGACGGCATTGAGGATCTGCAGCGCCGCTACGAGAGGGCCGGCGCCGAGTTCGCTGGTCTGGTCCGGGGTATCCGTGACCGCGGGCAGTGGGATGCCGGGTTTGTCGATGCCCTCTGCGATCCGCCGGAGAGCTTCACGTACGGCGGCATGCTGGCGCATGTGGCAACGTTCTCCGCGATCCGCCGCATGATGGCGATTGTCGCTTTCCGCGAGCTGGGTGTGACCGATATCGGGCTGGGCGATCCGATCGAGTGGGAGCGCTCGCTGGCGTAATCTATGGGCTCCCCGATGCGGGAGGCGGCGGGACGGCCGGCTGGGACGGCTGCTGTGGATAGGTGCTCTGGCCGGGAAGGGACTGGGACGAGGAGGCGGGCGGCTGGATGACCTGGTAGGGAGTGGCCGTGGAGCAGACGAGCGGCTGGCCGGTGGGATCGAGGGTACACGACTCCGGCATGTAGCCGAGGTCCGGCACGGAGCACAGCGGCGGGGAGCCGGCGATCTGCACGT
The DNA here is from genome assembly GCA_021324655.1 of Pseudomonadota bacterium. Classification (GTDB taxonomy): domain Bacteria; phylum Chloroflexota; class UBA5177; order UBA5177; family UBA5177; genus JAJPIP01. Next base: position 249,813 of record JAJPIP010000035.1, read on the forward strand.
CGCTTGTCCCCAGGCTGAGGTAACTGCTCCCCGGATTGTGACACTGAGCGGAGGTGACCACGGCGGGAGGCGCGACGAACGGAACGGACGGCAAGCGAAGAATACGAAACGCGCCTTCCATGAAGTCATGCCAGATGGGAGCGGCGCCGGTAATGCCGATGACGTTGACCATGGGGGTGCGATCGGCATTGCCCACCCAGACCCCGGTAATGATCTGGGGCGTGTAGCCGACCGTCCAGTTGTCGGTCCAGTTGTTCGTGGTCCCGGTCTTGGCAGCGGCGGGATGGTCGAGAAGGAGGGGGCTGGTGAGGCCGAACTCACAGACCTGGATGGTGCAGCGCGCGCCGTTGTCGGAGAGGATGCTGGTGATGAGATAGGCATGCGCCGGATCGACCACCTGCTGCGACCGTGGGGCAAGCCAGGGCGTCGGCTTCGTGCCGGAGGGGCAATTCGAGGAGCAGTAGAGCAGTTGGCCCGTCTCGCGCTTCACAACCTTCCAGATGGCGACGGGGGGCACGGTCCGTCCGCCCGTGGCGAAGACGCCGTAGGCGGCCGTCTCCTGGAGCGGGCGTGCCCCCTGGGCGAGGCCGCCCAGGGTGGTGGACCAGCACAGGCTGCAGCCGATGTTGGGATTGTCGTGGTACAGGCTCGTCATCCCGAACTGATAGGCGGTGCGCGCCACGTTCTGGGGGCCGGTCAGGTAGTACTCGACCTTGACGGCGGGAAGGTTCAGCGAGTTGGCCAGCGCCTGACGGACCGTTACCGTGCCATGGAACTGGTGATCGTAGTCGGTGGGGGTGTACCACCCGCCATCCTCGGTGTCGCCCGGATCGGGGAGGCGGATGGGGGAATCCTGGACCATCGTTCCCGGCGCGAGGCCGGCGTGGGTGAAGGCCCAGATGTAGTTGAACGGCTTCATGGAGGAGCCGGGCTGACGGGGACGAACCGCCATGTTGACCTGACTGGCCGGCCCGGTGCTGTGAGCGCTGCCGACCATGGCCAGGATCCAGCCGTAGTGCGAGGGACGGAGGTCGAGGGAGACCAGGGCGCCATCGGTCACGTGCTGGGCGGTGAGCCTATTGATCTGGGCCGTGACGATGGATTGGGCGGTGTCCTGCAGATGGGAGTCGAGGGTGGTGTACACGTCGATGCCCTTGTAGAGGTCGGCCCGCAGCTGCGGCGTGTGTTGCAGCTGAGCGATGACGTAGCGTACGAAACCGGGGTAGCGCATGGTGCGGGCCGGCAGGCTGAAGCGCCAGCGCTGCGCTTCGCGTAGCGCACTGCGGATCTGAGAGGGACGAATGTAGCCGTGCTGGCGCATGAGGTGGAGGACCATCCGGAGACGGACCATGGCAATGGCGCGATGGGTGAGCGGATCGTAGAGAGAGGGCGCGCGTGGCAACCCGGCCAGCAGAGCGGACTGCGCGAGATCGAGCGAGCAGACCGGCCGGTTGAAGTAGACGTGGGCGGCGGCCGGCGCGCCGTAAGCCAGATTGCCGTAGTTGATACCGTTCAGGTAGATCCAGAGGATGTGGCGCTTGGAAACCCGGCGGGTGATCTCATAGGAGAGGACGATCTCTTTGAGCTTGCGCGTGACGGTCCGCCGCGCGTTGTGAAGGTAGAAGTCACGCACGACCTGCTGCGTGATGGTGCTGGCTCCGGACACGATGTGGCCGTACCGCAGGTCCTGGTAGGCGGCGCGGACGATGCTGAGCGGGTCGAAGCCGGGATTTTTGTAAAAAGTGGCGTCCTCGGTGGCGATCGTTGCGTTCTGGAGGGTGAGCGGGATCCGGTTGGTCCCACCGGCGCAGGCGGAGGCATGGTCGCCGCGGTGCTGGAGCGGCTCCACTACCCGGTAGCCGGCGGTGCGCCGGGCCAGATCGGCCATGTCGTAGAGGAGCCGGCCCTGCGAATCGTAGATATGGGCGTCCTGGAAGCCGACGCGGGCGTGGAACGACGAGACCGGCGGCAGCTGGGAGACGAAATAGTAGCCGGCAGCCGCGGCGGCTCCCGTGCCCATCAGGGAGAGCAGCACAATGACGACCAGGACCCATCGTAGCCACAAGGTGCGGTGGACCGGCTGGGCGTGACGGCGCGCAATCCTGCGATGGACGGGCTGCGCGCGCATGGACTCTACCTCTCCGCTACGGGCCTGTGCTCCCATTGTGCGATATCTTTCCACCCCATGACGGCACGAAATTTGCGCCCGTAGGGACAGACCCCACGGAAGGGAGACAGACGATGTCGATGAATCGCGAGAATATCGAACGCAAGGAAGACGCCTTTGTGGGCGGCCCCTCGGAAGGCTGGCAGCAGATGGAAGATACTGCCGTCGAGGCCGAGAAGGGCGCGCCGCTCTGGAACAAGGGCATGGAAGGTGTCTCCACGGAGGATCACGAGCCGCATGGCAGTGACTACGTGGAAGGCGGCCAGAGCCCTCCGGCGGCCCAGGGTGAGCCGGAGACGCTGCAACAGGAGACGGTGCAGAGGAGCGGCGATCTCACTCATCCGGTGGGAACCGAGTCCGACAGCTACTAACGGCGCGCCGGCGCCGGAGCGAGAGCGAACCCGTCACGCTGTGACGGGTTCGCAGCATGATGAGGGACCGTATGCAGACCGGGCTTGTCTTTCCGCAGACCGAAATCTCCCCCGACCCGCGCGTGGTCCGTGACTACGCGCAGCGGGCCGAGGAATTGGGGTTCACCCATATCCTGGCCTACGACCACGTCCTGGGCGCCGATACCAGGAGTCGTCCCGGCTGGACCGGCGCCTATGCCCTGGAGGACCAGTTCCATGAAGTCTTCGTGCTCTTCGGCTACCTCGCCGGCCTGACGGAGAGCATCGGCCTGGTCACCGGCGTCCTGGTCCTGCCGCAGCGACAGACGGGTTTGGTGGCCAAGCAGGCGGCCGAGGTGCAGATTCTGTCACGCGGGCGTTTCCGGCTCGGCATCGGGATCGGCTGGAACGCGGTGGAGTATGAGGCGCTGGGAGAGGATTTTTCTACCCGCGGCGCGCGCAGCGCGGAGCAGATCGAGGTGCTGCGCCGGCTCTTCGCCGAAGAGTCCGTGACCTATGAGGGCCGCTGGCATCACATTGAGGCCGCCGGTCTCAACCCGCTGCCGGAGCAGCCGATCCCGATCTGGATTGGCGGCTATGCGGACCGCACGCTGCGCCGGATCGCGCGTCTCGCCGATGGCTGGATCTGCGCGCGCCGTCCGGATGACAGGACACGGGCCATGCTGGAGACGCTGCGCGGTTATGTTGCTGAGGCGGGCCGTCAGGAACAGGTGGGCGTCGAGGGAATCGCGTATTACCGGGGCGATCTGGATGAGTTGCGCCACCAGGTGGAAGGGTGGCGCGAACTGGGTGTGGAGTATCTGTCGATCGATGCGATGCGGGCGGGATTGCAGGGACGGGAGCATATCGAGCTATTGGAGAGGCTGAGGGAGGTGGTGGGGCAAGGAGTCTCATAGCCCGCCCTTTAGGCGACGCCGCTCACGTCCTTCTTTGTCGCCTCCCGACGCTTCCGGGGCACGATCTGAAGCTCAGCGTCAAGCGCCGACGCCAGTGCCGCCACCGTCTTGAGCTCGGGATTCACCTCGGCAGTAAAGAGTCTCCGGAGCGCGGCGGGGTTCGCTTCACGACGAGCGCGGAGGCTCCCATGGAGCAGCGGCAGATCACGCGTGACATGGTAGCGGAAACTATCCTGAAAGGGGAGCACTCTCCGGACACCGACGGAGGAAGGGGCTTGCCACCTCGTCCCGGGGCATATGACTACCGGTACCGAATGGAAATTCGGGGGAAGTGGCGGATTATGAAGGTCGTCCACGACCCCGACGAGCACCTGGTCCTCCACGTCCACTACTACAACGCAAGATGATGGCTCCCCTCTTAGTTGGGTGCCCTGCCAAGTACCCGAAGGGCGCCCCTACGCGCCCCCCGTGCCCTTCGCCGAATGCTACGCAAGGAAAGCGCAGATTGTCTCATGAAGATTGTCTTTGACCCCTCGGCCGATTCGGCCTACGTCGAACTGTCGAAGGCTGAGGGTCCGGTCGAGACCTACGAACTGCCGGACGGTCCTGGCAGGAACCGAATCTGGCTGGACTTCGATGAGACGGGCCGGTTGGTCGGAATCGAAGTTCTCAATGCCAGCCACTTCTTGCCACCCCACCTGCTGGCTACCGCCGGACAGAATGCAGCCGAGAAGTAGGGGCACATGCGGCTGACCTGCTCGGGCTACGACCCCCGTCCGATCTGGAGGTGCCGAACGAGCGTAGACAACACCCGGTCAACCTCCATCTCCATCAGGAGCGTCTCTCCTCCGGCACGTACTACTCCTCTACGACGGTCTGGGCTCGGTGGTCGGACTGACCAACAGCTCCGGGGCGGTGGTCAACTCCTACGCCTACGATCCCTATGGCAACGCCACCAGCGTCTCCGAGCAGGTGAGCAACCCCTTCCGCTACATCGGCGCCATCTGGGATGCCTCCACCGGCCTCTACAAGATGGGGGAGCGCTACTACGACCCGAGTGTCGGCCGTTTCACCCAACTCGATCCGCTGGGAACCGGCTACGCCTACGCGGGGGGCGACCCCATCAACTTCAGCGATCCCTCTGGTCTCTCCGAGGAGGCCGGGGACCCGATGACCAATATTGGTGGGGCCGGCTATGGCGAGGGTGATGGCTCCGGGTACGAGAGTGGCGGCCCGGGTGATGAGGGGGCTACCGCCGACCTCAGCGAACCCATCCCGGTCACTTCGGACCAGATCAGCTTTAACACGGAGCATGCCACTCGCGGAGGTGGCCGCCTCCCCGCAGGAACCAGCATGCACGAGGTCGAGTCCGCGATTGACCAAGACCTGACCAAGCGATCGCTGCGGATGAACGAAACCATTCGAGAGAGAATTTGGGTGAGGGGAGAGGAGGTCGAATATCGTGCCTATCGGAGATCGCCGACCTCGGTCTGGGTGGGAACCTACTTCCCGACCAAGAGAAAGTGAGGGGAGATCGTGAGGGACGACGGGGACCAGGCAGACAAGATCGACGACACCAACGAACCCATCCCGGTCACCAAGGACCAGATCCGCTTTGTCACCCACGACCCGCAGCCAGTCGTGCCGCCCCGAGAGCTCAACGCCTGGGAGAGGACGATCGTTGACCGTCTCCTCTCCGCGCCGTTCCCGGGCCGGCAGGCAGCTCTCGGCCAAGCGGCGACACTGCGGGTTGACGCCGAATGCCCGCGCTGCCCGTCCGTTTGGTTTCGAACCGAGGCGGCACCAGACGAGCTGATCCTGAGCGGAGGGGAGCGCTACTGGGGCATCGCGCCCTGCGAGTTCCACGGGCGCGACCTGGATGGCGTGCCGTACCAGATTCTCCTGCACATCGAAGATGGCCTGCTCGCCTGGATCGATGCCTTCCGCTTCGGCCCGGAGCCGTTCCTGCAGCGTCCCGACCTGGCAACCGCTGACGTTGTATGTGCGTAGTGTCGGTTAGAGACGAGGTGGTTCAGGGTGACCGGGTCCGCCGGCGGCGTGCGGGGCACCAGGGGCTGGCAGTCGGAGCAAGAGGGGCAAGATGAAGGTTGAACGCGAGTGGGGCCGCATGCGCCTCGGTCAGGCCCATCCCTACTGGGTCCTCGGGCTCCTCCCCGAGGAGCACATCGACGGCATCGCCTACAACGAGATGCTGGACGGAGGGGAGGGTGACGCTCTGGCCGTGCTGGCGGGTGGCGGCCTCGAAGCCGACGAGATCGCGCGACTGACGTCGGAGGCACTCGCCGCGGCCGGCATCGGAGGCATGGTCCGGACTGCGGGCCTGCGTGCCGTCTTCCGTAATATCCTCGACGACATGATCGCGGGCCATCTCCGGCCGCTCGTCGGCGCCACCATCCTATCCGAGCTCGATCCGGAGGGGGAGGTGCCAGAGCTGCAGGGCCCTTTCTTTAGCGGATTAGCGGATGAGGCAGAGGGGTTCGCCCGCCTCCGGCCCGAGGACTGGCAGTCGGAAGGGCCAATCCCAGCGCCGGCCGACGGCGAGGCTGACATTCTGCGCCTGGCCCAAGAGGTCCGGGCGGCCCTCGACAACCACGATGAGGGTGAAGGGTAAATGGCCGCCACCCCCTGGCCGACCCGGCGCGGACCAGGGAAGCTGGTATTGGAGGCATGGGCGCAGTGAACAGGATGAGCGAGGAAGGACCCCTGGTAAAATACGCGCTCGGGCAAGAGGGCACGGCGTACATCGAGAGAAACCTAACGCACGGGATGACGCTCTCCCGGATCGCGGAACGCCGCGTCCGGACGAGCTCCGGCGACGCCTGGAGCTATCTACCCCCGGGAATGAGCCGATCTACCGCGCTGTCATTTCGGGATCCGATTCTCCCGTCGGGGCGAAACGCGGGGGGTTACGATCTGATCGAGCCGGTCGTCGCCCCAAGCAAGCCGCTCGTCGTGGAGTTTGTCTTGCAATACCTCAACGGCGGAGGCCGCAGGTTGTTCCTCGTGGAGGACGCTGTGGCGAGACCCTCCGACCCGGCCATCACAAGCTCCCGCGTCCCCTGCTTTTTTGTCGGGGACGAGGTCTACGAGTTTATCTCCCGGCCGTCTGCGACCACGGCCGGAATTTCACGCGCCGTCGATCAGGCCCACTCGTTTCCCTTCGTCGGGGTGTTGACATGCACCGACTTCCGCCCGACCCGCGGCTCGTGCCTGTCGGCAGCCGACCTACGCGCGATGGCGGAGAGAATGGCGGCAGTGGTCGTCGGTGCGTACGACGGAGAGGGCTATGTCATCTGGGAGAGGACGTAGGTCACCTGGTCGACTTGATTCGCGGGACGGCAATCTGACGTGACAAGGGTGCTTGCCCGTGGCGTACCTGACAAACGGACCGGACGGTGATCTGATGAGCGAGCTGGCCGAAACGTCGGCGCCGCTCCCATGCGGATCGCGGTAGGGACCGCTGCAAACTCCGGGAGCGGGTGTCGGGTGCCGACGACCGGCTCAGAACTGGCCAGCGCCGTAAGCTTCTTGTGGCGCTCCGCCGCCAGGAGCAAACCGTCGCGGCAGAGACGGAAGCGATCGCGCAGAGGGTGCTGGGTTCAGGCGGCATCGAGCGTGCGCTCCCATGGTAGAAACAGATGATGATAGACGTCCCGAATGTCCCCATGGTCGACCCGGCGCGAGCCAGGGAGCTGCGACAGGCCTACATCGATCGTTTCGTCAACCAGGAGTCGCCCTACTACCAGTCGCGCATCCAGACCCGACACCGGTACCCGGATGGCCTCTACTACGACGGCTATCTCTGGGACTGCTTCCGTCATCCGCAGCTGATCCCGGATGAGGAGGTGCTGGAGGAGTTGACTCGCCACGACAGGGTCTACATCATGTGGGACCTTCACAGCGACAAGAAGGTGTGGGTCGAGAACTACTTCCGCTTCCCCAAAGAGGCGATCCTGGTCGTTCCCGGCCGGCGGGTCCCTGAATTCCTGCCGCTGCTACCCGATGACCTCTACTTCTTCGACGATAGCCTCGACTGGACGGTGGCCCTCACGCACGAGATTTTCAGGGATGGGTCAGACCTGGCCTATCGCGCGACGTGAGGGACCGGACATGACGGACGGGCGACGTAGGGTCAGGCGTCGTAGCGGCGACGGAAGGGACAGAGGATGGACACGATGGGACGGCCGTTCTGGTGGCAGGAGGCGATCGCGTTGGGCGGGACGTGGGCGTGGCTAGGGATGGTGCCCCGTTCGCGTTCTGCTCGAGAACCTCATGTCCACGAGAGCCAGAGCGGAACAATAGCGGCAGAGCCAGGCCTCGTCGTCGTGGGACAGGACGCGGCCATGCGGCCGGACGCGACGGAGAAAATCGCGTAACGCCATAAAGAGCTCAGCGGAGAGCTTCGGCATGGAAACCGACATCCTGCGGGCAGGTCCGTAGGAGAACGGGACCCGCTGGGCGAGCGCCATCTCCCGGTCACGAACGCTGTGCCCTTGGGCCGAACAGCAAGGTCGCTCTGTATCGCCTGGAAGTTGGCTGCTCCGCCGGCACTGGACGCCTGCACATCGCCGGCGGCATCCAGGGGCCGATGAAGGAATCGATCCAGCGCGCATTTGCCTATCTCCAGGGCCACAAGGTCGCCATGGGGATCGGCCAGCAGCTGGACACCACCGACTTCCACGTCGAAGCCATCGATCTTCTGTCCAACCGTCTGCCCGGTGAGGTCGGCGTGGCCCTGGTCGTGGCGATCTACTCTGCACTCAAGAAGCAGTCGGCCCTGCCGGCGCTCGTCGTCCTCGGCGATCTTACGATCCAGGGGAACATCAAGCCGCTACGCAGCCTGGTCGAGCCGCTACAGGTCGCCATGGACAACGGCGCGCGCCGGGCCCTGATCCCAATCGAGAACAAGCGCAACTTCCTCGACGTGTCGTCCGATATCGTCGAGCAGGTGGATCCCGTGTTCTACAGCGACCCGGTTACGGCGGCAATGAAAGCGCTGGGGCTGAAGTAGCAGGCCGGGGCAGGGCTGGCCGGCACTCGGGATACTGCTGGCGAATGCATGATCAGGCGGCGGGCGTGAGCAGGGCGCTGAGGCGGGAGGTTCGGGTCCGGGCGGGCGGGGCACCCGTCA
>JAJPIP010000062.1 GCA_021324655.1 Pseudomonadota bacterium
GGTATCCTCGCGGTTCACCCCCACGTGCGTGGGGACGGCATGGCGTGCCCGTGTGGCCGGGGCGATCTTGTCGGTTCACCCCCACGTGCGTGGGGACGGCTCTGGATTTTCTGGCGTGTTTACGGGATTCGGATCAGCGTCAAGCCCTCGAAGTCTACAGCGGACCGCTGGGAGATGCCGTAAGACCGCACGGCGAATCCCTGCTCGGTATCCGCACTGTAGGCCATGATGCATCCGCCGTGACCCGCCGTGCTACAGATTTTCTCCCACAGCCGGTCGCGCACCATGGCGGAAACCCTGCCCACGAAGACGCCTGTCTTCGGCTCCAGCATCCACCGCGTCAACTCGCCCCGCAGGCTGGTCGGAACCTTCTCTAGAACGAAGATGACCATCGCTCAGCTCCCCCGAGTGTCCGCGTGGTTGATCCCGCCCGGAACCAGCCGGAATGGGTCCCACAGGTCACCGGGAAGCGCGTCGTCTCCGTCGAAGTCCTCCTCGTCGCTACCGGCGCTAACCCGCCCCAGCACCGCATCAATATCCGCAACGATGCGGTGCAGGACACGCTCGCGACGGAAAGCATCGCGACACGCTCGTCGCACTCGCGTCTCAATCCCCGCCGCCCCCTCCGCGGCGGCGTGGAATGACGCCGGCACCGTAATCTCCACCTTGTACAGGTCACCGATGTCGTACACAAAGGAGAGCATCTTCCCGGTGTGAATGAAGCCAAGCGCCGGCGAGTAGCCCGCCGAGACGATGGCGGCGTGACAGATGCCGTACAGGCAACTATTCGCGGTGGACAGGGCGCGGTTCACTGGGTCAGCCGCCGCCCAGTCGCCGCGCTGCAGTAGCCGCCCCTGCCAGGCGACGCCGGTCTCTCGGCTCGCCCGTGCGTATGCCTCCCGCACACGAATCCCTTCCTTACCGCGGATCTGCTCCAGCGTCAGCGTCGGGTCGATTGGCTCCGCAAAGCGCATCTCGTACATGCGCCGCACCACGCTGAGGCGACGGCCAGGATCGGAGCACAAGTATGCCTGCCAGAGCATGTTGCGGCCGCTGCGTGTCTCCCCCATGCCCTGGGCGTACATGCGCACTCCCTCCTCGCCCGTCCAGAGGACGAGGCACCCGTTATCTGCCAGGGCCCGCATCGCAGCATGCGTGATGCTTGTGCCGGGGCCGAGCATGAGGAGCGTCAGCGACGCGCACGGCACGCAGGTCTTCCCGTTCTTGTCGGTCAGCGCGATGGCCTTGGCGTCCTGGTCGATCCGGCAGTGCTCGATATACAGGTAGCTCCAACTATCGCGCACCTTGGGGAGGAGGTGGAGGTCTTTCACGGTCTTGTTCCTTCCGTCATCTCTTCAGTTGTTAAGGTTCAGAGCGCCTACCTGAGTGGTGCCACCGAGAGCAGTCCGAAGCCGTATGCCTTGCCCGAGCCGACACCGTCCCGGAGCGTCGCTCGGAAGCCAGGTGCGTCGATTACCTCCAGTGCACCCTCAAATAGCACCGACCCAAACGTGAGCTTCTGGCCTCTCTTGTGCCCCAACTGCTTGTTGTCTTGACCGATGCGGACGTTTGGGACGGCAGGTGCGATGCGGGTGCTGAGGATCCGAAATCCCCCGGCATCCGCCTTCCTCTCGAGCCAGCCCAACTGCTCCTCCGGCCGCCGGAGGTCCACGCGTTTGCCGGACGTCTCGGAGGTGTCCGCGTTCATCAGACGTTTGGTTGGGTTAGCGCGCAGGCGAAACGCGAGCCGCGTGCCCTGCCCAATCGCCTGGTAGGCCTCGCCAATCTCCTTGCTCTCGGCGTCGCGCAGGAGGTAGGTCGCGGGCAGGTGCGACCAGTCCGGGCGGGTTACCGATTGGACGAGGACGGTGGACCGACCGCGATCGGTCTCGACGCGGTAGAGGACACCGAAATGAGTGCGGGCCGATACGCTATCCGGCGCGTCGCCGAAAGCGTCCAGCAGGCACTCGTGAAGACGCTGGCAATCAGCAAGGTGGCGCTGCACCTGACGGGAGCGGGGATTGAGGGAGAGCCGCGAGAGGTAAAGCATTACTATCTCCAGTCCGTTCGTATCCGGCGAGCGGCAAAGCGGCGCTCAGCAAAGCTCACCGGTACATCCATCCGCACCTCCGAGCCGGCCGCGTCCTCCAGCACATAGCGCAGCGGGGGCGTGCCACGCCCCGGCGGGTGCGCGTGGAGGGCGCTCGCCAGGTCGGTTTCGACCAGGCCGTCGGGTAGGCGGACCGGGACCGATGGGACGAAGGACTTTCTCCCCAGGTAGAGCGCCCAGCGCGGCCGGCTCAGCGCCGTGTCTACCAACGTCAGAATCCCCCTCGTCCCCTCCAGTCCAATCAGGAAGCTGGCGTCGGCCAGATAGTAGCGGGTCGAGAGGACAGCGTTCTTACTCCAGCCATGGACACGCTCCTTTCGGATGACGGGACTGTTGCCACCCATGGTGTGGTAGTCGGCTGCAACGGTGCCGGGGGCATCGACACGCACTCCCATGCGCAGCGCTGCCAGGTCCGAGACATCCTCCTCACGTCTGCGTCCCAGGGCGGCACAGAGTAGCCCGACCACCCCGCTTTTCGACGGCTCCAGACCGGTGTCTCGCTCCCGAAATTGGCTCTGAGTGCCCCACGACTGCATAGGCCCCTCGAGACGTAGCAGGAGCGTTGTCACGCCGTGGTCCCGGTGACAACGGCCTCGATGAGCTCTGGCACGGAGACGCGCTGCGCGCCCGGCACGTCCATATCCTCAGTCGTTGCCACCCAGCTTCCGGTGGGTGCCGGGCTGGCGTACATGTGGGCCAGCTTCTCCCGCTCCTTGACCATCTCCTCGACCGACCGTTGCACTAGGTTCTGTTGACGGCTCGGTCGGATCGGGGTCATGAAGGCGTTGGCCAGGTTCTCGAATCCCGATGGGCGCACGACCGCGAGGACGAACGACGGGGGATTGTGGGCGGCAAAGGAGTTCTGCTTGCCGGTCGGAAGGGCGCGGATCGCTGCATCCACAAAGGCGGCGAGCGCGCGCGATGCCAAGGCTTCGTCGCCATTCAGATTCTCGAGCAGCTGCGCCCTATCCACGTTGAGGTAGCGATAGAAGCAGGCGGAGTTGTACTCGATGGTTCCCATCATGCCCGCCCCGGCGGTGTCCTCCGGATTGAGATCGTCCACGGCCGTGTAGAAATCGAACTCCGGATTGACCTCGTGGGTCGAGATGGCATGCGCGACCTGGCTGGCAGCATCCACGTTCTGGGCCGGCAAATCGGCCAGCATGCGCCCGAAGAGCGCGACATCCGCCGCCCGGTTGCGCTCCAGGGCTGCACCCAGCTCCTCCTGCACCACTTTCGGCACGTCGGCCTTGCCCTTCTTGCCGCCCCCTGCCGGCAGCGCCACCAGCGCCTCCCACCGTGCCAACCCCACCGCCGCCAGTTGATCAATAACCTCGCGCCCCATAAAGAGCAGGTACTGGGTCTTCTCTCCATCCAATCCGAGCCCGAGGCCCTGCACGGTGCGCTCGGCGACGGCAACTGCCTCGCCCTCGTCCTTGCCCGCGTCCACGAAGGCCTTCTCGAGTTGCTCGACCAACCGCTTGGTCCGTACCCCAAGACTCTGCGTTGGGAGGGTGCTCCCCTCCCTGAAGGCAGTACGCATCGCCCGCTTCAGCGCCTGACTTGAGATGCGCGCCCTTTGGTAGCCGCCAAAGACGCAGTTCTTGGGGGCACCGGTGTCGTCTCGGTTGAGGTTGGATGGTGCCACATTCTGCAGGATGTGAAGTTCGATAATGGCCATACTTACTCTCCTTTAGATTCCGTCTGTTCTTGCGCCGGCCAGAAGTCTCGTCCCCAGCGAAGCTTGACCTGAGAACCGACGCGTGGGGCATCCCAGGCGCGTACGTCCCGGAGCAGCTGCTCCCAGTGCACGGGGACGTCTTTGTTTCCGCAGAGGGCGACCGCATGTCGCAGGCGGTGGGGCAGCTCCCTCCGGTCGCTCGACAGGAGGGCGACAAATCGGCGCTGGTCGCTCTCGGGAAGGGTTACTTCCTGTCGCTCCTTAAGCGCCGCGCTGCGCAACGAGGCACCCATGGTACGGGGTGCCCCGGCGTCGGTCGGCGAGGGGTGGAGCGCGAAGAGCGACGCGACGAGGTAGTAGCACTCCTCTACCCAGCCCTGCAACTCCTGAGCAAATGGAACGACGTACGGAAACATCTCAGGTGCTTCACCCGGCCCTTTGCCCAGACCGCGCCGCAGGGCCGCTAGGGCTCCCCGCCCGTGCGCGTTCTCCGGCGCCGCCAGTCGGTGGAGAGAGTCGACGAACGCTTTGTCCCGCCCGCTCGGTTCTGTCATGCCGCATCCTCCTTTTCCTTCTCCTGACGTACTTGGTGAACCGTCCGGCCGAGCACCCGCTGCGCCGGCACCATCGCCTGCACCGCGCGCCCACTAGACCCGATCTGGCCGGCGCAGCCGGCGAGGCTCACCTCCGCCGCTCTACAGACCACATCCGTCCAGGCGCCAAGGGCCGTCCGTCCTGGCACCCTTTGGCCATCTTTCTGGACCCAGTCCTGGGCCTGCGAGGTCAGAAACGCGGCGAAATGCGGCTCGAGTTGCGGCCAGTAGCGGCGCTCCGGCGCCAGTTGCTGAACCAACGCGTCCACCGCCTTGCGATCCGGCTCGCGGTTTTCGTACTGGGGCGCCAGCACCTCCCTGGCTAGAAGCCAGGTCGCCGTCTTCAGAGCCTTCGCCGTCCTCTCCGTGACGTCAATTGCCTGATCGAGTCGCTCGTGCAGATCGCTATCGGTGAGGTAGGCCAGAGGGAGCGGCAGGCGCTCGTGCCGCCACAACCCCACGCTGCCCTGTCCTTTAATGAAGTGGACACCGAAGACGTCCAGGGGAAAGTGCCGCCGCTTACCTAGCGCGCGCTGGCGACCGGTCGCTGCGAGGGCGCGTAGGGTGCGCGGCTGGCATCGCGCCCTGGTCGTCTCTTCGAAGAGCGCCAGGCTGTCGCGCCACACGGCGCGCTCCGGCATGAAACCGATCGGCTTGTCCGGCTGTCCGGCGGGCTTCTCGACCGGGCGGTAGGCGACCATAGTTTCGTACTCGTGCGCACTGACGTCTTTCGGCAATTGCACGCCCTTGAGGACCACAGAGCGCCTAACCCTGCCGTCCGCGTCCGGCAGCAGGCGGATGGAGCGACTCTGCCAGGTCAGCCAATCTAGATAGCCGAAGGGAAGCCGCACCTCGCGTCCGTGCGGCGCCTCTCGCTCCCAGACCGGTGTGTCGTCGCGCTGCCCGGCAAACGGGTGGTCTTTGCCGTCGTAGAGCACGGCGTTCAGCAGGAGAGTCTCGCGCAGGGTCTCGCCACGCACCAGGCATACCGCGGAAAAGGAGAGAAGCCCAGCCTCGGCGGAACTGGTGTTGGATTCGCCGGGGACGGGTGTATGGAGACCGGGGCGGGCAAAGGCTTGGTACGCGAGGAGGTAGCGTGCAGCCTCTGCCGGAGACAGCGGCAGTTCTTCGGGGACGTGGCTGAAGTACGGACCATTGGTGCCGCCCAGTTCGTGCGCCAGGATAGCCACCGAGACGTCGCCGGCCCCGCGGGTGTTCGTCGTCTGATAGAAGGGATGGTCGGCGCCAAAGAGATCGAAGCGGTTACTCCAGCGATCCAGGTAGGCATCGAGCGGGGCGGAATCAAGGCGGTCGGCGCGCCACAGCGCCGCCCAATCATCGGTGGAGGCCGGACCGTAGACGCGATGAAAGAGAGCGAGCAGGAGACGATGGAGCGCGATGGTGACGAGGGGCGAGGCGTCCTCGACTCCCTCGATGTCTCCGGCGCGGTGCAGCGCCTCACGCAGCCCGACCTCCGCCGGGCGGTCACCAATCTGAACCGGTATCCACGGTTCGTGCAGCAGGTTGAACGTTAACATCAGTTGATCTCCTCTACCAGGACGCCCAGATTCGGGTCGTTGCGAATGATACAGCGCCCGATGGCGGCGCTGCCGTCCCTCAGCACGACCGGGCGATGGTCGCGCAGGAGCGGCGATCGGGCCCAACCGCTCGGAACCGGCTGCTGCGCCAGAGAGTGCACAACGCGACGATCGTTCAGGCTCACCGATCGGAAGAGGAGCCGCTCCACCTCCGCCAGGTCCGGCCGTCCCGTGCTGAGGGGGGTGCCGTCGGGCAGCACCGGCTCGCCGGCACGCTCCTCGAGCAGCACCACCGGGATGGACAGTTCGCCGAGCCGCGTGCGCGCCTGCACACTGGGATGCGACTCCGGGCTATCTTCGACGCGCACCGTTCCCTGGATCTCAGCCAGCGCCTCGCGGTAGTCGGGACCGCGGATGAGCGCCAGGGCCCCCTGCTTCTCCTCCTGGGACTGCTCGCGGGCCCGTTCCTCCCGGCTGGCTATCCAACGCGCGCGTAGGAGGCCGTCCGCAGGCGGTTCGGCGTCCCCGTACACTTCCTCGATCAAGGGCGAAACGTCGCGCGGAATAGCGATGGACGGTCGATCGCGCAGCGCCAACCAGGAGCGGAGTAAGACGTGCTCGTCGTAGACCAACTCGGAGCCGCGGTCGAAGTGCGGTGCGCCTCCCTCGATCGCTGGTTTCCCGATCCACACTTCGGGCGCGCGGCGCGGCCCGCGGTCGTGGCGATGCAAGCGGCCGCAGCGCTGCAGGACAAAGTCGATCGGCGCCAGGTCGGTCACCAGCAGGTCGAAGTCCAGATCGAGGCTTTGCTCGACAATCTGGGTTGCCACCAGGACGGCGCGGTGCGGCCGCTCAGCCGTCCCCTTGCCGAAGCGCCGCAGGGTCCGGTTCTCGCGCTCCATTCGGTCCTCGTAGACGAATCGGGCGTGGAGTAGATCGAGTTCGGGTGCACCGTCGGACGCCGTACCGGGAAAGTAGGCTCGCAGGGCGGAGTACACCGTTTGCGCCCGGCGCACGGTGTTGCAGATGACAGCAGCCGCGCCACCGTCGCGCAAAGCCGCGGTCAGCTGCTCCCCGAGCTGGAAGGTTGCTCCCTCTTCTGGGCAGAGGGTCACCCAGCGGACGGCAATGATCTTGTCGGGGCTGTCGAGGTGCAGTGGAAGCGACCTCGCCTCCTCGTTGCCGATGGCCGTCAGACGCGGATAGTCGGCGGCGGGGAGGACACGCTCCGCCACACCGAGACCCCTGGCGTACGCCTCTGCCAGATCGCGCCGACGGGCGTCGGGGAGGGTCGCAGAGAGCAGAACGACGGTCGAGCCCAAGGCAGCCAGCCACTCGAGCAAGCGGTCCAGCAGGGTGGACATATAGGTGTCGTAGGCATGGACCTCGTCGATGACCACGGTCCGGTGCGCCAGGCCAAAGAGACGCACGAAGACGTGGCGCGTCTGCAGGCTGGCCATGAGCGCCTGATCCACGGTGCCGACGCCGAAGGGCGCGAGGAGGCCACGCTTGCGGTGGGTGAACCACTCCGCCGCCGCAACCGTGCCACCTTGCTCGTCCGCATAGATCTCTCCGAGATCAAACAGGCGGTCTCCTTCCTCGCGCAGCGTGCGAAACTCTGACGACAGGGCAGCGTGGCCGTGCAGGAGTTGCACGTTCAGGGCGTCCTCCGGGAAGCGTTTGAGCAGGAAGTCCCGCGTCCGCTCGAACATCTGATTGCTGGTAGCCTGGGTCGGCAGGCCTATGTAGAAGCCACGCTGCCCCAGCTGCCGACCCCACGCGTCGGCCAGCCAGAGCGCCGCCTCCGTCTTGCCAACCCCGAACGGTGCCTCGATGATCACGAGGCCCAGCTCAGGGGCGCTCTGTGCCAGCGCGATCACCGCCCGCTGCAACCCGTTCGGCGTGAAGGGGAAGAGATCGCTGAAGGCAACCGGCGGCCGCCTCTTCGGCTGCGCCAACCAGCCGAGGTGGAGCAGTGCGGTATGCGCGTGCTCGCGGGCTCTCTCCAGATAACCCGGATCAAACGCGGGAACGCTTGTGTCCGTCACGGCGAGAGCAAAGAACGCCTGATTGGAGCCGATCCAGTCGGCCACGGAGACCAGGCCGGCGAGCCAGAAGGCAGCGGCGTTGTCGACGGTCGCCACCGGAGCTCCCGGCACATCCAGGTGGCACGCCACCGCGCGAATCAGAGCGGCACGCGCCTCGTGCCATCTCCGCCGGCCCAGCGCATCCCCCTGTTCGCGAGCGTCGGACACTTCCGCCTCGATGGGAAGGCGGCCATGATGCCCCCCCACCACAACCGCCAGCCGCTCGGCCACGTCCTCGCTCACACCCAGCTCAGGAAGGAAATCGGTGAGTGTAACCGTGGAGATGACGCCGTGGGGGACGCGCAGGCCAGGGGGCGGCATTTCCAGCGCACCACGCAGCCGGCCGGGAAGAGCCGGATCCTGACGCGCGAAGACGGGCGACGCCTTCCCCACATCGTGCACGGCGGCCAGAAAGGCGATCCAGCGGCCGGCCTCGCCCACCGAGAGCCCGATGCGCTCAGCAATCCACTGACGCGCTTGTGGGGTGAGGACCTCCTGCCACATGGCCTCCGCCACCGCCGCCACGTCCAGCAGGTGGTAGAGCAGAGGGTGATAGCCCGATTCGCCGCGCGGCTTTGGCAACTTGGCCCACAGGGCCATCAGTGCAGCGTAATCAACGCCTGCCGCATCTCCACCTGCGCGAGGATCGGACGCGCCGAGGCGGCGATTATCGGTCACGGAATCCTCTGCTCATCTCGGGCGTGCCGCGACGTGACAGGCCTGGCAGCCCGGACACCGCAACTCGGTCCGTTCCCCTGTTCTGTGGGTCTGCCCCCACCATGGTGGGGATAAGTATGACGGTCGGGGCACTCTCCTCCTTGCTGTGCGGTTCACCCCCGCTGCCGCGGGGACAGGCTGCAAGGAATTGGCCCAATCTCACTGGCTGGTTCACTCGTCGTTACTGTTCTTTCCGTCGCGGTTCTGGGCAGCAAACCATACGGTGCGGGAGAAGTCAAGCTGTGATCCGGGTGTGCGCCGAAGACCCACCAGCGCCGTTCGATAAAATGACCCCGTAGGGGAAGGAGTGGTGTGGCGGAGGCAGAGCGCGAGAGTTCCTCACCTGAGGGTGAGCACGATCCCTATCTAGCGCTGCGCTATCCGTCCTTTCGCCTCCTCGCAGGCGGCGGCTTCATCGGGTCTTTCGGCCAGCAGATGCTGACCGTCGCCCTGGGCTGGGAGCTGTACGTCCGCACCGGGTCGGCCCTCGCCCTCGGGTTCGTGGGACTGGCCCAGGTGCTCCCGCTCTTCGTGCTCACCCTGCCGGCCGGTCATGTGGCCGATCGCTACAGCCGCAAGCAGATCGTGCTGCTGGCGGAGATCGCGGTGACCGCCGGATCCCTCGGTCTGGCGGCACTCTCGGCCACGCGCGGTCCGCTCCCACTGTTTTATGTCTGCCTGGTGTTGCTCGGCAGCGCGCAGGCCTTTACCAGCCCCGCCCAGTCGGCGCTGATCGCCAACGTCGTGCCCCCGAATGCCTTTGAAAGCGCGACGAAATGGCGCAGCAGCACCTGGCAGCTCTCGGCGGTGCTGGGTCCGGCCGCCGGCGGCTTCCTCGTCGGGACCGCGGGGGCGACCGTGGTCTTCGCCCTCAACGCCGCCGCCGGCATACTCTACGCGCTGTTCCTCCTGGCGATGCGGGTACGGCCAGGGGAGGCACGGCGGCGCGAGCCGGCAACGGTGAGCACGCTGCTGGAGGGGATTCGGTTCCTGGGACGGACGCCGGTCCTGCTGGCCGCCATCACGCTCGATCTCTTCGCCGTGCTCCTGGGTGGCGCCGTGGCGCTCCTCCCCATCTACGCCAGGAGCATCCTGCACGTCGGCGCCTTTGGCCTGGGCTGGCTGCAAGCCTCTTCCTCGGTCGGCGCCGTGCTGATGGCGCTGGTCCTGGCCCACCGGCCCGCCTTCCGCCATGCCGGCCTCATCCTGCTGATCGCGGTGGCCGGCTTCGGCGCCGCCACCATTGTCTTTGGGCTCTCCACCTGGTTCCCGCTCTCCCTGCTGATGCTCTTCACGTTGGGCGCGCTCGACAACATCAGCGTCGTCATCCGCAGCACCCTGGTGCTGGTGCGAACGCCGGACCAGATGCGGGGACGGGTGGGGGCCGTCAATTCCCTCTTCATCGGCACCTCCAACCAGCTCGGCGGCTTCGAATCGGGACTGGCGGCACAGCTCTTTGGGCCGGTGATCGCCGTGGTGGCGGGCGGCGTCGGAACGATCCTCGTGGTGCTGGCCGTCGCCGCCCTCTGGCCGCAGATGCGGAATCTGGGATCGCTCTCGGAGTAAAGCGATAAGGCGAGGCCGTGTGTGCGACGGCCCCACGCTACGGAAATCACGCCAGGAGATTCCCCATGATGTTGCCCGCCCGCACCATTTCCCGTCTTGCCACCGCGATCGCCGCCGGTACATCTCTCGCCGCCTATCCGTTTCTGCCCGACCGCGTCGCGACCCACTTCGATGCGGAGGGCCGCCCCAACGGGTACAGCTCGCGGACACTGGCGGCGGTACTCATGCCGGCCATGATGCTGGGCCTCCAGGTGCTCAATGACCGCCTCGGCAGCTGGCCGGGCGGAGGGGACCGGGACGATCAGGGGTCAGGCAAGCGGGCGCGTGACGACGCCGTGGCGGCAACCGAAGTGGGCCTGCTGGAGACTCAGCTGGCCATCCTCGCCTACGGCGCCGGCGTTCCCCTCGACATGAATCGGGTGAACCGGGGAATCTACGGGGGCTTGATGCTTGCCCTGGGGAACATCTTGCCGACGCTGCCGCGCAACGGCCTCATCGGAATCCGCACCCCCTGGACGCTGGCCGATCCCTCCGTCTGGGAGCGTACCCACCGCCTCGCCGGCTATCTGCTGACGGCCGCCGGGGCGCTGAGCCTGGCTTCTCTGCCGGCCCGCGGGAAGTGGGCCGCGCGCATTCCCGTGGCCGCGACGCTCGCCGCCATCGGTCTCTCGGTGGGCTACTCCTTCCTGCTCTCGAGGCGCGAGAGCCACCCACACCGGTAGGCCTCTCAACGTCCTGGAGCTCTACGATCGCTCTCCGCCGCCGGCAGGTCGTTTAAACTGTTGGGCCGTCCCACATTGACACGCCATCGGATGGCACCATCCGAGGACAGGAGCAGACAGATGGCTGAAGTGGTGCTCTTTCACCATGCGCTCGGACTCACTCCCGGTATCGTCGCCTTCGCCGACGACCTCCGTCATGCCGGGCATACCGTCCACACACCCGACCTATTCGCGGGCCGCACCTTCGAGACGATCGAGGAGGGGGTCGGCCACGCGCAGGAGATTGGCTTCGAGGAGGTCATCGCGCGTGGCGTCCGGGCAGCCGAGGAATTGCCGGCCGAGCTTGTGTACGCCGGCTTCTCGCTCGGCGAGCTCGTGGCTCAGAAGCTGGCCCAGACCCGTCCCGGAGCGCGCGGCGCGCTGCTCTTTTACTCCTGCGTCCCGGTCTCCGAGTTCAGCGCATCCTGGCCGCCGGGAGTGCCGGCGCAGATCCACGGCATGGATGCCGATCCATACTTTGTCGGCGAGGGCGACATTGACGCCGCCCGCGAGCTCGTGAACGAGGCTGAGGATGCCGAGCTCTTCCTCTATCCCGGCGACCAGCACTACTTCGCCGACAGCACCTTGCCGTCGTACCGTGAGGACGCCGCCACCCTCCTGAAACAGCGGGTGCTCGATTTCCTCAGCGGTCGATAGTGGCGGCGAGGAACGGAGCCGACGCCTCAGCCGCTCTCCCTCTGCCAGGTCAGTTCCAGGGATCGCGCGAAGAACGCGGCCAGGCGCTCCGCCTCTTCCTCGGCGGCCTGTCTCGCCCAGGCCGGAATGTCCACGAACGGTTCGATCCGCACCAAGAGGCGATTTCCCTTGACCTCGTGACGCCAGACACCGTCCATCCGCCCTGCCACGAGGAGCACGGGCGAGAGCCAGCCTTGCGGACGATAGATACGGTCCTTGAAGGGGCCGGGCAAGAAGTGGGGCGCGACGCGGGAGGCGGTGATCACATACTGGTCGAAGGCGGGCAGCAGGCGGACCGAGTGGTGAGCCCCGGCGTCCTGCAGCCGGTCCACCTCGCCCGCCGGCGCCCAGGCAGAGGTGCCCGAGACGTCGACCGGAACGACCTCCTCCCCTAACCCCCGGATCAGGGCACCGGCGCGCGAGGCGGGTACGCCGAGCCAGAGAGCATACGCCTCGCGGGTGGCAGGTCCATGTGCGGCGAGGTAGCGGCGCGTGACCTCCCGCTCCGCCTCCGCCGTCTCGACCGGTCTCACGCCGCCGAGCCACGAGTCCGGCCGCGTAAAGCGAACATTCCGGCCAAGATTCGGCGCGAAACAGAGCTGGCAGCGAAAAGCCGCCGGCTTCAGCATGGTGCCCCAGCCATGGCGCAGCTTTGCCGCCAGATCTTCCGATCCCACGACGCGGGCGACCTCCCCAACCAGTTCCTCCCGGGTGAGAAGCCGGCCTCTGAGCACGCCGGCGACCGCTTCGGTCACCTGCTCCAGGTCCTCGGCCGTGAGGCCGAAGTAGCGAAGCCAGGCCGGCCGGTGGTAGCGGCGATCGAGGGCGGGGACGCTCTGCCACAACGGCAGCTCGGGGGCGGGGAGAAGGTGCAGCGTCCCCCGCATCGCCCAGGTCTTTACCAGACTGCGCTCCTCCCACAGGGCGTGGGAGACGGCGTTGGGCGCGAGATCATCGACGCGCGCCCAGAGAGCGAGCTCGGCCGAGGACATCAGCTGGGCTTGCACGCCGCCCAGCCGCGCGACGACCGGCAGCATGTCCGCGCGCGGCACGCGGCGGTGCAGATGGTGCTGCCGGAGCCGGTAGGCCATGACCTGCTGCCAGGTCACGGATGCCGCCGGCGAGGAGCGCGACGTGGCGCGAGCCGTCATGCCATCAGAATAGGGGCTCGATTCCGGATGGTCGAAGGCGGAACGCCGTGCGCCGGACGTGAACGCGAGGCCTTACCCGGCGGGAATGCGTGACGGCACGATCCCGCGCGGGAACTCTCCCATGGTGCGCACCACTTCCTGCGCCAGCCGCAGCGTTGCCAGGGCATCGTTCAGATCGAGCATCTCGACCGGAGAGTGGGAGTAGCGGCGCGGGATGGTTGCCACCGCCGTGGAGATGCCGACGTCCCGGATGGCGGAGGCGTCGGTGTCAGTGTAGGCCAGCGTGCCGAGTTGGTAGGGAATGCCGGCTGCATCGGCGACCTGGATCAGGTAGTCGCGGATCGTCTCCGGCATGATGTAGCCGGACGCATGACTGCCGCTGGAGACCTGAAACACCGGGCCGCGGCCCAGCGTGACCGGGAACGTGTTCACCTGGATGTCCGGCGTATCGGGGCAGGGGACGGTGTCGATGACGAGGGCGGCCTCCGGCCGCAGCTTCTCCGCCGCCACGCGGGCCCCCTTGAGCCCCACCTCTTCCTGCACGGCGACCACGGCGGTCAGCGTCCCCGGTAGCTCCTGGCCCTGCAGGGAGCGCATCATCTCCAGCAGGATCAGACAGCTCGAGCGGTTGTCGATCCCCTTGCCGTTGATCCGGTTCGGGTTCGACGTCGGCTGCAGCTCGCTCTCCCACACGACCTGGTCGCCGGGCCGAATGCCGAGGGCCCGCACCTCCTCCGCGGACTCCAATCCGAGGTCGATGTAGAGGTCCTCGATGCCGGGGACGGTGCGGGCATCCGCGGCCGTCAGGAGATGGCCGGGCCGGATGCCGATGATCCCCGGATGCCCGGCGACACGCACGCGCCGCGCCGTCAGCACGATCTCGTTGACGCCACCCACCGCCTGGAATCGTAGAAATCCCTCCGCTGTGATGGCCGACACCAGCCCGCCGATCTCGTCGGAGTGGGCTTCCACCATCAGGTGCGGCCCGTTCCCGCCGTTCCGCCGCGCGTAGAGGTTCCCCATCGGATCGACGCTGACCTCGTCTGCCAGCGGCGTCATCTGCTCGCGCAGGTAGGCCACCACCGCCTGCTCATGCCCGGAGACGCCGTCGATGCTCGTGAGTCGCGCCAGCTCGTCGCGGAACCGCCCCAGATCGTCGGTCACACCGGTCTCCTTGGCGCAGAAAGTCTGGCGTCGGCGACGCCTGCGGAATCAGGCGGCCCTCACTCCAGCGCCGGGTCACAGCCGGCCGCGTCTGGACATGTCGGGACGCCCGCGCCCGCTTTTCCCATTATGTGTGCCGGCCTCTCATCATCGGGCGGCGCCCCACGTCATCGAGCCACTGTATCACGGCGAAATACCGCCGCAAACTGCCCGATACCTCGCCCTTAGGGCTCGTGCATTATCCGGTCGTGGTCGCCCCGCGTGGCGACCAGCCCGGGTTGGTCTCCGCCTGCGTCAGGCTGGCCGGCACTCGGGCCGGCCACGACGACCCGGCGATGCCGATAATGCACGAGCCCTGACCTCGCCCAATGCCCGCTTTCTCTCAGGGCCAAACCTCTCCGGGCACTGCCCCTAGCGGAGGGCATTGGTGAGGCGATCGAGCGTCGCATCCAGACGGTTCAGCGCGTCCGGGGGAAAGGTGCGGGAGTTGAAGACGTAGGCGTAGTCGATGCCGTTGGAACGCGATACGGCCAGACTGGTTGTGCCGGGCATGCTGCCCGCTCGCGCCCACTGCCAGGTGCCGGCTGCCGTCGAGCGCCGGCCCAGCCCCCAGACCGCATAGGTATGGATGAACCGGGCGAGGGCGAAAGAGGTCATGGCCAATCCTCCGCCGGCGTCCATCGTCTCCGTCAGGAAGTCACCGCCCCCGTAGGCAGCCGGAACCGCCCGGCTGGATGCCGGCCGGAGAGCGGAGAGGCCGTGACCGGGATCGTCGTAGGTGACTTCCCCCGGCAGGCGCCGCTCGCGTGCCGTGTGCGCGAGGTAGACGTCGTGGATGCCGAGCGGCACCAGGATGGCATCCCGCACGTAGCCGGGATAGCTCCGACCAGTGACGTGCTCCACGACCAGCCCGAGAAGCACGTAGCCGAAGTTTGAGTACGAGGCACCGTGCGTCGAGGTGTAGTCCTGCGTGCCGGGTGCGAACTGCAACGGCTCCCCGTACATGTACTCCGCTAGCTGCCGCTTCGTCGGGGGCACGGCGAGACCGAGGGCATGGGCGATCTCGCGGATCCGGAACACGGGATCGAAGCCGCTGGACGGAATCACCGTCCCATCTAACGCGGTGACCTGACCGTGATCGTTCCAGCCGCCGGCGTGATTCACCAGATCCTGGACGGTGATGGCGTTGATACGGGGATCGGGGCTCTGCTGCGAGAAGGCGGGAGACGTGATGCCGAGGAGCGGGAACACGGCATCGTGGCGCGAGAGCCGGCCGCCGGCGAGGAGCCTGGTGATGGCGGCGCAGGTGAAAGCCTTGCTGCAGCTGGCGATCCGGAAAAGGCTGGCCGGGCGCGTGACGGCATAATCGGCGGCGGCCCAGGTGTAGGCACGATGCACCACCGTCCGGCCGTCTTTCAGGACGGAGAGCGAGCCCGCCCGCACGGCATGCTGTTGCATGAAGCGTTGCATCGCATGGTCAAACGGCGCCGATGTGGGGGTGGCGGCCCCGGTGGCCGTCCAGCGCTGCCTGCTCACACTGGCGGCGGTGAGCCCGGTATCGGTCAGGGCCATTGAGAGGCCGGCTGCCATGCCGAGGAAACGGCGGCGCGAAATGGGGTCCGGCACGATAACGTCTCCGGGAGGGCTGGATGGCCGCATGCTACCGGGCAGCCACCCGCCTGTCAATTCATTCGGTCAGCACCACCCAGCGCTGGCCGTCGATCAGCTCGCGAGCCGCATCGAGGTGGCCGGCGTGGCAGGCGGTCTCTTCGATGACATGCAAGACGATCTCCCGCACCGTGTTGAGCCGAAAAGTGCCGAAGAAATCGGGCCACCAGGCCGGAGCCGCGTCGAGCGGCGTGGATTCCACGATGCGGTTGGCGCGCGCGATCTCGTCCCGATAGAGGTCGAAGATCTCGCCGGCGGTCAGGTCGCCGCTCACCTGCCACGCGTTCTCGGTGTCGTCGAGATGATCGATCACATCCTGCTCGCCGGCGATCACCGCGCGGAACCAGAAGCGCTCGACGTCGAGGGCGAGGTGCTGCACCAGACCGAGGGGGATCCAGCCGGAGGGGAGGACGGAACGCCGGAGTGCATCCTCGCCGAGGCCGTCCAGAATCCCGGTCACATGGCCGCGCTGGGCGTTCAGGAACGACTCCAGCACCTGTTTTTCCGAGGCGATATCCGATTGCGCCATGGCTCCCTCCTGGGACCACAGGACTACGTCCCGTAGTGTACGCCTCCAACCACTCTCCCCTGGGCAACCAGATCCGCCCGTCCCTCCCGCGCCCCTCGAGTACGTGCGGCAAGCAACCGCCGTGCAACGATGCCTACAATCGGCCACCGTGCGGAGGTTGCAGCCGGCTATCGAAGGAGATTAGAGATGAAATTGCTGCTGGAATTCGCTCTCGCGATCGTTTTCCATCCCGTCGCCGTCGTCCTGGCCTGGATCAACATTGCCTCCCGGCATGATCTGGACATGGTCCGGAAGCTTATCTGGGCGATCGTCGTGTTGGTCTGGGGCATCGGCCCCATTCTGTACATCATCGTCGACGACGGACAGCTGTGGTAGACAACTCCCCTAATACAGGAACATCGGTTTGCCCAGCTGGTGCGCGATTTTCGGGCGATACTCCTGGACGTCGTACAGCTCCTCCACGTCGACGCGCTTCACCTTCCGGGCGATGACGTCGAGCGGAACGGTGGTATACACGCCGCTCTGTAGCGCCACCATCTGCCCGGACTCGTGGCGCAGCACGAGATCGATGGCCAGATTGGCGTAGCTCATCGCCACCATGCGGTCCAGCGAGTCCGGCGGGCCGCCGCGCATCAGATAGCCCAGCTGCTGGTACAGCACCTCTATGCCGGTGATGTCGTGAAGAGCTTCCGCCGTCTGCTGGCCGATACCGCCCAGCTTCCGGTGCCCGTAGGCATCCTCCTCGCCCCGTTCCACAGTCGCACCGCCTTTCATCGTCGCCCCCTCGGAGATGACGATGACGGCATAGCAGCTGGGGTTCTCGTTACGGTCGTGCATGGCCAGCGTGGCGAGACGCTCCACGTCGAAGGGGACCTCGGCGATGACGGCGCGGTCGGCACCGGAGAGATAGGACGCGATCAGGACCGTCTCTCCGGAGTTGCGGCCGAACAACTCGACCACCGCGATGCGCTCGTGGGAGCCGGCGGGCGTGCGAAGGTCGGCAATGAGGTCGACACTGCGGGTGACCGCGGTGGAGAATCCGATGCAATAGTCGGTGCCGTAGACGTCGTTGTCCATCGTCTTGGGGATGCCCACCACGGGCACGCCCTCCTGATGGAGACGCACCGCATAGCTGAGCGTGTCGTCACCGCCGATGGGCGCCAGCATGTCGATGCCCAGGGCCTTGAGCACGCGTAGCACGTGCGGCGTGCAATCCACCGTCCCACCCTCCGGCGCCTGGAACTCCCCACGCAGGAATCCCGGCACGTCGCTCGCCTTCACCTTGCTGGGATTGGTCCGTGAGGTGTGGAGGAAGGTGCCGCCGAAGCGGTCGATCGTCCGGACGGTGCGGCCGGTGAGGGGAATGATCCACTCCGACTGATCGGCCGTGCTGTTCGGGTCGTAATTGAGGAGTCCGGCCCAGCCGCGCCGGATGCCGACGACCTGGTTGCCGGCAGCGATGGCGCGATTCACCATGACCTTGATACAGGGATTGAGGCCGGGGACGTCGCCGCCGCCGGTCAGGATACCAATCTTCATGGGCACTCCTCGGGCAGGTAATCGGGCACGGTGGTGCAGGCCACGCCGATCCGGGAGTCGGCCATCCCGTAATACACGTCGAGACGTCCGTTCTCCCGTTGATCGACGGCCGTGGGGAAGACGACATTGGGAACGATCCCCTCCCGCTCATCGTTCTCTTCCGGCGTCAGCACCGGTTGCGGGGAGCGATAGAGGATCTCAGCCGGCCGCTCGGCATCGAGGACCATGGCGCCGGCATCGTAGACCACATGCTTGGGGACGGCGGGGTTCATCGAATAGGTGCCGGAGACCCCATGGTAAAAGATCAGCCAGCCCTGCGGAATCCGAATGGGCGGGGTGCCGCCGCCGATCTTGAGCGATTCCCACGGCTGCTCCGGTACCGCCAGCAGCTGGTTGTCGTACACCCTGGTGAGATTGGAGATGTCCTGGAGCGCATCTTCCAGGTTGATGTAGCCGATCCAGATGCTCTCCCGATCCTCATGGACATCGGCCGGGACCTCGAGCGTGACGGTGCCGTCGGGGTGGGAGACGAGATAGGTGGGGCGGTGCAGCAGAGCGAGGGCAGGCCGGCCATCGCGATCGAGGACAACATCGGGGAAAAAGGCGCCGTCCTTGTTGCCGTAGTGGTTGAAATCGGTGCCCAGACAGTCCGCGTAGTCGAGCAAGCCCAGACGATTCCACTCAAAGAGATCATCGGAGACGGCGAGCGCGATGCGCGGGCCCCGCGCCGAGACGGCGGTATAAGCCATGACCCACGTCTGCAGCGGTTCGACCCAGGTCACGCGGGCATCCTCCACGCCGCCGATCGAGCGCTCGGAGCGCTCGTAGTCGGTGGCCGGCTCGAGGACAATCCCGAGTCGCGTCACCGCCACCGGATCACCGTTGTGGAAGCGGACGCGCGCCAGACCGATCCGCGAGTAGTTGCCCTCGGCCACCTCCCGCGGGAAGAGATACAGTTCGCCGTCGTGACCGCGCGCCGAGGCGGGATTGAGCACGCCCCACGCCTCGAACGGATCGTCCGGGTCCGGGGCCATGATGAGGCCGAGCCGGCGCAGCTGGAAGGGCACATTGTGGACAATGGACATAGACGCCCTCGGTGTCAGAATCGGTGGGACACGTCATGGTACCAAGCACCTATAAGCGCCGAGGGGAGAGACCGATGGACACATCCGAACACTTGCCGCTGATCCCCGGTGACATCCGGGACGGCGCCCTGGCCGAGTTGCGGCGCCTGCGGGCCTATGTCGACGCTCTGCCGCTGGATAAATGGTCGGAGCCGAGCGCGGCCGCCGGCTGGACGGTGGGCGATGTCGTCGCCCATCTGAACCTCACCTTCGGTCTGTACCGCCGGCTGCTGGGGTCGGTGGCGGAGGGCGGCGGATCGAGCAATCTGTGGCGCACCATCGGCAAAGCGGCGGAGAGGATCGCGCCGGCCGCCTCGCCCGTCCTGAACAGCGTCAACAGCGCCCTTCCCAAGCTTCTCGACCGCACGCTGGCGCCGGAGGTGATTCGCGGACAGTTCGACGCGAGCGCGCGGCAGCTGACCCAGACGCTGGAGCGCGTCGGTCCGGAAGATTACAACCGCCCGGTCTGGTACGTGGGCGGGCCCTATCCCTTCACCTTCTTCCTGGCGTTGACCGTCAACGAGATGGCGCTGCACGGCTGGGACATGGAGTCGCGCACCGCCGAGGTGGCCGATCTGGACGCAGCGGCGCGGCGCATCCTTCCCTGGTTCTACTGGAGCGGGACACCGCTCATGCTGCAGCTTCCCAAGGACGTGAAAGGGACGATCCAGGTGGCGCTGTCGGAGCCGGGGGCCGCGATGTGGTGGCGTGCCGGCGGGGAGAAAGTGGAGCAGGGACGCGAGATGACGCCCCACCCGGACGTCTCCATCCGTGGCGACAGCGCGACCTTCATCCTGACGCTCTCCGGCCGCATGACGCCGGCGACGGCACTGGGCGATGCGCTGACGGCGACCGGAGACCGCACGCTGGCGGAGCGATTTCTGGCGAGTTGGCGCCTGTTGTGAGACCTTGCGGCATCCGAGGGGCCTGAGTATACTTGGATGCGTCGCGGGGTAGAGCAGTGGCAGCTCGTCGGGCTCATAACCCGGAGGTCGCAGGTTCGAGTCCTGCCCCCGCTACCAGTTGGGCCGGCCAACGCCGGCCCGTTTCATGGGGCGGCGTAGCTCAGTGGTAGAGCAGGGGACTCATAAGCCCTTGGTCGCAGGTTCGAATCCCGCCGCCGCCACCAGAACATTTGGCTTGTGGGAGCCAAAGAAGAGAAGGCCCCGTGGAACGATCCGCGGGGCTTTCGCTCGAAATACACCCTTTTTTGCACCCATTTCGCCTCAGGTGGCTTCCGCACTTCGATCGGTGCTCGTCCCTCAACCTGTGGTCATCGGCTCGTCTCCTCCGTCACAATTAGCGATAGGTCAATCGCGCCAGGCTCTCGGGGTACCGGACCCCTTGCACCGTGATGTTCGAGGCGGCATCATCGATTTCTCGGAGGTCCTCCGGTGTCAGCGCGACGTCGACCGCTCCGACTTCTCCTCCAGCCAGTGCAGCTTCGTTGTCCCCCGAATCGGCACGATCCACGGCTTCTGAGCTAGCAGCCAGGCGAGCGCGACCTTTGCCGGGATGGCGCCTTTGCAATCGCCCTCACGCTGCTGGTGCTCGACCTCCGTCAGCTCAGATCATAGACTCAAGCTGGCGTCACCCGCGACGGAGTTGTCTTCGTAAGTGCAACACTGCGAACGTGGCGCCAGCACGTCGAAGTAAATCCTGCAAGGTGTAGTAGCTGTCGGGCTGGGGAGGTGGGGGCGATAGATCCGCATAAACGCAGCGACAGCCGGCGGGCGCGTTTCTTCTTCGACGTGACGAATCTGCCGCTCGAGCGGGACCTGGCGAGCCATGGGTTTGTCATCTCCGCGCTCCCCGACCCCAAGGGTCTCGCGAAGTCCCTGGCGGAGACGGACGCGACCCATGTCACCACGGGCCACGGCCACTATGACCTCTCCATAGAGGCACCGGGGCCTGGCGAGGACGTCAACCCCTTCATCAGGGCGGCCGACACCCAGTTCGGCCGGGCGGCCGATGCCCTGACCATCCTCCTGTCCTTCGCGTCTCGCCGGAGCGTCCAGTTCCTCGATCCTCACCTCTATGTCGAGGTATCCGATGATGAGCCTCCCGTCCCGCCGCACCTGGTGGTCGAGAGCGACGCGGTGGTCTGGCGTTACTTCGGCGGAACCAGCCTGCGCGGCGTGTTCCCCGGTCGCGCCTACGGCCATCCTTGGTATTTCACCCAGGACGAGCTGGAGGGCTTCCTCGATCGCAACTTCGACCGGCTGCTTCGTGAGAGCGACGAATCATCCGCGGACGAAAGCGCTGGCCTGCGTCTCGCCATGCATCACCTCAATGCCTCCCGCGTCGACGACTGGCTGGAGTGGAAGTTCGAGAAGGCGTGGACCGCCCTGGAAGGGCTCATCGGACGATCCCCGGAGAGCAGAAAGCGCCTACCCTTACCCCAGGAGCAGTTCCGCAAAGTCAGGGAGAAGATCAAGGAGGCGATCAATACGCTCCCGGATGAGATACGCCCAGGGCGATCGGAGCGGGACGCAATGAGCGCCAAGATCGGCGAATTGAATCGGGAGGCGATCATCCCCAGCGCCATGCGCTTCTTCAAGCGGGTCTTCGCCGAGCATGAGTATCAGGAAGTGACCGAGGCCGATCTCCGGACGTTCCTCGCTATCCGCAACTCGATAACCCATACCGGGATCATGGACCTCGACGCTCTCAAGCTGCCAGTCGGCTTCCCCTATGACTACGGGACGGTTCTGCCCCATGAACACGAACGGCTCGACTCGCTGGTAGAGCGCGTTGTGCTGGCGTTGCTCGGCGAGCGGCCCCACCTGATGGACGTGCCGTGGCAGGACTGGAGAAACGGTTAGCGCGGGGCGCCTCCGAGTCTTGAAGGACGATTGACCTCGTGACGGTCAGGGTGGGCGGACTGGAAGACGCCCTCCTGGACCTGGTCCGTGACACGCGCAAGGTCGTGCTCGTCTCTCTCCCAGAGAGCAAGGGGAAGCTCAAGCCGTAGTACCGGCAGGGGAGAGCCGGTTATAGACACGGGACGAGGGGAAGCTTTTCTTTATCTTTACGAGGTCATCTCATGGTATTGGGGTTGGTAGAGCCGGTCCATGTGGTCTGCCACTTCCTTGTGCAGAGTAGGCAGCACGTGGCTGTAGGTGTTCATGGTCAGTGCGATGCTGCTGTGACCGAGTAGCTCTTGCACCACCTTGGGATGCACGCCCTGGCTCAAGAGGTACGTAGCGGCCGTATGGCGGAGGTCATGCGTCCTGACACGCGGCAAGTTGGCATACTCGAGCGCACGGTCCTTCGCGTGACTGATCGAGCCGGCGTCGAATGGACCACCGGTCAGCGTGCAGAACACGAGGTTTCGCTCCGTCCAGGCCTCGCCGGCGACCCTTCGCTCCCATTCCTGTCGTTTCTGGTGAGTACGGAGTGCAGCGACCGTGCTGCGGGCAAGCTCGATGCGACGACGGCTGTGCATCGTCTTCGTGTCGCCCACTACCAGGCCCTTGCCTTTGACCCGCTTCACGGTGTCCCGAACGTGCAGGGCCCGCCCGTCCAGGTCGACGTCCTGCCAGTGCAGCCCTGTCGCCTCCCCGATCCGGAGCCCTGTCGTCACGAGCAGCGCCCATAGCGCATGCAAGCGGTCGGTCCGAGTGCTCTCCAGAAAAGTTTCGACCTCTTCCGGCGTGAGCGGCCGCATCTCGCGGCGAGGCGGTCGCGGTGCTGTGACGCGCTCGATGGGGTTGTACCCGATCAAGCCGAGCTTCACCGCGTGGCGGAGGGCATTCTTCAACGTGCGGTGCACGCGGTTGACGCTCGTTTCCGAAAGGCTCTCCAGTAGTGTCGTATAGGCACGCTGGATATGCTCGTGGCGGAGCGCGTCGAGGCGGACATTCCCAATGTGGGCGCGGAGTCGCTCGACATCGCACCGGTACGAATCATACGTGGTCGGCTGGACGGTCAACTTGACGCGCCCCTCCAACCACTCGTCCAGATACTCACCGGTCTTCTTCGCTTTGCCGGCCACCAGGCGACCTTCCTCTGCAGCGCGGACTACCTCCTTGAGCTTCTCCTGTGCCTCCTTGCGAGTTTTGCCATAGACGTACTTGCGTTTGCCATCCCCGAGGCGTACACGGGCTCGCCACAAGCCGTTGTCGAGCTTCTTGAAGTTGCCTTCGCCGTTCCCTCGTCGTCCCATGTCGCGCCTCCTCTGGTCGCTTGGTCGCTCGCTCCGGAAGCAGAGCAATCCGACTATGGACACGGCATCAACGTCGATGTCTCGGCATCTCCGACTGTCCACCCTGTCCTCCGAGTACACCGACCTGCCGTGCGATCCATTCCTCCAGTGCTGACTCCGGAATGCGACGACAGCGGCCGATCTTGATGGTTCTGAGTCCACCGTTGGCGATCAGCTCATAGACCGTCGTCCGTCCGATGGCCAGCCTCTTCGCAACATTCTTCACCGTCAGTAGGTTCTCTGCCACCGTCTTGTCCTCTCAACTTTCCATCCGGCTTCTCGACAGTACGTCGACGCAGTCTTGATGTCGTGGTCTGATTGCTCATTTGTCATTCCCTTTCCTCCTCGGCTCGGTCGGTCTCCTCACCGCCGGCCAAACCGGCCAGCGTCCGTGGGTACGCTTTGGCATCCGGCTTCCCCTTGCGGTGCTCGTTCCGCGGCGGCCGCTCTTTGGGGGTGCTCGATTCGTTCGATTTACCCTGCCTCGTCTTGCCCCGATCTTGCTCGCCGAAGGCGGCCGGATGGCTGGCCTCAATTCGCGCCAGGGCGGAGCGGAGGTCTCGCTCGACTGCACTCCGTTCCTGGCCGTAGCGCGCGGCCGAAGTTCGGGCGAGTTGCTCTATGACGGATGATTCGATCTTGGGCGGCGGATCGAGCTGGACGGAGAAGGTGGGGAGACGCTCACCGGCGGCGGAGAGCTTGACGTAGCATTGATGCTCCCCCAGCCCCACCAGGTCCTGCTCGTCCACCTCGCCGCCCAGTTCAGGAACGAGATAGCGGGCGTCCTCGGCACTGGTGTGGAAGGCGAAGAGGCCGTCGAGGTTCGCGAAGACCAAAGAACGAAAGGCGCCAGGATGCTCCCGGTCGAGCGCGGCGAGGCGAGCGAGGCTCTGGGTGGCCAGGATGAGGTTGGTGCCGTACTTGGCGAGCTCGGTGAGGATGCCCTCGTAGTCGGCGCCGGGCATGGTGTGGAACTCGTCGACAACGACGGTTACCGGGCGGCGCCGATGGGGAGGGAGGCATGCTTGCTCGGCGACGGCCAGGGAGATCAGGTTGAGCAGGGTAGCACCGAGGAGGGCCGAGGTATCCTCTCCGACCGTCCCCTTGGCTGTATTGACGATGACGATCGACCCCGAGCGGAGCCAGGTGAGCGGCTCGATCGTGGAGCGGGGCTGGCCGACGATGCAGCGGGCGGCGGCACTCCCGGCGAAGCGGTGAATCTTGCTCTCGACCGGATTCGCCACCTCCATCTGGAAGCGGCGATCCAGGCGCTCGTAGTAGCCGGACCACCAGCTGGTGACGACGGGATCGGTGACGTGCGTGAGGACGCTCTTGCGGAATGGAGCATCGGCGAGCAGCGCCGGCACATCCAGGATGGTGTACTGGCGCTCCCGTCCTCCCACTTCCTTACAAAGGGTCTGGTTGGCGGCATAGAGGGTGAGCAGGGCGAAGCGGAAGGCATCCTCCATGCGCGGGCCCCAGAAGCCACTGAACTCGTGCCGGAAGATGGCAAGCAGGTTGGCTACGGCCTTGTCCTGATCCCAGCCCAGACGGACGTCGAGCAAGTTGAGACCGAACGGCCGATCGTGGGCGGCGACGTCGAGGTAGACGACATCATCCCGTCTGTCGGGCGGAACCACGCCTAAGGCGGCCTGTGCGAGGTCGCGGTGCGGATCGATCAAGACCAGGGTCGGGTGCACCCCATCCATGGTGTGGACTTCCATGATGTGCTGGGCCAGGCGCAGCAAGAGAGAGGACTTGCCGCGGCGCGTCTTGGCGACGAGCAGGAGGTGACGGCGGAGCACCTCCTCAGGAATCGCCACTGGAACGGAGCGGGACTGATGGCCAGAGACACCGATGCGGCAGCCGAATGCGACGGCGGCGGGCAGGGGTAATCTCCGGCGCGCCGTGGTGCGATCAAGGAGGGGCACGTCGGCCTGCGCCTGTGGGAGGTGCCAGACACCGGCAAGCTCGCGGGTGCTCAGGATCGGCACACGGCGCCGCGGCGGGAGAAAACGGAGCTGGCGCAGGTCGTGGTGCGGATTCAGGGACCGAGCGACGAGACCGTTACCCACCGCGAGATTGAACTGGCGGTAGCCGGCGGCCAGCCGCTGCAACCGCTCCTCGACCTGGCGACGCGGCACGTCCTCCGGCGCGAAGATCGCCAGGCGAATCTGAGCGTGATACGCCATGCCGCTCATCTTCTCCTGCACCAGCCGCATGTCGTAGATCGGCTTCCTCCCTCTCCGGCTCAGGAGCCAGAGGACGGCCACCGTGCCCATCAGGCCCGCCGCGACCAGCTCGGCCAGGTGAAGGACGTCTCCCGCCCGGTACCATCGGTACGCCTGCAGGGCGAGGGTACCCATCACCAGAAGGAAAGCCAGGGCGACGACCTCCCGGAGCGAGGTGTCGGCGTGACTCGAGACGCGTTCTCGTTCGGGAACCAGGGGATGCTCGACTGTCAGCCGCAGGTAGTTCTGGCACCAGTCATCCGCTGCCGGTCGCAGAATGAGCTGGATCAGGCCGCGCCAGCCGTCGGGTAGGTTGCCGAGGGCGGCGAGCAAACCGACCATCGGGTCAGCCTGAGCGCCGTATGCCGCGCCGATCTCGACGTCGCGGAAAGTGCGCAGAGGAAGGTAGGTCGGGGCGCGCAGCACCAGGGTGCAGACCTGCATCTGCTCACCGTCGCGCTGCCAGGCCGGATCGAGGCCGGGAGAGCGCGTGAGGTCAAGGTGCTTCAGGTCGGCCTGGGGATAGGCAGCGGCAAGCTGTGCCTCAAGGTGCTGGCGCATGGCGGGACCTCCCGACCGTGCGAGAAACCAACGCCCCGTGTGGGTGGCGGCGATCTCCAGGCTGAAGGTTTCGGGGTAGGCGATGGCCGCGAAGAGGTTCTCGGCCGGCGTGATGATGGCGGTGTTCGTGCGCGGCGTGATGATCTCGATCAGCTCTGGCTGGTCCTTATCTCGTTGTCGCTGCCTGAGCTTCATCGTGCTGCCTTTCCGGTCGTCCTGACGGTGATGGGATCCGGCCGCCTCGTGGTCATGTTCTCCTTGGGCGCCGACCGCTTGTGCTTGGTGGAGGGAAGCCAGAAGCGGCGCTCGTCGAAGGCGGCCCCCGGCTCCCGCCAGATAGGGCCGAGAAGGCCGTGTGGGTTACCGTGATCCTCGAGGCGCCACGTGCAGGTGAGCAGGAGTGGCAAGGGGCAGCCGTAGCGATCGGCGGAACTCTGAGCAACGCACGCGATGGTCTCCTCCGTCGTGTTGTTCGTCGTCACGAGCAAGATCGTGGGATACCCGGCATAATCCCGTTCGTAGCGGCGGCTGATGCCGTAGTCGTAGTACGCGTCGAGCTTCTCGGTATAGCCTCGCCGCCGCATCGTGCCGCGGTCGTATTCCAGAAAGAAGCCGTAGATCGTGCCGTCGCGCCGATACATGCCGTACCCGTCCGGCCGCAAGTGGTGACGGCTACAGGCGCTGGCGTTCTGCCAGGTGAGCATGGCGTCGTCGCTCCCTGCTGCAGCCGAGCGCCGGGCCGCCTCGTACAGTCCCACAAAGAGCGCGTCGACACCCATGGTGTGCGCCAGCTCTCGCAGGAGCTTCACCCGAGAGCCGAGCGGCTCGTCCGGCCCCCCTCCCGCCAGCCCCAGCTCGCGGATCGCCACCGGTCGCGTCAGCGCACGGTGCGCGGCGACCAACGCCAGACCGGAAACCGTCAGCTCGACCAGCTCCATCTCTGCCTCCTTGCCGATCTCGTCCTCCTCGACGAGCCGCATGAGTCGAAGGCCCATGAGGCGACGAAGGCGTTGCCGCACTGTCGTCCTCTTCGAGCCGAGGACGGTAGCCAGACGTGCGGGAGTCAAGAACGGGTGCTGGGCCACCAGATCCAGAAGCTCGTGCTCGCGCGGCGTGATCGTTAGCGCCAACCGGCCGAGTCCACCCGCGACCGAGACAGACCCGGCGTGAGGGGCGACATCGCCGACCAACCGGGGAAGCGGAGACGCGGGGCGCCGCGGACGCAGCGGCCGGAGACCGATGCGCCTGATGGTCTCCCTCGTTGCCGGGCGGTCGTACGCGCCCATCTCCTCGAGCCGCCCCAGATCTGCTGAGAGATGCTCCCAGGTCGCGATCAGCGCAGCCCATCCGGCCTCCCAGCGGGACCACCGCACCTCCTCCAGCAGCTGCTCCCAGGCAGCTGCCCGGTCTTTGCCAGTCGTGGCGACAAGCAGGCAGGGGAAGGCGACATCCTGTAGCGGCCGGAGGCCGAGCAGCCGGTAGAGCGTCGGCCGGTAGAGGCGGAGGGGGAAGGTGCCGAGATCGGGAACGAGCAAGAAAGACCCGACCTGGTCGCCCCAGGAGAGGACGGCGTGGGCAGGGAGGGTGACGGAGACCGGCGTCTTGGCGGTAGGCGGCCGGTAACGCCGGTGCCAGGGACGTTCCCAGTGGAGGAGCTGCGGCCAGCCGGGACCGGCCTGGGCGAGCCCCGCGAGCAGCTCGTAACCGGCCAGGATTTCCCGGAGCCTGGGAGCGACCGCCAACAGATCGACGCCGCGCAGATGCCAACAGTGAGCCAGGGAGGCCGGCTCGACGTCGTGGTCCAGGGCGACGGTGGCCAGACCGAGATCGGTGAGGTAGTAGAGCCGGCACGGCGGCTCGGCGTAGAGGGCAGGCTTGATGGCCCTCACCAGCCCCGCCTCCCGCAAGCGCTCCAGGGAGCGGTAGACGCTGGCTCCTCCCCGGAGACCGATTAGCTGCGCCAGGATGGAGGCGTTCACGAGCGGGAGAGACGTGATGAGCATCAAAGTACGTCGATCCCCCGGTCTGGCTCGCAGCCAGGCCAGCGCTTCTTCCGCGTCTTGCCAATGTAGTCGCTCGGACATGTAGTCGCTTCTATCCCTTCCCTTTCGTGCTGGAGTTGTCGTTCTCTCTCCAGTCTCAGAACCGTCCGTGACTTCGGCGTGACTTCGGCGTGACTTCCCGGTGACTTTTCGGTGACTTGGGCTTCGATTCTCAGTTTGAGGAGCCTCAGCTACTCCCGAGCTACTTTCTGACTACGGATCGCCTACTTTCCGACTACCTCCCGGGATGTTGGCCGCTGAGCAGAAAGTCGATCGGTCAGCGCCATGCAATCGCGAAATCCCTGCGGGCATCAGGCTCGGTCGCCTGCCGCTTACTGAACTGTCTCCACCGTACGGAGCCTGACTTACGCGTGACCCACGCGGGGCTTACATGGGGCTTACGAGGCTACGACCAGGGGATTTCGCGGAGATTCGCACGATCATGATGACGCGCGGTCCGTCGCCAGCCTCTCACCCTGTAGAGCCGGCCAGCGGGCCGTCCGCTTCCCCTCGTCGCTCGCGCGCGTACTCGGTCCCTTTCCGTCGCGGCCGAGAGCTCATAGACAGAGCGCTGAGTTTGCACTAGACTTTAGGGTAGCCAGCTATCCCGCTATCTATCAAACCCTCATGAGTAAGGATGGCACGATGCCCGAGGAGCGCAAGGTACAGACGAACCTCAAGCTCTCGGCCGAGAGGGCGGCAGCCCTGGACGTTGCCTCTGCTGTGGAGGGGAAAGACAAGGCACAGATCGTGGAAGAGGCCCTTCGGTTGCGTGAGGAGCTGATGGGGACCGAGTATCGCGAGATGATCAAGGTCGCTCTCACCGTTCGCTTCTCCAACAATCCCGAGGATCGTCTGGCGGCGATCGAGTCGCTGCGAGACAATGTTCAGGGAGCCACGCCGGATGGCTCTGTTGCGGTCGAGGCTGCTATCGAGAAAATCCAGGCTCGGCGTCGTCAACCTGCGTGACCGGCCTCGCCATTACCGCGAGGTGCCTGGAGCAAGGCCTTCCTCCGGAGCCGGGAGCGCGGGGACACGGTTGGGGGGCCGGAAGTGCAGGATAATCGAAGCATGACGACGCGCGGGACGGAAGCACCGCCGACGCTCGAGGAGCTGCGCTCTGTGCGTGATGCCATCCTGCACGCGGCATCGCTGCACCATGTCACCAATGTGCGGGTGTTCGGCTCGGTCGCCCGTGCAAAGGCGACGACCCGGAGCGACGTCGACGTCCTCGTGGACGTTGCCCCGGAGTGCGGTGGCTGGGAGTTCTTTGGCATCCTCCATGACCTACGCCAGGATCTGGAAGCTTTGCTCGGGCGTCGGGTGGATGTTGTGAGCATCCGTGGCCCGGCGCCTGACGCACGGAACATGGCGGCAGAGATCGAACGGGGCGCTCTCCCCCTGTGAGCGCCGATGCTGACATCCGGCGTCTCCTGTACATCCGCGACACTATTACGGCGATCGAGGAACCGGCGCGCACGGGCTGCTGCCCACGGAGCTGAGTGCCCGGCGCGCCGAGATACTCCGGGAGGGCATCCGCGGCTTCCGCAACATTGCCGCCCACGGCTATTTCCGCATCGCTCTCGACGCTGTTTAGGACATCGTGGACAAGCACCTGGCAGCACTGAAGGCCGTCGCTGTGGAGGAGCTTCGCGAGCGCGGGCACCAGGCTGGTCCCTCGTGAACCCCAAGGCGTAACCATCGAAATGCCGAGTCCGGACCGAGGTGCGGGTGGAAGTGTTTTCAGGCGGCGTACCCGCATACGAGTGAGAGTCAATACGTATATGGTCCGGAAGTTTTACGCAGTTTCCGGCGTCGCCCGGCGGAAAAATGACCGAGTCCGCCGATTCGCTGACTGCTCAGATTCGACGTCACTGAGGCTGCGCAAATGTGGCTCCCGGCTGCCCTGCGGCTGAAGTAGCGGCCGACGTGTGTGGCTCTCCCATGCCACCTTGTCACCCGGTTGAGCGCGACTGCCGAAGCAACTCGACGATCTGGTGCAGTCGAGTGTCGATCGCACGGATGATGGCTCCCGGATCGTCCGGTTCCCCACCACTTGACGGGTACGTCGTGCCTATCGCGAGGCGGAGGTGACGCGCTATCCTCGGCATTCGAAGCGACAAACCAGCGATCTGGACGAAGCCTCCCGCAGAGAGCACGGCTCGAATCGATCCATGGTCTGCGGTGTGAAGCTGCCGGTCCCGGACGGCGCTCACTACCTCCAGGAAAGTCAGCCCGTGCGGCGCCACCGTCAAGGTCGGCACCAATGACTTTTGGTACATCCGACCGAGACTGCCGCGCAGTTCTCGCAGCACATCCGGATCTGCCAAGCGCACCTCCTCGTGTACCTGCACTTCGATGCCGACTGAACGCGGCACAGGCACATCCGCTGTACGGTCGACGTGGACGGACTCGCCAGCGCGGCGCCAGGCAAGTTGGTCCGCGAGGTCGAGACCGTGGAGACTTTCACCCACGTGACCCAGCCACGACCAGAGACCGCCCCCGAATTGCCTCAATAGGCCTAGAGCCGGCAGGGCGAGCGGATGCATGCAACGGCAGCGAGCCGGCGCCGGAAGAAAGCCCTCGACGACGTTGATCCTGTGCAGTGTCGAGGCGTAGCTGCTGGAGGCTCCCGGGGAGTCTACGTCCGCTGAGCCAATGCTGCTGTCACGGAAGACGCGGACTCAGCTCTCTTCAGGCTCTCCCGCGGCGGAGCTGAGGTTCCTCCGTCGCCCATCCGCGCTTTCTCGACTTCACAGGTCCTTGCCGACGCCTGGCCGCCACCGGTCGCCTCGAGAACCGCAACCAGCCTATGAATCGGTGCCGAAGGGGCGTTTAGTTCGTGCTCCCACACGCGGAACACGCGTATGCCCACATTTGCGAGTGCTTCTGCGTGCTCTCTGTCCCGCTCACGGTTACGCTGGATCTTCGCGCTCCAGTAAGGAGTGTTCGTTTTGAGAACCCGTCCGCTGCGACAATCGGGACAGCCGTGCCAGAAGCAGCCGTCCACAAACACAGCCACTCGCTGCGCAGGAAAGTAGAAGTCCGGCTTCCCCGGCAAACCCTTGGGACGGAGCTTCCATCCCTTGAGTTGCGCGCGGACAAGTGCCAACCGGAAACGAACCTCAGTAGATTTATTGCCCTCCGCCCGGATGGCTCGCATAGTCTTTGTGCGAGCAGGCGGAACGTCTTGGAACCTTCCGCCAGGAAGTGTCTCACGGAGCTTTTTATCCAGGGCAGCCTCCCGTCTTCACATGCCGGTCATGGCAAAGGGAGATCCAAATCAGCCTTCAGCTGCGTCCAGCAACGCTTCACCTGCTCGGAGGTGTTGGGATCGGATATGTACTCGTGCAAGGCGGTATGGAACTGAAGCCTTGCAGCAGGCGTCATGCGCAATAGTTGTCCCATTGTCCATTCGAAGATGTCCACAAAGTGGTAAACCGTGTCCTCGTACTGTGTTCTGCCCAAGTACTGGGCCGCATCACCGGTCTTGGCGGCGCTTTCCGGCACGTCGTCGGGGCGGCAGAGGACGAAAACCTCTTGAGTCACGTACCCAGTTCTGCGTTCACTAAGTTTCAAAGTGTCGAACGACTCGGTGATTCGAGCGTCTGTGAACGGCTTCACGGTGACCTCGTACACCGACAGCACCTCACCATCAGGCTTTTCTTCCTGAATATCTCCCGGCTTATGGCTCGTGGTACTGGTCACTGAGGCACGATCCTCGTGACCAGATACCACTACACCGTCGCCCAATGATGCGTGGTACGTGTACATCAAGAGGCCCACAATGCGCTGAGGGGTGTTGCCCCCATCTGGCACTTCAACGATGAGATCTTTGCACAGGCGATACAGCACCTCTGGTTCGGACTCCGGCACCTCCTCACCTGTCAACCCAGCAATATGGGAAGCAAGGTCTGCCAGCCCTCTCATCAGGGCAGCGCCGAAGTGCTCGAGTTCGCTCTGCGTCATCTGATCGATGGCCTTCGTCAGCGATACTACCAGCGGCGCGACCTCCGGATCCCGGCGCCTCGCTGCCCACTGTTCATTAATGCCCTCGGCCCCCTTCGCGATATTCAACGGGCCTGACTTTCTGTGTGGAATCCCGTTCTCTCGTAGGATGGGGCGAATGTGGTTTTCGAATAGAGAGCGAGGATGACAGGCGTAGAAGTTGGTGCATGCGCTGTAGGTCGGATCGAGTAGGCGACCGACAACCATAACCAGAAGAATCTCCCGATACCCCCACACCGACGAGTTGAGCACCTTCTCCAGGCTGGCGTTGGTCGAGTAGTCCAGGTGGAAGCTACCCGCCCGGCCCGAACCGAGTAACCTCGCAAGCAGATCGGGAACGCGCTGGTAAGGGTTCGCCATCACGCCTCCCTCTCGTGGCCGAGAAGATCGGCAGGGGACACGCCCAGCGCCTTGGCGAGGCGATACAGGTTCTCCAGACCAATGTTCCGTCGACCCCTCTCGCAGCTGCTGACATATGTCCTGTCCAGTCCTGCTCGAGCGGCCAACTCCTCTTGGGAGATGTTTCGTTCCTGCCGCAGTTCCCGGAGACGAGTACCGAAAAGCAGCTTGGGATCGGAGGGAGGCTCTGCTGGCATACCCCCGATTTACAAGGAATGACGACGATTAGTCTACGGACTATGAGTCACATAGGCGATGCGGAGGGGAACTCTCGCTCGCTATGGAAGTCCTAGCCTGAAGCGGCCAGCCCGTACTCGAGGGAGAGTTGGTATGGTTCATCCTCGAGAGGATCAGCGTCCATCGGCTCTGCCGCTAGTTGCTCCGCCAGTGCTCGCGCCACCGCCCGAGCCAAAGGGGGAGGCACGGCATTGCCCACTTGGGAGTAACGCTTGGACTGAGGACCCAAGAATGAGAATTCATCGGGGAACCCTTGGATGCGTGCGGACTCTGCGACCGTCAGTCGTCTGACGCCCTCAACCTCGCCGATGCGCGGTGCCCCGCCGCTCCTCAGGTGTGCATGGTACGCCACAAGGACGCCGCGCGGATCAAGAATGTGCGTTCTGTTTCCGCCAGCACTCGCCGGTATTGTTTGACACGGTTCCTCCAAATTGATCGGACGGCCTTGACCGTTCACCATCATCCCGTCCCATGGTTGGGGACGAAGCACAGGATCCTTCGCATAGACGATCTTCGCCGTGTTCGGCAGGTCGGGAGGGGGGTTCCTCAGCGCCGCACCCGCTGTAACGAACGGCATCTGGCCCCTCGGCCCGTGTGTCGGGGCGGGAAAGACAAACGGTCTGTGCCTCATCCCAACAACTATCAGTCGCTTTCGGTGCTGAGGCGCTCCATACTCGGCTGCATCCAGTACTGATCTTCTAACGACATACCCAAGCTCTGTCAATTGTTCGATAGCGTTCAGGAGGTAAGCTCGATGCCTCCGAAGCTCGAGTCCCCAAACGTTCTCCATGAGAAAAGCCA
The DNA here is from genome assembly GCA_021324655.1 of Pseudomonadota bacterium. Lineage (GTDB taxonomy): Bacteria > Chloroflexota > UBA5177 > UBA5177 > UBA5177 > JAJPIP01. Next base: position 33,411 of record JAJPIP010000062.1, read on the forward strand.
TCGGCTGGACCTCCTTCACCACACGGATGAAAGACGGTACGCAGTCGCGAGGGTCTTCCTTTGATCGTTGCTTGCCTGCTACGGAGAAGGGCTGGCAAGGCGGGCCTCCGGCCACCAAGTCCACAACCCCCCGCCACTGCACGAAGCTCAGAGAGTTGATGTCTTGCTCTATGACTTCAACAGCCGGGAAATTATGCCTATACGTTGCACAAGCATACCTGTCGAACTCAACAGCAAGTACAGTGTCCCAGCCCGCCAGGTGCAGACCAAGGGTCAGACCTCCAGCGCCCGCGAATAAGTCGATGCTCTTCACTCATGTCCTCTTAAGAGAATCTGGGGCCATGGTGGGTATACCCAATATATTGGGGCTACGAGCGGATTGCCACCTACCGTTCGCGCCATGCTAGCTATATTAGAACTAATGACCGACTGCGACTGCAAGTCCCGCAGTCGGGACTGCCACCGACCGCGACGCGGGAGCCGGCCCTGCCACCGCGTAGCACGTCCTCGACAGGAGCGACCAAATGCTCTTCCGGCCGGCTGCTGTAACGATCGAAGCCGTTTCATCTGCCCCACCGGAGCCGCCGATGATTTGGAATCCGCCATTCAGGCTATACATGTTATCTCTGGCATCCCCGGCTGCCCCACACTCAGATGCTTGTACAAGCGCCCGGCGGCGATCCACGATCAGCTTGAGGGGTCGACTGGAATGCACTCTGTTCCAGCAGCAGTCGGTCGGGTCCGCAGCTCCGGGGAGCGGGCAGATGTGCGGAGGTTTCATGCGACGAGTCTATCTTCTCCTAGCATGCTTGGAGCCGGTAGCGGGGCGATGGTCTAGCAGGGCCGTCTGCAACTGATTTCTGCACCCTTTTGTGCACCCATTTCGCTCCGTTCGTCACCGTTCGGCCGCGGTCGCCAGGAGCCCGGTATCTCGCTTTTTGGCTTGAGCACGCGAAGTACGAACCTTCGGGGATTTCGGCGAACGTCAGTCCCCAGAACTCATAAGCCCTTGGTCGCAGGTTCGAATCCCGCCGCCGCCACCAGAAAGCTGCTCCCGGCGTACGATGAACCCGGCACCTCCTTGGTGACTCGACCAACTTTGGTCGCTCACCTCACCCGGCGGTAGCGGATGTGCGTGGCGAGCGGCGAGTGAAGCACTTCAACGGGCTCGAGCCCAAGCGCGGCGTCGCCCTCGAAGATCCGCTCGCCGGCACCGAGCAGGACCGGCACGATGTCGATCGTCAGTTCATCGATCACGCCCGCGGCCAGTGCCTGGCGGACCGTCCACGCGCCGCCCGCGATGTCGACGCCGTCCTCACCCGCGGTCTCGCGCGCCTGCGCGTAGGCAGCCTCGAAGCCCTCTGTGACGAAGTGGAAGATCGTCCCGCCTTCCATCCTGATGGGGTCGTGGGGATGGTGGGTGAGCACAAACACGGGGGCGTGGTACGGCGGCTCCGGACCCCACCAGCCGCGCCAGTACTCGTCCCACGCGCCGCGGATCGGCCCGAACATATTGCGACCCATGACGTACGCGCCGCGTGGGCGCATGAGCCAGCGGGTTGCCGTCTCGTCGGCAACGTTGGCGCGCTCGTCGCCGAGATGCCAGCGGTGCAGTTCGATTCCACGCTTCCCAAGTGGGTTGTCGCGGCTTTGATCGGGGCCGGCGACGAAGCCATCCAGCGAAATCGACATGTGGCAGGTAGTATCCGTCATCAGAGTCTCCTGACGCGAGGGCGATCTACAACGGTAGCACGGTGCGCGGCTCACTCGGTTTACACGGCGACGGGATTCTTGATCAGGCGGATAAGCACCCGGACTGACGCCGGACGACATCAAGCGCTACCGGCGACGGTGAGGGTTCGACGACCAGTCTCGAATAGCTGCACCACTCCTCACTAGATCGAGCACTCTCGGATCTGTCTGAGCCACTCTGTGCCCAGTTGGCGGCCGTTCGGGAGGTGGTCGTCTCGGTCCCAGCGCCACGTTGCGATCATCGCCAGCATGAGGAGCCGGCACTCACGAAGCAGGTCTTGATTCGCGTTCGGATAGTGCACGTTGACGCCGTCGGGCGCATGCGCGATGTCGAACTCGACAGGCCCGCGACAACACGTCTCGAGGTCGACAAACAGTAATCCCTTCTTCGTCCTGAGCAGGTTCCCTACATGCGGCTCCCCGTGCAGCAGCTGCTCGTCGGCGCCGCGGGTGCTAATCGTGTGTCTCAGGCGTCTCAACGTCTCGCTGAGTAGCTCCCGATCTGCGTCAGCCAGCTCCGGCGTGTGATCACGGTTGTCAACCAACCACTGCGCCTCCTGGACTCGATCCGTGAAGTGCGGCGCAGTCACATCGATCTGTCGCATGCCGGCATGCAGCGCCTCGAGCGCCCGAGCATACTCGGATGACGCGATGTCTCGGGGTGGCACAGGCTCGTAGTAGGTCCACAGCGTGACCGCGAAGCCGTCACGCATGTAGACGCGCGGCTCCGCCCGAGGCTCGAGCTCGGCCACCGGGCTATCGGTTTCGGCAAGCCTCCGCGCGACCTCGACCTCGAACGCAGCGCCGGCGCGATGCGCCGCAGGCGCGACCCGAGCAAGAACGTCACATGGGAGCAGGCGCACCGCGAGCCGATTCGAGTCCTGAAGGACAACCGCGTCATCGACTCTCAGATTAAGTGCTGCGCCCGTGGCCATACCCGCGGCCACCGCATGTGGAACGTCTGATGCCTTCATCGTCGCCTGGCCGCTCTTTCTCCCCCCTGAGTCATGGGTGGTGCTATGAACCTACCGGGTTTGCCCCAGATAAGAAAACTTTACGTAGCCCGGGCGCTCACGAGGTCTGCCCCCAGGAGTGCGGCCTTCCGGGCGACTCTGCCGGCGCGGCTGCCGGCGCACAGCCGGCAGCGGTGCACCGGAGAGAAGCGCGGCACGTATAGCGCAGGGTTCGATCGGAAAGGGAGACTACGATACGCCCCAGACCTGAGCCATCCCCTGACTGCCCTCAGCGTCCGAAGACGCGCTGAGAGAGCATGGCGATGAAGAGCCCCTCAAAGAGAAAGCCGGTGATCGCCTCTGCCGCCGTTATGAGGCTCTGGGGGCTGGCGGCCGTGAATGGCGTGGCGAAGACCCGGCCGTGAAAGGCGGTGATGCTCAGTACTACCGCTTCTCGCACCCCGAAGTGGGTAGCCCCTCCTTGGTTCAGGCCGTAGTACAGGGCGGCGAACAGAACGATGAGCGCCACGTAGGCGACGATCATGCGCCCCATCCGATACCCGTACCCGGTCAGCGCATCCAGCAGGAGGGAGAAGAGATACGCCGCGGCCTGACGCCTCCCTTTCAGGGCCAGCAGCTTGCGCTCCAGCACCTTGGACCGGTAGAAGAATCTCCCGGCGTCGTCCGTCATCCCCTGCGCTTGCAAGGCCAGCGCGAGCTGCTGGTTGGCGCGTGCCGCCGAGTTGAGCATCCGGATTCGCATGCTTCGGTCGAACGTCTGCCCGTATCGCTCCGGCTCGAGCGCCCGCCGGTCGTCCCCCAGCTCGCGGATCACCGACCAGTTGACGACCGAGAGGTTGACGCCCTCCCAGTGGATATCGGCGAGCATCGGGCCCACCCCCTCTTCATCGGTCGGGTAGAGGTCGGTGACGTGTGCTCCCGCCAGATACGCTTCGTGCAACATGGCGCCCTGGAAGTGAACACGATAGAGGAAAGCGCCCTCCAGATGTGCGTTCCACAGATCGGCCCGGTCGAAATGCGCCCCGTCGCAGTTCGCCTCCCGCAGGTTGACGCCCCACAGGCTTGCCCCCTCCAGCCGGCAGCCGCGCATATCGGCACGCGCCATGTCTGCGTAGTCGAGGCAGGCGCCTTCCAGGTGCGTCTCGACAAGATGCGCGCCCTGTAGATTGATGGCCGCGGCGCGGCGCTGCCCCTGCGTCAGGTCCCAGATGCCGCGTCGCGCCGGGTCGCACGCCGTCCGTGTCAGCGGCAGGCCGGAGAGGTCGGTGTAGCTCAGGTCGGCGCCGCGCAGGTCGAGCCCGACCCGCTCTCTCTGGCTCTCATCCCCCGGGTCCACCGGCCCGCGGCCATCCTCGTGCGCCGCGAGCAGCCACTCGACGTCCGCCCGCTCCAGCCGGACACGCCCGAAGGGGAAGGTGCCGAGCACGGCGTCGGCCGGAGTGGTCAGTCGCGCCGCCAGCTCGGCCTGGCGCTCCTCCCCGATCTCCGGCTCGGTGCGCCATGGCTGGCCGCGATGCGTCCAGATTGCGTTCCAATCGGCCGTCGTTACCGCCTCCATGGTCCCCATAGTGCGAGAGCTGGAGGACGCGTGTCCAGCGGGCGTCTTATCACTCCGAGTCGCGTTTCGCCTCTGTTGCCGATCAGTCGCCCAGGTTTGCCGGAATCCACTCGGTCGCAGAGGTTCGGCCACCTCGACTTTCGGCTTGCGGACGTTAAAGGCCGCCCCTCCGGCGGTACCCGGCGTCATTGCCGCGCTCTTGCTGCGGCCCACAACCTCCGCGGTCCAGGACGGCGAACAAGGACAAACCTCGACGCCGGCCCTCGGGTATGGACCTCCTGTTGCCGTTCGTTTGGGAGTCGCCACGAGTTCGGTGTCGACTTTCCGGCCGTCCGTTCGACGTATTTATAGGAGGAGGTAAGATAGGATGGGCAAGATCGTCTCTGACATAAGCATATCCCTGGACGGCTACTTCGTGGGTCCCAACGACGGGCCCGAGCACCCGCTCGGCGAGGGAGGTGACGTCCTGCACGAGTGGATCTTCAGAAGTCCCGACACATTCCCTGAGCTCATGGCTGATCTGCAGCAGTCAACCGGTGCGATCGTGATGGGCCGGCGGTCCTACGAGCTCGCGAACGGATGGGGCGAGGAGCCCCCGTTTCGCCTGCCCATCTTCGTGGTGACGCACCGGCCGCACCCGCGGCTGGAGAAGAAGGGCGGGACGAGCTTCACCTGGGTGACCGATGGTCTCGAGAGCGCGATGCAGCAAGCGCGGGCGGCCGCCGGCGATCGCGCGATTGCCATCCACGGGGGCAGCGTCGCCCAGCAGCTCCTGCGGGCCGGCCTGCTCGACGAGCTGCGACTTCACATCATCCCGGTGCTGCTGGGCGCCGGCAAGCGGTTCTTCGAGGACGGCGCGCTGCCGCCCACGGCGCTGGAGTTGGTGAACGAAAGAGCAGACGACACCGCCGTCCACCTGCACTACCGCGCCGCGCGATGACCAGGAGCGGCGGGCGGAGCCGTGGGACGTCGCGCTCCCGCGTTCGGATCGATGTTCACGCCGCTGATGGCGGCGACGCTCTCGGGCTCCGCGAGCCGGTTCAGCTGTCCCCGGCGAGGACGTCGCGCAGTTTGCGTGCGAAGGCTTCGGGCTGGCCGGCGTAGGGAGAGTCGCCGCCCACGAATCCGCCGTGGTGGCTGGGAAAGACCGTGGCCTGCTGACCAAGCTGATCGGCCGTGGCGACCGACGTCCGTCCGGTGAAGGTTCCCATAGACTCTTCGCCCACGGCGATCACGATGCGGGTCGGCGCCGCGGCCAGCGCGTCGACGTCAGGGCGATAGCTGGTGACGGCCGAGGAGCGGCCAGAGAGCAGCGGATCGTCACGGGAGCCGTCGTCCTCCGCCGGCATCCCAAACTGTGCGGGGTCCGGCGTCGGCTGCGCGAAGTAGTCCTCGGTGAACTCCCCCCGCCATGACGTCATGGCGATGAAGGCCGCCATGCCGGCACCCCGTCCCCTGGCCGCATAGGCGTCTTGAAAGCGGGCTTCGGCTCGCTCCACGGCCTCCGCGTCGGGAAGCACGAGGGCGAGGGGCGGCTCGTGTGCCACCAGGACGGTGACGTCGTCCGGGTGCGCCGCCACAAGTGCGAGCGCGGTCACGGCGCCGCCACTGCTTGCGAACATCTCGACCGGTCCGGCGCCGAGGGCCTTGATGACGGCGTGCACATCCTCTGCCTGGACGGCGGGCACGTTGTCGACCCGGCCGTCGCTCCGGGTGCTGCGGCCGAGCCCCCGCGGGTCATAGGTGATCACGGTGCGGTCAGGGAAGTACGACGCTAGCGTGCGGAAGCCGCCGGCATCCATCGGCTGGCCGATCATGAACAGCGGTGGTCGTCCGTCGGCGGTCGGCAGCGGACCCTGGACATCGTAAACGATGGTGGCCTCGGGGGTCTCAAGCGTGTGTGTCTTCAATTCAGTCTCCATCGGGGGTCGCCAGATGGCGAGGCATGCTCCGTGATCGTGCCCGGCTGATTGTGTTAGAGACTACCGCGCCGAGCACGAGGCACGCGAGGTGCGGCCGTAGCCCCTTGAAAACTCCTGCGCAGAGTCTATTACGGCCGGGTGGGCGCCGGGCGTGGCCGTGTCCGGAGTGTCCACCTCATAAGCGAAAGCAGTTTATGATCTTTGGCGGCGGGCCACGAGCCAGGTGAAGGGCTGAACGCCACCAGCCGGGGTCCGATGGTCGGAGCGTGTCGTGCCGATGACCTGGAACGTCGGTCCCAGCGCACTCGCCAACTCGTCTGCCCCGTAGCGCTGCACCGGAAGGCCGGAGCAGTGATCCGGGCCATCAGCCGCAAAGACACCGATGATGACGGCACCACCGGGTTGAACCGCGGCGCGAAGCGCCTCCAGGTATCGCTGCCGATCCGCCGGTGTGACGAGGAAATGGAACATGGCCCGGTCATGCCACAGCGCGTAGTGCCGTGTGGGGTTCCAGGTCAGCACATCTGCATGGAGCCATCTCACCGGTGCGTGGGGAGGAACGCGCTCCTGGACCGCTCGCAGCGCCACCGCCGATATGTCGAGAACGGTGATGTCGGAGAACCCCCGTGTGAGGAGACAATCGACCAGAGATGAGGCGCCGGCGCCTATGTCGATGATCGCCGCGTCGCGGCGAATGTCCAGGGTCTCGATCAGCTCCAGTGAGGTGTCGGGGATGGGCTGGTACCAGCTCACCCCGGTACTGCCCTGGCGAACCAAGGCTGTGTCCCAATGGTGCTGTTGCGATTGGGGGACGCCGGCTGGTGCTTCGGGGTCGTGCGGCCCCATCCCTGGCAGCTCACATGCGGGTCGAGGGGGCGGAGCGATCCCGACCGGCAGTCCAGCCTGGAGCCAGGCCTCAAAGCCGCCGATGACATCACCGACCTGCTGGAAACCAAGATCCCGGAGCGTGGATGCAGCGAGGCTCGAGGAGAAGCCGTGGTCGCAGAGGAGGATGATGGGCTGGTCAAGTCCGGCGATATGGGGGCTGCGCCAGTCACTATCGGGATCCAGCCGCCACTCCAGAACGGTGCGGGGAATGTGCAGCGAGCCCGGGATGATGCCGTCGTGTATCCGGTCGGTGTCGCCGCGAATGTCGATGATCGTCGCACCATTTCGCATGGCGGCAAGCGCTTGAGCCGGCTCGAACCGCTCGATCCGGGATCGTGCGTCGCTCAGCAACTGACTGATGGTGCAACGATGGACGGACTCTGGCATGGCACTTTCCGGCGTCGAGGACGTCGTTATCCCGAATCTGCTCGGTTCAAGCACAGGAGGCAGAGACGGGAGGACCCTGTGTGGCTCTTGCCTCCAGGCGCTTCCACCGTGTCCCTGCCTGCCTCGGCTCTAGCCGTGGGCGTGTGCTGCCTCCTCCGGCGGAAAGTCGAGCAAGGTGGACGGATCGTCGCCAACGACCCAGATGTCATGCCCCACCGCCGGGATGACGAACGCGTCGCCGGGGGCCATCTCCCGCTCGGTGCCGTCCGCCATCCGCACGCCCAGCCGGCCCGATAGGACGTACCCGGTGTGGGGGATCTCGCACAGGTCGGTACCCATGAGCGGCTTGACGTGCTCCGTCCAGCGAAAGCCCGGCTGGAACGTGGCCCGATGGACGGCGGTCTCGCCAAGCTGGACGATCTCCACCCGGGCCAGGTCACCCACCGGAAACGCCTGGTCCGGGACGTCGAAGCTTTTGGTATGGAGCCGGGGTATCGTGCTGGTCATCGCTAACTCCTCCCTTTCTCTGGTCTTAGGCAAGGTCCAGCGTACGGCGCCCCGGCCGGGTTGCCATTCCCCAAGCGGGGTATATTCGGCCATCCTGGGGGGGTATTTCTGGGTCGCAGGGAGGGGGCGTCCCCACCCGCCGGGGCGCGCGACGTAGTCGCTACCGCGTCAAGGAGGTAGACGCCCGGGAGATCCCGGGCGTGATCGATCGTGAGGGAGGCAGTGCCCGGAGAAGCGTAGAGACACTGGCACGGGACTGCTCAGTCGAGCTCGCCCCATGCGGCTAAAGCCGGGGCACGCGAGGGCTGCCGACGGTCACGCCCGGGAGGAGGGGGTGACGGCGGAGGCGAGCCGGGTCCAGCAGAACGGGAAGATCCGCTACCAGCGGAGCCAGGTCACCATCGCGGCCCTGACCGGATTGCGGGCCAGGTCCTGCGGGTGCCACCGGATCTCGCGTGCCCAGAGCGCACCAAATCGACTGCAGCGCGCCGCTCTCCATGCCGGTCCGCGACAGAGGAGCCCGTCACTCAAACCCGGCTGCTCTTCGATGCGCACGCGGACAATCGGAAAAGCCACGGCAGCAACGGCGGCCTCCTGTTCCGCAATGCCGACAACCCGAACGAGTTCTTGGCCGTGTTTACCTTCGACTCGGTGGCCCACGCCCGCGAGTTCACCCAGGATCCCAGCCTGCGCGAAGCCATGTCGAAAGCAGGCGTGATCGACCGGCCGGACGTGTACTTCCCGGAGCAGGTGGAGCAGGTCCCGGTGTAAGGCGGGATCGGTCAACCGGGCCGACGGGAGCGGCTTCCCCTGTGGGAGCCGCTTCTCTTTGCTACGCCGCGCGCGACTGTTCTACTGTCGGCGCCGTCCCGTTGCCGATCGTCCTCTCGGGTCAGAAGCGGGTGGCAGGCCGCCCGCCCCTCATCCCCCGCGAGCTGCCGGTTCTCCAGCACGCCAGTCTGCTGATCGCAGCCGGGGTCGCTCTGGCTGCCGCTGCGGCCAGCCTGACGCTCAATCCGTCGCACGCATAGCCGGTGGATATCGATTTAGACCTGGACTGTCAATTGCTGTGCATCCATCGGAGGAGTTTAAACATGCGCATCACGAGATCCAGCCGCCAGGAGACGGGCCGCGGGCCAAGTGACTGGTTCACCGGAATGGTCTACGTCGACCCGATGGCGGAGCAATATGGCCCGTCACGCCTTGCGGCCAGCAACGTCCACTTCACTCCCGGCGCGCGGACTGCCTGGCATACCCATCCGAAGGGGCAGACGATCGTCGTGACGGAAGGTATCGGGCTCTGCCAGCGGCGCGGCGGACCGATCGAGGTGATTCGCCCCGGTGATCGCGTCTTCTTCGAGCCGGGTGAGGATCACTGGCATGGTGCGACGCCGAACCGCTTCATGACCCACATCGCCATGCAGCAGGCTGACGACGAGGGCAACGTGGTGACCTGGGGCCCGCATGTCACCGACGAGGAATACGCCGCAGCGCCGACGGATGGGCGCGAGGAGGCGTGACCATGCACGGAGCCGTTCTCTACGCCCCGTATGACATTCGCGACGTCGAGCGCCCCGATCCGACCATCATCGAGCCGACCGACGCCATCATCCGCCTGTCGGCCACCTGTATCTGCGGGTCCGACCTGTGGCCGTACCGCGGCATCGATCCGATCAGTGAACCGACACCGATGGGACACGAGTACGTCGGCATCGTCGAGGAGGCCGGCAGTGCGGTCACGACGATCAAACCTGGCCAATTCGTCGTCGGATCGTTCTTCGCCTCCGACAACACCTGCCCGATCTGTCAGGCCGGCTACCAGTCCCGTTGCGTGCATGCGGAGCCGATCGGCGCGATCGGCACCCAGGCGGAGTACGCACGCATCCCGCTGGCCGACGGCACCCTGGTCGCGACTCCGGATATCCCGTCCGACGATCTCATTCCCAGCCTGCTCGCGGCCTCGGACGTGCTCGGCACCGGCTGGTTCGCTGCCGTCGCCGCCGATGTTGCGCCCGGCAGGACCGTGGCAGTCGTCGGCGATGGCGCCGTCGGGGTGCTCGCCGTTCTCGCGGCAAAACAGCTGGGGGCCGAGCGAATCATCATCATGAGCCGGCATGAGGACCGGCAGAAGCTGGCCGCCGAATTTGGCGCAACCGACATCGTGACCGAGCGCGGCGACGCGGGTGCGGCGCAGGTCAAGGAGTTGACCGACGGACTCGGCGCGCATTCGACCATCGAGGCGGTCGGCACCCAGGAGTCGATGATGCAAGCCATCGGGTCCACCCGGCCCGGCGGCGCTGTCGGCTATGTCGGTGTGCCCCACGAGGTCGCACTGCCCGGCGAGGAGTTGTTCTTCGCCGAGGTTCATTTGCTGGGTGGTCCCGCCCCGGTGCGTCGTTTCCTCCCCGAGCTAATCAATCTGATCTGCAACCGGAAGATCAACCCCGGCAGGGTGTTCGACCTGGAGCTACCCCTGTCCGAGGTCGCGGCGGGCTACCGCGCCATGGACGACCGGCGTGCCATCAAGGTCCTGCTCCGACCCTGATACCAGGGGGAATCCCTATGATCGAGGAGCCGCCCTTCTGCTACCTGACGACAATCGGCAGGCGGACGCACCGACCACATGAGATTGAGATCTGGTTCGCGCGCGAAGGCAATAGCCTGTACGTCCTGTCCGGTGGCCGCGACCGCTCAGACTGGGTGCGCAATCTCCAACGTGACCCGCGGGTGACGGTTCGGATCTTGGACCGGACGCACCACGCCACTGCACGGGTGGTTGAACCGGATACGGAGGAAGATGCCTTGGCTCGCCGGCTCTTGCTGGCGAAGTACCAGACTCCGGGAGGCGATGACCTGACGAACTGGGGTCGCACCGCACTGCCCGTGGCTCTCGATCTCCTCTCGTGAATGCGGGTCGACCGTTGGTGGAGCGCTGACCGGCATGTTACCGTGTGAAACATAGGCGGACCCTCTGCAACCTCCTGTCTCGCAAGGATGACGGGTAGGTGCGCCCGGGAGGAATGACACGTGCGCGATGCCCTGGACTCGCCGCCGTTCGGCCAGGACGCGGGGTCAGATAGCAGCGACAGTCACTACTACAGCGTGTCGCAGGCGGCAGCGTTGCTGGGCGTCAGCCGGGTGACCGTCTGGCGCTGGATCGGCGAGGACCGGCTGCGGGCCGCGCGGCTCGGTCACCGCACCACCCGCATCAAACGGGAGGATCTGGACGCCTTCGTTGCCCAATGTGAATCCACTCGCTTCCGATCTCGGTCTCTCAGGGAAGCGGGCGCCCGGCGAGGGACAGAGACGGATGTCGCGAACCATCCGGCCGAGGATCCCTCGGAGAGCGGTGCAGGCGAGCACATCGTCCAGTTCTACGAGTCGGATGAGTCTCTCCTCGATTCCGTGGCAGAGTTCCTTGCCGCCGGCCTGGGGTCGGGTGACGCAGGAATACTCCTGGCGACGCCGGAGCACCGGGCGGGCGTGGAGGAACGACTGCGCGCCGCCGGCCTGGACACCGCGGCGGTCCAAGACCGCGGCCGGTTTGTCAGCGCGGATGCGGCCGCGGCGTTGGCGGCCTGCCGGATCGACGGCACCGTCGATCCGGAGCACTTCCAGAAGGCGGTGGGCGACATCGTGACGCGCGCGGTGGAAGAGCACCGCCATGTGCACGTCTTCGGCGAGCTGGTGGCACTCCTCGTGGAGGAGGGGGATCACGCAGCCGCCCTGCGGCTAGAACAACTCTGGAATGACCTGCAGCGGGCGCTCGGCTTCACGCTGATGTGTGGCTATCCGATGGACGGCTTCGGCGGCGCGGCGCTCGCCGAGGTCTTCGGCGATGTCTGCGCCGAACACTCCCGCGTGATCCCGGCCGAGGGCTACGCCGCACTGAACGATCCGGACGATCCGCGACGCATAATCGCGGAGTTGCAGCAGAAGACAGTCTCGCTGGAGCGGGAGATCGCTCAACGGGAGGCAGCCGAGGAAGCACTGCGCGCCGGTGAGGAGCGGTTCCGGGCGCTCATCACGGCCAGCTCGGACGTGGTGTACCGGATGAGCCCGGATTGGCGCGAGATGCGCCGTCTCGAGGGGCGTGACTTCATCGCCCACACCGGCGAGCCAACTGGAACCTGGCTGGAGACGTACATCCATCCCGACGATCAGCCGCACGTCATGGCGGCCATCAGTAACGCCATTCGGACCAAGAGCACCTTCGAGCTCGAGCACCGGGTCCGGCGCGTCGACGGCACCCTGGGCTGGACACTCTCGCGCGCCGTTCCGTTGCTGGATGTCGACGGTGAGATCGTCGAGTGGGTGGGCACCGCCAGCGACGTGACCCGACGCAAGGAGGCCGAGGAAGCCGCAGCCGTGAGCCGGGCCGCGGCCGAGCGGCAGCGGCGGCTGTACGAGGCCATCCTGACCAACACCCCCGACCAGGCCTACATCTTCGACCTCAATCACCGCTTCACGTATGCCAACGAGGGCCTCCTCAAGATGTGGGGACGCACCTGGGACGAGGCGATCGGGAAGAGCTGCCTCGAGCTAGGGTATCCGGAGTGGCACGCTGCGAGGCACGATCGGGAGATCGAGCAGGTCATCGCCACCAAGCAGCCAATCCGTGGTGAGGTGCCGTTCTCCGGCGCGTTCGGCCGGCGGATCTACGACTACATCTTCGTGCCCGTGTTGGGTTCGGATGGAGAGGTCGAGGCGGTGGCCGGCACAACGCGCGATGTGACCGACTACTGGCAGGCCGAGGCCCTGCAGTCGGTGGAGGTTCGGGTACTCGAGTTGGTCGCGCAGCGCACGCCGCTGCCGCGCGTCCTCACCGAGCTGACCCGCGCCGTCGAGGAGCTTGCTGATGGGATGCTCGCATCCGTGCTGCTGCTGGACGAGGATGGACAGCACCTGCGTCACGGGGCGGCTCCCAGCCTGCCCGACACCTACACGCGGGGGATCGACGGCATCCAGATCGGTCCGGCCGTCGGCTCGTGCGGCACGGCCGTGCACCGCAGGGAACGGGTCGTCGTCACGGACATCGCCGTCGACCCGTTGTGGGTGGACTTCCGGGAGCTGGCGCTGGCGCACGGCCTCCATGCCTGCTGGTCGACACCGATCCGTGGTGCGGGCGGCGACGTGCTCGGAACCTTCGCGTTGTACTACCGAGCGCCGCGTGAGCCGAGCCCGGGTGAGCTCGATCTGATCGACCGCGTGGTGCGGGTGGCCGCCCTCGCCATCGAGCGGGCGCGGAGCGAGACGGAGCGCGCGAGGTTGTTGGCGCGAGAGCGCGCGGCGCGTACCGAGACGGAAACGCTCTACCGTGTCGGCCAGGCTCTGTCGGCGGAACTCGACCTTCAGAAGTTGCTGCAGGCGGTCACCGATGCCGCCACCGAGTTGAGCGGTGCTCACTTCGGCGCGTTCTTCTACAACGTCGTCAAGGCCGAAGGCGAATCGTACATGCTCTACACCCTCTCCGGCGCTCCGCGGGAGGCCTTCGACCGGTTCCCGATGCCGCGCAATACCTCGATCTTCGGGCCCACCTTCCGGGGCGAGGGAATCGTCCGCCTGGACGACGTAACCCGGGATTCTCGCTATGGGAACAACCCGCCGTACTACGGGATGCCGAAGGGTCACCTGCCGGTGCGGAGCTACCTGGCGGTGCCGGTCGTCTCGGCCCGAGGAGAGGTGTTCGGCGGCCTCTTCTTCGGCCATCCAGAGCCGGGCGTCTTCACGGAACGGGCGGAACGGCTGGTGGCGGGGATCGCCGCTCAGGCGGCGATCGCCCTCGACAACGCCCGCCTCTACCAGCAGGTCCAAGAGGCGTTGCGCATGCGTGATACCTTCCTGACCGCCGCGGCGCACGATCTGAAGACACCCCTGACCTCGGTCAAGGGGATGGCGCAGCTCTTGCGCCGGCGCGCGGCGCAGGGCAACGCGGATTCCGATCGGCTGGCTGAGGGCCTGGCCAGCATCGATACCGCGGCGTCCCGCATGACACAGCAGCTCGATGAGCTGCTCGACGTGACCCGGCTCCAGATGGGCCAGCCGTTGGCGCTCCGGCGGCGCCCCACCGATCTCGTGGCAGTGGTGCGGCGGGTCGCGGCCGAGCAACAGCAGACCGCCGAGTGTCATCGTATCCACGTGGAAGCGAGCCGGCCGGAGCTTGTCGGCGCGTGGGACGAAGTGCGGCTGGCGCGAGTGGTGAACAACCTGGTCGGTAATGCCATCAAGTACAGTCCGGAGGGCGGCGACGTCGCGGTCACGCTGGCCGCCGAGGAAGATGCCGGCGGCACATGGGCCGTGCTGCGGGTGCGCGACCAGGGCGTGGGCATCCCGGCGGCGGACCTCCCGCACATCTTCGATCGGTTTCATCGGGCAAGCAACGTCGGAGGGATTTCCGGGGCTGGGATCGGGCTCGCCAGCGCGCGTCAGATCGTCGAGCAGCACGGCGGGGTAATCTCCGCCGAGAGCATCGATGGCGCCGGAAGCGTGTTTGCCGTGCGACTTCCCATCGGGCCAGGCGAGGACGATCCTACAACGGGCGAGGCCGGCAGTCTATAGGTCTATCCGCCGGATCGGGCCCGCACTGGAGCCAGTGATCCCGGCAAGCATGGCCGGCCTGAAACCAGGTAAGGTCGTCGGAACACTCTCTCTATTCCGCAATCACAAAGCGGAAGAGATTCTGAAAGCGGATTCTACCGTCCTCGGCGCGGAACTCCTGGAGGGCCTCAAGCATCGCCTGCCGTACGCGCTCTTCCCCACTGTGCTGGACGGCACGGGCGGTGCCGCCGCTGGACAGCGACGCCCGGACGGCAGTCTCGGCATCCGGATGCTCGACGACAATCGGTACCTCGCCGCGCGTCACCACCCGGAGTCCCGCCCCCTCAAGGGCCGCGTCCAGCAGGCCGGGAGCGGACAGGGCGAAAGGACCCGGCGCGTCCGGCGGTTGTGGAGGTGCCAGCGCGGTGACGGCCGCCATGACTCTGGGCTGCTGGCTCTCCTCACGGGGCGCCCAGACGGCGACACTCACCTTTCCACCCGTCCCCAGCACCCGGCGGGCCTCCTGGAGGGCCGTGACCGGATGGCCGGCGAACTGAAGGGAGTTGAAGTAGGTGACGGCGTCGAAGGAGCCGTCCGGCCAGGGAAGGTCTTCCATATCGCCGACACGGAAATCGCCATCTGGAACGCGCTGCCGGGCGACGTCGACCGAGCCGGGCGACGCATCCAGACCTGCGACCCGAGCGCCGCGGCGGGCAGCGAGCGAGGCAGCGCCGCCGGGGCCACAGCCCACATCCAGCAGACGCGTCCCGCTCCCAATGCCCAGCCTTTCGTGGACCGCCTCGTACAAGGGGTAGTTGTGCGGCTCGATGTACCGCGCCCAGTCCTGTGCCCCGCTACTCCAGAGTCCGCCGTGCGTCTGTCCGGTTGTCATGCCTCGCTCCGTCTCGCTCATGGAGCTTGCACCTCTGAGGCCCTCTTGAGAGCGGCCCACACCGGCTCATAGTCGTAGGTATTGAGTTCGTAGCGGTTGCCGTACGGGTCCGTGAAGTAGAACGCCCAGGCCAGCTTGTGGTCTGAGATCTGGTCCGCCGTCACACGCTCGCCAAAACGATTGCGGAGTCCAAGGTCATCCAGCTGGTCTCGGAAACGCAGGAAGCTCTCGGCATTCACCGTGAAGCAGGTCTGCGCCTGACCGATCGGCGGGTGATCGCGAAGGGGCTCGCCCTCGAACAAGGACACCTTCACCGTCCCGGAGGGGCTGGCGAGAAAGAGTGGTCCGTTGGGGAGATTGACCGCCCACTCCCACGCGGGTCCACGCATGATTTCGAGCCCCAGAACTCGCCGGTACCACGTCGCTGCGTCGTAGCGGTCGGGGACGAAGACCTCGATGTGGTCGATCCGCTCCACGGTAACGCTGGCTGCTGTCATGAGTCGCTCCTTTCGTGACTCCAGGCGACGCGCAGGGCGTCGAGAACGTCGGGAATGAGGTCGGCGAAGCGGTCCGGATCGTCGAGCATGCGTTCCTTGCCCAGCGTTTCCGCCACGATGCCCCGGCCCGTGACCAGCAGCACGTTCATGGCACGCCGCGGCGGAATGCCGGATGTGATGATCCCAGCCTGTACGAGATCGCCAATCGCACGGGTCCCCATCTCACCGATCTCCCTGGCGGCAGCCAGACTTTCTGGTGAAGGGGAGAAGCCCGGCACCGCCGCCCCGGTTAGCAGGTCATAGAGGGGAGCGTGCCGCTGCGCGAAGTCCAGGCGCGACCGCAGCCAGGTATCGACCCGCTCCCAGGTGGGCGCAGTGCCTTCCCACACCTGCCGGTCGTTCTCGGCAAGCAGCCGCGCTGCCTGCCGGAAGAGGGCATCGTAGAGCGCTGCTTTACTGGGAAAGTACTTGTAGAGGGATTGGACCCGCAGGCTCACTCGACGTGCCACCTCATGCAGGCTCAGTCCCGCCACGCCCTGTTCCCGCATGATCTCAATCGAGACCTCCCGGATCGCGTCAAGCATCGCCTCGCGGTTCTGGCGCCGGCGTTCAGGGGGAGTGAGCATACGAACGGGTTGTGCCATCGTCCCTCCTTGCTAGCTCCCGCTATTCCTTCTAGATGATAACGTCAGCTTAAGGGAATAATGTCCACCTGTCAAGCGGTGGAGGGGAACCTGGTTGATCGACGTTCCCTGTGACCAGTTCACCAGACCCCCGGTACTGCGGGAAAACCTTCCACGCGGCTGATAAGAGCATCGGTGCGGGACTGGACGGACGAGGAGTTGACGGTCCACCCTCCGACTGATATGCTGCAATCATCAACGAGAGTTATATCTATTAACCCGAGTAATTGAATGGTACGGACCGAGGAAGACGTGACGAAGGACGCGATCAAGAACCGGCGCATCCTCTCGCCGGCGGAGCGCCGTCAGCGCAACCGGCAGGAGATGATTGACGCGATCCTGGCGACCGCGCGCGACCTGATGCGCGACAACGGTGTGGCCGCGCTGTCGCTGAGCGAGATTGCGCGCCGGCTCCAGGTCACCACCGCTGCTCTCTACCGGTACTTCCCCAGCAAAGTGGCGCTGTATGACGCGCTGTTTCGGGCGGCGATGCAGGTCTTCTGGTCGTACATCACGCCGGTATGGGAGGACTACCCACCCGGTTGGCCGCAGGTCGAGGCCTGGATCGAGGCCCGGATGCGCTTCGCTCAGGAGCAGCCCGAACTCTTCAGCCTGCTGTTCGAGCGTCCGGTTCCCGGTTTCGAGCCGTCGCCTCGGAGCATGGAGGAGAGCGTGGGCCGGCTGGCTCAGGCACAGCAGGTTTTCGCCCGGCTGGTGGAGGAGGGAGTCATCGAGCCCCCGGTGCCGCCGGACCGCGCCTTCGACCTGTTTATTGCCATGACGCACGGGCTGAGCGCCCAGCACATCGCCAATGAGCCGCAGTTACCGATCGGCGAGGGGCGGTACGGCAGCCTGGCGCCCGATACGGCCGCGCTGTTTCGTGCCGCCTGGACACCGAAAGGACGGGGGGACGCGGGCGCGCCCCGAGGAGGTGAGGCATGAAGTAAATCGCCCTCCCCACCGCATGTTCTGCCGCGACTGGTGTTGATGAAAGGACGAGACGTGTCACTCGACGAGAACAAAGCGATCGCCCGCCGTCACTTTGAAGAGCTATGGGGCAAGGGCAACCTCTCGGTCGCCGACGAGATCTACGATCCGTCGTGTGTGGGCCACTGCGCCAACTTCCCTGATCAGACCGGGTACCCGGAGAGCGAAAAGCAATTGGTGATGCGTGACCGGGCTCCCGCGCCGGATCAGATCATCACCGTTGAGGATCAGATCGCCGAAGGAGACAAAGTGCTGACGCGCTGGCTCTGTCGCGGCACGCACACGGATTCCGTTCCGGGCATTCCCGCCACAGGAAATCTCATTACCCTCCACGGGATGCACCTCCATCGCATCCGGAACGGCAAGATCGTGGAGGTCTGGGCGATCGATGATCTGTTTGGTCTCATGCAGTCCCTTGGCGTGGTTCCGGCCGAATCCGGAAGTGCCACCGCGTAGGGGCGAGCCGCCACGGCCCCTCGGTCATCTTTCCCACATCGCGATGCGAAAGGAATGGCAATGGTCACTCTGCACATCGAACATCCCACGCACGACTTCGACACCTGGAAACGCGCCTTTGACAGTGATCCCGCCGGCCGGCAGCGGTCAGGCGTGCGGCACTACTGGGTCTCACGCGCCGTCGACGACCCGAACTACGTGATGATCGATCTCACATTCGACACGCGGGACCAGGCGGAGGGGCTCCTCCGCACCATGGAGGGCATCTGGGGACGTCCCGATCACGGCCTGACGCGCCATCAGCAGGCGCGCATCGTCGAGGTGGTCGAGCGCGTGGAGCTGTGATCGTCCGGGCGGGAAAAGGGGCCGTTGGGCGACGCCGGGAACGGCACCAGCGTGTCACGGACCGAGGCCGGCTCCTTCGTTCTGTCCCCGCGGCCGCTCTTGCAACGGCGGCCCGACCACGTGCGCGTCCCACCTCTCGTTGACCTCACGCCAGCGGACTGCGTCGTCCATGGGGGAGGCGAGATCCTTCGATGCATCGAAAAAACCCTCGAACCCGCCAGGCAGGACCATGATGAGCAGGCGTCCCGGTGCGTCGGCGGCGTTGCGGAAGGCGTGGACGGTGCCGGGCGGAATGACCACGGTGCTCCCGGCGGGGGCGAGGTGCACCTCCTCGCCCAGCACAAACTCGTAGGTCCCCTCCAGGACGTAGAACAGTTCCGTGTAGCGCTCGTGGTAGTGGCGGGCGGGGCCGGTCGCGCGCGGCTCATGCCGGCTTTCGTACAGCGTGATCGCCCCTCCCGTCTGGTGTCCTTCCGCCTTCATCGTCAACCGCCCACCCGCGCTGGGCACGGCAATGACTCTCCCCTCTCCGTGTGCCAGAACGTACGCACGATGTTCATTGTCCACCGTTGCCACGCTGTTGACTCCTTTCGGCGTCTCTCGTCTGTCCCGTCGGATCCATACCGCCCGCTCCCACTCTACACGGGCCATCGTCCCTAGCGCCCTGCGCAAACGTAGCCGTACCGCCGCTCGTCACCCCTCAAATATCGGACCCGTCGACGCGACGGCATGATTCCTTCAAGGGACAGTAGCGGGGAGCGGGCTTACCGGGTGCGGTGAGCTTCCGCCGCATACGTCGCTTTAAAGGTGCGGTACGCTGTCATGAGCTGGCGGCGGTGGTGCCGGGCCTCTTTCCAGAGGCGCTCCCCGTGCGGCAATGGCGCGTAGTACAGCGCATCGGCGGCGACCAGCCGGTTCCACAGATCCTCCTCACGGTGCTGCAGATGGGAGGGCCAGCTCGCGCGGATGGCGGCCGGGACGCGGGAGGCCGTAATCCGGAACACGTGATCGGTGCCGTAGCGCGGATGAATGAGCCCCACGACCTCACACTCGCGGTTCCGGCGGCGGCGCATTCGCACCCCACTAAAGGGCGTCGCGCTGTCGGCGGTCATGATTCCTCCCCCCGCGCCGGTCGCCCGCCGAACGACGCGCACCTCACCTCGCGCGCCACATCTCGCGGCCGGCGCCATCTCCACAGGAGCATGCCTACCCCTCGGTCAAGGCCAGCAGAACCCCAAAGACAAGCAGAGCCGTCGCGAAGACGATCAGGATGAGCGCGACGAGAAACTCGCGCTCCAGCTTGTCAAACCACCGGTCGATCACTGTGACCTTCCCCCAGGTGCACTGTGGCACACAGGCCGACCCGCCTGTCTACAGGACTTTTGGGCTGTTCGCGGCTCGCGCCGGCACCATACCTGTCCCATCGCCATCGGGACCCGGCACGCCCAGGCGCTTATGACGCGGTCGATCAGCCCTGGGGAATCGGGCAAGCCCATGGGAAGGATCCCTCGGTTCGATCCTGGTACCATGGCGGGCTTTCTTCATGCGATGTCTCGCACGAGACGGGAGGAGTTGGATGACACGACAGGACGACAGTATCGATCTCGCCGACATCACCGAGGAATCCCGTGCCATCTGGAACGCCAACGCCGCGCACTGGGATGACTATATGGGGCCGGAAGGCAACGACTTCCATCGCCTCCTGGTGGCGCCTGCGGCGGAGCGCCTGCTCGCACTTTCGCCGGGGGAGACGGTGCTGGAGATCGCGTGTGGCGCGGGTCTCTTCGCCCGCCGCATGGCCGAGCTGGATGCCTTTGTGGTGGCGACCGACTTCAGCGCGGTGTTCCTGGAGCGCGCTCGCCTCCGATGCCGCGAGTTCGCCGACCGGATCGAGTTCCGTCTGCTCGATGCGACCGACGTCGAGGCGCTCCGCGCGCTGGGCCGGCATCGCTTCGATGCAGTGGTCACCAACATGGCCCTCATGGACATTGCTGATCTCCAGCCGATGGCATCGGCCCTCCCGTCCCTTCTCCGGGAAGGTGGCCGGTTTGTCTTCACGACCTGCCATCCGTGCTTCAACCACGCCGGCAAGACGATGCTCGTCGAGGAGGCGGACACGGGGGACGGCCCAACCGTCACCTCGTCGGTGCGGATCAGCCGCTACCTCAGCCTGTCCATGGACCGCGGCACCGGCATCCCCGGCCAGCAGGCGGCTCAGTACTATTTCGATCGGCCACTGCACCGGCTCCTGGCCCCGTTTCTCGACGCCGGTCTGGCGCTCAACGGCCTGGAGGAGCCCGCCTTCGACGTATCGGTGCCCAGCCGCCTGCAGACGCGCTGGGGCGGAAGCTTCCACGAGATCCCGCCCGTCCTCGCCGCCCGGATGTGTCTCTGCTAGCGCTCTCCTTCTGAGACGAGAGCAGTCAGGCACGTTCGCCACGGACGCCCCCGGCGTGCCGCGGTCGACGAGGGCAGGCAGCCCTCGTCGACACGAACCCGATGACGGAGGCGCCGGACAGCCCGTCAGGCCGTCACATCGCGGACCCGCACGGCGATCAGCATGGCGGCGATGAGGACGGCGCTATAGAGGGCGATGGCGATGAGTGAGTTCCCGACACTCGGCGTGCCGGGATCGACCCGCGCCAGGGTGGTGCCCGGAATGAGCTGCGGCCCCACTACCCGGGTGATCACGTTTTCGGTGTAAACGAAGGGGAAGTGGAGGGCGATGGTGTTCCAGATGCCGCCGAGCGTGACAAAGATGCGGGTGAGCACGACTTCGGCCAGCGTCGAGCCGATCCCGAAGCCGATGCCGACGGCGGCCGACCGCGTGATGATGGCCACGGAGTAGGCAAGCAGCAGATAGAACGAGGAGACGATCCACGACGTCAGCGTGCCCTTGACGAAAGTCTCGACAAAGGTGCTGCCGAAGATCCCGGTGGTCCAGGCAGCGTTGCCCGACGCGAGCGAGACGGCAAGGGCAAGCACGGTGGCGATAGCCACGATGGCGACAACTCCAATCAACACGCCCAGGGCCAGCACGATAAGGGCGGCGATGACGTGGGTGATCCGCTCAGGGCGGCGCGTCAGGATGGCGCGGATCGTCCCCCAACCGTACTCATTCCCGGCCCAGCTTCCCCCCAGCACCGGCCAGAAGAACGGCGCGAAAAAGGCGGAGAAGGCGAGAGCCGCCAGCCATCCACGCGGCAGAAAAAGATTGGCGCGTCCCACGTTGCGGGTGGCGTAGCCCCAGAAAGCGAGAACGGTCAGGCCAAGCAAGAGGATGAGGATGGTGCGCGGCATCCATCGCCGCGAGAACTTGAGCCACTCGAAGGAGAGAGTATCGATCATGCCGCGTCTCCCGTGACGTCGAGGAAGTACTGTTCGAGCGATTGCTCGCGGGGCTGCAGGCGGGAGAGATAGAGGCCGTGCTCGGCGAGCACACGGGTGATCTCGGCGGCGCGCGAGGCGGGGGCGCGGACGGCCAACCCGTTCTCTCCCTCCTCGACTCCCTCCACCCAGGGGAGGGTGCGAAGCAGGCGCAGCGCCTCGGCTGCCGGCTCGACCTGGAGCTCCAGCACCTCTCCCGCCAGCAGGTCGGCAACGCGCCCCTGCACCACGATGCGTCCCCGGCTCATGATGGCGATCCGATCACAGATCTGTTCGATCTCGTGGAGCACATGGCTGGAAATGAGGACGGTATGCCCATAGGTCTTGAGCCGGCGCACCAGATCGCGCATCTCGACGATGCCGGCGGGATCAAGCCCGTTCGCCGGCTCGTCGAGGATGAGCAGATCGGGAGAGCCGAGCAGGGCAGCACCAACGGCCAGGCGCTGCTTCATGCCGAGGGAATAGGTGCTGAACCGGCGGCCGGCGGCCGCTGTGAGGTCCACGAGATCGAGGACGGGAGCGATACGCGCCTCATCCAGACCGGAGAGGCGGGCGAAAGCACGCAGGTTGTCGCGCCCCGACAGGTAGGGATAGAAGGTTGGGTTCTCGATGACGGATCCCGTGCGCCGCAGAATCTCCGGCAGCTGGGTGGTGATATCCATGCCCAGGACACGCGCCGATCCTCCCGTCGGCTTTACCAGCCCGAGGAGCATGCGCATCGTCGTCGTCTTGCCGGCGCCGTTCGGGCCGAGGAAGCCGAAGATCTCCCCCCGCTCGACGCGCAGATCCAGTCGGTTCACCGCCACCAGCGATTCGTATCGCTTGGTCAACTCCACCGTCTCGATCGCAAACTCATTCGCCCGGTACCGCTCCTCATTGACCGGTTCAATCACGGCTTCCAGCCGCGCCGCCAGCACATCATGGTCGATCGCCATTGCCCCTCCTTACGTGGCGCTCATAGGCGCTTAACCTACAAGCACCGTCGGACGCGCCGAATGTGACACCAGATGACGGCCGGCCGCCTCAGTGGCGGACGCGGTAGCGGATGTGGGTAGCCTCCGGCGTGTCGATCACCCGAACGACCTCCAGCTCGATGCGCGACGGCAGAGCTTCGAACAGCCGCCGGCCGGCGCCGAGCAGTACCGGGATCTGGTGGATCTGCAGCTCGTCCAGCACCCCCGCGGCGAGCGCGCTTTGTGCCGTGAAGGCGCCGTGCACCAGCACGTTCCGGTCCCCCGCCGCGGCCTTGGCCTGGACCATGGCGCTCTCGATACCGTCCATCACGTACGTCACCAACGGATAGTTGGCAACCGAGGGCCCCGGCGGGCGATGACTGGGCACGAAGATCGGGACACCGTGATGATCACCGCCCCAGTGGTCGACCTGCTCGACGGTCCGCCGCCCCGCGACGACCGCTCCCGTCGCATTGACCTCGTCCAGAAAGTGTTGATCGAACCCTGACTTCTCGTCGGACGTCAGGTCCGACGCGTTCGGTCCGCCGGCGCCGAATCCGTACCACTCATGCAGCCGCATGAAGCCGTCGCCACCCGGATTCTCCGGAGCATCGTTCGGCCCCGCGATGTATCCGTCGAGGGACATCGACATGTAGAGCACTGATGCAGACATGTCGCCCCCTTATGGGCTCCAAGGGAACGCCGGGCATCCTGTCTCATCCGCTGCCGGCATCGATGTCCTCCCGGGACGTCTGGTCGGGGAGCAGCCCGAGTTGTCGCATGACACCCAGCATGTCCAGCACTCCCCACCGTTCGGCGATCTGTCCGTTCACCACACGAAAGACAGTCATGCCGTCGAGGACAATACTCTTGCCTGTCGGCGGCACCCCCATGAAGGGTCCGTCCTGTGTCCCTTCGAATCCACGGAGGGTGACCACCCGGTCTCCCTCGCCGATAAGATCGGTATCGATGACATGGAGGTCGGGAAATGCAGCGTGCAGATGGCGAAAGGCCTGCCTGAAGCCGTCCCGATCGGGAGTTGCTCCGGGCAGGGGATTGTGATTGATGAAGCCGGGTGCAACGATCTCGTCGATCACATCCAGGTTGCCGGCGTTGACAACTTCGTCCATCAGGCGCCTGATAAGAGCCTTGTTCGTTGCAATGGACATAAGGGGCTACCTCATTATCCCCCCTAACAGACTTGACACAGCCGGGGACCAGGGACACGCTGTTTCTACCACGTGATCGGCTGGTAGTCAATAAGGACGAGTCCTGGCGCCCGGCAGGAGCAGGCGCGCCAGACCCGTCGGCGTCTCCTCGGCGCCGCCTACCGACTCTTCAGCGGGAAGGGACGCACCGACTCCAGTATTCCCGCGATCGTCCGGGAGATAGGCGTCGCAGGGCCGACCGTGTGCGGGACGTTCGGCTCCTTTGCGGGACATGCTCGACGAGCCCGATCCGGTCCGTCAACGGGAGTTCCTCGCTGCGATCAGTCGGCGGGCCGGCGAGGGAGCGGTCGGATCGCCCAAGATCCTACACGGCGCGGCTGTCTTGGAACCCGAGATTACCGCCCTCTACCGTCAGAGGCATGCGGGACTTGGTTGCGAGGCTCGCCTCCGCTTGCACCGTCGGCTGGGGCTATCCTATGGGCTAGAGCTACGGAGAGCGAGTAACCGGGCCGGCCTCGCAGAGGAGGAAGTCGCCGATGAAAGACACGCAGAAGTCCGCGAACAGCACCACCGACCGGGCGTCCAGGGGCTTCACGTCCGAGGAGCGCGCCGCCATGAGGGAGCGCGCCAAAGAGCAGAAGGCGGCCGCCGGGGAAAGCGAGGTGCTGGCGAAGATCGCCGAGATGCCGGAAGCGGATCGCGTCCTCGGTGAGCGCCTCCATGCTCTCATCAAGGCCACCGCGCCGGATCTCACGCCGCGCACCTGGTATGGGATGCCTGCCTATGCCAAGGACGGCAACATCGTCTGCTTCTTCCAGTGTGCCGACAAGTTCAAGACGCGGTACGCGACCCTCGGCTTCAGCGACAAGGCGAACCTGGATGACGGCACCATGTGGCCGACCACCTACGCCCTGACGGAGTTGACCGCGGCAGACGAGGCTCGGATCACCGAGCTTATAAAGAAAGCGGTGAGCTGAGGGCTCAGTTCACTACCCGCCCCCGTCTGCTCGTCGGCCATCTTGAGGAAGAGCAGGAAGGTGAGCTGCTCGATGTAGTCCTGGTAGGAGAGGTGTGCGGGCCCCGAGCCGGCAACGAGGATGCCGCAACCCGCCATCGTGTCGGCACGGATGCTCTGCGGGCCGGCCGCCACACGCGATCGCTGGTTGGCCCCTACGGGACGCGCGAAATACGGGCAGGCCGGGCCCTCGGATAGCCTGGGACAGATTTTGCCCATCCAGCCCGCAGGAGCCCGGAGATGACAGACGCCTGGCGGATTCGCCCCTTTGACCCCGGCGACTACGGCGCGATCGTGTCGGTCATGAATCTCGCTGCTCCCCGCAGCCCGACGACCGTGGCACGGGTCCGCGACTGGGACGAGAACCGGCCGGCGCGCCTCAAAGCGGGCCGGTGGGTGGTGGAGGCGAAGGACGCGATCGTGGCGGTTGGCGCGTTTTCCCAATCACCGGACCTGTACCACCCCCAGAAGTTCCAGATCGCAATTCACGTCCACCCCGCTCATCAGGGCCGCGGTATCGGGTCGTCGCTCTTCGACGTCGTCACCGGCCAACTGCAGCCGCACGACCCGATCGGATACCAGGGTCGGGCCTACGCCGACGATGAGCGCGCTCTCCGGTTCCTGGTTCAGCGAGGGTTTCAGGAGGACTTTCGCACGTGGGAGTCGGTTCTGGATGTCGAGAGGTTCGACCCGTCTCCGTGGCAGGGACTCGAGGAGCAGCTACGGGCGCAGGGGATTCAGATCCGTTCGCTCGCCGAGATCGGTGATGACCCGGGACGCGACAGACAGATCTTCGAGCTGGAGCGGGACACCATGCGCGACATCCCGTCTCCCCCGTCGGTCACGTCGCATCGGGAGGACCTGACACCGGAGCAGATCGAGGAGCGTTTCGCTCGCTATGTGGAACGCGCCCTGCATCACCCCGACCGGCCGCCGGAGTCGTTTTTCGTGGCCAGGCGCGGCGGGGAATATATCGGGCTCTCCTATTTCGAACTCGATCGCGAACACCGTATCGCGGAGATATTGATGACGGGGGTGACGCGGGAGTACCGGGGACGCGGCGTCGGAACCGCTCTGAAGGTGCGGGGGGTCCGCTACGCCTGCGATCACGGCTACCGGACGATTATCACCGGCAACGACACGTTGAACCGGCCGATCCTGGCTATCAACGACAGGTTAGGGTTCGTCCGTCAGCCGCAGCTGATCTTCTTTGAGAAAAGTCTGGAGCGGCCGGTCGAGGCCACGACAGACAATGCTTGAACAAGCACGGCTTCCGGTCGAGTAGGAATTATTTTCCGGGCTCTACGGGCACCGCTGCTACGAGCGCGGCCCAGCCGCGACAAACTAAGAACGCGCCCTACATCTCAGGTTCGTATTGCGGGATGCAGCAAACACGCGCAGGGACAAGCCACTGCGCCTACAGGTTGGGGGAGGGCATTGCCCCATTGTCACGGCTCGATCGAGTCCCGGTGCCCTCCCATATTGCCTTCATGCCGAAGCCACGTCCCGTGCCCCAAGCCACCCAGCCAACTCGTGCAGGGCGCCCTCGATCAGCACCCGAGCCCCATCCGGCGCCTCCGGCTCGATAGACAGGGAATGCACGCGGAGGATTCGCTCTTTGCGGTCGAACTCCGGATCGACGCGGCCGATCAGGCGGTCGCCGTGGAGCGCCGGCAGGACGAAGTAGCCCCATTGCCGCTGGTCCCTGGGAACATACATCTCCAGCTTGTACTGGAAGCCGAAGAGGGCGTCCGTCCGGTCACGATCGTGAATCAGCCGGTCGAACGGCGAGAGCAGCGTGGTGCGCGCGGGCAGCGGGGTATCCATCGTGGCGAGGGCATCCGGGTCGGCGACCCAGTCGCCCGGCACCCCCTCGATGGTGACCGGGACGGCGAGACCATCCGCCACGATGTCGGGACAGGCAAGTGTCTGGCGCGTGTAACTCACCACCTGGCCCTGCTCGACGACGGCGCGCGACGCGATGCCGAGCGCTTGTAGCCGCTGCCTGACCAGCCGGCGATCGGCCTCCTCGTCGGGGAGGATCTCGGTCTCGGGGAACCAGCGCTCGGCGAGATCCCAGAGCCGCTGCGCTCCCTGGCGCCCCACGATAGCGATCTCGCCGCGGGCCGAGAGAAACGTCAGCATCTGCGAGACGTTGCGATTGCCGGTCCAGCCCTTCGATTCCCACGGTTCGACGGCACGATCCGCGAGATCGCGTGACAGGAGCGGTCCGCGCGCGCCCAACTCCGCCAGCACATACTGCCGGAACGGCTCGTTCACCCGCAGCCAGTGTCCCACGCGCTCGGACGATTCGGCATGCTCGCGGCGCAAGCGCTCCATATGGGAGCGAATGGCGGGCAGGGTATCCGTGGGGTAAAGGAACGCCCGCCACTCGAAGAGCGCGCGGTCCTGCCAGAGCAGGTGATCGAGAGCCGCGGGGTCGTAGGTTCCCAGCCGGCTCCACAGCACGAGCAGCTGGCTCCGCGCCACGCGATTGGTGGGATCAAGCTGCAGATAGCCCAGATGGCGCACCGTGTCGAGGACACCCGCCGCGGAGCCGTCGAGCAACTGGGCACGGACGGCGATGCGCCGGGCCTGCTCGGCGGTCAGCGAGACCGGGTTAGATGACAGGGATGAGCCCGCGCCCATGGGGTCATTGTACCGAGCGCTCGTCCTCGCGCCAGGGGCAGTTGGACACGCTGCGCCGTCTGGTGATTCTCTGGTCAGATACCCCGCGAACGCCGGCTCTCCTCAACGTTCTTGCCCGGCGGCGACACCAACCGAACATGCGGCAACTGCCAGTCATGGCGTGCCAGGTACAGGAAAGACCGGGTCGCGATCGCCACCAGCAAGAGGAGGATGATGGCGACCCCGATGAACTGGTCGGCGGTCGGATGCCCCCAGATGATGGCCGCCAGGAGGAACATCAGCGCGGCACCCCACGCTCCCCCCGCGATCCGGAGCGAGTAGTGCGGCTGATGCAACTGCTCGACCGGAGACGTGCCCCTCGTCAGGGGCTCGTCACCTTTCTCGAGCGCCCGCAGAAACGCCTCGGCCAGCTGATGGTCGACATCGGGCGAGAGCTCGCGGCCCGCGCCCAGGATGGCGACGAGCTCGTCACGGAGTTCCTCATGTCGGGATGTCATGGCCCACCTCCTACAGCAGAGGGTACTCCGATTCACTGAGGAGGTCCACTCCACCCGCGACGTCTCAATCGCGGCGGCTCCGCCCCGGATCGCCCCGAGACGTAACGCGCGTGTAACGCGGGCTTTCGTACTATGCGGGCATTCAAAGGAAAGCAGCATTCAGAGCCGGGAGCAGGAGTTTCGTATGGGCAAGATCGCACTAGGTCCTATCCTCGGCCTTCTCCTCGTCCTCGCCTCCCCGGCTGTCGCGCCTGCCTCGAGCGCGGCCGGTGCACCCGGCACCACCAGGGTCTTGTTCGCCAGAGGATGGGTGCGGGCCCCGAAACCGCATGGCGCGGTTGAGATCGTTGGGGCCGCGTCCCGCTTACTCGCCTTTGCCCCGGAAAGCTGCCGCAGTGGAGTGAGTGCTTGCCTCTGGGTTTCCCGTAACGGACAGGCATGGAATCGCGTGATACTGAGATCACCTGCTTTCCGTTCGGGAGACAACATCACCGGGGTCTCCGGTGCCGGTGGACATTTCCTCCTGATCGGATGGCGGCGCGGCCCGCGCATGGCCGCTCAGTCGTGCCCCGGAATGTCACGGCTGGTCAATCCACCGACACACTATCAGTCCCTGGCCTGGGTCTCGACAAATGGCAGTACATGGCAACGCGCCTCGATCGCCGTGCCGGTTGCGTATGCCGCCGCGGGTGGGGACGGCCTCATCGCCCTGGTGGGACCACGAGGCCTTCCGGTGGAGATTCAGAGTCCGACGTGCCCGGTTGGCGTGTGGACCTCGCATGATGGGGTGAGTTGGCGGCAGCTCCCGGGTGCGGCACGGCCGTTCGCTCTGGGTGCTGTGACATCGCTCACCCGGGGCGGCCCTGGATTGGTGGCTGGAGGTATCGTCAGCAAGGGGCCGGGACATCCCGCGTCTCGGGCCGCGATCTGGACCTCGCGCGACGGCCGCCGCTGGACCGAGGTACCGAATGATCATCAGGTATTCGGCGCGTTTGGTGGCCCGATGTCTGTCTCGTCAGTCCGTGTGGTGGCGGGCAGCCATGGCCTTCTGGCGCTCGGCACGGGCCTCGATTCGCTCGGCAATCCCGTATTCGCCTGGGCCTCGCGCGACGGCACACACTGGCGTCGCGCGGTCACCACCCCTTTCAACGTCGGTGATGTTCTCGAGGGCCGCATTGTCGGCTCACAAGCCGGCTTTGTCGGATTCGACGATGAGGGCGGCGAGGCGGTGGTTTGGTCATCATCTGATGGGCTGACCTGGACCCGGGTGGGAAGTGATGAGCTTTTCGGCGGGACGGCACGCGTGACGGGAGCGGCCGCTTTCCGTGACGGCGTGGCGGCCGTCGGCAGCTTCGCCGTCCACCCCCAGCCGGCCTGCCTGGGACCAGGAGCCGCGCGAGGGTTCGACCTGCGCCGGTTCGCCGATGCGACATTCCTCTGGAGCCAGGGACAGAGTCGGGCGGCACCGCCGCCACGGATCGATCAATCCGACCCCAGAATCCTCAAGCTGCTTCCCCAGGATCTCCCGTCCAGCCTGCGTCCGAGTCAGGGCTCCTATCGGGGTGCATACGTCAACCTGTGCGCCGACGACCCCGCACTGGGGCGACATCGTGCCTATCTCCTCATGTTTGGTCAGGGCTTGCGGGGACTGGCCCTGAGCGCCGATACCGAAAGCGGATCCGCCCCCGCCGCAGACGCGTTCCAACACGCCTCTCAGTTGGTTGCTGCGCTCGGATCGCTGACTGCTGAGGAGACGGTCACCGACACCATCCTCAGCATGCGAGAGGTCCCGGTTCCTCTCCGCATTGGACAGGAAACGCGGCTCTTCACGCTGAAGGTTAAGGAACAGATCTGCGATGCCGCGGAGGGTGCTGTGAGCGTCCTCCAATGCGGCTCGATCCGCTATACCACCTCGGTCGTCGTGTGGCGGCAGGCACGGGTGATCGGCGTGGTCGCCAGCGGTCCCGTCAAGGCTCCATGTTCACCGGGATCACGTTCACGGTGCGTGGTGGGAGGGCAGAATCTCGCCCTCCGCCTGGCACAGCGCCAGCTGGCTCATTTACGACATCCATCCCTCCCCGGATAGGTACGGGCGGCGCCTTCCCAACGTCGCCCTGCGGTCGTCGTGGTGTCCACCGTGGTGAAGCGGCCGCGGTCCCTCCAACTCCGGCGACGGGCCGCCCACCAGCGCGGACCGACGTCCCAGGCGACGGTATTGGGCACCGTCCCCTGGCGGGCCGGCATGGGCGCCTACGAGGCATCGGCGTCGGTCGCGGCAGCCAGGGAAAGGATGGCATGACGCGCCTGGGAGGATGCGTTCTTCAAATGCTCGGGCGAGCCACCGAGGGGATCGGTGGGGAACGCCCGGCTTAGGCGTGTCGGGGCTGTGATGTGATCAGTATCGCGGCGGTCATTCTGTGACGCAGGACACCGCGTCGCCGAGTCTTTCGACTCTGTTGGCGGCCGTCGTATTCCCCTTAGCGTGGAGAGGAGAGGACACCCATGGACCCTATAATGCTGGACCTCAGGGGATGAGATCCGGGCGTCACGGACATCCTGTGAGTCAGCCGCGCGAAGGCGGTAGCGAGCACGAGGGAAGGGATTGAACAATGATGGCTCGTCATGTATGGATAGCGCTCCTCACACTCTGTGCGACCTTGTGGTTCGCCAGTTTCCAGGCGTCGGCCTCGAATAAGTCGGGACCACATCATGGGAAACCGACGCCGACGGCAACGGTGAAACCCACGGCCACGGCGACCGCGAAACCAACAAGCACGGCAACGGCCACTGCGACGGCGTCGGCCACCCCGACGAGTACGGCCACCTCCGGCAGTATCAAGACCGTCTTCCTCATCCTGATGGAGAATCACAACTGGTCGTCGATCAGCGGTGCGTCCGACGCACCCTACATCAACAGCCTGGTGACCGGCGCCAATAACGCGCAGACGTCGTACGCCACGCAGTACTACAACCCGCCCAACAACCACCCCAGCCTGCCCAACTACCTCTGGCTGGAAGGCGGGCAGTGCTACAGCTACTGCGGCACGGACAATAATCCCGGGGCGCTCATCACCTCGGCACACCTGACCACCCTGCTCACCAACGCCGGGATCTCCTGGAAAGCGTACGAGGAGGGGACCACCGACGGGACCTGTCCCACCGCCAACTCGGGTGAGTATGCCGTGCGACATGATCCCTACATGTACTTCCAGGACGTCGCCGGCAACACGAGCGTCTGCACCTCCCACGTCCGCAGTTACGGCGATCTCTCCACCGATCTGGCCAACAACACGGTGGCGCGCTACAACTTCATCACTCCGAACCTCTGCGACGACATGCACGACTCGTGCTCGCCCACCAACGATCCCGTGAAGCAGGGGGACACGTGGCTGAGCAACCAGATCCCGATGATCGAAAACTCCCAGGCCTACAAGAACGGCGGGGCTATCTTCATCACGTGGGATGAAGCCGCCAGTGGGGATGGTCCCATCGGCATGATCGTCCTCTCCCCGCTGGCCAGGGGGCACGGCTACAACAACGCGATCCACTACACCCATAGCTCGACGCTGCGGACCATGGAGGAGATCTTCCACGTCAGTCCGATGCTGGGTGATGCACAGAACGCCACGGATCTGAGCGGCCTGTTCGCCACTTTCCCGTGACAGCGGATACGGTGCGGTCGACCTAGCGCGGCCTCAGATCGCCGTTTGACGCTTCCGGGCCACGCGGCCACATCGCGGAAATAGATCGCAGGCCGCACTCGGCGCGCCGGGCATATCCCGACGCGCCGAGGCGCTGCGCCCCGGCGAGAGCCAGCGCGAGCTGTCCCCTGGCCGCGTCTATCTCCTCCCATCCCAGGAGCACGCGCCCGTACTCGCAGCGGGCCCGCACCTCCTCATAAGGAAGGCGCAGATCGCAGGCACAGGCGATCGCCTCCTCGAAGGCGGCGCGCGCCTCTCCCCGCTGCCCCAGGCCGGCCAGCACCAGCGCGTGAACCCACAGCGCCTTGATCTGTCTCACGGGGTGGCCATCTCTCTGGGTGTCCTGCACGTGGCGGACCAACGCCACTTCAGCCCGCACAAAGTCCCCACGCAAAACATGCGCCCATGCCTCCTCACGACAGGAATAGGACAGGTTCTCCAGATGCTCCAACGCCGTGTCGGGTAATCCCTGCTGCAGCGCGATGTCAGCGAGGACGATCGCAGTGAAGCTCAGGACGTCGCCGTTCCCATTCAGGCGGCCGATGGCAATCGCCTCCCGCGCTAATTGGGTACCGAGGTGGTGATCACCCTCGCCGGCGGCCAGGAGGGCGCGAATCATGATGGGATAGGCGGCATGATAGGTCGCTCCGACGGCGCGCGCGAAGGCGACACCGCGGTCCAGGTGGACACGGGCTGCCGGCCAGTCGCCCGCGTCGACATAGCTCTGACCGAGGATCCCCAGGATGAAGGCGGCGCCATCGACATCGCCCACTCGCTCGGCCAGGGTCAGGGCGCGCTCGAGTGGGTGCCGGGCCAGGCGTGGGTCTCTCTCGACCATACGCCGATAGATGCCGCTATGGACCAGAGCAGTGGCCAGCTCACGCTCGTGCCCGCCCTCCTCCGCGATGCGGATGGCCTCGTCCATGAGCTGCCATCCACGCTCGTAGTCCCGCGCATCCAGCAGGGCACGAGCGTAGGCGGTCAGCGTTTCAGCATGGAGGCGGGTGTTCTCCGTCTGTCCCGCCAATTCGGCCGCCCGCCGCGCCAGGGGTAGGATTTCTCTGCGTTCGCCACGCGTGAACTTCAGCCAGGCCAGGGTCGAGAGGAGGAAGGACGCTGCATCCGGATACGCTACCTCGTCGATCACCCGCAGGGTCGCCTCGACCCGCTCGACCCCGGCCTCGGGGCGCGCTCGGTAGCCGTGCAAACGACCGATATGACCGGCCGCGCGTGCTACTGCCGGCATATCACTCTCGATCTGATAGATGGATTCCGCCTCCTCTAGGACGGTAATTGCCTCGTCATGGCGCGAGAGCGTGGTGAGCACCTCGGCCAAGCGCTCGCGAACCGGCGCCGCCTCTCTCGCCCGGCCCTCACCGTCGAGGAGCCGGAGAAGATCACGGTAGTACTGCTCGGCCGTCTCGTTGGCATGCATGGCCGCCGCTCGGTCACCGGCACGGCGGAGAAAGAGGATGGCCTGAGAAACATTGTTCGCCTGGAGGTGGTGGTGGGCCAGAGCCTCCACGTCATCCGGGTGCACGACCTCGATGGCACCGGCCAGCGAGGCGTGGAGATGGAGACGACGCTGCCTTGAGAGCCGCGTGTAGAGCGCTTCCCGCATCAAGGGATGGCGAAAGACATATCCCTCACCCTCCTCCTCCAGAAGACGGGCCTCCTGCGCCTCATCCAGCGCGTCGAGGATCTCAGCATGCGACATCGGCCCGAACGCCTGCCGCGCCGCGGCGGCCAGAGCGGCGAAGGAGGATTCCATCCCGGCGGTCGCCGCCAACGCCAGAATGTTCCGCGTCGCGGTCCCCATACCGGCCACGCGTGCCTCGATCAGGGCCCGGACATGCGGCGGCACCGCGTCGCGATGTGTCGGCAGGCGCTGCCAGTGTCCTTCGGTCAGCGTCAGCTGCCCTTCCTCCTGCAGCGTCCGCACCAGCTGCTCCGCGAAGAGGGGATTGCCCAGGGACAGACCGTAGACGTAGGCCAGGAGCGTGGGATCTACCGATCCGCCGGGGAGGAACCGCCGAACCAACTCCTCGCAGTCGGTCCGGGCCAGACGTCCCAGGTCAAGACGGCGGCTGAAGTCGTCTCGACTCACGTCGGCTGAGAAGCGCTGCAGCGGCGAGCCGGGTCGGACGTCTTCCTCACGATAGGTGGCGACCAGCAGCCAGCGCCGGTCACGCGCGAGGCGGGCGAGGTGGTGAAGAAGCTGAAGAGTTTCCTCGCCGGCCGCGTGCAAGTCTTCGATCACAATCAGGATGAGCTGCCGCTCCGCCAGGTCGTCCAGCGCTCGCACGACAGAGGCAAACAAGCGTCCCCGTCCCTCAGACCTCGGGCCGCTCTGACTGGGCTGGTCAGACAGCGAGGGCACGAGCTGGAGGAGGTCGGGGCAGACACCGAGAATACGCCGCTGCTCCTCTCCCGCGACGGCAGATAGGTAGCCCTCGAGAGCCTCGGCGAACGGACCGTACGGAAGGACGCGCTCCTGCTCGTAGTTGATGCCCCACAGGATTGCCATTCCCCGCCGGAAACAGAGACGTGCCAACTCCGCCACCAACCGGCTCTTTCCCACGCCCCCTTCTCCCGCCACCAGAACCAACCCACCACGCCCCTCTGACGCTCTCTCCGCACCGGAGGTCAGGAGATTGAGCGCCCGCTCCCGACCCAGCAACGGCGCGTCACCCGCGGCGCGCCTGACCGGAGCGGGCAGAGAGAGAGGTTCCCGTGGCTGCTCTACCGGCCGTTCGCCGGAGCCGGCACGCGTCAGAATGTCACGGTACAGCGCCTGCGTCTCCGCATCCGGCTCGATGTCTAGTTCGTCACGCAGGGCCCGGCAGCACGCCTCGTACTGACGGAGCGCGAGGTGACGCTGCCCGTCGAGGATGTAGAGGCGCATGAGGCGGCGGTGGACCTCCTCGGCCGCCGGATCCACCTCCAGCACCATCTGGAGCCGGTGGGCAGCGCGAGCGTACTCACCCTCCCTGTGCAACGCATCGGCCAGAGCCAGCAGAAGACGTCGGTATACAGCTCCCAACGTCTCCCGGCGCGGCTCGGCCCAATCGGCGTAGAGATCCTCAGGGAGAAGGGTGCCCCCGTAGAGCGCGACGGCGGCCCGCAGCCGGGGAATGTCCCCCGCCGGAGCCTGCAACGCCATGTGCTCGAAATGATCGGCGTCGATCCAGACCCGTCGGTGATCAAGCGCGACCACGTCACGATCGGCCCGCAGATACAACGAGTCTTTGCCGTCACGGAGTCTGGGCTCCAGGGCGTGGCGGGCCATGTGCACCATCTTGTTGAGGCGCGGCCCGGTCCCGCGGAGCGGCACGTCGGGCCAGAGATACTCCTCTAATTGCTCCCGATGGAGCGTATGGCCCGGCGCGACTGCCAGCATCTTGACAAGGGTGCGTGCCGTCGGCCGCTGCCAGGCAGTCGTGGGAACGGCGGCACCGCAGGACTCGGCGCGGAAACCGCCGAGCAGATAGAGGCGCAACTCCGGCGTCTCATCGTATGCGGCCGCAGGTTCTTCTCCGTCCATGGCGCGATTGTGGCGCAATTGTACACGTATCCGACACGGTCCGCCTGTCGCGTTGCGTGTGGCGCGGGGGGAATGGGTGGGAACGATCCGGGAATGGATGCTCGGTACCATCGCCTCACGATGAACGAGGAAACCTGGCGCGTGATGGTGGACGGAGGCGGCGAGACATGGCCGACGCTTTCCGACCTCGTCAGTCGCCGCCTCGCCGAGTTGAGCCCGGGAGACATTCTGCACGTCATCTCGGAGGAGCCCACCGTCCACCCGGATATCGCCCGCTGGTGTCTGGCTACCGGCCACGATCTGTTACTGGTGCGACACGACGCGGATGGAACGCGCTTCTGGATCAGAAAGGGGGGATGGAAGGATCACCGGCTGAAGGACGCATCGATTCCGGCGACGCAAAACCGGACAGAGAGAACTTTTTTGGAGCCGCATCACCAAGGAGTATGCGATGAGTGACGATCAAACGAGCCAGGGGAGCGATCTTTGGAAGAGCTACGTCTCGGGCAAGGTGACACGAGCCCAGCTATTGGCGGCAGTGGCCTCCGGAGCAGCGGCGCTGGCTGTACCGGGTGCCGCCGGGGCAGCGGGAGGGCCCCGCACGCTGTCCTTCCCCTTCTACCCGGCGGTGCAGGGCACCTACACGCCGGAGTCGATTCAGGACATCCTGAACAACATCGTGACGCCGGCGTACTATGCCATCTCCGGCATTACCATCATCCTCTCGCAGCCGTCCCAGTTCGGACTCTCCGGCCTTGCCTTGACCATCACGCAGGCCATCGCCGCCCAGGAGCAATACCACATCGACTTCTGGACCTCGAAGGGTGCGGTGCCGGTCACCACCTCATTTACAGCCCCTGCCTCCGTTCTGACGCCGGCCGGGGCGGCGGCAACGTCCGAGATCTCCGCCACCATCCAGACCGCCAATTTCATGACGGCGGCCCGCGAGTTCGCGGAACTGGGACAACCCGAGCTGGCCAAGTGGGCCTACCAGACCGGGGCGCAGGAAGCGGGGCAGCGGGTCGCCTATCGCTTCCTCGAGGCGCTCGGCGGGGCCACGGGTGTGCTGCCCAACAACAAGGCGTTCGAGACCGACCTCTTCCTCTATACCCGTGACGCCATCAACGCCTACCGCCTGCTGGGATTGATCGGGGGTAACGGTACGCCGTACAGCTACCCCGGACGTGATGCCGTCCTGGCTGCGGCCGGACCGATGGCGAGTGCCGTGCTGCAGCAAGTACCCAACAACGCGACCTCGAGTGTGACCATCACCGGTCCCACCAGCCTCACCGGCGAGCGGAGTTGACCGACACGTATAGCAGCCGGTACCAGTGCTAGTCAAGACGGAAGCGGGGCAGGCATCTGCGAACGGCCTGCCCCGTCCGTTTATCCGGCGCGGAACGCAACGGGCGCACCTGCTGGGCGGACCTTTCGCGTGGTGCCCCGCTGCCGGCGTCGTCACTGGCCGCCATCGAGGCGGCCACCCATCTCTCAAAGAGGAGCTCACGCGAACGCAGTCCGTATGGCGAGGGCTCCGGTCTGTGTCTCCAGCGTCGGGGCTGCCTGGATGTCTCCGTACGAATCGGACCATTCCCTCTGCGGCCATAGGGAAGCGCGTACAGTGTGAGCATGGATCACTTGTCAGGGCACGGCGATCATCACCACACACACAGTCACCATTCGGACGACATCGATTGGACGGCGATGGCCGCCCAGCTCACCCTCGAGGCAGAAGTGCTCTTGCCGTATGTGACCGAGACGGCTCGGTCGGTCGCGGAGATGTGCCGGCAGGATGGGATCACGGTGCGGCGCATCCTGGATGTTGGCAGCGGACCGGGGGTGGCCGCCTGCGAGCTGGCGCAGCGGTTTCCCTCCGCTGAGGTCGTCGCGGCCGACGGGTCCGAGGCTCTGCTGGCAGCGGCAGCCGCGCGGGCGGAGAGCATGGGTCTGTCGCATCGAGTCTCGACGCGACATGTCGACCTGCCCGATGGGATCGGGAGTCTCGGCCGAGCGGATGTGATCTGGATGGCGATGGTGTTGCACCACATCGGCGATGAGGCGGCGATGCTGCGCCGGCTGCGCGGGATGCTCGATCCCGGCGGCATACTGGTGCTCGTGGAGCACGGCGACCCGCTGCGCTTCCTGCCCGATGATGCCGCGCCGGGGCCTCCCGGTCTGACCGCCCAGCTGGCCGCCGCCGACACCGCCTGGCTGGCCGACCTCCGCGAGGGTTTGCCCGGTGCCACGCCGTCTGCCGGGTACCCGGCGATGCTACAGGCAGCAGGGTTCGAGCCGGCCGTCGATCACGTGGCGCATGTGCGCCTGGCATCGCCGCTGCCGGCCGAGGGCCGCCGGCTGCTGCTCGGCCGGCTACAACGAATGCGTGAGATCTTCGGCGCGCGTCTCAATGGGCCGGACCGCGACGCCCTCGACGTGCTCGTCGACGACGACCATCCGCTGGGGATTATGCACCGGCCCGATGCATTCCTCGACGCCTCCCGCCATGTGTACGTCGCCAGGGCGACGGAAGGTCCCGATGCACTCGGCTTGTAGAGGCGATCAGGCGGACAACCGGCCGTCGATGGCAGCGGCGGCGGCTTGCCGTGCCGAGCGGCGAGCCGTCATGAAGAGAGTCCGGCGTTTGGGAACGCGGTCGGTTGACCACACCCCGGGCGGCGCCATCGTCAAGACGGCCAGCCCGATCAGCACCGCATCGTAGTTGACCCGCCAGCCCACGAAGTCGCGCCATGCCTGGTCACGATCGGGCTTGAGCGGGACACCGAGCGCGGCCAACTCGTCGCACACTGCGTCAAATTCCTCCCGTGAGACGCTGATGGGGCCGGCGGGCGACGGATCCTCGTTGAAGGGAATGCCGAACGGGACGGCGACCCGCTGCAGGCACAGATAACCGGCTCGAATACACAGCTCGGCCCGGGGGTCACGGGGACGATCGAGGGCGGAGACGACCAGGCTCGCCGTGTCCAGTACCGCGCCGGCCGCTGTCACCCAGGAGCGTTTGGGCTGGGGCGACCGGTACAGGACCAGCGGCACGAGGGCGGTGTGGCTCTCCTCGACCATCTCGAACCACTCCTGCCAGGTCGTCCAGACGTCGCTGATGTGGCCAAATCCCTTGATGAGGTGGTAGCGCTTGATCATCTTCAAGGGGGTCGGTGGCGTGCCGGCAAGCGTCTCGAGACCCGTCACGGCGCGCTCACGCTGCGAGAACGCGGAATAGATCGTCGGCAGGTAGGACACCAGAATGGCGCCAAGGAGGAGACTCAAGACCGTCTCGGAAAAGGCGATGACGGTCCCGCCGGGAACGGCGCTGACGTTGGAGCCCAGGTAGAGCAGCGAGAGACGGCTCGTGGTGAGTGCGGTCCCCCAGGAATGAATCCCGAGCGACCAGTACAGCGCGGCGTACCCGACGAGCACGCAGGCCAGCCAGATGATGGGAAGGGTCAGCAGCGTCACCGGCGCATAGTACGCAAGGGCGTGCTCACGGCGCAGGCGGGAGGCGTGGCGCAGGGGGAGCTCGATAAGGTAGCGCATCACCACAAAAGCGCCGCGCGTCAAGACGTCGGGCGCCGACCCGCGCGGCACGATAAAGGTACGCACCGCCGAGGAGAGCGCGCTCAAGATCAGGATGATGCCAAGGAGAAAGGCGAAACCCGAAACGACGTCACTCAGAATGTACATGCCGTCCCTCCCCTGCAAGATACTCCTGAAAATTGGTCATTGTCAAGGATGCGGGAAGGGAGCGGGTCACGTCGACTCGCCCGCGATCCAGGCGGCTAATCGCTCCTCGATCATATCGGCCGCGGCCTCAAACGCCTCTCGCCGGCCGGCACCCGGCACCAGAGCCGGATCCGGGATGCTCCAGTGGAGACGATGCTTCGCGCCGGGAAAGACGGGGCATGCCTCGTTCGCCGCGTCACAGACCGTGACGACATAGTCCCACTGCTCCCCGAGGAAGTGATCCAGCGTCTTCGAGGTGTGTGTGCTGATGTCGACGCCGCGGCGCTGCATCTCCGCAAGCGCCTCCGGACGCACCTCCGTCTCTTCCGTTCCCGCGCTCGCCACCTCGAACCGATCGCCCGCCATGGCGCGCAGCAGGCCCTCCGCCATCTGACTCCGCGCCGAATTGTGCGTGCACAGAAACAGGACCCGCTGTTTCACAGCTCCTCTCCCCCGATTCCAGGCACCGGCTGCTCTCCTCTCGCCAGCTCGTAGGTGAACGCGCCGAGCAGAGCACCGATAACAGGACCCAGCACGTAGACCCAGTAATTGGTCCAGGTATTGGACATCAGAGCGGGGCCGAAGGAGCGGGCCGGGTTCATGGACGCACCGGAGATTGGCCCGCCGAAGAGGGCATCAAGGAGGATCGTGCCGCCGATGGCGAGGGCTGCCGCTTCCCCGGCGGCCCGGTTGTCGGTCGCGACGGCCATGATGACGAACATCAAAAAGAAGGTCATGACGGCTTCCAGAATCAACGACTGACCAGCGCCATGACCGGGGAGAGTCGTGCCGACGTGGGCGACATCACCGAAGAGGGCATGGAGCAGGAGGGCGGCGAGGGTCGCTCCCGCTAACTGCGCCAGCCAGTAGAGGGGGACACGCCGGAACGGGAAATGACGGGTGAAAGCAAAGGCAAGGGTCACCGCCGGGTTCAGATGCGCTCCTGAGATATGCCCCACGGCATAGACCATGACCCCGATGGCCACCCCAAAGGAGAGGGCGATGCCGACATGGGTGATCTGGCCATGGGAGATGGCATCGATCATGATGGCGCCGCAACCGGCAAAGACCAGCGCAAAGGCCCCTACCATCTCAGCGAGGTAGGGGCCCAGTCGACCTAGCTGCAGCACGTTGGGTCGCAGTTGCAGCCGTCGCAACACGGGCAGGTGCAGTCCATGACATTTCCCTCCTTTCCGTCGTCGAGTGTCATCGGCAGCACGAGGACGAGCAGCCGCAGCCGTCACTGGTGACAGCGAGGGCCGTCTCTTCCACGGCGGACGATGTCGTGATCGGCTTGGTAGCGCGGATGAAGGCTCCGG
Organism: Pseudomonadota bacterium; assembly: GCA_021324655.1. Taxonomy (GTDB): domain Bacteria; phylum Chloroflexota; class UBA5177; order UBA5177; family UBA5177; genus JAJPIP01. Next base: position 73,765 of record JAJPIP010000062.1, read on the forward strand.
CGATCTTTCCGTCGGCTGCCTCCCAACCCGATGGCAGTGTTGCCGTGTCGATTCCGGCATCCGCGATCCGGTAGCGGCGGGTGATGTCGACGCTGGCGCTGTCGAAACCAGCGTCTTTCAGGAGCTGCATGTACTCGTCCACGTCAAGTGCCCCGGCGATGCAGCCGACCCAGGCTTCCATGCTCTGCCGCAGGGCATCGGGAACCGGGCCATCGGTCACGACATCGGCCACAGCAAAGTGGCCCCCCGGCTTCAGCACGCGGAACGCATCCCTCAGAACCAGTGACTTATCGGCCGCCAGGTTGATCACACAGTTGCTGATGACGACGTCCACCGAACCGGCGGGAAGCGGGATGTCCTCGATGCGCCCCTTCAGGAACGCCACGTTCCGAACGCCCGCCTTCTCCTTATTCTGCTGCGCCAGAGCCAGCATCTCGTCGGTCATGTCAAGACCGTACACAAAGCCGGTGGGGCCCACGCGTTGAGCGGAGAGCAGGACGTCGATCCCGCCGCCGGAGCCAAGATCGAGGACGGTTTGCCCCTCCTGGAGATCGATAAGCGCGGTCGGATTGCCGCAGCCGAGGGAGGCGAGCACGGCTTCCGCGGGGAGCGTCTTGGTCTGATCCGCCCCGTACAGATCGCGGGTCACACCGTCCTGCTGGAGCGGGGTGCAGCATCCCGTGTCACAGCATCCGGAACCGGCCTGCACTGCCCTGGCGGCGGCAGCATATCTATCTCGTACGTGTTCGGCGATTGTCTTGTCCGGCATGGTTGTCATCCTCATCTCCTATCGATAATCTTCGATGTATTGGGCCAAAAAAATTTCTACGCGAACGGTTTGACCGCGCTGAGCAAGGACTTCCCCTCATCCGTCGCCCAGTAGTAGCTCCAGATGCCGCGCTTCTCCGTCTCGATGAGACCGGCGTCGCGCAGGAGTTTCAGATGGTGGCTGATGGTCGGCTGGTTCTGCGGGAACTGCGGTGTCAGGTCACAGACACAGATCGGCTCGGGCTGCTGTGCCAGGAGGTCGAGCATGCGCAGGCGGGTGGGGTCGCCGGCCGCCTTCAGACGGTTCGCCAGGAGGTCGCTCTTCTGGGCGGACAGGGCCGGCGCCGCAAGGCTGGCGCAGCACGGCTCGCTCTTGCGCCGCGGCGGGAGTCGATCAAGGACGGGGATGGCTGTCATGCCTGTATCCTAGCATATACATCGATGATCGTCAATGGGTTCGATGACACCTCATCTCACCCGATTCGTTAGGGCACCTTCTCCCAGACGGACACATGGCTCGTGCTGTCGCTGGTGAACGGCTCCCTGCTCCAGCTGCCCCACCGCTCGGTCAATGTCATGCCCGCGAGCTGCGCCATCAGATCCAGCTCGGCCGGCCAGACATAGCGAAACGGCATCGCCACGGCGCTACCGCGCTCCCCCTCGACCCAGAAATGATGGGAGACGAGGCTCTGTGACACCGTGTCGTACTCGTCGAAGCCGAGCCTAGTGGGCGTGACCAGAAAGGGATGCACCGTTTCACCGGGTGGCAACCGCTGGAGCTGCGGCACCATGACCTCCACCACAAAGTGCCCACCCGATTCGAGATGGGCGGCCGCGTTCCGGAAGCAGGCCACCTGCTCCTCCTGCGTCGTCAGATTCATGATGGTGTTCCAGACGAGGTAAACGAGCCGGAACGTCCCGTCGACTCTGGTCGTCGCGACGTCGCCGGCCGTCACGTCGATGTCCTCGGCACCGGGCTTCGCCCGCAAGCGCTCCAGCATGGCCGGGGAGAGATCGATGCCGTGCATCCGTATGCCACGGCGGCTAAGGGGTAAGGCGACGCGCCCCGTCCCGATGCCGAGTTCGAGGACGGCGCCATCACCTGCCAGATCGGCGAGGAAGTCTACCGCCGGGTCGAGAGTCTCGGGAGCGAACATCTCGGCGGACGTCTCGTCGTAGCGCGCGGCAACGGGTTCGTCGAAGTAGTTTGGCTTGGACATGAGCCGGCTACTCACCCGTCACGTGATCAAAGGGATTACCAACGACCACGCGTATCGGCCGCGTTCCTCCCCTTCCCTCTGCAGCACCATGGCGACAAAGCGCGCGAGCGACGCGCCACGATCGACAGCCAGATGTCTGATCTGCGGTAATAGATCAGCCGGCAAACTGACGGTGACGTTCTGTTGATCCATGTGCCGCACCTCGTTCACGGAAAAAGCCTATCACGAAAAAATGGGGAGGATGGACCGCGGCGGGGGTGCTCTTGCGCCGGTCGCAGCGCGGCAGAGAAAGGTGCAGAATTGGGTCTACAGGGGTTCCGGGCACCGGTTCACGCATCGCCGATTTCGGCTGGAACCCGGACGCCTTCACCGAAAGGCAGTGGGTCACGATCAGCGGCCAGATGGACCCCCGCCCGATCTAAGGAGGAGACCATGGCGGTCCATGTACCCGTCACCACCACCTACCGTGCCGACGTGGTCGGCAGCCTCCTGCGTCCGCCGGAGCTGAAGCGAGCGCGCGAGCAGCTGGACGGTGAGGAGATGTCTCCCGCCGTGTTCAAACAGATCGAAGATCGTGCGGTTGACGATGCGATCGCGCTGCAGGGATCGGCCGGTCTGGACGTCATCACCGATGGTGAACTGCGGCGATCTTCCTTCTACGGACATTTCGTCGACGCCCTGGAGGGCTTCGATGCGCAGGGCGGCTGGGGCGTGAGATTCCGGGACGACACCGGAGATCAGCTTCTCCTGCGGCGGCCCGTGGTCGTCGACCGCCTGCGCCGGCGTCGCAGCATGTGCGCTGAAGAGTGGACCTATCTCCGGGCCCGAGCTCGCCGGCCGGGGAAGGTGACGATCATCAGCACCATGCAGGCGGCCTCGTACTACGAGCCCGATCGATCCCAGGACGCGTACCCCACCCGGGAGGCATACCTGGCCGATGTCGTGGCGCTGCTGCGCCAGGAGATCGGCGAGCTGGTGCGCCTGGGCTGTACCTATATACAGGTTGATGGGCCCGCGTACGGCTCCCTCGTCGACGAGCGCATGCGGCAGGGCTACCGAGAGCGCGGCGCCGACCCGGATCGGCTGCTGGACGAGGCAATCGAGCTTGACAACGCCGTCATTGCCGGCTACCCCGGTATCACCTTCGCCCTGCATATCTGCCGCGGCAACAACCAGAGCCACTACTATGCGAGCGGAGGGTACGAGCCGATCGCCCGCGTCCTGGAGCGCACCAACTTCCAGAGATTCATGCTGGAGTACGACACCGATCGCTCCGGCGGTTTCGAACCGCTCCGCCACCTGCCCGACAATCGCATTGCCGTGCTGGGACTGATCACGACCAAAGCGCCTGAGCTGGAGTCGGCCGATGAGGTGAAGGCGCGGCTGCACGAGGCGGCGCAGTACGTCCCGCTGGAGCGCCTGGCGCTCAGCACACAATGCGGCTTCGCCTCGACGATCGAGGGGAATCACGTGACGCCGGAGGATCAGCAGCGCAAGCTGGAGCTGGTAGCTCGGGTGGCCCACGAGGTCTGGGGGTGACACCGTGAGCACCGACACCAAAGGCGGCATCCGGATCACCGGTTATCGCCGGGACGATCGGGACGTCCATCCGCCGCTCGACACTCCGGCGTATCGCTCGTCGGTCTACCGCCATCCCACGCGGCCGCTTGTGTTGCTCCCTCACTCCCTCACCGAGACCACCGGACCCGTCTTCGGCCACAATACGGTCCAGCCCGGGGACCGCGACCTCACCATCCAGCACGACGGCGAGCCACTGGGCGAGCGGATCATCGTCACCGGCCGCCTGCTCGATGGCGACGGGCGGCCGGTCCGCAATCAGCTGATTGAGATCTGGCAGGCGAACGCGGCGGGGCGCTATGCCCACTCCGTCGATCAACACCCGGCACCGCTGGACCCCAACTTCAGTGGGGCGGGACGCTGCCTCACCGACAACGAGGGCCGCTACGAGTTCATCACCATCAAGCCGGGCGCGTACCCATGGGGAAACCACCCCAATGCCTGGCGGCCGGCCCACATCCACTTCTCCGTGTTTGGCCCGGCCTTCGCGACGCGGCTGGTGACGCAGATGTACTTCCCGGGAGATCCACTCTTCGAGTACGATCCCATCTTCCAGTCGGTCCGCGATCCCCGCGCTCGCGAACGACTCATCAGCACCTTCGATCTCTCCCTCACCAGGCCCGAGTGGGCGCTCGGCTACCGGTTCGACATTGTCCTGCGCGGACGGGACGCCACGCCGATGGAAGGACAGTAGCGTGGCCGAGCGGCTCCTCCCCACCCCCTCCCAGACCGTCGGTCCCTTCTTCGAGTTCGGTCTGCTGCGGCCCCCGCAGCCGGAGATCGTGCCGGCCGACACGCCCGGCGCACTCGTGATAGCGGGAGTGGTGTACGACGGGCAGGGAAATCCGGTGCCGGACGCCATGATCGAGACCTGGCAGGCGGACCGGAATGGGCTCTATCCGAGCCCCGAAGACCCCCGCATCAAACTCTCGCGGGGCCTCGTCGACGTCTTCGATCCCGAGCACTTTCACGGCTTCGGCCGCTGCGGGACGGATGCCGGCGGGCGGTTCTGGTTCCGGACCGTCAAGCCGGGCAGCGTGCCCTGGATCGACGGACGCCCCCAGGCGCCCCATATCGACGTCTCCGTCTTCGCCCGAGGACTGCTCCATCGCCTGGTCACGCGCATGTACTTCCCTGACGAGGCGGAGGCGAATGCCTCCGATCCGGCCCTTCTCTCCGTCGCCGATCCTGCCGCTCGCCAGACGTTGATCGCCCACGAGGAAGACGGCCGGCTCCGCTTCGACATCCGTCTGCAGGGTGACGGCGAAACCTGCTTTTTTCAGATCTGAGATGCTGTTTACCGCGCTCTTCCTCCCACCCCGACTCAGGGAGGCGACCGGGGACCGCGCCTGGTTCCAGGCCATGCTGGACGCCGAGGCGGCCCTGGCTCGCGCGGAATCCGAGTGTGGCCTGATTCCGCCCTCTGCCGCCGACGCCATCGCGGCGCACTGTATGGTGGATGAGTTCGACGTCCCCGCCATCCTCGAGGAAGCCCGCGGCATGGGGAACCCGGCGGAGCCGCTGGTGCGAGCCCTGCGCCGCTCCGTACCGGACGAGGCCGCGGACTACGTCCATATGGGCGCGACCAGCCAGGACATCGTCGACACGGCAGCCATGCTCGTCACGCAGCGGACCTTGCGGATCGTCGAGGGCGACCTCGCGGCGGCCGCGGCCGCCCTCGCCCAGCTGGCGATGAGGTACCGTGACACCCCGATGGCGGGGCGTACTCTGCTGCAGCAGGCGGTCCCGGTCACCTTCGGCCTGACGGCTGCTCAATGGCTGGCCGGCATCGTCCGCGCCCGGGCGGCGCTGCGCCGGCTGCGGGGCGGGACGCTGGCCGTCCAGCTGGGTGGTGCGGCCGGTACCCTGGCGCCGCTCGGCGACTCCGGCCCATCCGTGCTCCATGCTTTCTCTTGCACCCTCGGACTGGCCGAGCCGGCCCTCCCCTGGCACACCGAACGCACGCGCCTGGCGGAGATCGCGGGCGCCCTCTCGCTCACCGCGGGAGCTCTGGAACGCATCGCGCTCGACATCATCCTTCTCTCCCAGACCGAGGTGGGCGAAGTAGCCGAAGCCGGCGCCGGACGCCGCGGCGGCTCCTCGACCATGCCACAAAAGCAGAATCCGGTGGGCGCCGTACTCGCACGCGCCTGCGCCCGGACAGCTCAGACGCAGGCGGAGGGACTCTTCCGGGCGATGGCGCAGGAACTGGAGCGGGCAGCAGGCGCCTGGCAGGCGGAGTGGCCGGCGCTGAGCGGCGCGCTGGCGGCGACCGGCGGCGCGGCTGGCGGGCTGCGTGAAGCGCTGGACGGTCTCGCGGTGCGGCCGGACCGCATGCAGGAGAATCTGGAGATGACCGGCGGGCTGATCATGGCGGAACGGGTGGCCACCCTCCTCGCCGAGCGCCTCGGCCGCGAGCAAGCGCACCAATACGTGCGGAGCCTGAGCGAGCGGGCGGTTGCTGAGGGGCGCCGTCTGACCGATGTCCTGCCGGACGATGCGACGGTGCGGGGCGTTCTCTCCCCCGGCGAGATCCGGCAGGTGATGTCCCCCTCCGAATATCTCGGCTCGTCGGGCGCCTTCATCGATCGTGCTCTCGCGCTCTACCGGGAGCAGGAGCGATGACCGAGCGCCGGCTTGCCTATTCCCTGGACGGTCCGGCGGAGGCGCCCGTCCTCGTCCTCTCGGGCTCTCTCGGTTCTACGCAGGCGATGTGGGAGCCGCAGATGCCGGCATTGACCGCGCGCCGGCGGATCCTGCGCCTCGATCACCCCGGGCACGGTGCCTCGCCCGTGTGGGAGGGACCGGTGACGGTGGCCGACATCGCCCGGGCCGTCCTCGAGCTGCTTGACGGCCTCGGCTGCCAGCACTTCGCCTTCTGCGGGTTGTCGCTCGGCGGCGCGATCGGACAATGGGTCGCGGCCCACGCCCCGGAACGCGTCCGGCACCTGATCCTCTGCTCCACCACCTCCCACTTCGAGGCGGAGACCTATCTGCAGCGCGCTGCCCTGGTGCGCCGGGACGGGCTGGGACAGGTGGCGGCGGCGGTGATGGATCGCTGGTTCACGCCGGGGTTCCGGGCCCAGGAGCCGGCAACGGTCGCGCACTACCGAGCCATGGTGGCAAGTATTCCGCCCGACGGCTACGCGGAGTGCTGCGAGGCGGTGGCCAGGTTTGACGGCCGGCCGGACCTGAGCCGCATCAGCGCTCCCACCCTCGTGTTGGTCGGAGCAGAGGATCCTGTCGTGTCGCCGGGCCAGGCCCGAGCTCTCCAGGATGGGATTTCCCGTGCCCGCCTTGAGATCGTGGAAGCGGCTTCCCATCTGTTCAACATCGAGCGGCCGGAGGAGACGTCACGGGCCATCCTGCGTCAGCTCGCGGAGGACGAGGATGACTGACGATCGCTACGAGCGGGGCATGGCCGTCCGCAGGGAGGTCCTGGGAGACGCGCATGTCGACCGCGCGACGGACGACGCCACGGGACTCACGGCCGAGTTTCAAGATCTGATCACACGCTATGCCTGGGGAGAGATCTGGACGCGCCCCGGCCTGGAGCGGCGGATGCGCAGCGCGATTACGGTGACCGCCCTGGTCGCCCTGGGGCGCGATGAGGAGCTGGCGCTGCATCTGCGGGCGGCGCTTCGCAACGGGTTGAGCCGAGACGAGATCAAGGAGATCCTGCTGCAATGCGCCATCTACTGTGGCGTGCCGGCCGCCAACGTGGCCTTTCGTATCGCCTCTCGGGTGCTGGACGCTCCGCCGGATGAGTAGCGTGCGCACCCAGGTCGGGATCATCGGCGCCGGCCCGGCCGGATTGCTCCTTGGCCATCTCCTGCATCTCCAGGGGATCGAATCGATCATTCTGGAGGATCGGAGCCGCGCGTATGTCGAGCGCCGCGTGCGGGCCGGCGTGCTGGAAGCGGGAGCTGCCGAACTCCTGCGAGAGAGCGGGGTCGGTGCACGCATGGACCGTGAGGGGATGTTCCACCGCGGCATCTACCTGCAGTTCGCCGGCGCCCGTCACCACATCGACTTCGTGGATCTCACCGGCCACGGCATCACGATCTACGGCCAGCAGGAAGTCGTCAAGGATCTTATCGCCGCTCGTCTCGCCTGGGGCGGCCCTCTGCTCTTCGAATCCGAGGCGACGGCGGTGCGCGAGATCGAGGGCGACCACCCGGTCATCTGTTACCGGCAGGGGGACGAGGAGGGAGTGATCGCCTGCGATGTCGTGGCCGCGTGCGACGGCTCGCACGGCATTGGGCGGACCGTGCTGGCGGCGACGTCTCCCCGCATCTACGAGCGTGAGTACACCTTCGGCTGGCTGGGCATCCTCGCCCGTACGCCGCCGGCCAGCGAGGAGTTGATCTACGCCTATCACGAGACCGGCTTCGCCCTGCACAGCATGCGCACCCCGGAGATCAGTCGACTCTATCTTCAAGTGCCGGCCGACGAGGATCTCAAGAACTGGCCGGAGCGGCGGATCTGGGCGGAGTTGCGTCTCCGGCTGGGTGAGCCGGGACTGCCATCGGGCGAGATTCTCGATATCGGCATCACGCCGATGCGGAGTCTGGTGGCCGAGCCCATGCAGTGCGGGCGCCTCTTCGTCCTCGGTGATGCCGCCCACGTCGTGCCGCCGACCGGCGCCAAGGGCATGAATCTCGCGCTGGCCGACGCCCGTGATCTGGCCGCCGCCCTCGCCACCTGGTATCGGTCCGGCGATCGCACCGCACTCGACGCCTACAGTGACGCCTGTCTGCGGCGCGTCTGGCAGGCGGAGCACTTCTCGGCCTTCATGACCAACCTTCTGCACCTCGATGCGGCTCACGACCCTTTCCAGCACAGGCTGAGACTGGCCCATCTGGCCTATCTCACGCGATCGCGCGCTGCCGCCGGCTCACTGGCGGAGAACTACACGAGCGCCGCGACCGGGCTGCGCGCTGTCGGGAGCCTGGACTAATGTCATCACGGATAGTGATGTGAGCCGCGCCACCGAAGAAACCAATCGCCGATTGCTGCGTGCTCGCGACGCGATGGACCGGTCGTACGCGCAGCCACTCGACATCGCGGCCCTGGCTCGCATCGCGTGCGTGTCCGAGGCCCACTTTATCCGAACTTTTCGCGCGACGTTCGGCGAGACACCGCACCGGTACCTGCAGCGCCGCCGTGTCGAGCGCTCGATGTTCCTGCTCTGTGAGACCAACCGCACGGTGACCGAGATCTGCTGCGACGTCGGCTTCACCAGTCTGGGCACGTTCAGCCGGACGTTTCGCGAGATCATGGGCGAGACGCCGACCGCGTACCGCAAGCGGGCGAACGCCCAGCCCGCCCCCACGTGCTTCGTCATGGCCTGGACGCGACCAAGCAGTTTCGGAGAAGCGGCGAGCGACTGACCTCCGCTAGCATGCCCAGGTAAGGAGGTTCGCATGTTCAATGCGCTCGCGGTCACCAGTCTCTTCGTTCTCGATCAGGAGGAAGCTCGCGACTTCTACGCCAACAAGCTCGGGTTGGAGGTCAGCAACGACTTCGAGCAAGGTCCCACGCGCTGGCTGACGGTCAAGGTGCCGGGACAGGCCGGCCCCGACATCTATCTCCAGGAACCCGGCTCGCCGGCAATGGATGAGGCGACGGCAGCCCAGGTCCGGGACCTGATAAGCAAAGGGGCAATCGGTTGGCTGGCCCTCACCACCGACGACTGTCGGACGACGTACGAGACGCTCGTGGCCCGCGGGGTTGAGATCACCCAGGAACCGACCGAGCACTTCTATGGGATCGATATGGGAGTGCGTGATCCATTCGGCAATCAGATTCGAATCCTGCAACCGGCAGCTATGTCACAGGAAGCGTCAACGCCGGCTTGAGGATTCTGAAAGTCTTTCCGCGCGTGCCGAAACCTCAGGGTGACAAACGCAGGCCTCCCAATCGGGAGGCCTGCAGTTCTTTGGGCGACGTCCGCTCCTTCCGGCCGGCGGATCAAGCGTTTGGCGAGGTGCTGGTCGACGGGCCAGGGTGTGGTCGCCGTCGGAGCACGAGCAATGTGACGCCCTGGACAGCCAGGGCACCAGCCAGAGCCGGCGCAAACGCGAACGGCAAACCGCCTCGAACGAGAAGCGTCGACAGGACCAGGAAGAACGTGGCAAACGCGAAGAGACCAAAGAGGAGACCGCGCAGCACGTCAATGGCTGCCCCCGGCCCGTGGGACCGGTGGGCGAAAACGGTGAGAACGGTCGCGTAGAGAGGGAAGGGAGCGAGCAGGCCGGTCAGACGCGGGCCGAGCGCCGAGGCCAGTCCGGTGAGGATCAGGACGAAGGCGGTGGCGACGAGCATGCGAACCGGCAGATCCCATGCTGGAACGCGTGCCGCCGCGGCCGGAACCCGGCGGCGAGGAATGAGCAACAGCGCGACGATCAGCACCAGGAGCACGGCAGCAAAGAGGACGGCCGCCGGAAGGGCGAGATACTGCAGAGCGGCGGTGATGGCGGCGAATCCAACGCAGGAGGCCAGCAAGGTCAACGGCCAGGCGACGCGGGAGGCCAGCCGGGTGTAGATCAGAGCGAATGCGGCTTGCGATATCGTTCCGGCCAGAGTCCCGGCCGCCGTGACCGCCGCGAAGGCGAGGCCATGATCGAGCGCAACGAAGAACGTGATGGGGGCCGAGGTGAACGGGAGGCCAACCAGCCGCCGACTTCCGGTCCCCAGCGCCGGCCAACCAGGCTCGCCACGCCGATGAGGATCGGTGTCACGACGAGCTTCACCAGGACGATATCCATGTCTCCCAGGAATAACACTCTTCCCGGGCCTGTCTTTGAGGCCCGGGAAGAGCGAGTCATGCCGGCATTGGCTAGAGTGAGGGCACCGAGCAAGGAGGACGACAGTATGCCCCAGCAACTCACCGAGAGCGCCCGACGCTTTCTGGAAGAGAAGCGCATCGGCGTCCTGGCCACCATCAATCCGGACGGAACGCCGCAGCAGTCACCCATCTGGTACGAGCTACAGGGCAACGAAATCATGATGAATACCCGCCGCGGGCGGCGCAAGGACCGCAACCTCCGGCGCGATCCCCGCTGCTCCCTGTGCGTCGAAGGTGAGTACGACTGGGTCACTATTCGTGGGACGGCTCGTCTCATCGAGGATCCGGCGACGGCCCAGGCCGACATCCGCCATCTCGCCGTCGTGAACTACGGTCCGGAGGAAGCGGAGCGATCCATGGAGCGGCAGTTTTGCCGGGAGCCGCGTGTCACGATTCGGCTCTCGATCGAGCACGTGACCGGGGAAGGGTTCGAAGAGTGAGCGGTCAGGCGGCCGAGCACACGTCGCCGTGGCGGCGATGGGGAGAGACGGGTCGCGTCTGATGGAGTTCGACGAGTCGTCCTACAGCGCCAGGGACACGCGCCGGGGTTCTTCTGTCGCCGGACTGTAGCTGGTCACAATCGGGGGCACCCGGAACTCCTCACGCGCGTACAACTCCTGCAAATCGTTCATGGTGACGTCCGGGGCGGTCATGGTCCGGGCCACTCGGTCAAGCAGCGCGCGCTGTTCGTCGCTCAGGGACTCGCTTTCGGCGATTCCCCACACATCCCACAGCACCATCTCCCTCTTGTTCAGCGCCGCCAGATCGTGAACCAGGTTGTGCACGAGATAGGGCCAGCTCCGCAGCACCGGAATGTCCAGCTCGGGCAAGACGACAAACCGCTCCGGATCGGCGTGGCCGGCGCGGCATGCCAGCCAGGCGTGCGGACCAACGAGGAAGCGATTGGGATCGACATCGAGCGGATTGACGGTTGCTCCGTCGGTGGGATCGATATGACCGTCGCGCAGCTCCGGATCCACCAGCCGCCAGCGCTGCTCGGCCGCATCCCACACCTCGGCGATCTCATGATCGATGTACCAGCCCGGCGCAAAGTACGTGGCGAAACCGACGCGGGCCCGAGCCGGCACTCCCTTCTGTCGCGCCAGAGCGAGGAAGAGCACCGTGAAATCACGGCAGCACCCGACGAGACGCTGGTGCGCCGCCCGTTCTTCGTCCAGTGATGTGTCATGCAGCTCAAACAGCCGCTCGAACATCGGAGCGGCATACCGCGTGTCGACCTCGCCAAGGCGATCGGCCGCTATGCCGTTCTCCGCGAAGTCCCCACCGGCTCGGTAATGGAAGACCAGCCGGCACGCCGCTCGCTGCAGCGCCTCCAGATCTCCCGGCACGACGTCGAGCCGGCCGGCCAACATGCCGGGATCGGTGACCGGACTCTGAGAGACGTATGTCGACTGGTCGATCGTTGCCACTGTTCCCTCCTCACGATCTCAGCTGAAGTGGAACATCATTGGTCCGACTGTCAGCGGGAGGTCGCTCTTTCGATTCCACCTCAATGGCTGACAGCGATTGTCGCCATTGTAGGAGATGATCGGAAGGAAGCGGAGTGACGAGAGGAGACAATGATGACGAGCAGCGACACGCTTGCCGCCGGACGCGACTTCATCTACCGGGAAGGGCGCTTGCTGGAGCAGCGTCTGTTTGCAACCCTCTTTGAGGGCGCCTCCCCCGAGGGTGTACTGAACGCGCTGCGGGGCTACCGCAACGTGGATGGTGGATTCGGACATGGCCTCGAACCGGACAAGCGCTGTCCCGACAGTCAGCCGCTGGACGTCGAGGTCGCGTTGCAGACGATGGACGCCGCCGGGCAGGCCGACCGGGACCTGGCACAGGGCGCCTGTGATTTCCTGGCGTCGCTCGATCACGGCGCCGGAGGCGTTCCTGTCGTTCTACCGTCCATTGCCGGCTATCCGCGGGCCGAGCACTGGGGAGACGGCCGGTTCCCGGTCTCCCTGAACCCCACCGCGGGGATGACCGGGCTGCTGTACAAGCTGGACGTGGAGCATCCCTGGAGGGAGCGCGCCGCACGATTCTGCTGGGAATCTCTGGAGACCGGCCTTCCCGACGACGCCCACACTCTCATCGAGGTCTTCACCTTTCTGGAGCACGTGCCGGACCGGGAGCGCGCCGAGGCACTGATCCCGCGCGTTGCCGCCAGTCTCGAAGGCGCGGCCCCATTCAACGCCGACCCGAATGCCGAGGGCTACGGTCTCACCCCTCTCCACTTCGCGCCCGCTCCGTCGAGCCGCTGGCGCGCCCTGTTCGATGACTCAGCCGTCTTCGGCCATCTCGATCGTCTCCAGGCCGGACAGGCGCCGGACGGCGGGTGGACCGTCACCTGGGTGCCGCCGAGCGAGGCATCGACGCTGGAGTGGCGGGGTCGTGTCACGCTCGATGCGCTGCGGGTTCTCCGGGCCTACGGGCGACTGGGCGGTTAGCGGGAAGATTCCGCACGTAAGAGGATGACCGCGTACGAGAGCATGGCCCGACCGGCGGACAGAGCCATCGCCCGGGGATCGGACCGTCAAGGTGGTAGGGTTACTCTGACACCGCTACGCCAGGCGAGGGAGTGATGAGGTGACCCGAAACGCCGACCATGCCGTCGCTCGACCTGCCGTGCCGCTTCGTCCGTTCATTCACCGCTACACGGGGTACCGGTATTCCGGCCTGGTCCCGGGAACGCACCGCGGCCTCCCAGCCCCCCATCTCGCCATGATCATCGCTCTGGACACGCCAACGCGGGTCACGAGGATGTCCCATCCCGCCCAGCGCCCCGGCGAGTTTATGGGGTTGGTTGGCGGGCTGCATACCCAGCCGGCCGAGATCGCGCATGACGGCGCCCTGGCCGGAGTCCAGGTGGACCTCACGCCGGCGGGCGCTCGATCGCTACTCGGGTTTCCTGCCGGCGAGTTGTGTGCACTCACGGTGAGTCTGGAAGATGTCCTGGGGAGGGACGCGGGTGAGCTGATCGGCCGTGTCAACGAGGCGCCGACCTGGACAGCGTTGTTTGGCGTCCTGGATCGGCTGCTGCTGCAACGAATCGGGCGCGTACCGGCGGTCGAGGGCCCGGTGACGCGGGCCTGGGACCTCGTCGTCCTCGGCGGCGGCACAGTGCCGGTGCATGAGGTCGCACAAGCCGTCGGCTGGAGCCGGCGGCACCTGGGAGAGCGCTTCTCGACGGAGCACGGATTGACGCTGAAAGAAGCCTCGCGGGTGATGCGCTTTCATCGGTCAAGACGCCTATTGCAGCGGGGCGGGAGCACCATTGCCGACGTCGCGGCCGCCACCGGCTATGCCGATCAGGCGCACATGGCACGCGAGTGGCGGGAGATGGCCGGCTGCTCGCCGTCGACGTGGCTGGGAACCGAAGAGCTCCCATTTATTCAAGACGGCGGCCGTCCGGATGTGGAGACTGAAGGGTGAGACTGCCGGCGCCAGACGCCACCAAGAGGGAGTGTTATGACAACGCACATCTGGCCAACGTTCAAGTACCGCAACGCCCGCGCTGCTATTCGGTTTCTCCATGACGCGTTCGGGTTCGAGGAGGTGGCCGTCTACGCCGGCGACACCGAAGACGAGGTGGCACACGCCGAATTGCGCTGGCCGGAAGGCGGGGGCGTCATGCTCGGGAGCGCGCGCAACGGCGACGCGCCGGTGGGATCGGTCTATGTGGTCACCTCGGATGTGGACACGCTGCACGAGCGTGCGCAACGCGCCGGCGCCGAGATCGTCTACCCCCTGCGCGATGAGGACTACGGCAATCACACCTTCACGGCGCGTGACCCCGAAGGCGTGACCTGGTCGTTCGGCACCTACGCCGGGGAGAACGGCTGACAGGACCCCTCTTTACCGCCAGACGGTCTCGACAGGAACCTCCAGAAATCGTCCGAATCGGTGCGCAGCATCGTCAACTGCCGCGGCTTCGGCCGCGGCGAGGCGCGCCGGCACCCGGATCTCGATGCGCACACCTCCGGCGCCCGACACCCGGCGCCAGCCGCCCCGGACTTTTCCTCCAATGGTGACGACATTGGACAGGATGTTCCCGTAGGCAAACAGATCCGGATGCAGCGAGCCGTCCGGCGGGTGAGCGGCGGCGCGATCACGGTAGCCGACCGTGTACTCGTCCCAGTTCGGCAGGAGATGCGCGACCATCCCCGGGTCATCCGCACTCACGCCGGGAGCCAACCAGTAGTCCTTATCGCCGATCGTCTGGTGATCGAGATCCGCGCCGGCAAGCGCCAGGCCCGTGCGCGCGTCGGACACCGTCAGGCCCGACCACCAGACGAAGTCCTGAAGCTGGGCCGGGCCGTGGGCCCGGAAGTACCGACGCGTCAGCTCCGCCAGCGCCTCCGGCCGTTCCAGCACCTGCGCTCCCGGCGCTCGCTCCGCGAGCAGCGCATATGTCATCTGTTTCCCGCGCCGCGGCCCGCTGATAATGGCGCCCGCGACTTCCGCCGCTCCCAGCAGGTGGGGCAAGCGCTGCCCCTCGGGCGCGATGCCGGCCGCCCGCAGTCTGTCGCCGAGCTCGGTGCGGGTCAGGAATCGGCCGCCGGCAAGGGCCTCGCCAAAGATTGAGACAGCGCGCGACACGTCGGCCTCGTCCAAACCTAACTGGCGGTGGCGGGGCGTGAAGCCACGACGCAGCCTGGCGCCGGTCAGGTCAAGCAGCCAGCGAATATCATCCGGCAGCACGAAATGCCAGGTAGGACGCATGACGTGGGTGCGCAGGATCTTGCCCTCGTCGTAGAGGCGGCCCACCTCCGCCTCCGTGATGCCGGACGTGCGCTGTCCGAGCGCCCACATCGCGCCGGCGTAGTCCTGCGCCTGGACAGCCCCGAAGAGGCGCACGACATCGATTGCCGAGGTCATGGACTTTCCGACGAGGCGCTGCGCGTGAAGGCGTCGGAGAGCGATCTCGGTCACCGTCCAGTGTAGCGGGGTCCCGAATGGGTGTCTCGAGGTTCCCAGGGGAACCCCGCGGATTCCCGCCTGTTGATCACTAACGCCGACGATTGCGGTCTGAACGTGCCCTCCCTGGTCGACGGTGCATCCGGGGATCGACGATGCGGAGCAGCGCGTCATCGGATCGCTTGGTCCCGAGGTGCGGCAGACCGATTACGACTTTCTGATCTCAGCAGACGCCCGTGAGATGATCGACCGAGAGGGCATCACGCTACTCAGCTACCAGCCGGTGCAGCAGGTCTGGCGCGATCGCCAGGACAGTATCCTGGATGACAGCGAGGAGAGATGCCGGTCACGGGTCGCTCACCGGAAAGGCCACGCCTATAACAAGCGCCCCGCTCTCTGAGCCAATCGACAGCGCACGGCAGATCAACCAGTCTTCGAGTGGAGGAAGCCATCATGCCAGGACAAGTCCCTCCGGTCGCCGATGAACGCACCGGATTGCTCGGCTATCTTGCGCAGCAGCGTGACGTTCTGCGGACCGCCGCCTACGGGTTGACCGATGAGCAGGCGCGGGAAACCCCAACCGTGAGTGCACTCAGTATCGGGGGATTGATCAAGCACGTTGCCGCAACCGAGCGTGGATGGATCGACCTGGTACTGCAGCGCAGTCAGGAGTCGGCGGACGACTACTTCGCGAACTTCCGGCTGCAACCCAATGAAACGCTCGCGAGTGTCCTGCGGATGTACGACGAGGTAGCAGCCGAAACCGAGCGGGTCGTCAATGCCATCCCCGACCTCGGCCGGCCGGTTCCCGTGCCGCCGGGCGTGCCCTGGTACCCCAGCGATGTCGATGCCTGGTCGGTCCGATGGGTCCTGCTGCATCTCATCGAAGAAACCGCCCGGCACGCGGGCCACGCCGATATCATCCGCGAGTCGATCGACGGAGCGACCGCCATGCCGCTCATGGCTGCCGCCGAAGGCTGGCCGGCCACTCCCTGGATACAACCCTGGGAGCCGCCGGCATAGGCCCGCCTGATGGCAGGAGCGGTAAGCCCATCCGCTCGCCACCGGTCGCCGTGAGCGGGCGGCGAACCGCTCTGTCCCCAAGAGACTGACGGCACCTGACGACGCCACTCATCATCCGCTCTCCCTGGCACGACCTATGCAGTCGCGACCTTTAAGCGATTCTGTCAAGTGCTGGGTGGAGGGGTGTCATGCCAGTGGCAATGGAAGAGTTTGAAGCCTCCGATCGGAAGCTTCGCCACGATCTGTCCTTTCTGCAGCTGCTCTTCTTCAACCTCGGCGGCATCATCGGCTCCGGCTGGCTCTTCGCCGTCCTGGCCGCCGATGCGATTGCCGGCCCGTCGGTCGTTCTGGCCTGGGTCATCGGAGGTGTCCTGGTCCTGCTGGTCGCGTTGACGTACGCCGAGGTGGCGGCCATGCTTCCGCGCAGCGGGGCCATCGTCCGCTACCCGCACCTCACGCACGGCGGGTATACCGGTTTCGTCTTTGCCTGGTCCTACTTCCTGGCCGCGGTGAGCGTCACCGCCATCGAGGCCGAGGGGGTCATCACGTACGCCTCGACGTACATCCACGGGCTCACCACGACCAGCGGCAAGGTGACGTTGCTGACCGTTCCCGGCATCATCATCGCCATCGGCCTCATGCTGGTGTTCTTCCTGGTGAACTACTTCGGCGTGAAATGGCTGGGGCGCTGGAACCAGGTCTTTACCTGGTGGAAGCTGGTCATCCCGGCCCTGACCTTCCTGCTGCTCTTCCTGGCCTTCCACGCCTCCAACTTCACGGCGTACGGCGGATTCTTCCCGCGGGGCGTCAACCAGATGTTCCTGGCCATCGGGACGGGTGGGATCGTCTTCGCCTATCTCGGCTTCCGGCAGGGACTCGACTTCGGCGGCGAAGCGAGGAATCCTCAGCGGGATGTCCCGCTCGCGACCATCCTCTCCGTCATCATCGCGACGGTCCTGTACACCGTCCTGCAGGTGGCATTCACCGGCGGCCTGAACTGGACTAAAGCGGGTGTCGGCGTCGGTAACTGGGTGGCCCTGGCCCACAGTCACTGGGCGAATGGGCCGTTCTACGACGCTCTGAGCCAGTCCGGAATCCCGCTGCTCGGCGCCTTTGCCGCCGTTTTGCTGGTCGACGCTATCGTCTCCCCCAGCGGGACGGGCTGGATCTTCCTGGGCACGTCGTCCCGCGTGCTCTACGGCATGGCGATGACCGATTACCTGCCCCGTCCACTGCGCCGGATCAACGATCGGTACGGTGTTCCGGTGATGGCGCTCATCGCCTCAACCGTCATCGGCTGTCTGTTCTTCCTGCCGCTACCCAGCTGGTATCTCCTGGTCGGGTTCATCTCCTCCGCGCTCGTCATGACCACGGTGACCGGAGGCATCGGACTGGAGGTGATGCGCCGCACGGCGCCCGACCTCGACCGTCCCTTCCGGCTGCCGGCCGCCGCCATCATGGCGCCGCTCGGTACTCTCGCGGCCATGCTCATGGTCTACTGGTCCGGCTTCACGGTGCTCACCCAGCTCATCGCGGCGATCTTCATCGGCCTGCCGCTCTACAGTTGGTTCTATGGGCCGATCAAGGGTTACATGCGCACCTCGGCCGGCGTGATTCTCGGTGCCGTCTTCCTGGTGATCTGGCTGGTCACCCAGGCACTGGGCCCCATCGACCGCCACGTGCTGAGCTTCCCCGTCTTCTACGTCCTGACCCTGATCGAGATCGTCGCTTTCGGCCTCGCAGCCTGGTGGTTGAGCTCACCGGAGGGACGATTCCCCATTACCCGCTCGCCATGGCTGTTCTTCATGATGTACGGAACCTACCTGGTGTCCTACCTCGGCCAGTACGGCCCGCTCAAGACACCGGTTCTGGCGTTCCCGGTCGACATCGTCGCCGTCATCGTGGTCGGCCTCATCAGCTTCTACTGGGGCGTGGCGAGTGGCTATCGTACCGAGGATCTCCAGACCATCATCGACACCGGAACGGCCATCGTGCCGGAGGAGCGACTCGCCAGCTAACGGGTATATGAACGCCGCGCGTCGCGGCGTCGTGAGCAGACGAGACGGATAGCGGCCTCCTACCCCTTGTCTTCCAGGCCGGCCGGCACCAATCTGGCCGCCTGGACCCAGGCGGGGTGGGGGGTCGCGCCCTGAGCCTCCGCACGTTCCTTGCGGATGACACCCTCCCGGATCAGATGCGCGCCGATGAAGCGGATCGGCTCGGGTGGGAAGCGAGCGAAGCGGCGATCGACGAGCCCGCTCTCGCTCCACTCATCCTTGACGCCGAGCGCCAGCGCGGAAAGGATTTTTCCGCCCAGGACGCTGGGACCGACGCCGTTCCCGCTCCAGCCAACCCCGTACACGATGTGCTCTCGCGATCCGAGATGGCCGAACAGAGGAAGGCCGCCGTTGCTCCGATCAATGGGTCCCGCCCAGTCGCCGTCGATGACGACGTCCGACAGTGCGGGAAACGTGCGGTGCAAGTCGGCGATGACCGTCTCGGCTCGTCCCGGATCGCGATCAAAGCTCTCGCCGATCCGGTCGCCGAGCGCCAGTCCCCATCCCCCCTTGCCGAAAACGATCCGGCCGTCGCGGGTCGTCCGGTAGTAGTCCACCATCATCTGGGAATCGGTGATGCACTCGCCGCCCGTCCAGCCGATCGCCTGCAGCCGCTCCGGGATGGGAGCCGTCGCCACGATGTCGCTGGACACCACGATCAGTGCCTGACTCAGCTCACGGATACCGGCGGCCCAGGCGTTCATAGCGATCACCAACTTTTCGGCTGCCAGCACGGCATCATCGGTTCGGATGGCAACCGGATAGTCCCGGCTGAAGTGGCGGACACGCGTCCCTTCGTAGATGCGCACCCCCAGTTCCAGAGCCACTTTGCGGAGACCTCTTGCCAGGGCGGCCGGCTGAACCGTTGCCCCGCTCGGTTCCAGCACGCCTGCCAGGTGGGTGGGCGAACCGGCACGTCGGGCCACCTCGGCCGGCGACAGCCGGCGAAAGGCGTCCACGCCCAGGCGCTCACAGAGCGTCACGACCGTTTCCCACGCGCCTATTTGAGCCGGCGTGGTCGCGGTCCACAGAAGCCCGCCCTGCACGAAGTGCGCGTCGATACCGTACTCATCGCAGAAATCGCGAATCTCACCGATGGCTTCCCCGGAGGCACGTCCCAGACGCACCGCCTCGCCCTCACCACACAGCTTCACCAGGGACGAGATCTTCGGCCACCAGGAGAGGGCGAACCCGCCGTTGCGTCCCGACGCGCCCCCGCCGCAGATGTCCTGTTCCAGAATCGTGACGTCGCAGTCAGGTTCGCGCTGCTTGATGCGAATCGCCGTCCAGAGTCCGACGTAGCCGCCGCCGATAATGGCGATGTCGGTCCGCGCTGCTCCCCGCAGCGGTGGTAGGCTCGTCTCGTTTCCCAGCACCTCCTGTAGCCAGAGGGAGCGATGCTTCATGTCAGTCCTTTCCTGAGGGCTGCTGCGGGCCACGGATATCGGTCAACGCGGCAGATCAACGGCGCGATGACCAGCGCTACCCACTCCGTGCCCTCCTCATGATCCGGGTAGGGCGTGACCCCGTAATACTGTTCCGATAGATGGTCGATGAGCCGTCCCTGGTCCTCACGAATCGTGACGACGCGGCCACGGAGGCAGAGCTCGTGGAGCGGGTCACCTGCCTCGCTCACCGTCAAAGCCACGCGGGGATCACGGACGACGTTGCGATATTTCTGCGACTGTCTCGTGGTCGCGACCAGGGCATGGTCACCCTCGACGCCCACCCACACCGTCGCCGCGTGCGGCGAGCCGTCCGCCATCAGCGTGGAGAGGACGCCGTAGTTGGGGCCCGCCAATAGCGTCCGGGCCGCCGCATCCAGAACGACCATCGATTCATGTCCTTGCGACAGGTACCCCTGATCCGGGCTCATCGCGAGCGCAGGATCGCGGGGCCTGGAGCTATGCCGCGCCTCCGCCGTGGGAGTGGTCGTCCGTCCCGATGTCAAACACGATGTGCTTGATCTCGGTCAGCGCGTCCAGCATCCAGGTCGAAAGCTCGCGGCCCACACCGCTTTTCTTGGCGCCGCCGAACGGGCCCAGCTGATCCCAGTAGTTGGTGCTTTCGTTCACCAGGACAGTGCCGTGCTCGAGACGCTCGGCCATCCTCCAGGCATCCGAGAGTGAGTTGGTAAAGAGAGCGGCATTGAGGCCGAACGGGGTGCCGTTCGCAATGCGAATCGCCTCACTCGGGTCGGAGAAACGGATGATGGGTGCCACCGGACCGAAGGTTTCATCCCGCGCAATCACCATGTCTTCCGTCACCTCCGTGAGGATCGTCGGCGGATACAGCAAGTTGTCGGCGACCCCGATCTCCGTGACCGTCGCACCTCCGTCGCGCGCATCCTTGATATGGTCGCGCACCTTGCGGAGAGTGCCGGCATTGCAGAGCGGCCCCATGTCGGTGGCGTCGTCCGCCGGATCGCCGACCCGCAGCCGGCGTGTTCGGTCCTCGAGGCGGCGCACAAATTCGTCGTGTACGGCGTCGTGGACAAGGATGCGCTCGGCAGCGGTGCAGCATTGCCCGGCCAGGTAGAAGCATCCCAGAATGCTCGCCTCCACTGCCTTGTCGAGATCGGCATCGGGCATGACGATGATCGGTCCGTTACCACCCAACTCGAGCAGCAGGCGCTTGAGTCCGGCGCTGCGCGCGATGCGCTCTCCGGTTGCCGTGTTCCCGGTGAAAGCAATGACGTCCACGTCGTCGTGCTCGACGATGGCGGCTCCGACCTCACCGGCCCCGGTGACCATGTTGACGACTCCAGGCGGGAAGCCGGCATCGACAAAGATGTCGGCGAGCATCGCGGAACTCAGCGGAGCATACTCGGACGGCTTCCAGACCACGGTGTCGCCGATGGCAACCGCGTAACAGATGGAGATAGCGGCGATATCAACGGGGAAGTTCCAGGGCGTGATGACTCCGACCACGCCGGCCGGCCGCCGTGTCACCAGCAAGCGTTTGTTGTTCGTCCGCTCTTCCGTAGACGGCAGCACCTGACCTCGGTAGCGGAGCACATCTTCCGCGGCACGCCGGAAGTGCTCGCAGGCGTACTGCACCATCTCCTCACGCGATTCCCGGATGGTCTTTCCCATCTCCCGGGTGATCGTCTGCGCGATCTCCTCGTTGCGCTCCTTGCAGAGGGCGTACGCCCGATACATGAGATCGACCCGGTCGAGCAGAGGGACCGACGCCCACCCCGGCTGAGCGGCTCGCGCCGCCGCCACCGCTCGATCCACGTCGTCCGGCCCGCAGGCGGTCACCGTCCCCAGCACGTCGCCGGAGAACGGTGACTTGACCTCGAAACTCCCCTGCGATCCCTCGACCCATTCCCCGTTGATCAATGCGCGGCGATGAATCGTTCCCGCCGGCGCCTCATCAGTAACCGTCATGTCGTCCTCTTTCCTTCTCTGTTCCTGGTCCCGGCAACCGCCCTCAGTCGGCGCCGGCCGGCGTCGGGCTGATCGGCTCAGCGCTCGCCGCCTCCGGCTCACGTGACGCCGCGATGCCGATACGATAGCCGACGAAGTAGTACAACGCGGCGCAGATCAGGATGACGGGGACCGACGCCGAGATGTAGTTGTAGATACCCTCACCCTGGCCGAGCTTCTGGGCGAGCGGGATGTACGTGGACCAACCGGCGAGGTAGACCCACAGAATGACTCCAACGATCCAGACCAGAACGGCGCCGAGGTTGAAGCCACCGGTAAACCAGTAGCGGCCGCCCCGGCGGTAGAGGTCCGGAACCACCAGGTTCTGCTTCCGGATGAGGAAGTAGTCAGCCAGGGCAATGCCCCAGTACGGAGCGAGTAGCGCGCCCACCACGGTGAGCAGATCGTTGAACTTGGTGTTCAGCGTTCCGACGTAGAGGAAGGGCAGGGAAGGGATCGCGATGATCGCGACCGCCAGATGGTAGTTCAGCTTCGGGATCATCACCTTGAGCGCCATGACCGACGCGTAGAGGAGCATGGCATTGTTGATGATGGTCGAGAAGATGATGATGAAGAGAGCGGGAACTCCCAGACCCGACTTGGTCGCCCAGACGCTCGGGTCGGCCGACCCCGTCGCCAGCGTGGCCAGGCCACCGATGATGGCGTAGAGAACGCCGACGCTGGCCAGACCAAGCCAGGCACCCCAGAACGCGCCCTTCACCGACTTCGCGAAGCGGTTCCAGGATCCCATATACGGAAACCAGGAGATGTTGTACGCGACAGCCGCCTCGATGCCGTAGGCGAAAGACACCGAGTGGTTGGGATGAACCGCCGCGATCTTTGACCAGCCGAAATCGGTGAAGATGCGGACAAGCAGGACGACGGCGAAGATGATCAGTAACGGCACCGCCCACTTCACGAGAGTGAAGACCGTCTTGGGACTCACGTAGAGCATGAGCGCCGGGATGAGAATACCGGCACCCAGCCCGAACAGGGTGAACCAGTTGGGGGCAAAAGTGGCGCTGAAGTCACCCGATCTCGTGATGACATGAACGGCGGAGGAGCCGGACGTCCCGGCGATATTGGCGAGGATCCCGATCCAGCCGAAGTTGATCGTGATCAGCAGAACGACGCCGATGTACGCCCCGAAGGTGCCGAAGGTCGAGCGCATCCCGATGTATTCGTCAATGCCGTAGCGCGCGCTGCGGAGTCCCGTCATGGACGGGAAAAGCGTGCCGAGCACATTCCCAACGAGCGACACGACGATCACGCCGGCGACGCCGAGCGCGGCCGCGTAGTAACCACCAAGCAGGAAAGTGGTGAGCAGGACATTGCCCCCCGCCCACAGCCAGTACATCAGGAGACCGCCGGCATAGCGGTCGCCGATCGGGAGCGGAAGAACGTCCTCGCCGTAGGTGGCGCTGGCCGGTTCAACGGCCGCGATGTCGGTAGCCATCTTCGTCTCCTACTGCGTCGCCCACCACAGGGCGGCGACGATGGTAATCACAATAGCGAAGCCGAGATATATGTAGAGCTCCTGCAGCGGCATCACACCGTCCTCGATGCCTTCATGAAGTACCGTGGCCAGACGCGCCGGGTTCACCAGCATCTGGTCGGCAGGGAGCTGCCGAAGAACCTTCTCCTGGACATCAGCCATGACATCTCCTCCCGCGGTCGATCAAACAAACACACCATCCCGCGTCGACATCGCCGCCCGGTCCACTCCTCACCTCCGTCGTCCCACACGCGGAGACCGGAACGGCAGGACTCGCGTGCGTATGTCCATTCCACTTAACCTATGTCTATGGTAATGGTCAATCTCGGTACGACCATCGTACACAGCACGACCGCAACGGTCAACCCGACAAAGTGGTGGGCGAGGGAGCGAGCGCGGGGAGGGACGTATGGCTGCAAACGATGATCTGGAACGCGGCGGAGTCGTGGCCGAAAACCAGGAGCCCGAGAGTGACGGCGATCCCAACGATGAGTTCGAGATCGGGCCACGTCTGCGACAGATCCGCCGGGATCGGAGTCTGACGATGGCCGAACTGGCGGCGCGGTCCGGGCTGACACGCAGCTTTCTCAGTCAGGTGGAGAGCGGGCGGGTGAGCCCCTCGCTGACCTCCCTACAGAAGATCGCATCCGCCTTAGGGATGACCCTGGGCGCGATGTTCGCCGTTCCCTCTCCGCACAGCCGCGTCGTGCGGCGCGAGGATCGATCGCGGCTCCGGTACAGCAAATCGAACGTCGAGGACGAGTTGCTCTCACCCACCCTGACCGGCAAGCTCGAAGTGCTGTCCTGCACCATCGGCCCGCACGAGGTCAGTGGGGATGAGCCGTACGCCCACAATGCGGACGAGGAATGCGTCGTCGTTCTCGCCGGTCTGCTGGAGATCGTCGTCGACGGCGATCGGTATCTGCTGCGTGAGGGGGACGCCATCACTTTCTGCAGTCGGGAGCCGCACTGGTGGTGCAACCCGGCCGACGCGGACACGCGCTGCCTATGGGTCATCACTCCGCCCGGCTTCTGAGCGAGCGACGTTGCCAACTGTGATGACGGTCCGCGGACCGATCCACCCGGCGGACCTGGGCATCACGCTGATGCACGAGCACGTGCTGCTCGATCTCAGCTGTGTCCGGCATCCGCCCTCGGCTCCCTGGCAGGAACCGCTCGTCGACAGCACCGTCAACCTCGGGACGCGCGGGTTGCTCGCCCTCGATCCGTACGTTAACAGGGCCAATCTCCGCCTCGACGATCCGGCGATGGCGCGCGCCGAGCTTCGGCTCTACCTCGATCTGGGGGGCCGGTCGCTCGTCGATCTCACCGTGCAGGGGCTCTCTCCACGGCCGGTCGCTTTACGGGAGCTCTCCGAGGCGAGCGGCGTCCACATCGTTGCCGGGTGCGGCTATTACGTTCGGGCCGCCCATCCGGAGGGACTGTCGACGCGCGGCGAGCAGGAGGTAGCGGAGGCTCTGCTGCGCGAGATCACCGAGGGTTTCGGCGAGACCGGTATCCGGCCAGGGATCATTGGCGAACTGGGCACGAGCTCTCCGATCCATCCTGATGAGGCCAAGGTGCTGCGAGCCGCCGCCCGCGTGCAGCGCTCGACGGGCCTCGCCATCAATGTCCACGTCGCTCTCTGGTCCCAGGAGGGTCTGGCGGTACTGGATATCCTCGAGTCGGCCGGGGCCGATCTCAGCCGCGTCGTCCTCAGTCACCTGGATGAGGTGCTGGATCTGGAGTATCACCGCGCGGTGCTGCGCCGCGGTGCGTATGTGGAGTACGACACGTTCGGGTCGGAGTTTTACTTCGACTCCTGGCAACGGCGCGAGGCGAGCGACAGTGAGCGTATCGACGCTTTACTCACTCTCCTCGCCGAGGGATGGCAGGAGCGCATCCTCCTCTCGCAGGACGTCTGCACGAAGATGCACCTGGTTGGCTACGGTGGGTACGGCTACGGCCATCTCCTCCGCTCCATCGTGCCGCGCTTGCGGCAACGAGGTCTCGATGAGGACATGCTGCGGATGCTGCTGGTGACCAACCCGTCACGCGTGCTGACGTCTTCCCATCCAGGCCGTGACGAGCGATCTGACGGCACGTGATGCCGGCACGCCACGAGGACGGTTCCGACCGTCGACGACTCTACCGGCCCGCCCGAGGATCCAGCGCATCGCGCAGGCCGTCGCCGACGAAGTTGATAGCCAGGATGGCGATGGTCAGCGTGACGCCGGGGACGACCGCCAGTAGCGGTACGGAGATGTAGTACTCCTCGGCTCCCGTTAGCATGTTGCCCCAGGTGGGCACGTCGGGCGGCACGCCGTAGCCCAGAAAATCGAGAGTTGCCTCCGCGATCATGTTGTAGGCGACGTTGAGCGTGGTGGTGACGATGATGGCGGCCACCACATTGGGCAGCATGTGCTTGACGATCATGCGAATGCGCGGCACGCCGAGGGCACGTGCCGCATCCACGAAGTCCTTCTCCCGGAGTGAGAGGAACTCGCCGCGGATAATGCGCGCCAGGTAGAGCCAGCCGAAGGCGCCCAGGAAAATCGTGACGCTGAAGGCCGATCCCTGAATGATCGAGAACATGATCAGGAGCAGGAAGATCGCGGGGAAGGCCAGCAGGAGATCGACGAGGCGCATCATAATGTTGTCGATCCAGCCGCCGAAGAAACCGGAGACGGCACCGACCAGGACGCCGATCACCATCGAGATCAGAGCCGCGGCGAGGCCGATACTCAGCGACACCCGTCCCCCATAGAGAAGGAGCGTCAGCACGTCGCGCCCCAGGGAGTCCGTGCCGAGAAGGTGCGCCGAGGTCGGTCCCTGCAGTTGGGCGAAGAGATCCTGCTGGTCCTCACCGTAGGGAGCGAGCACGGGGGCAAAGAGAGCCGCCAGCACCATAAGGGTGAGAATCACCAGCCCGGCGAGCGCGACCCTGTGCCGCAGAAAGCGATCCCGCGCGATGCTCAGGTGACCGCGCGGTTCGGGCGCAATGTCGTCAATGGGGAGGATCCCTGCCGCCTCGGCGGTTTCAATCGGTTGATTCATCTGTCCCTGCTAGGAGTACCGAATGCGTGGGTCGAGGAAGCCGTACACGAGATCGGCCAGGACCTGGAAGACGACGATGATGACTGCGCCGAAGACGAGGAGCCCCATCAGGACCGGGTAATCGCGCGAGTTGAGCGAGTCAAAGAACAGACGTCCCATCCCCGGCCAGTCGAAGATGGTCTCCGTCACCACCGCTCCGGTCAGATAGAGCGGCGTATCCAGCATGACGACGGTGACGAAGGGAATGAGAGCGTTTTTGAGAGCATGCCGGAAAATGACGGCCGGTTTCTTGACGCCCTTCGCCTTCGCCGTCTGTATGTAGTCCTGATGGATCACCTCCAGCATGGAGGAACGCACGTAGCGGCTCCAGCCGGCGACCGTTCCGAACGCCAGGGTGAAGGCCGGAAGGGCGAGATGGGCCAGGTAGCTGCCCACACTCCCCGATCCCATGTCGGCCGAGGGCAGCCAGCCGAGCTCCACGGCAAACAGCAGCTGGAGCATCAACCCGAACCAGAACACGGGCATGGCCAGGCCGAAGAAGGAGATGGCGTTCACCATGTGATCAAAGACCGAGTACTGCCAGACGGCGGACAGGATACCGGCCAGGAGAGCGATGACAAAGGCGATGGCCAGTCCGGCCACCACCAACTGCACGGTGTTGGGCACCCGCTCCGCGATCACGTTGACCACCGGCCGGTACTGAATATAGGAGATGCCGAGGTTGCCGTGGAGCAATGCCCAGAGCCACTTCCAGTACTGGATGTACCACGGCTGATCAAGCCCCAGGTTGTGGGCGATGGCGTGGAGCTGCTGCGGCGTCATCCGGCTATTGCGGGCCAACAACGTGAGCGGCCCGCCCGGCATGAGCTGCATGAAGATGAAGGAGACCAGCGAGATGCCGAGGAGGAGCGGAATGAGGCCCAGCAGACGGCGGACGAGGTAGGTGCCCACGATGCCCTTCCCGAAGGGTCACGGAGGGGGGATGCCTCCCCCCTCCTCGCTTCATGCTACTTCGTGAACTCCCAGTTCTGAACGTTCCACATCAGATTGTTGTACGCGCTGGGATCAAAGCCGATCATGTTCTTCGGCGCCGCGTAGATGTTCTTCTCCGAGTACATGAAGAGGACGGGCTCCTCCTTATGCAGGAGTTGCTGGATCTTCCAGTAGATCACCTTGCGCCTGGACGGTTGGATCGTGGCCACGCCCTCGTTGGTCAGCATGTCGATCTGCGACTGCCACGGATACTTATGGAAGTACTCGGGGGCGTCGCCGCCGCTGCCCGTCGGGGTCTTCGGGATCTGGCTGGAGTTCCAGTAGAAGCTGTCATCCGGGTCGTTGCTGTTGAACCAGGAGTAGCCACCGGCCGTCATCGCATGGGTGAACTGATAGCCGTTCGGTCCCCAGATCGACTTGATGTCTTCCTGGTGGTCCGTCACGCCCACACCGATCTGCTTCCAGCTGGCCGTCACGATCTGCTGGACTTCAGAGGTTTCCTGGTCGCCGGAAGGGATCCAGTACTGGATGTTGAGCTGGGCACCGTTCTTCTGCAGGATGCCGTTCGATCCCTTCTTGAAGCCGTCCGCCTTCAACATGGCGGACGCCTTGCTCAGACTGTATGGATACGGCGTGACGTGAGGATCGTAGTACGGGGAGGCGGGAGGAAAGTCGGTGGGATCTTCCACGGCGAGACCGTGGAAAATGCGTTGCACGATCTCAGCGACCGGTGTGGCATACGCCAGAGCGACCCGGACCTTGGTGTCTTCCAGTAGGCTGATGTTCTTGAGATCCAGGTGGTACCAGGACAGACTCGGCTTGGTCACCATCACCACGCCGGACACCGACTTCGCATCGTTGTACCGGATCGCGGACAGGTACGGGATCATCTGGATATCGTGCGTCTTGAGCTGAACGATCTGCGTGTTATCGTTCGGCACGATTTTGTAGTTGATGATGTTGATGTGCGGTTTGTTGCCCCAATAGTTGGGATTCTTCTTCAGCTCGATATTCTGGCCGGAGACCCACTTGACGAAAGTGTACGGACCAGTACCGATGGGATGACGGCCGAAGACCTGGGCGTTATGCTTCGGGCTCGAGAAGGCCGAGGGCGGGCTCTCGTACGTGGATCCCACGTAGTAGGCGAACGGCGCGTATCGAACCTTGGTGTGCATGACGACCGTGTAGTTGTTCGGCGTGGTGATCTTGGTGATCTTATTCCAGCCCTGCTGGCTGTAGGCCCCGATTTTCGGGTTCATGATCGCCTTCCAATTGTCCACCACCACCCTGGCGTTGAACGGCTCACCGTCCTGAAACTTGACGCCGTGGCGCAGATACCAGGTGTAGGTCAGGCCGTCTTTGGAGACGTGATACGTGGTCGCGAGCCGGTAGATGATGTGATCGTTTGAGTTGTAGTCGATCAGCCCTTCCATCACCGCGGAGAGCACGCTGTCGCTGGTCACCAGCTGCGTGGTGAGCGGGTTGAGCGTGTCCGGCTCTTCGTTGCTGCCGATGGTCAGCGTCCCGCCGTTATGCGGTGTCCCGGCGGCGCTGTGACTCACGTCGCTGCTGCTCGCTCCGTGTCCCGAACTGTTACTACTGCCACACGCACTCAGGAATGCCGCAATGAATAACGCGGCGACCACTGGACGAGCTACCTTCAGTCCGTTCACGCTCTCCTCCTCTGAGCCGGCGCGCTCGCCGGGGACTCACACCTACCACCGGAAATACGACGTAAAGTAACAGCCTCCTTTGTTAGACGAACGACTCAGTCGTCAGAACCGTAACAACGCAATACCTTGGACTGATCTTAGGAGTCATCCGGCAAATCGCCAAAAGGGATGGTGGACCTCAGGACGGCCCTCGGCCGAGATAGGTCTCAAACCAACCCAGGACCCGCTCCAGCAAGTCGATCTGGTGCTGGCGCTCCTGGATGCCATGCGGCTCGCGCGGGTAGGTCACGAACTGCGTCGCCACTCCGGCCCACCTCAGCCCGCGATACATCTCCCAGGCCTGCGGAATCGCCACCCGCTCGTCCTTCTCACCGTGGAGGATCAGCGTGGGAGTCTTGGCGTTCCGCATGAAGCTCACCGCGGAGCGCTGCATGTAGGGCGCCGCGTTTTCGTAGACCGACTGCTGGAAGTAGTCGTCATTCATGCGGGGGACGTCGTTCTGTCCCTGATCACTCGCCAGGTTGGACAGACCCGCGCCCATGACGGCGCACTTAAAGCGGTCGGTCTGGGTCACGGTCCACGCCGTCATGTACCCGCCGTGACTCCAGCCCCCGACGCCCAGCCGCTCCGGATCGACGAATCCCATCGCCAGCACGTGGTCGACACCCGTCATCATGTCGTGGAACTCCATGCCGCCGATGTCATCCGCCTCTTGCGTCATGAAGTCCACGCCGCGCCCGGTGCTACCGCGCGGGTTGGGTAGCAAGACCGCGTAGCCACGCTGCGCCAGGAGCTGCGCCCAATCGTGCCAGTTGCCCATGAAGCGATCGGACCAGAGCCACGCCGGCCCCCCGTGGATGTGCACGACGAGCGGGTAGCGTTTGCCCTCTTCAAAGCCGATTGGCCGGTAGAGCAGGCCATGGATGATCATCCCGTCCGAGCTCGGCCACGAGACGGGCTCCGCCGGCGCGAATGGATAGCGGCGCAGGCGCTCGTTCAGCTGCGTGTAGGCGTCCATGCTCTCGCCGACGGTCCCGACCATCACGTCAGGCGGCTGGGACGAGGACGACCAGACGACGGCGAAACGGCGCCCGCTGCGATCGAATGAGGCCCCGCTCTCAAACGATCCTTGGTGCCGCCGCTCCGGGGGCAATAGCGAACTGATCTCCCCGGTCTCCACCGTGACGGCGTTCAGGGCTCCCCAGAGGTTCTCGTAGGCGACGAAGCGGACCGCGCCCGAGTCCGGCGCCCAGGCTATCCAATCGATCGTGCCCTCGTACTCGCCGGTCAGACAGCGCGGTTCCCCGCCGGCGGCCGGCACCACGAAAATGGTGTCGTTTTGCTGGATCCGGCCTGCCTTGGACCGGAAGGCAATCGTCGTCCCATTCGGCGACCAGATCACCTCTTCGATGCCGAAGGGAGAGCGCAGGATGGAACGAGGCTCGCCCCCTTCCGCCAGGGGATAGAAAGCGATCTCAGCCGGCCCGTGATAGAGGTCATCCGCCCTGGGCGTCCTCACCATGAGGGCGGCGACACCGGAACCGTCCGGCGCCCAGTCGTAAGAAGCCACGTGGATCTCTCCCTCGGGAGTGATGCGGCGCGGCTCGCCCCCGGCGGCCGGCACGACGAAGAGACGGCCGAACTTGATGTTCGCATCGGCCACGATCTCGTCGCGCCGCTCCTTCTTCCGCTTCTCCTCGTCCTCGGTCTCAGGGTCGGTCCCGATAAACGCGATCCACTCGCCGTCGGGAGACCAGAGCGGGGTCGACACGCCGCCCTTCCACGACGTCAGACGGCGCGCCTCGCCACCGTGCACTCCCATGACATAGAGCTGGTGTTTGCCGGCTTCCTCGCGGTCCGAGGTGAATGCCAGCCGGCTCCCGTCCGGCGACCAGGCCGGGCTCTTGTCCTCACGGGGAGCGAAGGTGAACTGCTGAGCGTGATGCCCGGGCACGTCGATCATCCAGATCGAGGAGCGCTTCTGATCATCCGGCTTGGCCAGGTCGACCAGGGTAAAGGCAACCCGGTCACCCGAGGGCGCCATCTGCGGCTCCTCCGGAGTCTTCCACTCGGTCGCGTCTTGCGGTGACAGCACACGCTGGTCGGGCGACTCAGTCACCGCTCGGTCCAAAGCCCAGGGGTTCCCGACCCGCCGCCGCCGGCAACCGCGAGATCGTCGTCATGCCTTGCTGCCTCCCTCATCATGGTGCCCGTTTAACTTCGAGGAATGCTTCTTTCAGATCCACGGAGGGAAGTGCTCGAGGGTGTACTCGATGTCGCGGCTGCGGTCGCGGATCTTGCGCGCCGGCACACCGCCGACCAGCGTGTACGGTGGCACGTCACGGTTGACGAGCGCCGCCGCCGCCACATATGCCCCCTCGCCCACCGTGATGCCGGGGAGGATCGTGGCCCGCATGGCGACCCAGGCGTTGTCCTCGATGACCACCGGTCCCAGAATACCCTCGGCGGTCGGCGAATCGACGGCGTGGTGACCGCCGATGGTAAGGACTTCGCCGGCCACGTTCACGTTGCGGCCGATCCTCAGAGTGGCCCGACCATCGAGCGTCGTGAACGGACCGATGATGCAGTTGGGGCCGATGTGAATCTGCCGCGCCTCGAGCACAAAGCAGCGCATCATGATGTTGGTCGTCGGGTGCACGTCGAGTCCCGCCGCACGGTAGAGCGACATGCGGATGGCGGGGAAAGGCACCTTGTTGACGATGGTATTCAGCAGGTAATCGAGAAAGAGTGGATCCTGAATGCGGTCGAAGATCGGCCTGGCCAGCGCCTCGACAATCGGATTCGCCCCCCTGGGCTTAGTCATGGACCACTCCTTCCGCACGCTGCTGCTTGATGAGGCGCGGAACACTCCGTGTCTCGCGGATCGGCCGTGTCTCCTGCACGAGCACCTCACGGTAGAGGTCGACGACACGGTCGATCTGCCAATCCATGCGGAACCGGCGCGAGCGCTCCACCGCCGCGTGACACTTTGCCCCGCCGTCCTGCAAGGCTCGTCTGATGGCGTCCGCATACGCCGCGGCAGTCGGCTCGTCGGCGATGTACCCGCTGTCGGACGTCACGATCTCATTCATCGCTGAGTAGTTGAAGACGACGGGTGGACAGCCACAGGCCATGCCCTCGACCAGCACCAGGCCGAAGCCGCTATAGACGGTGGGGAAGCACTGCAGATCGGCGGCCGCATAGTACAGGCCTAGCTGCTCCGGCGTCTGGTACCCGCAGAAGAGGATGCGTCCGCCGAACTCGGCCGCGATCTCCGGATCTCCCTCCGGGTGGATGACAAGCAGCCTGACCTCCGGCGGGAGCCGGCGCATCGCCTCGGCCATCAATTTCCCGCGGTGCTGCTTGAAGTGGCCGATGTACAGCAGATAGGGGGCATGCGGATCGAGCGCGAGCTTGTCCCGCGCCTCAGGCCGCAGGTGGACATCGAAGTTCCCCGGATCGTACCAGTTGTAGATGACGGGCACGCGCTCGTCCGGCACACCGTAGTACGTGCAGACCTCGCGCTGGACGCCGTGCGAGACGGCAATGGAGCGGTCGGAGAGCCGAGCCGCCGTCGCCTCCATGTCGGAGACGGCGCGATCGATGGGCGCACCCTCCGGAGCCGGCAGGCCCAGCGCGCGAAATCGTTCCAGCTGGCCGACCGGCGTGAGATGGAAGGTGTTGATCAGGGCCGGCCGGTGGTCCATGGCGCTGAGGCGGAGCGCAATGTCACGCCCGTAGTGGCTGTGGGAGTGGATGATGTCGAAGGAGGATGGATCGAGCATCTCGGCGAAGCGGCGAGACTTCTCCTCATAGAGCGGGACCCAGCGATCCATCGGCATGGGCTCTTCCTGGTCGAGGGACTCCGGCGGAAGTCCAATGATCCGGCCGGCGAGCCCATTCACGGGATCGGGGAGATGGCTACGATCCTCGCAGACGATCTGCACATCGACATCACGCGCGAGCAAGCCGCAGACGAGCTCATAGACGTGCTTCTCCATGCCGCCCCCGCTGGGCGTCGGACGAAAGCCCGTCACCATGCATACACGAATTCGCATCTCGTCCCCGTCCAGAATATACCGGCGCATCTATTTTTCACGGGAGAAGGACGGAAACATCCATGACCGAGCCGCACATGGACGACCTGGACATTGGCCGCCTCTTGGGAACACTGGCATCGGTGATCGATCGGGAGACCGTCGAAACACGGATCGGCCGGATTCTGATGCCCGGCCCCACCTATCTCGGCATCTGGGCACGCGACACAGGAGTGGCGAGCCTGGGGATCAACCGCCTGGGCAAGACCGATCTGTCGGGCGAGTTGCTTCGGCGCTACTGGAGCTATCAGATCACTCCGCAGTCCGACCCAGCCCGGTTCGTCTTCCGCAACAAGCGCTTCGCCGAGTGGACGGAGGACTTTGCCTACCGGCCCACCCGCGAGGAGCTGTTGCGGGAAGTGGGCGCCTTTCCCACCTCGGTGTACATCCATACGCCCGAGTTTCCCGCGGGAACACGGGAGATCTACACGAACCGCGCCGATCCCGACAGCTGCGGCTGGCTGATCATCGCCCTCCAGGACCATTGCGTGCACAGCGGCGACGATACCCTGGTGCACGAGCTCGCTCCCGCCGTCTCGGCGGCCATCGCGTACCTGCGGAGCCGGGATGACGATGGCGACCACCTGCTGGAGCAAGGAGCGAACGAAGATTGGGCCGACACGCTGCTGCGGCGGGGGAAAGTCGCCTATACACAGGCCGTCTGGTACCACGCGCTGGAAGCGGCCTCCAAGATCTTCGCCACGGTGGGGGATGAGGAGCAGTCCGAGGCGTGCCGGCGTGAGCAGGAGGACGTGCGGCTGGCCGCCAACCGGATCCTGATGACGCCTGAGGGGTACTACGCCAACTACGTCGAAACCACTCACGTCTCCCTGCGCCGCTCCCTTGACACAGCGCTGCTGGTCGCGTTTCAGATGTGCGGACGCGAGGAGGGCCGACGCGCCATGACAATCCTGGACTCGCTGGACGGGCCGTTTGGAACCGCGGTCATTGAGCCGGGGTACTTTCCCGATCAAATCGGGCCGTCCAAGACAGCGCCGGGTCAGTATCACAACGAGGGCATCTGGCCCTGGATTACCGCGTATCAGGCCCTGGGATGGGCGCGTATCGGGGAAAGACAGCGGGCGCGCGACGTCATTCTCTCCCTGTTCCGCACACAACCGTCCACGGTCCACGAGTGGATCGATAACCTCAACGGGGAAGCGCATCACCCCGATTTTGCGACCGCCGCCGGCGCGCTGGCCTGGGTGATCACCGAGGCGGGCCTGGATACGGAGGAGCCAATCGAGCCGCCAACAATACTGTCTTGACAAACATTGTCGCGGCAAGTAAACTGACGGCATGGCTAAAACTATCCTCGACCCGGTCGAGCAGGAGCCGGAGAAGCCCCCTCGCCACATCACGGGATTGGTCTTCGAGCTGGCGCGCCATCTCGGCACGGCGATCGATCGGCGGGTTGCTCCTTTTAATGTCACCGGCCA